>JAUYGX010000002.1 GCA_030690365.1 Bacteroidales bacterium | reverse complement strand
AGAGGTGATCACCCACCTTTCAGTCAACTCTCCTGGCTGGGTAACTCATTTTAGTATTCATGCCATAGCGGCTATTTTAAGCCATCGTGGTAAAAAAAAACAGGTGATTGATTTTTTAGAATTCTGCCAAACCCATCCTTACTTGACTATTTATTCTACTATTCTGGAAGAAGAAAAAAAAATTAGCCTTTTATCTCACCAAGGTTCGATGGATTTTGATGATACCCTTCAATACTATGTAGCCAAGAAAAATGAATTTACATTGATAACTTTAGACTCTGATTTTAGTTCTCTTACAGATATTCGGGTTATGAGTCCTGATGAATGGATTCATCAATTAGATCCAGCTACTAGGTAGAAATAGCATTGGGTGCCTGCACCGGGGTTTTTTATGAAAAAAATTCTCCTACTCTTGTTTTTGTTGTTCAGTCTGGTCCTGTCGGCCAAGAAGGGTTGTTTTAATACACGGATTCCCCCTCCGTTTAATAAGGCACAAACTCATGAATATAGGGTGGGGGTCCATACGGTCACCATAGAGGTTAACAGGGTACCCGGAAAAGGAAGTGGCGACGACGGGCCAGTAACCCTGATGGTTTCTGTGGATGGCCAGCCAGGGACCAGTCTGGATTCCTACTTTGATTATGATACCCTGATGGATGTCCCTCCCGCCCGCATTTCTTACTGGTGGATGGATTTTGATTTGTTTCCTGATTTGATCATCGAAATCCCTCCGGCAACCAAGTATTTTGTTGGCAGTAAGGATGGTCAACTCCATTTTCATTCAATCAAATAATACCTCACGATCCCCCCACTGGTTTAACGCCTCACCCACCATGTAAATATTCCCCTGCGAAACCACCAAGACATCCCGATTCGACCGCCTCTAAGGCTTTCTGTAATGAACAATCCCCATCCTGATTGATTACGTCCTCGGTTGTGGTAACCCTAATGAAATTAGCCCGTAATGCAATAAAGTGCCACTTACTTTTATTCCGGAGGATTATTTTAATTTTGTTGGGAAAGAAAAAAATGAATATACCCGTTGGCTTGGCCTGTGGGAGCATTGATAGCAGAAACGGAAAAGTCGTTAATACCATCTCCATCCAAATCGCCGGTTGAAGTAATATTTGTTCCCAAGTTGTTACTCGAATAATCATCAACAACTTGGATTGGTTGATTTGCAGACAAGCCATTGCCTGAAGCATTCCTTAAATGATCGGCAGATAAATAAAAAATACGACCTTTACTTGATTGCCCATAAATATCCGAGCCCAAGAGCACCCCCTGATGTGTATTGTTGCGTGTTTCCAAGCCATAAGACGGAAATCCAGATATTTGTTATCAATTGCTGGATCCC
>JAUYGX010000150.1 GCA_030690365.1 Bacteroidales bacterium | reverse complement strand
GTATGCAATTGGTAATAGAGTTTTCAATAAATGATGGGTGCTTCTTATCGGTTATTGTGGCTGGCCAAAACAAAACCCTGGTGGTTTTCAATTCTCCTGTGGCAAAATTTCCTCTTGAGATTCCTTCCCATTAATTCTGGCTTGAAAAGATTTTCAAAAAACAATTCACATCATGAAAACTAAAGGTATTTTAATTGTAGCAATGCTACTGCTTGTATGGTCCTGTAAGAAAAATAATCCTGCAGACCATACCGACTACACCCAACAGTTGCAGTATGCGCTCGACACAACATGGGCATCGTTTGTCAGCCAGGTGCCTCAGGCAAGTGGCGGGCTGGGTGTTTACATTGTCTGTCCCCAGGGCAGCTATTTTGTCTCGAAAAACCTTGATGAAGGAGCAGGTCCCGATGCGCACTTCAGGGCCGCCAGCCTGACAAAGACCTTAACAGCAACAGCCATTATGCTGCTCGATCAGGACGGTAAATTGCGAATTGACGATACCATCAGCCACCTGATTCCCGGTACTTCGCAGCCCTATCTGCCCGATGACAGTTGTTACCAAATTCCCTACAAAGACCTGATTACCATCAGGCAACTCCTTGACCATCGGGCCAATGTTTTCGATCAGGTGAACTCAGTCGTTCCGGCAACAGTTGATGCCTGGTATGCCGGTCAGGTCTATAGTTTGGCAGTAATTACTCAGGTTGACCGCTATCACCAGTTTTCGCTTGATGAACTTGGCTACCTGATTTCGCATCACCAGCTTACCTATGGCCCTCCCGGAACCGAATACCACTACAGCAATGGAAATTATACCCTCTTGGCCAAAATTATCGAAAGGGTTAGCGGAAAAAGCTGCCAGGACTTTATTCACGACGAGATACTGACGAAGAACGATCTGAGCGAGACTTTCCTCCCTAACCTGGGTACAGACACAACGCTTGCCGCACCCTACCTGCATGGGTACTTGTATTTAAATGATTTCAATATTGATGTTACCAACTTCAATATGTCGTGGGCCATGGGAGAAGGCAATATGGTGAGCAACTTCAGGGATTTGGCCGAATTTTTTAGCCGACTGATCTCGGGCAAATCAGGACTCAATATGCAGCAGGTGTCAAGGATGACCGAATGTCCGGTATCCAATGAATCATACGGTCTTGGTATTGAATATTTTGAGGGTCTTGGCTATGGTCATACCGGAAGCCATTTAGGTTACCTTACCATAGCTGTTTACGACCCTGAGACTGATTGGATGGTTGTTTCAGAAAGCACATTGTATCCCAATGATCATACACTGAATATGGCTGAAGCAAAAGCCATTATGGCCATGCTCCACAAAATGAAGCAAACCGTGGGCTACTAAAACATCAGTTATTGTGTGTTTCAGGCCTTTCTATTCTGGTTAAAATCAGGATTAGTTAACTATTTCCTAAGCTGCTGTATAATTGTAGTTTAGCGATAGCGCAAAACATAATGACAGACTTACCACCCCCCCCCCTCGAATCCAAATCGACCAACTGGTTTACCGGTTTTATGGTTTAACTCCTGAGGATATTGCCATTATTGAGGAGTCGGTGAAATAAGAAATAATATCCTTCACAGGCTTTGTTCTGAAGAAAAATGCTGTCATCATTAAATCGGTACCAAACCAGAAAACAATACCCTGTCATTTTGAGAAACAACTCCCCCGGAAAAGGCCCCGATGGCCATCGGGGCACATAGTATGATGACAAAACCCAAAGCACCGACCTGTCATATCGAAATCCGCTTTTGCGGATGAGAGATCCCCCAGGAATTGATAACCTCCATTTTTCACCAACCTAATATACAGCATTTTACAAAAAGTTGTCATTAGCACCGCAGGGAGACCTACCTGCCGTAGGCAGGATTTCCCCAGGAAAGGAGATGCTCTTGTGCCCGGGAGATTTCTCCCTGCGGTCGAAATGACAACCATGTGTTTTGGGGATTTGACTTTGCTTAACTCAAGTTTGTCTCCACTTTCCAATCCCAAATAGCCCAACTGGTTTACCAGCTATACGAACTCACCCCGGAGGAGATTGCCATTATTGAGGAGTCGGTAAAATAGCAACATAACCCTCTCAGGGTTCAAAACCCTGAGAGGGTTGTTGAAGACTTTACCGAACTCCGATTATTAATCATTTTAACTTGTTTTTAATCAGTTGTAACACTACCTTTGATGGGTTTTCTGAGCAGCATCCGATGTACGATTGCAGGATGCTGGCTGTATGCAATTGGTAATAGAGTTTTCAATAAATGATGGGTGCTTCTTATCGGTTATTGTGGCTGGCCAAAACAAAACCCTGGTGGTTTTCAATTCTCCTGTGGCAAAATTTCCTCTTGAGATTCCTTCCCATTAATTCT
>JAUYGX010000145.1 GCA_030690365.1 Bacteroidales bacterium | reverse complement strand
GGAGTTTTGTGCCTTCGAATATCGTTACGAATGAGGACTTTGCAAAAAACAAATTTTATGAATTTGGTGGAACACCATTTGATATTTCTCACGAAGAAATCGCAGAGAAATTCAGGGCCATCACCGGTATCCGCGAACGCCGCTATGCTGATGAAACCATGGTGGCTTCGGATATGGGCGCTATTTCGGCCAGATTGGCCATCGAAGATGCCGGCATCGATCCGGAAACCCTCGACCAGATTATCGTGGCCCATAATTTTGGAGATGTTCGCAAGGGAACAATCCAGACGGATATATTGCCTAGTTTGGCTTCGAGGATTAAAAACTCATTGGGTATCCAAAACCCGTCCTGTGTGGCTTATGACATCCTTTTTGGTTGTCCGGGATGGGTGCAGGGGATCATTCAGGCTTATGCCTTTATTCAGGCTGGTATGGCCAGAAAATGTCTGGTGATTGCCGCCGAAACCCTGTCGCGGGTGCTGGATATGCACGACCGCGATTCGATGATTTATGCCGATGGCTCTGGAGCCTGTGTTGTGGAAGCAGTTGAAAGTGATAAAAAAGAAGGTATCGTTGGGATGGAATATGGGTCGTACACCAGAGATGAAGCTTTCTATCTTTTTCTTGGTAAAAGCAACATCGATGAATCCGATCCAAAGGTTCGCTATATGAAAATGCATGGACGGAAAATCTATGAATTTGCATTAAACAACGTACCCAAGGCCATGAAAGCCTGTTTGGATAATGCCGGAACAGACATCCATGAGGTGAAAAAGATTTTTATTCATCAGGCCAACGAAAAAATGGATTTTGAAATCATCAAACGCTTGTACCGTCTATATCAGGTGCGTGAGGTCCCGGAAAATATCATGCCCATGAGCATTCACCTGTTCGGAAACAGCTCGGTGGCAACAGTTCCTACTTTGTTCGACCGTGTGCGAAAAGGAAATTGTGATCCATCGCACCAATTGAATAAAGGGGATTTAATCCTATTGGCCTCTGTAGGTGCGGGAATGAATGTAAATTCAATAGCGTATCGGTACTAATTGTTTCTGATCCCGTTTATTTCGCCCAAAATTTATCGAAAACACTATATTTGGGGTGCATTTTCGGCGGCTTTATTTATCCGGTTTTCGGGTAACAGTTTGCTGAATTTGTGAACATAAACTATTGTGATCAAAAATTACATCATAGCCCACAGAGGCGAATCGTTTGATGCACCTGAAAATACGCTGGCGTCCATTAATCTTGCCTGGCGACGAAAGGTGAAAGCCGTTGAAATAGATATTCAGCTGACGATCGATCATCAAATCGTTGTAATTCATGATCCGGATACTTTCAGAATCTCCGGAAAGAAATTAGCAATACAAAAAACAACCCTGTCGGAGCTGAAACAACTGGATTTTGGTTCATTTAAAGATCCAAAATGGGCAGAGGAACGTATTCCCACATTAAGAGAAGTGCTTTCTACAGTACCGAAAGATGGTAAAATAATTATCGAAATAAAAAGCAATTCTCACATTCTGGACAGGCTAACGCAAGAGTTGTCGAAATCGGGGTTGGAATCTGCACAAATCGAACTCATTGCCTTTGATGTGCAAATCCTGAAAAAGGCAAAACAACTCATGCCTGAATACAAGATGCTTTGGTTGCTCGATCTGGATTATTCCCGGCCACGGTGGATGTTGTGGAATAATAAAAAGCACATCATCAAAAAAATTAACAGGTTTCATCTGGATGGTGTGGATGTTTGGGCCGGCAGGGTGCTGAACGGCGATTTTATTTCTGCTTTTAAAAATGCAGGATTGCTCATCTATACCTGGACAGTAAACGATCCTGAAAAAGCAAAATGGCTGTTGCAAAACGGAGTCGATGGCATTACCACCGACAAAGCCGGCTGGCTGACAGAAGAACTAACGAAAAAGCAATAAAAGACAAACCATGGCAAATGTGATTATCGGAATTCATGGATTGGGTAATAAGCCACCCAAAAAAGTGCTGGAGCACTGGTGGAAACTGGCCATGATGGAAGGACTTAAAACCAATCGCTATCCGGAAGTTCTTCCCAAATTTGAATTGGTTTATTGGGCGGATGTACTCCATGAAAAACCCCTCGATGAGTATGAGAAAGACGAAGAAAATCCACTATTTCTGAAAGAGAAATATAAGCAAGCTTCTAAAGTTTTCCCGGTGGATAATCATGAAATAAGACGAAAGATGGTGGATTATTTGTCTCAACAAATGAATCGCATTTTTCTGAACAAAGATTATAGCCTCAACTACAGTTTTATCACAGATGTGGTGGTCAGAAAGTTCTTCCATGATTTAGAAGTATATTATACTGAAGATTGTACACCGGAAAATGAATATCTGTGCAAGGTCAAAGATCTGATTAAAGGTAGATTAATACGGGTATTGGAAAAATATAAAAAGGATCAGATCATGCTCGTCAGCCATTCCATGGGATCGATTATCGCCTTTGATGTACTGAGCTTTCACACCCCTCATATTCCGGTACACACCTTTGTTACCATGGGTTCACCACTCGGACTTCCTGTGGTGATGAGCAAAATAGCCGCCGAACAAAAGCGGGCCTTACCCAACGTTCAACGCATGGTAACGCCCGAAGCGGTGAGTAAACACTGGTATAATTTTTCGGATATTCTGGATAAAATCACCCTCAACTACAAGCTGGACGACGACTTCGAAAGCAACCGTTTTGGAGTTAAAGCGGTTGATAATCTTGTTATTAATAATTACGAAATCAACGGTAAACGAAATCCACACAAGGTTTTTGGATACTTGAGGACGCCAGAATTTTCAAAAGCGCTTGATGAGTTTATTCAATCAGAGAGGCTTACGTTTAAACAAAAAGTGGTTTTTGAATTTAACAAGTTAGGGCAGGTGGTAAAAGAACTATTTTCAGAGTTAAAGAAGTTATATGGAACGAAATAGCATGATTTCTGAGATTGCGGTTTCAGAACAGCAATGGGACATTGCCATTATCGGAGGAGGTGCCACCGGAGTGGGAGCCGCTGTGGAAGCCGCTTCCCGCGGATATAAAGTCGTTTTGGTGGAGCAATCGGACTTTGGTAAAGCTACTTCCAGTCGGAGTACCAAACTGGCCCATGGAGGGGTACGTTATCTGCAACAGGGGAATGTTCCGTTGGTGATGGAAGCATTAAAGGAAAGAGGGGTGATGCGCCGGAATGCACCACACCTGGTGCACGATCTGCCTTTTGTGGTGCCGGTTTACGATTGGTGGGAGGGTCCATTTTATGGAATTGGCCTGAAATTGTACGATATGCTTGCAGGAAAGGAAGGGTTTGGCGCTTCGAAAAATCTGAACAAAGACGAAACTCTCAGATATCTGCCTACCATCGAAACGGAAGGCCTCAGGGGTGGAGTTGTTTACCATGATGGACAATTCGACGATTCAAGGCTACTGATAAATCTGGTGCAAACGGCTGTTGAACAAGGTGCAACCATGCTCAATTATGTGAAAGCGGTTTCATTAATTAAAGAAAATGACCAAACCGCCGGAGTTGAAGTACAGGATTTGGAATCAGGCAGGCATTATTTCTTGAAAAGCAAGGTTGTTATCAATGCCACAGGGGTTTTTACAGATGTGGTTCGGAAGATGGATGACCCGAATTCAAAAGACATGATGACCAGCAGTCAGGGGGTGCATTTGGTGCTGGATCAGTCATTTCTTCCCGGTAGTACCGGCATCATGGTACCGCATACCGACGATGGAAGGGTGTTATTTGCCGTCCCCTGGTACAACAGAACATTGGTTGGCACTACCGATACATTCGTGAAGGAATATCCTTTGGAACCCGTTCCGCTTGAAAGCGAAATTGATTTCCTGTTAATTCATGCAGCCCGATACCTGACCAAAGATCCAAAAAGAAGTGATGTGAAAAGCGTTTTTGCAGGTCTGCGACCTTTGGTATTAGATATTAAAAATGAGGAAGATACATCCTCCATTTCGCGCGATCACTCCATAACCGCTTCAAAGAGCGGATTGATTTCGATTGCAGGTGGAAAATGGACTACCTACCGGAAAATGGCAGAAGATGTCATCGCACAGGCCATAGACAACGCGGATTTACCTAAGAGTGATTCGGTAAGTGCAAACCTGCAGATTCATGGCTGTCACCACCACTCAAAAATATTTGGACCACTAAGTTGGTATGGTTCCGATGCCATTCGGATAAAGAGGTTGCTAAGCGAAAAGGAAATGTATAGCCAGCGGTTACATCCTGATCATGAAATTGTTTTTGGAGAAATAATCTGGTCTGTAAGGCATGAAATGGCCCGCACGGTGGAGGACTTTCTGTCGCGGCGGACACGACTCTTAATTCTGGATGCCAGAGTCGCCATCGAAGTTGCTCCTGTGGTTGCCAAATTGATGGCGAAGGAACTAAAACAAAACCGGAAATGGGTAAAGGAACAGATTCAAGCATTTACAGTACTGGCAAAAAATTATGTGTTAAGTTAATTTACTCCTTCATGCCGGCAGGTTCACCCACCGTTTTATTTGCCAATTTACCTACCACGGGTAGGTAAACCTTCTGTAGGCATGGAGGTAATTCAATGTTAAAAAAGGCTTAGAGATCGAACTGCCTCCGGCAGTCAAGCTATCGAATATCGATTAACGCCTGCCCGCCTCTGGCGTGGAATAATGAAGTTTGACCCCGAAAGTTTTCGAGGTCGACATTCGAAAATACTTCAACCTTCCAGGTTGAAAAAATCCTGGAAGGTTATCACATCTGAGTAGGATCAATCTCAATACCTCCCCGTCGCCCCAAAAATAAATTACTAACAGATTTACTCTAAAAACCAAACCAATACAATTAATTCTTAGATTTACCCCACCAAACACCCGATGATCCATTTACAAGAGGAAGAAAGAAACCGATTTACAGAATAATAAGGGGGTATGATTGGATAATATAGTGATAATGAGACTAAATGAATACTAAAAGAAATTTTAACAACGAAGCATATAAAAAAGGCATAGCGACAATTGGCGTTGTACGGATGTTACCGCCAAGTGTACTGAGACAGACACAGTGAACTATTCGTAATAAAAATGCAGAAATAAACTTGATACTATCTGTCATCCAATTGGAAATTGATAAATTTGGGGAGTAAAAATAGAGCTAAATGAAATCTGACGAAATTAAAAATTTGTTCTCACAATTTGAAGCTGCAGCTTCAGAATTAGAAGGTGTTGAATGTTGGAGTGCAAGAGAATTACAAACATTGTTAGGGTATAGTAAATGGGAAAACTTTGACAAAGTAATTCAAAAAGCGAAGGATGCCTGTAAAAATGCAGGTGAAGAGGTGGATTATCATTTTCCTGACGTCAGGAAAACGATACCAATGCCAAAAGGGGCTGAAAAAGAGATAGATGATATTTTATTAACTCGCTATGCCTGTTATCTAATTGCTCAAAATGGAGACAGTCGTAAAGAAGAAATAGCCTTTGCTCAAAACTATTTTGCAGTGCAAACACGTAGAGCCGAATTGGTTGAACAACGGTTATTGGAATTTGAACGAATAAAAGCACGCGAAAAACTAAGTCAGACCGAAAAACAACTTTCAGGAATATTGTATGAAAGAGGTGTTGACAGTCAGGGTTTTGCGATTATCAGAAGTAAAGACGACCAAGCTCTTTTTAGGTTAAATACTCAAATGCTAAAACGGAAAATGGGTGTGCCTTTAAACAGACCAGTTGCAGATTTTTTGCCTACCATTAGTATTAAAGCCAAAGACCTTGCAGCAGAAATGACAGGGTTAAATACCCAAAGTAAAAATCTGATAGGACAAACTAAAATTGAAAAAGAACACATCGACAACAATTTAGCTGTAAGAAATATGCTTACACAAAGAGGAATAGTGCCAGAAAATTTGTCTCCTGCCGATGATGTTAAGAAACTTCAACGAAAACTTGACGGAGATGAGAAAAAACTTATAAAAGGTACGAAAAAGAAAAAATGACGATAGACAATTAACACCAGGCGGTAACAATGCATATACTTTATGGCGGGTTACGTTATGAAAATGAGTATTTTAGTTCCAAATATTAATCATCGTGGACAGAAAGATTTGTCTTTTAAAGTCCGCCACAAAGCATATGCTGCCCGTTATGGGTTAGTGTAAAGAAACAAATTGGTTTTAATTTGGCTGGACACCAAACGTTGAGCATATGAGAGTGAAAACCGATATTAAATAGAGCTGCCTGGTTAAAAAGCAACAATTTGAAGTAATACGTTTACAATGTATTATACCACATTCTGCTTAAATCTACCGCTGGTTCTATTGGCGATTCTGACCAACGTCAGCATTACCGGAACTTCAACCAGAACACCCACCACCGTTGCAAGTGTAGCGCCTGAATTTAACCCAAATAATACAATGGCCACGGCAACAGATAGTTCAAA
Organism: Bacteroidales bacterium; assembly: GCA_030690365.1. Taxonomy (GTDB): domain Bacteria; phylum Bacteroidota; class Bacteroidia; order Bacteroidales; family F082; genus UBA6244. Next base: position 12,922 of record JAUYGX010000145.1, on the reverse strand, counting down.
AAAGTTGCTGGCACCAATCATGGCAGCCGGAGCCGCAATGTTGTGAGGTAGTTTCCACTTAAATGCCCAGCCATAAGCGATAAAAAATATAAAAAAGGTCTGAATGATAAGCGGTATGGCGATTAGTAGAATACTAAATGGGTTTTTGAAAATAACATCCCCTTGGAAAGAGAAGATAATGATAAGCGTTAGCAGTAAACCCGTAATAGTGGTACTGGTAAATTTCTTCAGGAAAACCTTCTCGAAATAATCAATTCCTTTACGCTTGATTAATGTATGACGTGTAAACATTGCCAGAACAAGAGGTATCACTACGAAAAGTACTACCGATAGTATGAGTGTATCCCATGGAATTGTGATGCCACTTACATCCAAAAGGAAGGTGACAATTGGAATAAAAGCCACTAAAATGATCAAATCATTAATCGCAACCTGAACCAAGGTATAGGCCGGATTTCCTTTGGTAAGGTGGCTCCACACAAACACCATGGCCGTGCAGGGCGCAGCTCCAAGCAGCACGGCCCCGGCCAAATATTCTTTTGCAAGGTCAGCAGGAATAAACGCTTTAAAAATGACATAAAAAAACAAATACGCAATGCCAAACATGGTAAAAGGTTTGATTAACCAGTTTACTACAAGCGTAACAGTCAATCCTTTAGGCATTTTCACAGCATTCACAATACTGGTAAAGTCAATTTTTAGCATCATGGGAAAAATCATGATCCAGATAAGGACCGCGATTGGAATGGAAACATTGGCATACTCCAACTTACCTAATGTTTCAGGCACGATGGGTACCAGCTTGCCTAAAGCAATCCCTAGAATAATGCAAATGGCCACCCATAAGCTTAGGTAGCGGTCGAAAAACGAGATTCCTTGTATTTTACTCATAATTTTGGTTTGAAAATGAGACAATTAGACAATTTGAAAATGAAATAACCGGATAATTAAATTTTATAACCCGATACCGTAATGCTGAAAATACCGGTATCACCATTCTTGAAACTGGTAATTTCATCCTTTGACAGATAGTTTTCAAGAACTTCAACAGGGATTTCAATTTCTTTTTGCTTATGGACGGTTACATTTTTAAAACCTTGTTTGTTTATAATTTCGAGGTATTCGTCCATTTCAATGGCACCTGATACACAACCTGCGTACATTTCAGCATCTTTACGGAGTATTTCAGGTAAACTGCCTTTAATAACCACATCGGAAACACAGAAATGGCCATCAGGCTTTAAAACCCGAAGCATCTGGGTAAAAGCTTTGTTCTTATCGGGAACAAGGTTCAGTACGCAATTCGAAACGATCACATCGAATGTATTATCGGGCAAAGGCATTTCCTCAATATCGCCCTTCACAAACTCAACATTGGTAAACCCGAGTTTCTTGTTGTTTTCGATTGCTTTTGCAACCATGGCATAGGTGAAATCAAGACCGGTTACCTTGCCTGTTTCGCCAACAATGGCGCGGGCCACAAAGCAATCGTTACCTGCACCACTACCCAGGTCAAGAACATGGTCGCCTTTTTTTATTGCAGCGAATTGTGTAGGGATACCACAGCCCAGCCCCAAATCTGCATCAGGATTATGTCCTTCAATATGGTTGTATTCATCTCCAATCATGCTGATTTCCATATCACCGCAACATCCCGATGAGCTACAACATGATGAGGGAGCCATATTCAAACTTTGATTGGCAATGGCCCCGTATTTTTCTTTTACTACCAGTTTTAAATCTTCTGCGTTCATAATAATAAATTATTTGAAAATGTGAATATTTGATGATGTACTATTTTTAAAAATATTTATTTATCTGTTTTACGAGTTAAAGTTGAGGTTGTAGCTGGTCCAGATATAGTTTGTAAAATTCATTTTTTATCTGGTCGCGTACCCTGTGAAATTCACTTAGAATAAATTCATCCGAACCTGTTGCATGTGACGGATCTTCAAAACCAATGTGTAAGCGGTGCTTCACCTTTCCCATAAATAAAGGGCACGTTTCATGGGCATGGTCGCATACGGTGATCACATAGTCCCATTCATCCTTTAGGTACTCGTCAACCTTTTTTGGAGCATGGTGGCTGATGTCAACTCCAACTTCTTTCATTACTTTAACAGCAGTTTGATTCACCTGTTTCGCGGGTTCTGTACCAGCCGAACAAACAGTGATGTTTTTATCGAAACTCTGTAAAAAACCATGTGCCATTTGGCTGCGGCAACTGTTGCCTGTGCATAGAATTAATACTTTCATATAAGCGGGTTCAGGTATTTAGCAATTATTTTGATTTGTATGATTATCTAAAGAGCAGTCGATATGAAGCAATTTGATGGGTTCAAAGAAACTGTCGAAGATTTGCAAGTTCTTGTCGATTGTTGAACTACACAGGCAATAATTTACTTTAAGCCCATCGATCGTGCCCTGGATGAGACCTAAGTCGCGTAGTTCTTTCAGGTGTTGTGAAACTGTTGTCCTGCTTAACGGAAGAAAATCTGAAATGTCGCCGGAGATACAAGTTTTGGTTTCGGCCAGGTATTTAAGAATGGATAGTCGGGCGGGATGCGAAATGGCTTTGGCAAAGCGGGCCAGTTCCTGAAGATGATCATCAAATTTTTCTGATTTATTCATATTGTTCTTATTTCTAATGTTGCAAACATACGACATTGTTTTATATAAAATCCAAAAGAGAAGTAATTTTTTTAAAGGATTTTTATGAGTTCAATTATTTCGTTTGTTTTCAGTATTTTATGGCTTTTTGCTTTTAAATTACTGCTCCCGATCTGCGTTTATTGAATAATAATCGGAAAGGTCACACGTGCAGAAATGGCCATTTTGTTTCCCGGTTGTATGCCGTTATAATCTCTGTAAGCGGGTATTTCGGCATGGAAGGAGAATTTCAGGTTTTTTTTGGTGTTGATGCTGATATGGGGAATGGTGTAAATAATTTGATACCCGGATGATTTGAGGTAAGAACCACTTCTAAAAGTAGGATGAATCTCCATTGTGTCCCATCCTTCCAAAAAAAAATTACCAAAAGATTGACTCTAAAAATCAAACCAATACAATTAATTCCTAGATTTACCCCACCAAACACCCGATGATCCATTTACAAGAGGAAGAAAGAAACCGATTTAACTAATTATAAACGATTGAAATCGAATAATGTATTGAGAATGAAATTAAATAACTACCAAAAGGAACTACATCCGCTGTACCTTTATAACCTATATAGCGGAAATAAACGGAATAGTATGGTAGTTAGCACGTAGTTGTGTTGCATTAAAATGAACCTAAATCTAGGCAAAAAATGAGAATAATATTACCACCAAAACAAGGAGTTCAAGACGGGATAGAAGTTGATTCAAGTAGCATTGTAATTATAGGTGCAAATGGTTCAGGTAAAACTAGAATTGGTTCAAAGATAGAGGAAGAGCATTTAGATAATACTTTACGAATCTCTGCACAAAAGTCTTTATCCATGCCAAAACAAGTAAGTCCAAAATCAATAGAACAAGCTCAAAATGAATTTTGGTATGGTAGGGACAATGAAGACCCAAATTGGTTAAAGCAACATGGAAAAAGGCTTGGTCGATGGCAAAATGATTTTAATATCTCTCTACTTAATGACTTCGAAAAACTTATGGTTTTATTGCACACAGAGGAGTACGAAGAATCTTTAAGATTTAAAGAAGGAGAAATTGAACGACCAATCACAAAATTAGATAGGATACAAGCTCTTTGGGAAATAGTATTACCTCATAGAAAGCTTATTAAAAGAGCAGGAATTATTGAGACTTACTCAATCAATAAACAACCTAATGATAAGTACAATTCAGCTCAAATGAGTGATGGCGAAAGAGTTATATTTTATTTTATCGGAGAAGTTATTTGCAGCAAAGAGAATTCTATAATAATCATTGATGAACCCGAATTGCATTTGCATAAATCTATAAGTATTAGGTTATGGGATGCTATTGAAAACGAAAGACCAGATTGTACCTTTATATATCTAACTCATGATCTAGACTTTGCAACATCAAGGCATGATTCAATTAAAATTTGGGCAAAATCCTACGAAGGTGAAAATATATGGGATTATGAGATTCTTCCTGCAAATGATACAATACCCGAACAAGTTTATTTGGAAATTCTTGGTAGTAGAAAACCAATTCTTTTTTTCGAAGGTGAGAATAATAGTGTTGATAAAAAATTTCTGGAGAATATTTATAATGATTTTACAATAAAACCGCTAGGGAGCTGTGAGAAGGTTTTTTCATCAACAAAAGCATTTAATGATTTGAATGGTTTTCATAATATAAAAGCAGTTGGTTTAATTGATAGAGACCGAAGAACTGATGAAGAAATTGAGCATATAAATGATGCTAATATATGGGTAGCAAAAGTTGCGGAAATTGAAAACTTCCTACTACTTGAATCCATAATTAAAGCGGTTGCGAGGTACATGAATAAGGATGCGGATGTAGTATTTGAGACTGTAAAGGGTAACATTTTACAATTTTTTAATTCACAAAAGGAGCGGCAAGCTACAGAACATACAATTTCAAGAGTTGAAAGGATTTTTAAAACAGTTACAAACAATAAGGATTCCAAGACGATAGATGAACTAAAAAAAGAATTAGACCAGTTTTGGAATAGCCAAGACTTTAAAGGGGTTTATGATTCAATTATCAAAGAATTCGATAAACTTCTTCAAGAAAGAGACTACTATGGAATTCTAAAAGTTTTCAATAATAAAGGAATGCAAGCTAATTCCAATGTAGCAAATCTCTGTGACATTAACACAAAAAATGATGCTTATTTTAATTTGGTTCTTTCGATATTACAAACTGAATCAGCTGACAGGTTGACTATTATGGAAGAAATAAAGAGTATGATAGAGTAATAACGCAACACAACCCGCTATAAACTCAATGCTGCAACTTGGTTATTTTAAGCGTGTTTTCATTCATTAACCCCGCCGAAAATAAATTTTCGGCTATGGATAATTTCACTAAATTGCAGACAAAAAATTTATTTTGGCTATGAATAAAACCGAAAACTTTAAGGTAATCAATACGCACTGGGTTTATAGCCATCGTTAGCGGTAATTTATGGTAAGCCGCGTAAATATTGAAATTTAAAGTTCTAAATGATTGACAAAAACATAAAAACCGATGGATATCTGTAAAAAATGCGGTAGTGAATTTGAAGGCAATTATTGCCCTAATTGCGGACATCCACAGAAATTAGAAAGGATAAATGGTCGTTATATATTATCTGAAATTGGAAGTGTTTTAAATTTTCAAAAAGGAATTTTATACACAATAAAAGAATTACTGATAAGACCGGGACAAAATATCAGAGCATTTATTTCAGAAGACAGAAATCGTCTTGTAAAACCGATCATGTTTATCCTGATTACTTCATTGATATATACAATATTGGTTAGTATTTTTCACTTTGAAGATGGTTATGTAAGTTATTCGGACGATAAAGAATCTACAACTCTTATCATTTTCAAATGGGTACAAGGAAATTACGGTTATGCAAATATTATAATGTCGATTTTTATTGGTTTGTGGTTGAAAATCCTTTTTAGAAAATATCCTTTTAACTTTTTTGAAATTATAATACTCCTTTGTTTCGTGATGGGGATTGGAATGTTAATCTATTCAGCGTTTGGAATCGTTCAGGGTTTGACTCATATTGATTTAATGCAATTCGGTGCAATAATAGGTCTTGTCTATACTACTTATGCGATTGGACAATTCTTTGAAAAGAGGAAGCCATTAAGCTATGTAAAAGCATTTTTCGCATACCTACTCGGAATGTTAACTTTCACCTTGATTGCAATTGGCACGGGAATTTTTATTGACTTAATAAAATAAAAAAATAGATATATGAAAACTGAAAACCTGACAGAATTAAGTGACCAGGAACTTTTACAGAAATTAAAGAAAATAAAAAACAATAAAATAATTGATGCTTCAATTATTGGGATTACCATTGGAATTGCAATGTATGGTACTGTTAAAAATGGTTTGGAATTTTTCACTTTCTTCCCCTTGATATTGGCATATATCGTAGTTAGAAATTCGACAAATAATAAAATTTTAGAAAAGGAAATACAGAAAGAACTGAAATCTCGAAACTTGAAATAAAAAACTACCGCTAATAAATAGGACTCTGAGCGGCGCGCAGCACCCAGTCCCGACTTTTACATCCCGTTGATACCGATGAATTTTAGTTCTACGTACTTATCGACGGTTTTGAATTTATTCTATTGAATTCCAGAGAATTATGGAGATGTTGTATGGTGTCTTAGCAAGAATTGGCAGGCAATGATAAATAATCTGCCATGATAATTTTAACTTTTGTGTAAACATAAAAAAACCACTTTTGAGATTAAAAGCTTACTTTTATCCTGGCATATTAAGTAAACTGATGCAAAGATTCACTTTTAAAAAAGGCTATCCCGAAGGGATTTTGTTCAGCAAAATGTATTATTATGTATTTTTGATGTATGGAAAATGAGAAAATTGATATTGAAAAAATTGCAAATCATTGGATTTCAAGATCAGATTCTGACTTTGAAACAATGAGTAATTTAATAAAATCAAAAGATTTCCATTGGGCTTTATTCATTGGGCATCTTGTAATTGAGAGGTTACTTAAATCGATTGTTGTAAAAAAGACAGGCATGCACGCCCCAATGACACATGACTTAAGAAGACTCGCAAAGCTTTCTGGTTTGACTATAGAAGATGAACATAAAATATGGCTTGATACAATATCAACTTTTAATATAAACGCAAGATACGATGACTACAAGCAGGACTTTTATAAAAAGTGTACGCCTGATTATTCAATAAAATGGTTTACAAATATTAAAATTCTTAGGGAATGGATAAAAACGAAGCTATAAAGATTGCTAAAAGGTATATTGATTCGATTAGTGACAAGTTTCAAATTGAAAGTGCAATACTTTTTGGATCATTTGCAAAAGGGACAAATCACCCTGACAGTGATATTGATATCGCTATCGTGTTTAAAACGGTGGATGATATTATTGATTTACAAATTCAATTGATGCAGCTTCGCAGTGATGACGATTTATTAATAGAACCTCATCCATTCAAAATTTCTGATTTTCATATTTCAAACCCTGTTGTTGCCGAAATTAAGAAAAATGGGATTGAAATACTCAACCCCGCAGCATAATCGCACCTCAAATTAACGTTCTGCTTATCGAGGTTTTAGTTTCTTTTTGGGCCGGGTACTCATGGAACCAGGTAAAGAAAAGATTTTTTTCCTGTCTATCATGTTTTGATGAATCAAAAATCTGTTATAGGAGGTATTCCCTGCCTTTATACAAACGTCTTGTTATTTTCTTGCTTAGGCTATGGTGGTACTTTAAGTCCACTAACAAAACCACAACCATCAATCAACAGAAATTGCTTTGCTTATATGCGTCGATTCCTTTTGTTTCTAACTTTTAACTGACACATGCAAGAGCCTGTAAGAATGCGCGATTGATCGGTATTGATCGGTAAACCGTCCCTTTCCCAATCAACAATGCCACCAGCCAGGTTGTGAATGTTATTAAATCCTTTTTTTTGAAGCAGAGCAGCCACCTCTTTACTTCGCAGACCAACGCAATCGGCTACCACAACGTCTCTGTCTTTGGGAATCAACTCCAGGTTGGCTTCAATTTCGTCGTAAGGGCAGTAAATAACATGGTCCGAATCGAAAAGCTTGCCCAATTCGTAAAGTGGCCTGACATCTAAAATAACAGTATTTTCGGGCATACTGAGGTAATCTTTCCCTGAAATATGATGCAAGTCGGCTGCTTCAAGACTGCTATTTGTACTGGGTGTCATGATTTTTGATTTTAAAACAAAGCTCCATAGATAAACCCTGAAATGGTGGCCATAACCACAACCAGCGAGACATAAACCAACGTTTTTTGTGTTCCAATCACCCCCCTGATCACAAGCATGTTGGGCAGCGACAACGATGGTCCGGCCAATAACAAGGCCAATGCCGGTCCTTTCCCCATGCCGGCAGCTATCAACCCTTGAAGGATGGGAACTTCTGTCAGCGTGGCGAAATACATAAATGCACCGACTATGGAAGCGAAAAAATTTGAAAAAACCGAGTTTCCTCCAACCAGGTTGACTATCCATTCGTTGGGTATCATGCCCGCCATGGCTGTGTCGTCGTGTGTCGATCCCAGCAAAAAACCTGCTACCAATACCCCGACAGCCAGTAACGGCATAATTTGTTTGGTGAAATCCCATGTGGAGAGTGTCCATTCTTTGTTGTCGGGATTTTTTTTATCGGTTAAAGTAATGATGCTTAAACCGGCGATGGCAACCACAACGGGTATGAGCGGGGAACTGCCGGCAAATGCGGCTATTGCCGTGGCAACGGCTACCAGTGTTACGTATTGCCATTTGATTTTTAGAATAAATATCAGGGAGTAAACCAATACCAGACTAAAAACGGAAGTAATATGCCATTTATGAAACCAAATCCAGTACCATGCTCCACTGGTTTCGCCGGCGGCTGGTTGTCCCCAGTTGGCAAAAACTAAAATTAAAACCAGTGTAAAAAAATGCAAAGAGGTTTGCCACATGGGCCTTTTCTCCTCAATAATGGGGAAATTTAATTGCTCTATGCGTTTTTCTTTTTCCTCTTTGCGATAAATGAGCGCCATAAACGAACCGATGGCCACGGAAAACACCACTGCACCAACAACCCTTGCCACACCCATCTCGAATCCTAAAATTCTGGCGGTAAGTATAATGGCCAGAATGTTAATGGCAGGTCCTGAATAAAGAAAGGCAATGGCCGGTCCCAGACCTGCACCCCGCTTGTGAATACTCGAAAACAGAGGCAATATGGTGCAACTACAAACAGCCAGAACGGTTCCTGAAACGGCCGCTACGGTGTAAGCCAGCCATTTTTTTGCCCTCGCTCCAAAATATTTCATTACGGCACCCTGACTCACAAAAACAGCAATCACACCGGCAATAAAAAAGGCGGGCAGCAGGCATAAAATCACGTGTTCACGGGCATACCATTTGGTTAGGTCGAACATCGCCAGAACAGCTTCCTGAAACCTGCCATTGTCGACAGGCAAAAAATAGGCAAACAGAAAAACAACTGCAATCCAAGCCAGAATCTTGAATTCTTTATTTGTTTCCATTGTTAAACAATTTTGTCGTTCGCCAATAGCGAAACCTGGTCAATTAGAAATAGATGAGAATAATGTAGTAAATGCCCACACCGATAAACAACACAGATATGACTCTTCTGAACCAAATTTCAAATGTTTTGAGGTTGTTATATAATTTCCCGACCCCTGAAACGGTATAAGCAATCAGCCATGCGAAGATGATTACCGGAATTCCGGTGGCAATGGCAAAAACAATGGGCAGATACAAGCCCGAAGCACTGCTAACCGTCATGGGGATCAGCATACCAAAGTAAAGCACCCCGCTGTAAGGACAAAAAGCCAGTGCAAATACAACGCCCAGAATCAGCACATCCCAGTACGAATGTTTTGATTGGTTTTGAAATTTTTGAGTTAGATTGCCTACGCCGGGAAATTTTATCCTGAGCACATCGAGCATCAGCAAACCGATAACAATTAAAAGCGGGCCAATCACCTTTTCTCCATATTTTTGAAACAAGCCGGAAACCTCAAATTGATCAGCACCGATAAAAATAATAATGGCCAATCCCGTGTAGGTTATAGCCCTGCCCAGGGTATATATGAGTCCGTTGATAAATACACGCCTTCTGTCTTCCACATCTTTACTGATGAAGCCGATGGCAGTAATGTTGGTGGCCAGCGGACATGGGCTGATTGCGGTCATCAAACCGAGAATAAAGGCCGTTACAATAGGCAAAGAGCTGTTGCTCATGATGTTTTGCAAGAATTCCTCCATACAAATGATGAGTTAGAAATAAACAATAAATAGGTCAGATAAACACGATAAGACTCATGAAATCTAAAGCAACGGTGTTATTTTTTCTTTAAAAATTTCCTTCAATTTTTCAGGCTTATTTGCGGCATACATAAAACCTTCGTTGGTCAGGTCAATTTTCGTGTTCCCACCATAGATGACTAAAGTCTGCCCCTCGATACCCAGATCCTCAGCTTTTTTTTCGCCATCAGGTTCATCCATGTCGTAGGCTGCAAACAGAACCTTGTTGCCGAAGAGTTCTTCCACTGCTTTTTTTGATTCAGCTTCTACAGCCTTACAGGTTGTACACCTGCGGGCATAATGAAAGTAATATACCTGTACGGTTTCGGTAGCGGCAAGGGTTGTGTTTTCGGTTGGTTGTGTTTGCCCCAAACACGAAATATTAAGGCTGGTAACCAATAATATAAGGGAGATAATGCCAAATGCTTTCATGATATTTATTGTTTAGTAGATAATAATTCGGTGAGTTCTTTGTTGGAAGGCACGCGTCCGCTGAAAATAACTTTGCCATCAACCACGAGGCCGGGTGTGTGCATAATGCCATATTCCATTATTTTCATAATGTCTTCTACTTTCGTTATTGTCGCCTGAATTCCTTCTTTTTCAACGACTTCCCTTGTGGCTTTTTCAAGGGTTTTACATTTTGGACATCCTGGCCCTAAAATTTTAATTTCCATAGTACGATCCTTTTAATTGGTGATTATTGATATTTTGTTTAAACATTTAATCAGTGTTTTTATAACTGTTCGTTTTCTGTAAAGAGTTCATTAAACATTTTGCGGGCTTCTTCCCAGTTTCCCTTGTTAAGGCAATACTTAATATAAGGTGGTTCTACCTCTCCCTGAATAAGCCCGGCGAATTTTAGCTCTTTTAGATGCTGCGACAAGGTGGAGCGACCTACCGGTATTTCATCCACCAGATCGCCACTATAGCAACAGGCGTTCATTTTTGATAATTTTTGAATGATGTATAACCTTACGGGATGCCCCAGCGCCTTAAGTACCCTGGCCATTTCCGTTGTCTCAATTGATAGTTCGGTTTTCTTCTTCATTTACATCGATTTCTTTATTTCGCAAAATAACGAAATGATATTGACATGACAATGCGTTGATCCTCTTTTTTTCTTTTTTCTTTAATCTCCTTTCTTTTTATTGTTTCCTTTGTGCTTAAATTAAGCTCTAAGATGAGAACAATAAAAATGTTGTTAGTCTTTCTGGGAATGATCATATTCCTGCAAGGAACTGCCCAGGTGGATAGTCTTATAAGAGAACAGGATTCAATAAATCAGGTGGTGATGCTGGATTTCCAGAAAAAGCATGTCGCCTCACATTCGTGTGAAGCGTAAAAAAAAGAAGGGGATGATAAGTGTTAAAAATTCAATGTTTTTTTATAGTTTCACCGCCTCAATTGCGTAACCATTTATAAGTAAAATATAATGAAATCGTTTACCATACAAGAGATCAACGAAATTTTAAAGGGCACTTTGGTTGGAAATACCACCAACACCATCCATGGACCCGAGCAATTGGAAAAAGCCAATAACAACCATATTACTTTTGTTGGAAATCGAAAATATGTTCGACTTTGGGAAACCTCCGGAGCGTGTGCCGCCATTGTGGATGAAAAACTGAATTTTGAACCGGGTGAAAACCGCGCTTTGATCAAGGTGAAAAATGCGGATCTGGCTATGGCCAAATTGCTGGAGGTGTTCGACCCGGGTTTGCCTTCTTTTGAAGAAGATATCCATCCCACAGCAGTGGTACATCCTTCTGCCACTATTGGCAAAGGTTGCAAAATTGGAGCTAACAGTTTTGTCGGGAAAAACGTGGTGTTGGGCGATGGAGTACTGATCTATCCCAATGTAACCATTCTGGACGAAACCACCATTGGACAAGGCACCATCATTTGGTCGGGAACGGTGATCCGTGAACGTTGCGAAATAGGAAGTTTTTGCATTTTCCACATCAATGTAAGTATCGGTGCCGATGGTTTTGGGTACCGTCCGGCCGAAGATGGACGCGGGCTGGTTAAAATCCCACAAATTGGAAATGTGGTGATTGGAAATGCCGTTGAAATTGGAGCTAACTCCTGTGTGGATCGTGGTAAGTTTAGTTCTACCATCATTGGTGATGGCTGTAAGATTGATAATTTGGTACAAATTGCGCACAATTGTGTAATGGGACGATCTTGTATCATGGCTGGCCACAGCGGTCTGGCGGGTTCTGTCACCCTGGGCGATGGGGTGATTATCGGAGGAAGCGCTTCTATCAAAGACCACGTTACCATCCATTCAGGAGCCATTGTGGGTGCCGGCTCAGGTGTGATGAATGATGTGCCTGCCGGAAAAACCGTGTTGGGATACCCGGCCACGGAAGCAAGGGATATGCTAAAACAGTGGGTGGCCTTGCGGAAGCTGGCGGAGAAATAACCCTAAACCCTGTCAGGGTTTTAAACCCTGTCAGGGTTTAGGCCTTCCTTTCTATCTCTCGTAAATTCTCCATCTTCTTCTTTACCAGAAAACTGTGAATATCGCCCAGGTGTTCCTTTACCTGTTTGTTGCCAAACTCAAATACTTTGGTGACCAGGCTATCCAGGAAATCACGGTCGTGCGATACCAGAATAAGTGTTCCATCGTAATCCTGCAAGGCACTTTTAAGGATGTCTTTGGTGCGTAAATCCAGGTGGTTGGTAGGCTCATCCAAAATCAGCAGGTTCACAGGTTCCAAAAGCAACTTGATCATGGCCAGGCGCGTACGCTCGCCTCCTGAAAGTACTTTTACTTTTACTGCTTATCTGCTTCGCTCATGTTAAGACAATTAATATCTTTACCATAAAAATGGTTGCTGAGGATTACCCAAAAGATTTTCAAGAATTTCTTGATCGATTCAAATCGGAGGATGATTGTTGGAAATATTTATTCTCTA
>JAUYGX010000141.1 GCA_030690365.1 Bacteroidales bacterium | reverse complement strand
CCATTAAAGAGATGATTCAACTTGATTACAATAACGAAATTGAGTTAATCAAATTTGTGGAAAAGTCTGGATATTTCAGTAAACCGTTAATAGTGTATAAAGAGGCTTTTGAAAATAGTAGACCAAACGTAATAGGTTTAGTGTTACCAGCAAACAAATATGCTGCATTTTCGGCAAATAGGAATGTATCAAAATCGGAAAATAGCGATGCATGATTCTGTGTCAAAAGTAGGTTAATTTTCTTTAAAAATATTTTTTCTATTTTCATTCTATAACTTTTTCCAGTGAGTTTAATAATTTCACAACGGTAGAGTATTCTATCCAACAGTGCAGCAGTCAACAACTGTGTTCGACAACTTACCTGTAGAATTTAAACAAAGGGTTATGGGTGCAATTGTAGCATTTGAAATTGAGGTAAAAGAGATTGACACTGTATTCAAATTAAGTCAGGACAGAGATGCTGAAAGCTACCAAAATATTATTAAGATGCTTAAGACACAAGATGAAGATGCCCGGGTGATCGCAGGTGAGATGGAGAAAAGAGCAAAAGTTTTTTTCCCCTGACATTGTGTAATAGTCTAAAATAACTAACCGTTTAGTAGGACTCTGAGCTGAGTGTTGCATCCTGCAAGATCTCAAAGCATCAAGATCAACTTAGAAACGGGATTCATCCTTATAATAATCTACTTGGCAAGATCGATTTATCTTTTTGAAGTCAGCCTCGTTAGACAATTTTAAGATTCTGGTTCGCCATTCAAACACCATTGTTTATCATTTTGTAAATTTGTTTAGTGATATTAAAAACAAAAAAGTAAATTTGCTCTACTGAGATTGAGCTAAACTACCATTCTAAGGCAATGGTCATAGCAAAAACCTGTTCATGAGATGCCGATGTAAATACCGAAACCTGATTCTTAGATTTAGTCAGGGTATTGGATAGCATAAAAAGTTGATTTTGAGATTAGGAAAATTGCGGCATTATCAGGTGCTGATGTATCCTGTGATAGGATTTGTAACTTATTAATAATCCTTTATTGAAAATGAACTACCCATGAAAATCAATATGCTGGATCTGATCAATTTTGAGGAAGTAAACAAATTACTTGAAGGTTTCAACAAATCAACAGGGTTTGTAACTGCGATTCTGGATCTCCAGGGCAATATGTTGTCGAAATCAGGGTGGCGGCAAATCTGTACCGAATTTCACCGGATTCATCCGGATACCTCAAAAAACTGTAGCATCAGCGATACCTTATTGGCGAACAAATCAGCCAAAGACGAGAAATATCATTTTTATAGATGTTTAAACGGATTGATTGATGTTGCTGTACCTATCATAATTAAAGGAGAACATATTGCTAACCTCTTCTCAGGGCAATTCTTTTTTGAAGAACCCAATCATGAATTCTTTAAAAAACAAGCCAAAATACATGGGTTCGATGAATTGAAATATATAAAAGCACTCGAAAATGTACCCATCGTTACTAAGGAAAAGGTTCGGGTTTCCATGGACTTTTTGCTGAATATGACCCAACTCATCAGCGAAATGACATTACAAAAATTGGAGCACTTAAAGATGAATGAAGCGTTGATAAAAAGTGAAAACCGCTTCAGGAGTGCCCTCGACAATATGCTGGAGGGTTGCCAGATCATCGGTTTCGACTGGAAATATATCTACCTGAACAAAACCGCCGAAGTTCACAACCGCCGTCCGAACGATCAATTGGTAGGCAACCAATATCAGGACATGTGGCCCGGGATTGAGGAAACAGAGGTGTTTGAAAAAATTAAGCAAACCCTCGAAACAAGAGTTAACAATCATTTCGAGAACGAATTTGCTTTTCAGGATGGAAGCCTTGGCTGGTTCGACCTGAGCATTAAACCGGTGCCTGAAGGTGTTTTTATACTGTCCATCGACATTACCGAACGTAAACATGCGGAGCAAGAAGTTTTAAAATTGAATGAAACCCTTGAACAAAGGGTGATTGAGCGTACTTCCCAGCTTGAAGCTGCCAACCTTGAAATGGAAGCGTTCAGCTATTCGGTGTCACACGATCTGCGGGCACCATTGCGCCACATCAACGGTTATGTAGATTTATTGAACAATCGCTTTCTTGAAAGTTTACCTGAAAAGGCGCAGCAATATCTATCAAATATAGCAAATGCAACAAATCAAATGGGAACACTCATCGACGACCTGCTTCAGTTTTCGAGAACAGGCCGTCAGGAGCTGCGTAAATCCACATTCGATATGAATGATTTGGTTCATGAGGTGATTGAAAAACTGATGCGGGATTTAAAAAACCGAAAAATAAATTGGACGGTACAACAATTGCCAAATGTATTCGGCGATTATGCCCTCATTAAGCAAATATGGATCAACCTGCTGGACAATGCCATAAAATATTCAAAACATGCCGAAACAGCAGAAATTGCCATTGGATTTGACAAAAACAAAGATAATTTCGTATTTTTCGTACGCGATAACGGAGTGGGGTTCGACATGAAATATGCACATAAGTTATTTGGTGTATTTCAACGGCTGCATTCTCAAACCGAATTTGAAGGTACAGGCATCGGACTTGCCAATGTACAGCGCATTGTTCATAAACATAACGGTCGTGTGTGGGCCGAATCCGAACCAGACAAAGGAGCTACTTTCTTTTTTAGCATGCCAAAAAATGAGGAGAACATACTATGATTGAAATAAAAACTATATTATTAGCGGAAGACAATCCCCTGGACAGGGAATTAACCATCGAAGCACTTTATGAACATAACCTGGCAAATCAGGTGATATCTGTCAAAGATGGCGTAGAAACCATGGAGTACCTGAATTGTGAAGGCCAATTCAAAAATCGGGCTAAGGGCAATCCCGCCGTATTGCTGCTCGATATAAAAATGCCCCGGATGGATGGCATCGAAGTTCTTGAAGCCATCCGACGAAATGATAAACTAAAAGCACTTCCGGTGGTGATGTTAACCGCGTCGCGTGAAGAACCCGACCTGAAAAAATGTTATGAACTCGGCGTGAACGCTTATGTGGTAAAGCCTGTAGACTTCAAAGAATTTATGGAAGCCGTAAAACACATTGGTATTTTCTGGGCAATGCTCAACGAACAACCTCCAACATTATAAACTATGACCTGGAGAACTGAAATAAAAGGCCTTGCGCTAAAAATCATTGTCTTGGAAGATTCCAGACATGACCTTGAGTTAATTCAGGAGCAATTGTCCGATGCGGGTTATGTTTTAGATTTAACCCATGTGGTAAATCAGAAAGGATTTATTTCGGCCCTGAAACAGCATAGTTTCGACATTATTCTGTCAGACTTTAATTTGCCGGGGTTCGATGCTTTTGAGGCATTGCAGATAAGCAACGAGGTATGCCCGGAGATTCCCTTTATTTGTATTTCAGGTTCAATTGGGGAAGAAACAGCCATCGAGTTACTTAAGCGAGGTGCCGTGGATTATGTGTTGAAAGACCGACCTGAAAGGCTACCCTTCGCCGTAAAACGGGCTCTGGATGAGGCAAAGGAAAAGCTTGCTCATAATAAAGCAGAAAAAGCATTACAGGAGAGTGAACATCGATTTAAACAGGTGGCTGAAAATGCACAGGAATGGATATGGGAAGTGAACAAAAACGGATTATATACCTATACAAGCCCTGTTATCAAGTCATTACTGGGTTATTCCGCAGAAGAAATAGTTAGTAAGAAGCATTTTTACGACCTCCTGGTTCCAGAAAAAATGGAGGAGATCATGGCATCATACTTTGAATTCTTCTCAAGGAAAGAATCGTTCAGGAATTTTGAAAATCCAACTGTGCACAAAAACGGACAGATCATAATACTTAATACTAGCGGTAGTCCGATTTTGGATGAAAATGGAGAAATACTGGGTTACAGGGGAGTTAATGCCGACATCACTGAAAGTAAAAAAATGTTGGAGGAGATAGTGTTTGCTAAAGAAAAAGCCGAAGAAAGCGATAAGTTGAAAACCGCCTTTATCAACAACATTTCACATGAAATCAGGACTCCGTTGAACGGTATTCTGGGTTTTGGACAGTTTCTTGCCGATTCGGACCTGACCGAAATACAGCGGATGAAATACTTTAGCATTATGCAGAAATCCAGCAACCGCCTGATGAATACGGTGTCAGATTATATGGATATGGCCTGGATTGTTTCAGGAACCATGGAAGTGCATACCAAAGATTTTCCTCTGCAACCCCTGTTCAATGAAATCGCTGAAAACACCAGGCAAGCCTGCATAGAAAAAAATATTGAATTTGAGGCGTTTGTACCCATTGATCCAGAGAATTTAACCCTACATTCCAACAGTGAATTTCTTCGTAAAATACTGAACAATCTATTAAACAATGCCTTGAAATTTACAAAGGAAGGCCGCATTAATTGTGGTTACACAATTACTCCGGGATTTATTGATTTTTCTGTGCAGGATACGGGTTGCGGAATAGCACCCGATAAGCTGGAAATCATTTTTAACATGTTCTCGCAGGAAGATTCCTCAAATACACGTGGATATGAAGGTAGTGGTCTGGGACTGGCCATTGCGCAGGGTTTGGTTAAATTGCTTGGAGGGACCATTAAAGTGATGTCCGAAAAAGGGAAAGGCTCGGTATTTACAGTTTCCATTCCATATGTTGAGCCGACACCTGTTGAAAAACAGACCATAGCAAAAACTTCAGGGACAACTAATACAAATAAACCGCTGGTGCTGATTGCCGAAGACGAAGAAACTAATTATTTGTATGTTGAAGTTGTCATGAAAATGGCAGACTGCGGCTACATCCATGTAAACAATGGCGCTGAAGCTGTTGAAATATGCAGACAAAATGATAAAATAACCCTGGTACTCATGGATATAAAAATGCCGGTTATGAACGGGCTTGAAGCTACTCAAATGATCCATGAATTCAGACCTGAATTACCCATCATTGCCATGACTGCTTATGCTCAAACCGACGACGAATATCGATTTCTGGCCGCCGGCTGTAATGATTATCTGGCTAAACCTATAAAAAAAGACAATCTGCTGTCATTACTACAAAAGTATGCTTGAGGTTGTGAACTACGCAATCATTACAACACTTTCGTAGAACAAAGAAAAGCTATTTGAATACGTATTCAATATATTGTTAATTTTACGGACAACGAAGTCAATAAAAATAAGAATCAACAAAATGTTATTTGATGAAAACGACCCTTGTAACCAAATATTTAAAACCTGTATCCCTCTTAATATTCATGCTTTTCTGTGTTGGGATAAATGAAATTTCGTCACAACCCTCTCTTTTTAGTTACAATCAATTTACCGACAAACAGGGTAATACTCTTAATTACAGGTTGCTGTACCCGGATTACAATCCGGGCCGGGTTCTTCCTCTGGTTGTTTTTCTTCATGGTTCAGGCGAACGTGGAAACGACAATGAAGCACAGTTAAAATGGGGCGTGAGAGAATTTGCCAACGAACAGATGATGATGCAATATCCAGCCATCGTGGTAGCACCACAATGTCCTGAAAAACTTAGCTGGTCGAACGTTGAAGAAGATACGATCAACATGACCTTAACCCTTAAACCAGAGCCTTCGCAACCCATGAAAATGGTGATTGAGCTCATTCATCAACTGATTACCGACCTGCCCATCGATACCGGCAGGATATACATCACAGGGCTTTCCATGGGTGGACATGGAACCTATGACGTTTTGCAGCGTTATCCGGATCTTTTTGCTGCTGCCGTTCCTGTGTGCGGAGCGGGCGACACTTCCAGTGCCGCCTCCATCGCCCACATTCCCATTTGGATTTTTCATGGAGCTGAAGATAAATCTGTTGATCCAAAATATTCGATGGATATGCTTGTAGCTTTGACCAAAGCCGGAGCCCATCCCGGGTTTACACAATATCCTGAAGTTGGCCATTTTTCATGGCTGGGTGCTTATACTGATCCTTTGATGATCGAGTGGCTGTTCAGGCAACGTAAGTAGCTGAAAAAAGCAAAATGCTGCAAAACCATACGTTACTTCCCCTCTGATAAGATGAAGTCTTAATTCATCTGCTTCTTTGCTGCTTTTCATTACTTTTGCAGCCCTAAAATGTATATCATGATCGAATCCACCATAGCCGAATTGTTAAGTAAGGCCACCCTGAAACTTTACGGGCAAATGCCTCCTGAAAGCCTAATCCAGATTCAAAAAACACGTCCTGAATTTACCGGCGATTATACCGTTGTCGTATTTCCGCTGCTGAAAATATCAAAGAAAAATCCGGAACAAACGGCACTGGAACTTGGAAAGTATTTTATTGATAACTCAAACGAAATTACTGATTTTAATGTTATTAAGGGCTTTTTAAATTTGTCGGTTTCCAACACCTACTGGATGGAGTTTTTTAACCGGATCTTGCCTGACAATCGTTTTGGTTTCAGCGAAAGCAAGGACATCCCATCGGTGGTAATTGAATATTCTTCTCCCAACACCAACAAACCCCTTCACCTGGGCCATGTAAGGAATAACCTGCTGGGTTGGTCGGTGGCCGCCATTTTAAAGGCAAATGGCATTCCTGTTAAAAAGGTGAACCTGGTGAACGACAGAGGTATCCACATCTGCAAATCAATGCTGGCCTGGCAAAAATGGGGACAGTCGGCCACACCCGAAACTACCGGCCAGAAAGGCGATAAACTGGTGGGTGATTATTATGTTCTTTTCGACAAGGAGTACAAGAAAGAAATTAAAACACTGGTAGACAATGGGATGAAGGAGGATGAAGCCAAAAATTCAGCCCCTATCCTACTCGAAGCCAAACTAATGCTTAAAAAATGGGAAGACGGTGACGATCAGGTGCGGAAACTTTGGTACGAGATGAACCAATGGGTATACGCCGGTTTTGATATCACCTACAGCCGCATGGGCATCGATTTCGACAAGGTGTACTATGAATCTGAGACTTATCTTCTGGGAAAAGCACTGGTGGAAGATGGTCTTCAAAAAGGCATTTTGTTTAAAAAAGAAGATGGCTCAGTTTGGTGCGATCTTACTTTAGACGGACTGGACGAAAAGCTGCTGCTGCGCGCAGATGGCACTTCGGTTTATATGACACAGGATTTGGGGACCGCTCAACTTCGATATGATGATTACCATCCGGGAAAACTGGTTTATGTGGTTGGTAATGAACAAAATTACCATTTTGACGTGTTGAAACTGGTGCTGAAAAAACTTGGAAAAGAATGGGCTGATAGCATTGAGCATCTTTCATACGGAATGGTGGAACTGCCCGAGGGCAAAATGAAATCACGCGAAGGTACTGTGGTGGATGCAGACGATTTGATGGAAGAAATGTATCAAACTGCAAAAACCACCACCGAAGCACTGGGTAAATTTGATGATTTTACGGAGGAGGAATCTCACCAGTTATATAACGTGCTCAGCCTGGGGGCTTTGAAATATTTTATCCTGAAGGTAGATCCCAAAAAGACAATGACTTTTAATCCGGCCGAATCCATTGATTTTACAGGAAATACAGGCCCGTTTATTCAATATACCCATGCAAGGATTAAATCCATTCTGCGCAAAGCGGATGAAGCTGGCTATCCCTATTTGGACATAAAAATTGATTGGAATGACTCGAATGAAAAGGAAAAATCACTTCTCAAACTGCTGCACGATTTTCCTCAGGTGATTCAACAGGCTGGTGAAAATTTCAGTCCGGCACTGATAGCCAATTTTGCCTATGAAGTAGCCAAAGAATTCAACCAGTTTTACCATGCACTCATCATCCTGAAGGAGGAAGATGAAGCAACGAGAACCTTCAGGTTACAGCTTTCGTTTGTTACCGCACGAACCATCCGGCAAGCCATGAAACTGCTGGGCGCTGAAGTTCCTGAAAGGATGTAGAAATTGGATTTCCATATTGGGTATTTTCTGTAATAAGGTTAGATTGAATTGCAAAAGTTGTGACATCACCGAAAATTCAATCTTTTTGTATCTTTGAATCAAAATGACAAAGAGAATGGAAAGCGCGATTAGATACTGGATTGACATTTCTGATTATGATTTAGAAACAGCTGAAGCAATGCTTCAAAGCAAATGATATTTATATGTCGGTTTTATGTGCCATCAGACTATTGAAAAAGCTTTTAAAGCTTATTTTGTAAAAGTTAAATCTGAAACAGCACCATATACGCATAGTTTATCCTTTCTTGCAAAAAGAGGTGAATTCTATGAATCATTTACTGAAGAACAAAAAGATTTCATTGATCAAATTGAACCGTTAAATATAGAAGCTCGTTATCCATCTCACAAAGAAAGATTAATGAGAAGTTTGACAGATTCAAAATGTGTCGAAATTATTCAAAGAACCAAAGAACTACAACAATGGATAAAAGTGAAGCTATAAAAAAAGTAAAAGCCTACAGAATTTTGTTGAAAGATTATTTTCAACTAGTGTAACGATTACTTAATAGGTTAACTTATTTTCAAGGGGTCTCCAGAGTATGTCCAATTAAAAGGCTTTGCTCTGGTTTTGTTGTAGGTAATAACGTATTCCATTAGTTGGTCGGCAAGTTGCTCCGAAGATTTCCA
>JAUYGX010000140.1 GCA_030690365.1 Bacteroidales bacterium | reverse complement strand
CTGTTCAAAGCGGTTGCAGTGTAGGTTTCATCGGGTGAATCCTGGCAAAGCGTTGTAGCCCCGGATGTAAAGATGGTAGGCCCTGTGGAAGGATTTACGGTAACCAATAAGTCAGCACTCGTTGTGCCGCAAAGACCTGTTGAAGTAGCCGTGATGGTAGCTGATCCACTAAAGGCAGCATCCCAATTCATTACACCGGTAGTAGCGTTTATTGTTCCTGCTGCTACAGGCAGTACAGAGTATGTAATTGAAGTACTGTTCGCAGCGGTTGCAGTGTAGGTTTCATCGGGTGAATCCTGACATAGCGTTGTTGCTCCGGCTGTAAAGAGGGTAGTACCTGTGGAAGGATTTACCGTTACCAATAAGTCGGCAGTTGTTGTACCGCAAAGACCTGTTGAATAGGCTGTGATAGTAGCTGTTCCACTAAAGGCAGCATCCCAGTTCATTACACCGGTAGTAGCGTTTATTGTTCCTGCTGCTACAGGAAGTGCAGAGTATGTAATTGAAGTACTGTTCAAAGCGGTTGCAGTGTAGGTTTCATCAGGTGAATCCTGACACAGTGTTGTCGATCCGGCTGTATAGAGGGTAGTACCAATTAACGGATTTACTTTTAGAGAAACATTTATTGAAGTAATACTATTACCGGAAGGCAGAGCATCCGAAGGTTTATTAATTAAGTTAGTGCCTGATAATACTACCGCACCATTTCTGGCAAGTAATCTGCCATCTATAGTTGCAGTTGTATTCATCGTTATGGAAGTTAATGCAAGTATGTTTCCTTTAAATGAGGTTCCGTTACCGATGGTTGCTGAACTGCCAACCTGCCAGGTAACATTTTTAGCCTGGGCGCCTCCGCTAAGTATAACGTTTCCACCAGCTCCACCAACAGTGGTAAAATCAGATGCTATCTGGAAAATCCATACTGCATTTGCATCACCTTGTGCATCAAGGGTCAGATCGCCGGATTGTATTAATAGTGTGGATGTTGATTTATAAATGCCCGGGGCAAGTGTTAAGCCACCCTGATCGCCAGCTACAGTGGCAGGAGCAGGTGATGTTGCGCCTTCAGCAAAAAGATAGGCATCGGTAAGGTCTTGTTTGGCCTGTATAAGCATTGCAGCTACTCCCGGAGGAGCAATATCATCAGAAGTATAGATAGCTCCATTCACAACAATGGCCGGAGGAAATCCGGTAATAGAACTGCGAACACCGGGGCTTAACCCAACATCCACATCTGAAATTACACTAAAGCCTGTGCTGCTGATTGCCGTACCAGCCAGAATACCAAAGTTGCCAGCCGAATTAAGGTTGACGTCCAAAGTATTTATTGATGAACAACCACCGGTAACAACAACATTATAGTTGGATGCTTCATCAGAGATGGTGGCAGGGTTAATTGTAAGTGTATCATTTGTTGCGCCTGAAATATTACCTCCATCGACCAGGTTTACAATTCCCTTTCTCCACTGGTAGGTAAGACCCGATCCAGATGCAGCCACAATAAAGCTGACAGAATCTCCTTCACATACCGTTTGACTAACAGGAGCCGTAGTAATGACAGTTTCAGTATTAACCGATAAAGAAGCATTTATTGAAGTATCGTTTGAGCATGTTCCCATGACAACAACATTATAGTCTAATGCTGCGTCAGTTAGGGCAACAGGATCAATTGTAAGCGTATCGTTTGTTGCACCTATAATATCAATGATTCCTTTTCTCCACTGATACGTAAGTCCGGTACCTGTGGCGGCTACCGTAAAGCTGATAGAGTCGCCAATACATGCTGTTTGATCAACAGGTTGTGTGGTGATGGCCGTAACTTCATTTACTGTTAAACTAACATTTATTGAAGTATCGTTTGAACATGTTCCCATGACAACAACATTATAGTCTAATGCTGCGTCAGTTAGGGCAACAGGATCAATTGTAAGCGTATCGTTTGTTGCGCCTGTAATATCAATGATTCCTTTTCTCCACTGATACGTAAGTCCGGTACCTGTGGCAGCTACTGTAAAACTGATAGAATCTCCGACACATGCAATTTGACTTGCCGGCTGTGTGGTAATATTTG
This sequence comes from Bacteroidales bacterium, assembly GCA_030690365.1. Taxonomy (GTDB): domain Bacteria; phylum Bacteroidota; class Bacteroidia; order Bacteroidales; family F082; genus UBA6244. The sequence goes on along the minus strand of JAUYGX010000140.1, from coordinate 97,102 downwards.
TGACAGCATTAACTGTTAAAGAAACATTAATAGAAGTATCTGGTGGAGGAAAAGTTCCTGAAACAACAACATTATAGTCTGTCGCGGCATCTGACATACTTACAGGATTAATGGTAAGTGTATCATTCGTTGCGCCTGAAATATCTACGATTCCTTTTCTCCACTGATAAGTAAGACCATCACCTGTTGCAGTTACTGTTAAACTAACAGAATCTCCTTCGCATACAATCTGATCGGTTGGTTCTGTTGTGATAACAGGAGGGCTTGCTACAAAGCAACCGGGAGGCATAATAGCCGTTATTGCGGAGGTGTTCACAGCTCCGGTGGTTGTAAGCACCCTGCCATCCAGATTAACCCCTGTTGTTAAGTCGATTGCTCCATTGTTGACAACGATTGTTCCTACAAATTCCGAAAAATCGGTTATGCTCACGGCACCTGAAACCAACCACAACACATTTTGTGATTGGGTTCCATTTTGTAAAATAACTTTTGAGTAATTGTTTGTTGAAAGGGCACCATAAATCTTGATAACGAATACTGCATCGGCATATCCCATTGCGTTGAGGTAAAGCGTATCGGTAAGAGATGCGGCTGCGTTCATGATATAAGTATGCGGTGTAAGAACCAGGTTGTGGCCTAAAAGATCGGGCCTCATCAATTCAATATCATAAGGCATCGCGTTCAGCGTGCTATAGATATTTAGTAAATCGGATGCCGCTTGTGCAGTTGAACCATCCGGGATTGGATGAATAGCTCCTGTTACAAATAAAGGATTGAATCCTGTCGTTAAACCATTGTTCGAACCCACATCACCTGTAACGTAGGTAATGCCAGCGTTTGTAACTGGCCCGCCGGAAGAAAAAATCGTATAACATGCTATAGAAAGAAGATCAGGGGCTGCCGGTCCGGTAAGGATAGGAGCTCCGCATCCTGAAGGGAGGTATATCATCGATTGTGATACACCAACGGCACCGTTGATAGCTAATGCCCTTCCTTCGAGGGTATCACCGGCAACCATGTTAATGGCCGCGTTATTCGCCACAATGGTTCCCCGCATGGTGGTATTGGCGGCCAAACTTACCAACCCTTCTATCTTCCAGAAAACATTGCAAGCCTGAGCTCCGTTGATTAAATGAACTTTCGAATTGGCGTTTGCGCCGAACGTGCCTTGTATTTGAAAAATCCAAACAGCATTTGGATCACCTTGTGCATCCAATGTTAAATCTAAGTTAAGTGTTGCCGGCTCACCAATAGCATACACTCCCGGAGGGAGAATGGCTCCGTTGCCAAGCAAAGGTGCCGGAAAAAAAGTGGGTATGGCTGCAGCGAGTTCTCCGTAGGCAATCAATAAATCTGCTGCTGCCTGAGCGCTCTGACCATCGCCTGGGTGCAATTGGCCATCCACATTTCCAAAGCCTGAGATGGGGCCACTATTCGAACCCACATTGCCTGTAACTTGCGTTAGATATTCTGTACCTGCATTGGTAACTGCCCCAACTGTTGTGAACAGAGCAAAATCAGCAGAAGTGCCTAAATTGGGTGCTTGCCCGAAATTTACTTGTGGTAAAGAAAGCAGTAAAGTAACAGTTGTTACAATAAATAGTAATGACCTTTTCATTATCATTGGTTTTAAGTTGTACGTTAGATTTTGTTTTACAAAGTTACCTCGGCTCAAATCTGAAAGTGTTATATAATTAATTCTATATGTTACATAATTCACATATTTGTTTTTGCCACTGATTACCAGTAATTTTTAATGAATTTTATGATGGTAGCTGAGTATTTGTTACCTGATAAGAAAGCCGTCGAAACACATTTTATGGGAATACAAATCGTTTCGATGGCTATTGAAGAGTTCTTGTTGATAATTAGAGAAATCAGATTACTGAGTGAAATGGTTATTTCCTGGAAACGATATCAACGATAACCGTTCGGTTATAAGCGCGTTCCTCTGGATATTTGTTGCTAAACGGAGCTGTATCCAGATCCTCACCTAGTCCGGAAATCTCAAACTTCACACCCTTTGTGCCTGTTTTCGATACCGCTTTTTCAAGAATGCCCTGAGCATTGTTGGCTCTTGCCAATGACAATTTCTGGTTATTTTCTTCACCACCAATAACATCGGTGTAGCCATTCACAATCACAGTAGCACCATCAGTTATTTTTGGTGCGACCACTTCCATCAAATACTTTTCGTACAGATGGGTGGCATCGGACTTGTTAAATTCGTATATGATGCTGAATCTCATTGTTTCAACAGTTTCCGGAGGAGTCCAAAGTATTATATGTGCAGAAGTTTCCCTCGTTATTGTCGGACCACTCTTGGTGATGCCCGTCATGGTTACTTTGTAATCACCTTCGGGGATAGTATCTAAGATTGCTTTTGTTGGTATACTCACCTTAGCCTCAGTAAAAGGTCCAAAAGTCCGGATATTTCCTTGTTCATCCTCAGTTTGTACCGACCAGGATGTAAAGGCGTCTTCTTCATCTTCTACATTGAAAACAATGTAACTTTCAACCGGAGCCTTCTTTATATCAACGATTTCCACTGGTTTCAGAGGTGCATCAGGTCCATTCTGGAATTCCATCAACAAGACGGGTGAATTGCTTTCGATGGATACCCTGCGGTCGCCCTGGCGAAGCAAGACAAGTTCAAGCGTGCCACCAGGCTGTTCAGCCGGTACACTTGGCTTGGTCCTGCCCTGAGTTGAAATTCTGGAAGCATTAATTCCAAAGGTACCGGTAAGATAATTCTTGATAGATTCTGCCATTTCACGGCCATCTTTGGGTCCCTTTTCTGAAGATCCTACCAAAATAATGGTTGTGGATGGGTTGTTAACCATGCGGGTGCCAAGAATGTTGAGGATATTGTAGTAAGCTTTCATTTGTCTGTCCGAACGACCAGATACATTGGTCGATGCGTGTGCATCAATTTGATCCTCCTGAAAGGTTTTTACATCTTCTTTTGTGAGTAGTATATACCGCTGAGGGATTTCAGTTGATCCCAAATCAAAAAATACATAGTTGCGGATCGGAAAGGTTTCCTTCATGATGGGTGCAGCCTGCACATTTTTGGGAGCTTCAACAGTAAACGTTACTTTAGGTTCTGTTATTATCACCACCACCGGGATAACTTCCTCTTTTACAGGCGCTTGAATTTCGTGTCCGCGTCCGAATTTGAGTGCAATACCGGCACGTACTGTGGTAATATTCCACGTTTCGGTAGAACGGGGTTCCTGACCAAAATAGGGATGATAAGCCACATAAGGCGAAAGCACAGATTGTGTTTGATTGCCATGTGAGGTGAGTGGAATATCGTATCCGGCTCCAATTTGCATGGAGACCAACATATTTTTCATGTTGTTAAAATCCGCAGTTACATCAGGTGTTATTTCCTGTTCGGGATATACAGGATTGATTCCATGTTGGTAAGTAAATGTTTTCGACATCAGGAAAGCCAAACGTGGCCCTGCATACAAGTACAATCCTGACTTAAAAGGGGCAAAGCGCAGGCTTGGTTCCAACGTGATATAACTCACGTCAGTGGACAAATCATCCGGGCAATTGCATGGAGTTATTACTTGTTTGAAAGCACCGTTGCGGCCATCGAATCCTGCCTGAAACATAAATCCCAACCTTGAATCGGGGCGATGAAATTCTACCAGAGGAGCCACATACAGACCTACCCCGGTACCCTCGTGAAAAGCGGTGGGGACGGTAACAGATGAGTTTAATTGTTGTGTGGATCCTTGATAGAAGTTAAAATTAGCACCGGCCGCAGCGCCAAACCACCAACTGGGCTGGGTATATTCAACTTCCTGTGGATTTAGTGTGTCAGGGGTTTCCTGCGCATGAAGAGATATCTGCATACCTGTTAAGATAACAGTACTTAAGACCAGACTTTTAAAGGTGAGGCCATGGGCGGAACACGCTTTGCGTGATTTTTTATTATTATTGGTTTTCAATTTCATTTTTTCAGTTTTTTTATGTTGCTTCAAGTGAATTAAATAAACCCCGCCCGAAGGCGGGATTCATTTGATAACTTTATAACTGCATTAGGGTGCAGGTACGTTTATGGTTGTATTTACCATAGTAACTGAAGCAACCAGAGAAATAGCTCTGCCATTCAGCACTGTTTGATCCATATTATCCGGTGTTGAGAATGTAACACCGGCAGTTGCGATGATGGTTCCTACCATGGTGCCGCCACCTGCCGCGTTAATAGTGGCTGAACTACCTACATACCAAAATACATTTTTAGGCAAGGCTCCGTTGGTCAGGACGATACTGCGTGCGCCTGTCGGTCCTGCGATACCTACGGTTAATCCGGCGGCTGTCTGGAATACCCAGGTAGCATTTGGATCGCCCTGAGCATCGAGTGTGAGTGGTCCGTTGGAAATATTAAAAGTTCCACTTTCCGACATATAAACGCCCGGAGCCAGGGTTAATCCACCAAGTTCACCGACGCCCGGATCAATTCCTCCCGGCATGATAGCAGGAGAAATGCTGATGTAAGCCGCATTGGCATCAATCAGCGCTTGCGTTGCAATGGCTTCATTGGTGGTTGTTCCCGGGAACGGTGGTGCGGTAAATATTCCATCAGTCACCAGACCAACATTAAGAGGCGTTTCAGTATAAACATCACCAGTCATCCCGTCATGAAAACCGGTAACCAGTGTTGAGGCAGCGGTGGTCGCAATACCTCCATTTATTATCGTATTGATTCCCTGGTTGGTAATACCGGCATTTCCTCCAAAAGCACCATAAGCAGCGGCAGTACCAAGATCAACAATAGAAATCACAATCTCCTGGGTGGTAAATGTCCACACATAGTCGTTGTCCAATGGAGTTCCTGAAAGATTTTCTGCCCCCGTAGTAATGGTAGCAGTATAAGTGGTGTTTGATAATAAATCACCCGATGGTGTTAAAGTAGCGGTTGTGCCGGAATAATCTACCAGTCCTGAAATCGAATTGGTTCCTTGCATTAAGGTAAAGGTGGAAGTGGTGATGGTTGAAGAGTTCATCACCTCACTAAAATCCGCACTGATAATCTGATTCAGGGGAACATCGATATCCAAATCCATGGGGTCAGTAGAAATTACTGTTGGAGCCATCAAGGAAACCGTAGTAAAAGTCCAGGTATAATTGGCTGCCAAAGGTGTGCCTCCGGCACTCATTGCTTCGGTAGTGATTGTTCCGGTATACAACGTGTTGGGTAACAAATCAGCGGAGGGTGCAAAAGAGGCCGTGGTACCGTTGTACGATATCACCCCTGTAACTGAACTTGAACCATTTTGTATGGTAAAGGTTGTCCCGGTGATGGTTAATGGATCCATGGGTTCGCTAAATGTTGCAGTAACTATTTTGTTCAGGGCAATGTCAGTGTCCATGTTTGCAGGATCGGTAGAAATTACCGTGGGAGATGATACGGCCAGTGTGGTAAATGTCCATACATTATTGTTAACCATGGCATTTCCAGCCAGGTCTTTAACACCGGTGGTGATGGTGGCGGTATAAATTGTGTTGGCCAAAAGATCGTTAGTGGGTGTGAAAGTACCAATCAGTCCGTTATAGCTAACTAAACCAGGTACCAGTGTAGTTCCTTGTTTTAAGGTGTAGGTAGACGCGTTTATGGTCAAAGGATCCATCAACTCGCTAAATGTAGCAGCTGGTTTTACGTTGAGTTGTACTTCAGTGGCCAGGTTAGCCGGTACAGTTGAAACTACAGTAGGTGGAATAATGTCGACGGCGATTCCCGTTGTAAATATCCATACGTAATTGTTTGCCATGGCATTTCCAGCCAGGTCTTTAACACCGGTAGTGATGGTGGCAGTATAGGTGGTGTTGGCCAAAAGAACATTAGTAGGTGAAAAAGTTGCTATCAGACCGTTATAGCTAACTAAACCAGGAATCAATGTAGTTCCTTGTTTTAAGGTATAGGTCGATGCGTTTATTGTCAATGGGTCCATCAACTCGCTAAAAGTAGCGGCAGGTTTTACACTGAGTAGTACTTCAGTGGCCAGGTTAGCCGGAACAGTTGAAACTACCGTGGGTGGAATGAGGTCGATGCCGGTTCCAGTGGTAAATGTCCATATATAGTTGTTTATCATGGCGTTTCCAGCAAGATCTTCGGCGCCGGTGGTGATGGTGGCTGTATAGACTTTATTGGCGATAAATCCGGTCGAGGGTTTAAATGTGGCCACCAAACCTACATAAGATACGGAACCCGAAATAAACTGGTTTCCTTGTTTTATAGTAAAGGTGAGTGGTGTAATGGTCATTGGATCCATGGGTTCGCTAAAAATTGCCGATGGCCGGGTGTTGATTGGTACCCCTGTGGCCAGGTCGGCCGGAAATGTTGAAATTACCTTAGGTGGAGTGTCATCCGAACCCGTTCCTGTTGAAAATGTCCATACATAATTACTTACCATGGCATTCCCTGCTACATCCTCCACACCTGATGTGATGGTGGCTGTATAGGTAGTATTGGCTGTGAAATTTACAAATGGTTTAAATGTTGCAACTGTCCCCACATAAGTTACCGAACCAGCAACAGAGAGAACACCTTGCTTGACAGTAAATGTAGAAGAGTTAATCGTCAACGGATCCATCGCCTCACTAAAAGTGGCGGTAGGTTTCGTATTGATGGTTACTTCTGTGGCCAGGTTTACGGGTACTGTTGATATCACGGTAGGAGGTGTGTTATCAGGTCCGTCTCCTGTTGTAAATGTCCATACAAAATTATTTGCCATGGCAATACCAGCCTTATTCTTAACCATGTTGGTGATGGTGGCCGTGTAAAGAACGTTTGCAGCCAGTGTGGTTGCCGGTTTAAATGTGGCCATATTGTTTGAACTGGTTACCGTACCTGAAACAGAAAGGTTTCCCTGTTTTAAAGTAAAGGTGGAGGAGGTGATGGACAATGAGTCCATAGCCATACTAAAAGTGGCGGAAAGCCTTGAGTTGATTGATACTCCTGTAGCTTCATCCTGAGGGAAGGTGGAAATTACGGTAGGTGGTAAACCGGTAGTAAACGACCATACATAATTGGTCTGTAAAGCGGCACCCCGTAAATCTTTTACCACTGTTTTAACCGTTCCTGTATACACAGTATTAGGTTCGAGATTGTCCGTTGGATTAAAGCTCATCGTATTTGTAGCTTCATTGTACGTCAGGCTGCCTTCTACTTTGGTAGCTGTTACCAACTGACCATTTTTTGTAGCAGGTCCTGTTAAAGTGAATGCCGCCGGAGTAACGGTGGCTGCATTCATTTTTTCGTTAAAGGTAACGTCAATCACTATATCGAGGGGGATGTTTACGGCCTCCGAAGCAGGATTGGTTGACTCAACTTCCGGACAAACCCCGGAGATTTCCTTGAAATTATCTTTTTTGCATCCTCCTGCCAAAGCGGCCAGGAATAAGGATGCCAGGACAAGGTTTGTCCAAATTTTTTTCTTTTCAGTTTTCATTTTTTAGTAATTAATTGATAGGATTGTTCGTTATACAAAGGTGATACTCCATATCCTTTTTTATTTTATACAAGTATTAAAAGGAGTTGCATCATTCACACATCATGGAGTCAATATTCCTGTTTTTTATGATTTACCGGAAAATTAACCAGTGAAGTTCGCATTAACAACGTGTATACATGTGAACTTGAACAATAAGTTCATTCGGGATTACTGCTCTTGCACTAACTATGTGGAACCATAGTTCCATTCAGATTTGATGGCAGCCGAAAGTGCTTGAATATCACCAATGTTATGAATTATGATTCATCTTTTGTGGTACGCACCAGACTGATGCCGGCGATGAAAAACAACAGGCCAAGTGCGCCGTATATAATCAATGCTTTGATATTATTGGTACCGGATGAAGCCGATACAAATATGACTGCGGCATAGATCAGGGCACCAATTCCCAACACGGTGAGCAAGGCTCCAAATATTCTTTTGAGATTCATAAGGGTAGTTTTAGAGGATTCTTCTTCCCTGGATAATTCTTACCAGAACAGCGATAGCGGCAATAACCAATAAGATGTGGATAAGGCCACCGCCTGAAGCGCTATAGCCAACAAACCCAATAAGCCAGGCAATAATTAAAATGACGGCAATGATGTAAAGTAGATTTCCCATGATTTTGTACTTTTAGCGTAAAGGTGTTTTTACTCAACAAAGGTCATCATCTTACGAGGTGAATGCATTACATAATTCTGGTTTAAAGTTACATCATTCACACCTTTTCGCATCTCCCTACAAAAAAACCGTTACAAGGTTTGTGTAACGGTTTTAATACATGGGCAATCAGCTATCTGTGCTTCTTTTTCCCACCTTTGTTGTCGTGGCTTTTCCCTCTGTCTTTATCGCGTCCAGATCTGCTGCTGTTTGCATTGCGATACTGTCGCTCGTTTTTTGACTGATATTTCGCTTTATAGCGACTTTTTCCGGGTCTATCGCCAATGGTTTTTTGTTCTTGTCCACGATACCCTTTTACATATTTTACTCTATGTTCCTTAAAATGTGAGTACGGATCGTTGCCGTGAAAGTCTGTTAGTACCACCTTGTATCCATGATACAAATCATAGCCTCTGTACTGATAGGGTAGGTGCGATTTGCGAATCCATCTGCCATTTCCGTAATAAATAAACATTGACGTTTCGATATCGTAGTAGGCTTCCACATCGGGCAGGTAGTAATAGCGCACATCGGTATATCCCACCGGGCCCCATAAAGGTGGCGAACCAACGTTTACATTGATAGTTACCTGCGCCTGTAGCACACCCGCAATAAACAGAATCAAACCTGCAGCAATGAGCTTTAAAGTTTTCATTTTTAGTGATTTATTGATTCAGTACTTTGTAAAGCTCTTCCAGGTTGGGCGATAAAATGACTTCAGTTCTTCTGTTTCCTGCACGACCGGCATCAGTTTCATTGGTCTGTACGGGTTGGAATTGACCTTTCCCTGAGGCAGTAATACGTGCTGTATCAAAGCCATTGTCGATGGTTAAAATTCGCACAATGCTTGTCGCCCTGGCGGTACTCAGATCCCAATTGTCCTCATACTTGCTTGTGCTAATGGGAACATTGTCGGTATGGCCTTGAATGATCACATTGATATCCTTGGTGGTATTCAGCACAAGGGCAAGCGTTTTAAGTGCTTCATTTCCTTTGGGGTCTACCACATCACTACCTGATTTAAACAGTAGTTTATCCTAGAGCGACACGTAAACATTGCCATTCTTTTGATAAACAGAAAGTTCATCTGCTTCATAATTTATCAGGGCTTCGGAGATGGAGTTTTTGAGATTGGTCATGATATTCCTTTGGTTCTGAATGATATCCTCAAGCCTTTGTAGCCTTGTGGCCTGATCCTTAATGGTCAGGTTCGATTCGTCAGCCAGCGTTTGCAGGTTATTCTTACCCACCTGATTTTGATTTTCCAATGTTGATTTGTCTTGGTTGAGTTCTTTTACCTGAGCGTTACAATCATTTAACAGATTGTGGGTTTTGACGCTGTCACTTTCAAGCTGGTTCACTTTGGCTTCTGATTCGGTTAATTTCTTAGTGGGCACACAGGATGTAAGCCACAGGCCAAACATCAGCGACACGAACACTAAGGGGAGGATGGTTTTTTTCATTTCTTTAAATTTAGGTAGATAATCGTTAGACTTTTTTTACAGATTTAATGAAGGTGCAAAGTTGAGCACCAATGAAATGATTTGTGTTACATAACTATGTAAATTAGTTACATCATTCACACATTGGGTTTCGGTTCTTAACGCAAAAAAGCTGCCTGAAGATGATTTCAGGCAGCCTTTTTTAAAAGATTTATTTAGTTTTATTCTGGTTGGGTAACTGTACTCATTTGAAGGGTTACAGCAGTTTGAGCTAACATTCTACCAGTCATAGTTGCGCCTGTTTTCATATTAATACCCGTTTGTCCTAGAATGATTCCTTCAAAATGACTGGTCGTTCCGAAAGTTACGGCATCGCTTACCACCCAGAATATATTTTTAGCCTGAACACCACCATCTAAAGTAACTCTTACTCCAGAGCTCATATTTAGGGTCCCTGCAACCTGGAAAATAAAAATATCTGTAGAGTTACCAGAAATAGTGATATCTGTTGGGATGTTAACAGAGCTCGACCATTTGTAAAGACCAGGTAAAAGGGTTATACTACCAATGGTTCCTGCGCCTAAATTCAAGTAATCAGGATTAGATCTTCCTGCTGCGTCTGTGTAGGCTGCTTGCATATCAAGTACAGCAATTCCTAATCTGGTAGCATTTGTAACTTTGCAAGCCGGGCCTGCAGCATCAACTGAGAATATAGAACCTGTTACTTCCCCACAACTTAATGTCATGGCGGCACCGGTGATTGGGCTTGTTCCAATATCACCTAAAATAGAAGATTTATAAACACTGGTAATCCCGGTTTTTGACAAGATAACGAAATCGCCAGCTACGCCAAGGTTTACAACCTGTTGAGGCACGACATCCGATTTTGTTTTTGAATCAGATAATTGGTTAAAGGATTTGGTGTCCATTTTTTTTTCACAACTTGACATTAATCCGGCTAACAGGATTGCGGTGATTGGAAGTAATTTTAATAGTTTCATACTATTTATATTTGGTTTGTAATAATATTATTACGCGGCAAAGGTGTTCCATTCCTATCTGTATCGGGTTACACAATTAGTGTGAATGTTTGCAAAATTCACACATTTGGGATAGGAAAATACATTGGGGTTCTGGATTTGAGTCTGTTATCGTGTCTGCTTAAATATGTAATAAACCCGTAATAAATACTTAATTCCAAAGAGACTATAGCCAGTTTATTGATTGGTAGTGAATTTGTGGGGTTTTCTTGCAAACACTACTTATGTTTCTTCTTTGTATGTCCGGGGTTTGTTGTGTTGTGATGGTGTGGGTTATTTGAATTTTTGTTCCATCCCCTGGGTGTTTTCTGACCATGATGGCGAGGGCCAAGAGCGATACATGAGCTTGTGCCAAAGAAGAGAACCATGCAAACTATCAGCGCGATAAGAAATTTAACTTTTTTCATTTCAAGTGATTTTAGTTAATCGGTTTTATTTTCATCCAACTTTTCCTGCTTCGCTTTTTCGGCTTTCCTGGCCTGTCGTTTATAATAGCCTCTGAGTAGCCAACTGCCCTTTACTGCATCCATATTTTCATCCAGGCCTTTGCTGCTTGCTTTAAGATTGATAATGGTTTGATCGATATTACGTGCGATGGTTGTATCCTGAATGAGCATTCCAATCAAGCCTTTTCCATCGTTAATGTTCATCATAATTTCAACCAGTTGTTGTGATATAACCTCAGCATTTAATGCGGTAACTTCCAGACTTGCCATAATTGCATCCATCTCAACAGGTTCTACTGAACTGAGATATTGTCTTTCTTTTATTGATGGCACGTTGGTGCTGCCTTGGGTAATGATTAGCACCCGGTCGCCTATAATTCCTTCAGAACCTATGGCAACCTCACTATCTTTTTTAATAAAACGCTGGATCTTTTTTTCAACAATCATGTCCACCTTTACAGTTGAGTCGTTAACGATTTTAATGTTGTCAACCGTTCCTACATTGATCCCTGAAAAACGGATGGTGTTGCCAACCTGCAACCCGCTTACATTATAGAAATTGGCATAAATGGTAAATACAGGATTGAATAAGTTTTTCTGCCGGCCAATCATGAATATGGCCAATGCGAGCAGTAAAAATCCACCGGCTACAAACATGCCTAAACGGACTTTAAATTTTGTTGATTTCATATCGGTTTCCTTTTAAAATGAAATAATTTGTCATGCCGGGCTATTTAAAGAATGACTTGATAATGGGGTCATTTGAATGTTGGAAGTCGGCTATTTTGCCCTCTTTGTACACCTCCCCATCCTGCAACATCAGAATGCGGTCGGCAGTTGCTTTCGCGCATTCAATGTCGTGGGTAATAATAATGGAGGCGGTTTTATATTTCTTCTGCACCTCATTGATAAGGGCGCTAATTTCATCGGAAGTCACCGGGTCGAGTCCGGTAGTAGGTTCATCGTAAAGCATAATTAAAGGGTCGACTACGATGGTTCGTGCCAAACTAATTCGTTTGCGCATTCCGCCCGAAAGTTGCGAAGGCATTTTGTTTAATGCCTCTGCCAATCCTACATTTTCGAGAGCTTCATTTACTTTTTCAATGATTTCTTTCTCAGTAAGTTGTTTGTTGATGCGTCGCAGTGGAAACTCCAGGTTTTCTTTCACCGTCATTGAATCGTATAAGGCTCCACCCTGGAAAAGAAAACCGATTTTCTTCCTTAGTTCATCCAGTTCCTGCTTGTTTAATGAATTCACATCACGGCCAAGCACTTCAATGGTTCCTTCATCGGGAATTAAAAGCCTTACAATGCATTGTATTAATACAGACTTACCCGATCCGGATTTGCCAAGTATCACCAGGTTTTCGCCACTAAATAGTTTCAAACTCACATCCTTTAGCACTTCCTGAGTGCCGAAACCTTTTCTTAGTCCGGTCATTTCAATCATCTTCCCAGCAACCTTCGATTCGTTGGAAACAGGTGAATTTGGTTGTTTTTGTAGATTTTTCATGACAGCATATCTGTTAATTGTACCGCAATCAAATCAACAACAATGACGAGCAGTGAGGCCAAAACAACCGCTGAATTGGCTGCCACTCCTACACTTTCGGTACCTCGTCCGGCAGTAAATCCCTTGTAACAACCTACCAGGCCAATCACACTTCCAAAGAAAAACGATTTAATCAGTGCTGGAAAGAAATCTAAAAATTCAACAGAACCAAATGCCTGAGAAAGGAACAAAACAAAACTTACATCCCCTTTTATGTTCACGCCTACCCAGCTTCCAAACAAACCAAATGTGTCGGCAAATAAAACCAGGATAGGCACCATTAATGTAGCAGCAAGCACCCGTGTAACAACCAAATACCTCATTGGGTTGGTTGCCGACACTTCCATGGCATCTATCTGCTCCGACACTTTCATCGACCCCAGCTCAGCACCCATACCAGAACCAATTTTGCCAGCCAGGATTAAGGCCGTAATTACAGGCCCAATTTCGCGAATAAGCGAAACCGCAACCATGCCTGGAAGCATCGTAACTGCACCAAATTCTTCAAGTGCTGGCCGCGATTGTATTGTAAGTACTACACCCATAATGGCACCGGTTATGGCAATCAGCGGCAACGATTTGTTCCCGATTTCGTAACACTGACGTAGGAATTCTCTGAATTCGAAATCACGTGAAAACGTTTCTTTAAAAACATCCTTTACGAAGATGGACATATTTCCCAGGTCGGCAAAAAACTCAGTAAGAAACAGGGTTTTTTCTATCGTTTTCTTCCTGATAATGACGGATTTCCCGGTAGCGTAGCTTTTTATTTTTATTACAGGAATTGGATTCTTCATGCCTTAGCTCTCATATAATCTCACAGATAAATTGGAGGATGATTAACTTCAGATTGACTTCTTCTTTTTGATTTTAAGTTTAAACAGACTCACTCCAGGCATGGTGTCGCCTAAGATAAAGCCCCAGGGCTTTAATGATTCAAAGTGGTCGAATATAACTTTAACAATGGCAATAAGTGGAATCGACAGAAACATACCCGGAATGCCCCACAATAGTCCAAATGCAAAAATGGCAACGATGGAGACCATGGCGTTGATTCGAACTTGTGACGCCACTATTTTAGGAACAATGTAGTTGTTGTCGACGATCTGAATGAAATAGTAAATGCCCAAAACATACAATGCGTTCATAGGTGTGGAAGTGGTAACAATGGCAATCATCATGGGCAATGCCACTGCTACAATGCCTCCGATATACGGAATGAGGTTGAGCAAAGCCCCGATAATACCAAGCAGGATGGCGTAATCTATTCCAAGTATCAACAGCCCTACAGAATTAAGCACGGCAATGATGATAACTTCAAGAACAAGACCTACAAGATAACGTTGAACAACTGTTTTTATCTGGTTAATCACTTCACCAACAGCACTGTGGTTTTTTTCGCTAAATAGTTTGTGAAAAAATTCCATCAGCAACGGTTTGTAATATAAAAACAGAAAAGTATATACAGGTATAACGAACATAACCACAGCGCCGCTTCCTAAACTGACAATCGTATTCTTGATGGCAGTACCGTCGGTGTTGAACATTTCTCCTTTGGTTTTCGTAACCCACGCCTCGATTTTGTGAGGACTGATATCAAAATAGCCGGATGCCCATGATACCGATTCGTTAAATAACTCGGTAAATTTAACGACAAATTCAGGCCACGATTCACTAAATAAAACAGCCTGTGAAAACAGCAAAGTGCCGAATCCGCCAATCACTGCAATGGTTAATATTAAGGTAATAACAATAGCAATTATCCTGTTGACTTTTATTTTTACAAAAAAGTTGACAACCGGGTGAAGAACAATGGCAATAATAAGGGCAAAAATAAGCGGTACAACGATGCTTTGTGTTATAGACAGGATGGAGACCACTGTATATAATCCTACAAAAAACAGCGATGCCTTTACATAAAAAGGAAGTGTTGTAAACTTATCTTTCATTGCATTTAGAGTTCATTTTGGTGATACAGAATACTATCGATTGCTTAATAAACAAGACAATGCAATTCGTGTTCCTTCCGGTTCGGATTGACTGCCGAAAGATTCCCCACAATACAATTGACCTTGTTAATCGTGCTTGGCAATAGTGGAAATATCCTTTGAAACCTGATCCATTTTTTGGTTGATTATATCCAAAAACCGATCGAATTTCTGATCCAGATCATCCATAAAATCATCTCCCTTTTCGGTTATCTTTTTGATGGTATTTGAACCCTTTTCAGGTGCAAATAGCAGTCCCAGCATAGCACCGGCAGCAAGGCCGGCCAATATGCCAAAAAATACTTTTCCAGAGTTCATGGTTATTTTATTTAAAAGTTAAACATTGGTATTAAACACGTCTTCCACTAATTAACCTGAATAGAACCGCGATTAACGCGATAACCAGCAGAATGTGAATCATTTCCCCGGCACTGTATGCAAAGTAACCGATGGCCCAGCCTATGAGCAGTATGATGGCTATGATATAAAGTAAATTTCCCATGATAAAAAATGTTTAAAAGTGAATGGCTAAGCCAATGGTTGATACTCCGGTAGACAAATCAAGATAAGCGCCCAGTTTATTGTTGAAGTGGTATTCCGATCCAATATGAAGATCGATGTATAGAGGGTTGGCTCCGTGAAAATAATCCGCATCGCCGTCGTACCCATCATCCCAGTGCGAATTTCTGATGGCAAACCCCAATGAACCTGCCAGATAGAAATCCCAATGCGGATTTGCTTTTAGCAATTCATCAAAATAATAGGTAGCCTTTACACCAATAGGAATCACGGTTTCGTAATAGTAATAGTAATTTTGGTCGTGATGGTATTGATTTCTGTAAGTATAGAAGTTGATAAACGGTGCCAGGGTGAAATTCCTTACAACGTCAAATTCGAAGTCGGCATGCAGAACAGGCAAAGGATGTTCTACGTAACCGTAATATCCCAATCCTATTCCCAGATTTAGAGTGGTTCCGAATTTTTCAGGATACACCCGTTCCTGGGCCATAGAATTTAATCCGGCAATCATGAGTAAGGTCAGTAGTAAAACAGTGATTTTTTTCATTTTATGGTAGTTAGTTATTATAAATGATCAGTTTCAAAGCAGTTGATATTTCACTCTACTTCAAGTTTTTTTTGGTTAAGTCGCTTATGGCCTCACCAAGTTCATTCATATCGTGTTTAAATTCCATTTTAAAGGAGGTCCAATTATCAAGGCCGTCCTCTTTATATTCTTTCAGATTCTTTTTTAGCTGTTTGCTTTTTAATTCTAAATCGTTCAATGCCTTTTCGTAAGCAGCCTTATTCTCCTCTTTACGGGTAGCTACTTTTGTCTTCAGCTCAGCTATACTCTTGTCATAATTACTGATTTGTTGATCTAAATCAGTTCTAAACGACTGAATAGAATCCTGTAATGCCTGGTTTAGTTCTAGCTTAGCTTCCACTACATTTTCTTTGGCATCCTGTAGATTTTCACGTGCATTTTCAACATTTTTAGTTGAGGATTCGCATCCGCTTAATATTGCTCCGGCCAAAAGCGCGATCCCGGCCATCGTCATCATTATTTTTTTCATTGTTTTCATTTTAAAAGGTTATTTATGAATTACAAATGTATTATGCATGCTTACTGAAACTGTTACATAGTTTCGGATAAGATTTACATGATTCACACATTTACTGTTTTTGATTTGATAGAAACATGGCCTAAACACGGCTTTTCTTATCCATAACCAGCAGTACAACTCCTCCAATAATCAAAACCACACCCGCTACCGGAGGCCATTGAAACACGTGATTTTTTTCCTTGGTAATTTCAATTGAACCCAACTCAACCACTTTTTCATTGGTTACAAAATTGAATCCGGTATAGGCTATCATAAGTACACCCACGATAAGCAATACAATTCCTAATGTTTTTTTCATCTGTTGTTAATTTATAGTTTAGTAAATCATCTGTAGGTGATTATAGAATCAAGGTCCTTTTAATCAATATTTTGATAGCTTCATGTGGTTTTTAAAGTGCTGCGAAAATCTTTTGAAGTTCCTCCTTTGTTTTGCCAAGTTTGATTTGGAGCCTGGCCAGCAATTCCTCCTTTTTGCCTTCTCCCAAAAGTAAATCGTCATCGGTAAGTATGGCAAACTTTTGTTTTAACATTGCTTTTTGCTCATTCCAGTTTCCTCGTAAACCTGTGGTATTCATGATGTAGGTATTTTGATTTGTGATATTTTATTTACTTCACAAAGATCCTACCATCACCGGCGGAAAACATTACATAATTAGGGATAAGAGTTACATGATTCACACATTTGCTTATTCTACGCCGTTTTACCACATTATTATCATCTATGAACCCTGTCCAAAAAGGTAATAGTACGATTTCAGCCTCTTTTACCCTGACCTACCGGTAGACATAAATCCCCTAAGGTAGATGAAATAATCAAATAAAATGATTCTTCTGCCCATATTTGCCTTCTTATGGAGCCTGAAGTAAAATTTTGACAGTTTTAAAATAGTTCGCTTTTTTGCTCCATTAATTGACTACTGATTTAAACTTTCCCACATTTTGGCAAGGATAACAACAATACAGGGTAAGATGCTATTAAAATTTTCTGTTATCCCTTTCATAAACGACATTTCAGCTTGATTTCCATCGTTGTTTGAACTAAATTTGATGACTGTAAATTAACCTATGATAAACCATTTTAACCAATACGAATATGCAAATAGATCATCAACATCATTTATCAGGAAATCAGGTGATACAAAAGGATTGCCCAAAGAACAAGATAAAATTTGAAGCAGGACTGCCCGACACCATTGTGATTCACTTCACCGCCGGACGAAGTGCCGAATCGTCTGCCAACTACCTGAGTGGTGACGTAAAAGCCTCGGCCCACCTGGTTATAGGAAGAGCGGGCGAAATTTATCAACTGGTGGCATTCGACACCATTGCCTGGCATGCCGGCGAAAGTCAATATGGCGGTCGTACGGGATTAAATAAGTATTCCATCGGCATCGAACTCGACAATGCCGGCGAGCTTAAGCGGGTAGGGACGGAGTATCAGGCCTGGTTTGGCGCCCGGTATCAGCCAACCGATGTGCTCTATGCCCGTCACCGCAACGAAACCACACGTTCGTACTGGCAGACTTATACGCAGGAACAAATTGATATGTGCGAACAGGTTTGTCAGCTGCTGATTGAAAAATATGGTATCAAAACCATTGTAGGGCATGAGGAAATTGCACCAACCCGCAAGCGCGACCCGGGACCGGCATTCCCATTGGATAAATTCAGGCAAAACCTACTATCCCAAAACCGCACCGACGAACCCGATGAAACCGGCAAAGAGGCCGTGGTTACAGGAGATCAGTTGAATATCCGCGCCGGTGCCGGGGTTGATTTCCCCACCATTGCCCCTCCGTTGGCCGTTGGAACTCCGGTAAAAGTGCTTGAAGAAAAGGAAGGCTGGGTGAAGGTAGAAACCAAAATATCGGGCTGGGTAAGCAAGGCTTTTCTGAAATTTGAGTGAGGGGTGGGTTGACTGTAGTCGTTTTTTTCAGAGTGATCTTATTAATCTCATTGTTTGTGTGTTCATCCAAAATTTATCAATTTTCAGAATTTAACTGTTCTGGAATCCTGTGTCTTTCATGAGATGTCGGTATTGTTTTGTCGTTAAGCTGGTTTGGTTATTCGAATTAGTGAATTAAATTTGAGATATATGATATATTGCATTTATACAGTCCTGTTTTTAGCAAATATTCAGAAGAATATTTGGGGCATGAGACATTAACTCAACAACCTGAAATTATGAAAACTAGAGGACAACGTTCTTCGGTTTTTTTTGTGGTGGTATTAATCAGTTGGGATTTGCAGCTGGAATTCAAGGATGGGGAGGATGGTTTTGGTTTGTATCCCTGATTACGCCAGACTTATACATGGACGAGAAAAGTACCATGAACTAATCTTTTATCAAAGACAAATACATCTCATTTGAATCAAAATCGGGAGAGCCCTGCCTTGAATAGTAATATGAGAATCTTGCAACTATATCTTTGGTAAATTGACTGTTTAGAGAGGCAATAATCGTGAATTCTGAATTTAATTCTTCAATTCTTACTGATTTAACCTTCTGAAAGTTAACTAAACCACCTTTGATTGATTTATATTTTGGAAGAAAATGATATTTGTTAGAAAAGCTATTATGAATTAGGTTTTTGATAACATTTTCAGCTTCTTGTATTCTTTCAGCAGGTGCTTTATTTTTAATAATAATATTCTTCATTTCTGCCATAATACCTTTAATATTTACTTCTATAATAGCTAGAAGTATATCCTTAGCTTTTTTTTGAGCTAAATCGCAGGAAGGAGTTAAAACAATATAACAATATCCAGATTTTTTTTCTTCAACTAGATCACCAGTAAATACAAATTGTTTAACCGAAGGGATAATATAAGTTTCTGCAGGATGATAGTTATCAAAGGTATTATCTGAATTTTGTTCTAAATATTCTTGAATATGAAGTAAAGTATAACGTAAAAGTGTTTTTTCTTTTTGTTCTGAAGTTCTTGTTTGATCAGTTATCCACAAATCTATTGAGTCGGCAATATGATTCCAAAATATGTTTGACAGATATTTCTCGATTGTTCCTTTCCTATTAAGAATTTGAGTTATACCAGTATTGTAAATATTAATAAATTGTTCCCAATATGATACTTCCTCAACATCTCCTCGTGTTTTAATCTTAAAAAAAGCTGATTCAACTTTTAAACCATCGTCAACATTTTGAGGTGTTCCAGTTACAACGTATACTGGAAATCTTAAATTATTTTTTATTTCCTTTAAAATTTCATTTCCAGATGAATCTTGTCCACCAGTGTTTTTCAAATCTAAATCAACTATTGCTGCATCAAAATCTAAATGAATTAAAGCTTTTAGAGCTAGTTCCTTTTCTTTTATTGCTGTTATTATTATTTGAATTTCCTTCCCGAGGTTAAAGGATTTGACATCTCTATCATATAGATCCAATTGCTCTTGGTCATCCTCAACGATAAGTAACTTTAGCTCTTTCATTTTTTATCGATTTCGATTTGAAAATATGCACCTGAATCTGAATTTCTAGCAGTAAGTTTTCCATTTAACCTTTCCACAGCTTCCCCGGCAATTGCTAAACCTAATCCTGTTCCATTATGTTTTTTCGAATAACCTGGTTCAAAAATTATATCTGTTTCAATTTCTTCTTTTGTCAAACCAGGGCCATTATCCCAAATATCAATTTTTACAGTATCTTCTTGCTCTGAAACATGAATTGTTATCTGCTTTGTATCCTTTTCAGACAAGCTAAGCCAATAAATACTGTTTTCTATAAGATTTGTAATGGCTGTAAACAAATCTTCTTCCCAACCATAGATCTTAATAGTATCATTACACTTTAAATCAAAATCAATATTCCAATCATACATTGATTCTTTAAAAATTTGATAAGAATCTAAAATATTTTTTGAAACATTAAAATCTTTCCTATTCTGTCTTCTTTGATTTGCAAGTGGACTAACCCTTTTAAATAACTTTGATATTAATTTACTATTTCGTCGGAATCCATCTATACTCTCATTTAACTCAGTTAATACATCTTCATCTTTAGTCGATATAAAATACCGAATATAACGTTCAATTACATTTGTTTCCGTATTGAAAAATTGAATTGGTTTTCTTCCCTCATGTAAAATATAACTTACAATTTTGCCAAGAGTTGCTTGACCCTGATAGATAGCAATCGTCTTTTGAATTTCTTCTAACAGCCCTACTTTATTTTGCTCTTCAACATACAGTATTTCCTTAATTTGAGTGATGCTACTTTGATCGACATTGACTTGAATCAGTTTAGATTCTATGTTCCTTGATAAATCTGAAAAACTAAATAAATTTGATATGCTTTGCTGAATCGTGGATCGACCTTTTCTGCTTTTTAGACTCTTTTTCCTAAATGACAATCTTCTAACTTCAAGTTCAAGTAATGTTTTTTGCGCTAATTCCTTTAAGCCCAAGAAATATTCATTTTCCTTTAATCCATCTCGAGCACTTTTTTCTTCTAGTTTCGATATCTCTTCAGGTTGTATCGTTATAAAACCAACGATTTGATTATTACTTATTTTAAGAGTAAAATTTTGAATTCTATCTTTATCTAAATCAAGCCAATCAATACCTTGAGTTCCATATGGTCGTATTCGAAATTGATTCTTATAAATATTTACACCATAAACTTCATTAAGCATTTGCTTTGCTTGATTTTTTCCAGCAAATTCTTTTGATATTGGATCAATTAATCCTTTATTTATTAAATTTTCGATTGCCTCAGGCTCTCTGTCAAATACCCGGTAATCAATTTGTATTTCCCCACAATATTTTCCACCATCTTCAAGTTGATATTTTACATCAATCTTTTCTGATTGTTTGACCTCAGTTACGTTATTTTCAAACAATAGATTTGCTTTTCCGATGGAATCTATTTTTCCACTTATCCGGTAATCATAAAGATCGATAATTGGATAGGTTTCAATTTCAAAGACTTGGTTATTTAAATCTTCAAATGGACAATTGGTAAATGATAAGATTATATTGAAAACATCTTGTTCAAAATATTTAAAAGGAGAAATTAGTTTGCGTAATTCATTGATTAAGTTATCAATTGAGCTTTTATCCCAAACAGAAACCTTTTCATTTTCAATTTCATCTTTTGCAATAATTTCTATATATGTGCCAGAAGATTCTTTTGTAGTCTCTTTTTCTACAAGAAGTTCAATATTTTCAAGAAAGTCATCCGTATTAAATATTCTCCAATCTATTACCAAAGTTGATTTTTCGCAATTTTCATCGATGGAATATAGTGTCATTTCCTGACCTAAAATTGAAACGGCAAAACGACCAATACCCTTACGTCCCTGAAATAAGCGTTCTTTTTTGGGACTTTTCTTTCGGTTTAATTTATCATTTGTCGCAGGAACTAGCCATTTATTGATAATTGTATCGAAACTCATTCCATGTCCATCATCACTGACAGATATCACTAATGCGTCTTCATTATCAACTGATTTGTAATCAAAATTGATATAAACATTTGTTGCATCGGCATCATATGAGTTTTTAACAAGCTCAACTAATGCGGCATAAGAGTCCCCAATTAAGTCTCTACCAATAGTATGAATTAGTCTCGCTGCTGGTCTAATCTTATATGTTAGATTATTATTATTCATAAAAACATTTTAATTTTTCCTGCAATTTGTTCCGCCATCAATGGAGGTACCGCATTCCCAATTTGTTTAAAAGCAGAAGTCCTACCTGGCCTGCTATTTTCTCCTTCAAAATAATAATCATCAGGGAAACTCTGGAGTCTTGCTGCTTCACGAGGGGTCAAGGAACGGTTTTGGGTTATGTCAGGATGAATATAATAATGTCCATCTTTGGCAATATGCGCAACAACTGTTTGAGAAAAAGGCTTGTCAGAAGCAACAACTTTAAAACGATCGATAAACGATTTGGTGTTTTTGTGTGTTTTTAATTCTTCAGCAAGTTCATTATACTCCAAACGCTTTCCTCTATTCCATTTATTTACAGCAATCCTGTATATTTCTTTATCCTGATCGGTATGAGGTCGTGAAATATGCTGTGTGGTAAAATCAAGACCGTTTCTGATATGACTTTTAAAAAGGTAATCGCCCTGATATTCTTTATATTCACTGGTAAAAAAAGTTCCTTCTCCGGCCTGCAAAGGTTGAAGGTCATCCAATACTTCCGAAACCATTACACCCGGATTCCATTTTTCAAATTCAGGATAAAATCCTTTTTCGGTTCCCTTCTTACCTATAAGAATAATTCTTTTTCGGTTTTGAAGCACGCCAAAGTCTTTGGCTTCTTGCACTTTATATTCAGTAGTGTAGCCAACTTTGTGGAAAAGATCAATCATCATTTTTAAATAGGATTCCCCTTCTTGGGTTTTAGCAGAAAGCAATCCAATCACATTTTCAAAGACAAAGTATGCGGGTTGATAATACTCCAGGTATTTGGCATATTGTTTAAACAGATTATTACGGGGATCGCCTTTCATTCGGTTTTTATCTCTTGAACGACCCACAAGTGAATAAGCCTGGCACGGAGGTCCTCCAATAATCAGATCGATTGTCTGATTTCCTTTTAGCAGATCAATTTTTTGAAATATATCCTGATTGGTTTCATCGCTAATGGGGAGATTTATAACTGAATCCCTTTTTTCGTCAGGAAGAAGATTATAAAGCTCATTTCTTGAAATGCCTTCCCCTTTTATATATGAAATATACTTTTCAAAATCCGGCGTGTCTTTCAAATGGTGATATACAGTTCGGGTGAGCAATGTATTGCAGGCGGCTTTATCTATTTCCACATGAGCAATTGGAGTAAAACCTGCCCGAATAAAACCTTCAGACATTCCACCCGCCCCGGAGAATAAATCTATGAAATTCATCTATACTAATTTTTTCTCAAAAGTACAATTAACTCATCAAAAACAAAATCCCGTTTTTCGGCTTTTAACTGGCAATCCCAAATAACATAAACTTTCCATCCAAGATTTAACAATGCCTCAGTTTTATGTTCATCCCGCTTCCTTGTATCATTGATTTTATTTAACCACCAGTCGGTTCTTGTTTTCGGGTTTACAAAATATTTGCAATTTTCGTGTCCGTGCCAGAAACAGCCATTGACGAAAATTACCGTTTTATATTTTGGTAAAACTATGTCCGGTTTTCCGGGAAGTTTTACGTCATGTAATCGATACCTGTAACCATTGCTATGTAGATATTTCCTTACAATGATCTCTGGTTTGGTGTTTTTTCCCTTTACCATCGACATATTGTAACTTCTGGTGATTTTATTATGAACATCGGTCATAAAGGTCAGTTTTATCAGGCTCAATTATCAGGAAAATCATTGCAAGTTACCGGTTTTCAATCCCAAAGGTAGTAAAACAATCAAATCAACCACGTGATTCGTAGTTATTTTATAACCATTCGGTTGAAATAGTTCTGATGATGGGAGTATCATGGTCGTAGTATTGCTACCCAATCTATCGCAAAACAGACAAAAGGCTATAGCCATCCAGTTCATGTAATGATCCTTTAATTCTGATCATTCAAAGGTTTGCATGTTTCCTGCTATTTATCCTTTGATACATTAATAAACGACATCAGGGCCTCTACATGTTTTTCGAAGGCTTGTATGCCGAGTGGTGTAATTCTACAGGTGGTAAGTGGCATGTTTCCCTTAAACGATTTTGAAATGCTGATGTAATTCGCTTCGCTTAGCTTTTGAAGCTGAACGCTTAAGTTCCCCGCCGTGGCTCCTGTTTTATCTTTGATAAAACTAAAGGAGGCTTCTTCAAAACCTATCAGCAGACTCATGATGGATAACCGCAACTCGGAATTCAGCAATGGGTCGAGTGGCTTAAACATGGTTTACCTTGTTATATTTTCTCCACAGTAAAATCCCGGGGATAATATATCCCATAAAAATGGCCAGTGCATTGATCAACAATTGGTTTTGGCTCTCCATGTGTGGACAAAGTGCTGCTGCCAGCCAAAAGACAAATGAGCCCGCGATCAGCGGTGTAAACCGATAGATTGCACCCGAAACAAAGGTGGCAAACCCCACCAGCAACAGTATAAACGCAATGGGGTTGATGCTAAAAGATACACTGATATAAATACTGAGAAACAGGGTAATGCCAAAACCCAGCCACAAATACCCGTACATTTTGTCGGATTTGCTGTGGGCTTTCTCTGTCTTTCTCCTGCGATATTCATATATCAGTGCCACCGGAACTCCAATTACGGGCATAATGATCCAAACCAGATCCGAATCCTTTGCCATTCCCTTCGAGATCATGAAATATTGCGTGATACTGGCTGCAATTACCAGAACTCCCCAGAGTAAAAAGTGAAATCCGGTATCGGTCATTTTATTTTTCGCTATCTCAATCATTTCCTGAATGACCTGAAAGCTTTCCTGATGCGATAATTCTTTTTCTTTCATTTTAGTTAAATTAGTGAGTTAATATGTTGCAAATATAAATAAGTTTATAAAGTAAACTACTTTATTTATTTTTTTTTTTGAAATAAATTACTTTGGATTTCTTTTCTTTGCCGAAAGCCCACATTTAGTATCTTTGTAGTCGTTCAATCGGTAAAACCAAAAGCTTATGCAGATAGAATATGTTGTACTTGTCAATCAGGATGATCGTCCCTTAGGAACCCTGGAGAAAATGGAGGCCCACGAGCGGGGCGTACTTCACCGCGCTTTTTCTGTGTTTGTTTTCAACCAGGCAGGGGAGATGCTGTTACAGCAACGTGCTGAAGACAAGTATCATTCGCCCGGGCTTTGGTCAAATACAGTTTGTAGTCATCCCCGCATCAACGAGGTAGTAATTCAGGCTGCCCACCGCCGGTTAGTAGAGGAAATGGGTTTTGATTGTGAGCTCAAGGAAGTGTTTTCGTTTATTTACAAGGCCGATGTGGGTGATGGCCTAACCGAGCATGAGTTTGATCATGTATTTTTTGGAACTACCGATGCCTTGCCAAAGCCCAATCCCGAAGAAGTTGACGCATGGAAATATATGTCGTTGGAAGATGTGCAAGCCGACATTTTGGCGCATCCCGATGCATACACAGTTTGGTTTAAAATTGCTTTAAAACAAGTAAAAAAGCATCTGGGTAGTCAGGACGAATAGTGGTGGTGGTAGTACTTGTTGATGATGATTCATTCATCTTTTAGGGTTTGTCGGGTAGGTTTATAACTTTTCCGACCCATTCAACCTCCTTTTAGAATCACAGCCGTATCGTCCATATCTGGAATGTGTAGCAGGCTAATCGCGGTTTTTTCTGTAAATTCATCCACGGCTTTTACAATTCCCGGCCAGTCGGGGTTATAGTCGTGGATGAAGATCATACCGCCGGGTGCAAGTCGTGGGTAGAAGAATTCCAAACCTGATTTGGTGGGTAAGTATAAATCTGCATCCATGTTTACCAGGGCAAATTCTTCGTTTTCGGCTTCTATTTGGGTTTGAGAAAAATCTCCCGGATGGAAAATAAATTGTTCCGCCGTCAACCGTTGTTTGACTCTTTCAATTGAAGTATCGGCAAAATGGTGGGTGGTATATCCGGCAGCTTTTCCGGTTTCCCCTTCCAGGTCTTTGGCCTGAAATCCACTAAAAGTATCGAAGAGGTGAAAGGGTCTGGATTCATCCATCAGGTGGAGTATTTCGGCGGAATCACCTTTGTAAACACCCAATTCGGCAAAACTACCCTTGACGTTTTGTTTTTTAATTTGTTCCACCGCGAACCACCAGGTAAAAAAACGGATGCTGTCTTTGTATCGGCTTTCTGATTTCTGAAGCGATTTTGAAATATGGCCTGCCTTCAGTTGTTGCTTCCAAAGCCGGGGCTGGTAGTTTTTTCCGAAAAAGCTTTCGTAGGCGTAGTAAAGGGCGTAAAGTAATAATCCGGCAAGGAGTATCAATTGAATGGCGTCAAGGGTCTTCATGTGATTTTATTGTTTCTCCCACTTGGGATTAAATATTGATAGCCAAATATATATGAAATTCCTCAGCGTCTCAGCGCCTTAGCGGTAAAACTTTTCACTAAATAATCTCCGCCACAACAAATGTACTACCTCCCACATAAACCACATCATTGCTCCTGGCGTTGTTGATGGCCGCATTATAAGCCTGCCGCACCGAATTGTATGCTTTCCCATTCAACCCGGCTTTAAAGGCTTCTTCCTGAAGCTGCTCCACATCGCGTCCACGCGGAATATCGGGTTTGCAAAAATAGTAGGTTGCATTTTTAGGCAAGAGGTTGAGAATAGAAAAAGCATCTTTGTCGCTCACCATCCCGAAAACCAGGTGCAGTTTATCGTACCGAAGCTGGACCAACTGATTGACAACTGCTTTGATGCCATCCACATTGTGGGCAGTATCGGCAATGGTAAAAGGGTATTTTTGCAGAATCTGCCACCGTCCCATCAAACCGGTGTTTCCTATCACATTTTCAATTCCTTCTCCAACTTGTTTGTTTTCTAATTGAATACAACCATGGGCCCTGAGAACTTCAATGGTCTGCACTACCGTGCAGAGATTTTCCATCTGATAATGACCCAACAAGGGTAAATTCAATGCTTCCAGGTAGTGAAGGTTTTTATACCAGATGTCGCAGGGTTGTACATACGAATCACTGGTTTGCATCCGGCGTACATCTACCTGGTCTTCGGCAAAATAGATTTCAGAACTGCATTCATCTGCTTTATCAACAAAAACCTGCCTGGTTTCAGGCTGACGTTTTCCAATGACTACCGGAATTCCGGGTTTAATAATCCCGGCTTTCTCACCCGCTATTTTTTCTAACGTATCGCCCAGAAATGCAGTGTGATCGAATCCGATATTGGTGATCACGGAAATCAGGGGTTCGCATCGGTTGGTGGAGTCGAGGCGACCTCCCATACCGGTTTCGAGTACTACGAAGTCTACTTTTTCGTGAGCAAAATAGTCGAAAGCCAACCCCACTGTCATCTCAAAAAAGGACGATTGGATGGTGTTGAATACGGCCTGGTGTTTTTCAACGAAAGTGACTACAGCCTCTTCTGTGATCATTTGTCCATTGATCCGGATCCGCTCGCGAAAATCTTTCAGGTGAGGACTTGTGTAAAGTCCGGTTTTATAGCCTGCTTCCTGTAATATGCTGGCTATCATGTGCGATACGCTGCCTTTTCCGTTGGTTCCGGCAATGTGGATGGCTTTAAGCTGTTTCTCAGGATGATCCAACGCCTGCAAAAGTACATCCGTATTGTCGAGGTTGGCTTTGTAGGCGGCTTGTCCCACCCGTTGGTACATGGGTAATTGCTCAAAAAGCCATTGTAAGGTTTCTTTATAGTTCATGGGCATTCCAGGAGGGGTGCTCCGGCTATTTCATGATGATAAAATTGTAGGTGATGGTACCTCGTTGCAAATCA
Source organism: Bacteroidales bacterium (assembly GCA_030690365.1). Taxonomy (GTDB): domain Bacteria; phylum Bacteroidota; class Bacteroidia; order Bacteroidales; family F082; genus UBA6244. The sequence continues at coordinate 69,428 of JAUYGX010000140.1, read as the reverse complement.
GCCGCCTGCTGATCCTTGGTAAAAGTGGAATTTAACGCTGCATCAATGGCAACCTGACGAAGGGTAGCATCTAGTACGGTAGTTCCTTTGGGATTTACCTGTGCTTTTTTCACATTCCCTTCTCTGTCCACCCAGATTGAAACCACCACCGAGCCTTGTTCGGTAACTTTGGGTGATGGTGTTTCCAGGTGTACGCTTCCTCTTCCGCCAAGGAAAAAGGAAGGTCCGTTGCCTTTTCCACCGCGGCCATCATATTTCTCACTGTCCTTGTCGCCGTGGGGTTTCCCCTGATCACCGGGACCATCGGTCACACCCTGGCTGCTTCCGGTTTTGGCGTTTGATGTACCTTTGTATAAAGCCCGGGTGTTGACCACAGGTTTTGGTTCTTCCACCACCACATCTTCTATAGGCATTTCCTGTTGAGGAACGATGGTGTCTACCGGCTTTTCTACTGGTTTCTGCTCAACAATTTTCTCTGGTTCAGGTTTTACCTCTGGTTTCTTTTCCGGCTTTTTTTCCGGTTCTTTGGGCTTTTCAACTTCTTTTTTCTCTTCAACAACAGGTGCTTCTTCAGTGTTCTGGGTAATTATTTCCTCTTTCACCTCTTCAGGAACGGGTTCTGGTGGTGCCACTTCTTCTTTGGGCTTTGGTGCAGGAGTAGCCACTGGTGGAGGCGTGTCTTCCTGAACAATCCCCGATCCACGATCGTCGTAGCCCAAGTTTACTTCCACACCTTCTTCACCCGGCAGGGGAAGTGGTGTCCGCAAAGCAATAAAGAGCAAGGCCACCAGGATAATCAGGTGGACCATAATAGTGCCTACGAGGGCTTTTCTTTTGTCTTTATTTAATTTCATGATGCGGTTCTCTTTCGTCAACGTTTGGGCGACGTCGCCAGAATCACTTTATGTTGTGTATTATTTTTTTTATTTAATTGGTTCACAGCATCAATCACCACCACGATGTCTTGCACCGGAACGGTTTTGTCGGCCCGCAGAACGACGGAAGCAGCCTGTTCACCTCTGATCAAACCGAATAATACGTTCTCCAGGTTTGTGGGATCCACTTTCCTGTCTTCCACATAGATGTTACGTTCTTTGTTTACATAAACGGTTACCGTTTGCTTCGACATGGTTTTGCTTTGGCTGCTGGGCAACAGGAGTTTGATGGCGTTTGGCGCGACAAGAGTGGATGTAAGCATAAAGAAAATAAGCAATAGAAATACTATGTCCGACATGGAAGCCATGCTGAAGGTAGTATCACGTTTATTTCGCATCTGAATGGCCATAATTTTCTTTTATTTGGCTGGTTCGTTGAGTACATCCATAAATTCGGTAGCCGTAATTTCAAGTGTGTATACCACCGACTGAACTCTGGATACCAATATGTTGTAAAAAATATAGGCGGCTATTCCTACAATCAGTCCACCTACCGTAGTAATCATGGCTTGGTAAATTCCTTGCGACAGCAGTTCAATGTTGATGTTGTTTCCTGCCATCGACATGTCGTAAAAGGCGCGGATCATCCCGATCACAGTACCAAGAAATCCAAGCATGGGAGCCGCACCTGCAATGGTAGCCAATCCGGCCACATTTTTTTCCAGGTTCGACACCTCCAGTTTACCTGAATTTTCGATGGCTGTATTGATGTCGTTAAGGGGTCTGCCGATGCGCGAAAGGCCTTTGCTGATCATTCTCCCGATAGGGGAGTTATTTGTAATGCACAGGGCTTTGGCCGATTCGAGTTTGCCGTCGTGGATAAATATACGGATGTTGTTCATAAATCCCTTATCCTGCTTGCGGGCCTTGCTGATGACCAGCAGCCGCTCAAAAAAGATATAAAACGCAATGACCGATAATACGCCCAAAATGGCCATTATCGATCCGCCTTTCATCACCAAATCGAGGATGGGTAGGGTAATTTCGTCTTTACCACCTAAGATGGCAGCAGGTTCCTGAATTTGCAAAATGATTCCTGATATCATAGAATTGATTTCTGAATAAACTGTAAAATTAGATCAATTAAACTTTCTCCTTTTTCGGGAAGATGGTATTTGTAAACAAACTCCTGTTAATACAAACTCTGATTTAAGGTTGTTATTATATCGGGCTTGAAAAAATATAGCAGAGTGAGCAACTGCAATCATAACCCATTATAAGGATTATAAAAAAACTTCAGATTTATCTGTAATTTTATCAGCACTTAATCGTCTGGTGTAATGATATGACAGTAGAAGAATTTACCCATCAATTGCTTCCTTTAAAGGATAAACTGTTCAGGTTTTCGTACCGCCTGCTGGGCAACAGAGACGATGCTCACGATGCCGTGCAGGATGTTTATTTAAAGATGTGGAATATCCGGGGAAAATTGAAGGAAGTTCAGTGTCAGGAAGCTTTGATGATGACCACCACGCGGAATTTGTGCCTGGATCGTTTAAAAAGCAAAAGCAATAAGTTCATTACACTTCATGAAGAATTTGGAAAGGGAAGCGAAGAAACCCCACAATCACAAATTGAAAACCTGGATATGTTGAGTTGGGTGAAAAGGGAAATGGAACTGCTTCCGGAACAACAAAAAACACTGCTTCATCTGCGCGACATGGAGCAACTGGATTTTGATGAGATAGCCGAAATTACAGGGTTCGACCTGAATTACATCAGGGTAAACCTTTCGCGGGCACGCAAAAGAATCAGAGAAAGAATACAAGAAATTAATAGCTATGCAACCACAGGAACTAAATCGACTCATTGAAAAGTACTACGAGGGACTGACCTCCCTACAGGAAGAAAAGCAGCTTTTGGAATGGCTGCAGACTTCTCCTGAAGGAGCTGCTCATCCCGATGTACTGGCACAGCTTTCGCTGATGCAACAGATGCATGTGGAACCAGGATTGGATGTGGGATTTGATCAGCAGATTACAACTCAACTGCGGGATCAAGTCCCTACACAAAAGAGGTGGTTGCAAATTACCTACCGGATTACCGGAATTGCAGCAGCCATTTTGGTTTTTCTGGCTGTCTGGATCGGCAGTGAGCTGGTAAAACCCACCCGGGTTTATGGTACCATTACCGATCCAAAACTTGCGTTTAACGAAACCAACAGGTTGCTTGATAAGGTTTCCGACGAGTTGAATAAAGGCCTCCGACCGGCGCAACAATCGGCTGAGAAGCTGGTGAAAGGGGTAGAGAAGGTGGAAAAAGCAGTCGAAAAATCTAACCAACTCAATGAGATTAATAAAGCTTCACAATATCTGAATTCATTTACACGGGTTTACGTTAAACTCGGTCATAATAAAAATACCCATCATTAGAAACCAATAAATTATAATACCATGAAAAAGATCATTTTATCAACCGCAATCATGTTAATTGCCCTGATGCCAGCCATGCTACAGGCACAAACCCCCATCGACAAATTGTACGAAAAGTACGCCGGCCAGGAAGGCTTCACCAGTATTAATATTTCGCCCGGGATGTTTCAGATGTTGAGCGATTTGGATACCGATGACAGCACAGAAGGTGTAAAAGAGGCTCAAAATGTGATGGATCAACTAAAAAGCCTGAAGATGTTGGTTTATGAACCTAAAGAAGGACAGAAATTCGACTTCATGACTGAAGTGAAGAAATCCGTTAAACTGGGCGAATATTTAGAACTTATGTCCATTCGTGAGGAAAATACCGACATTCGTTTTCTGGTGAAGAAAACAAAGGATGGTCATATTTCGGAATTGCTGATGCTGGTGGATGATGACAACGAGGGAATGATTTTAAGCATGACCGGCAACATCGACATGAACACCATTTCAAAGATTGGAAAATCAATGGATGTTAAAGGGCTTGAGAACCTTGAAAAGCTGGATCAAAAGTAGTTTCTTCAAATTTCCATCAAATGAAAAAGGGCTTCTGTGTTTTGCAGAAGCCCTTTTTATGGTTGATAGTGAGGATTACAGTAGTTTTTCCACGTCGGTTACACTTTGAGGGTTGCTGGGACGTGGGGCATTGGTATTCACAATTTGGCCCTCTTTGTCGATGATTACATAGCGCGGAATTGTTTTTACGTTCAGCAACTGGTTGTATTCCTGGTAGGCTTTCTGGCTGGTGAGATAATGTTCTCCGGTAATTTGAAGTTGTTTGATCATGCCTTCCCATTTGGCTGCATCCTGATCAGAAGAAATATAAACAAACACTACATCTTTACCGGCAAGTTGTTTTTTCATGTTGGCCGAATGCGGCATTTCTCCCCGGCAGGGGCCACACCAACTGGCCCAGAAATCGAGATAAATTACTTTGCCTTTATACTTGGCCAGGATATCTGAAAACCCCGTCTCTGCATTGTCAGCGTCGCGCAGGTTAATCAGTTGAACACCTTCCGGAAGTCCTTTCATTTCGTTGGCTGGCTGTGATAAGGCGGTCATGCCAACCAACAATATGACTACTGTTATTAGAGATTTGAATGTTCGCATAGTGAGTCTTTTTGCTGCAAAAATAGCATCATTTCTAATACTTGTGAAATTTTAACACTATTTTAGAAAGCCCGGATATGTCTCAACTACCGTGTAATTTACAAACTGAATAAACAATTGTTGTTTATGGTGGTATTTACTTGATCAAAAGTTCAGTTCAAAAAAACAAAAAGTTTTTTTGTTACCGGGTAAATACATACTGCATCATATTTGCCCCCATTTCCAATGCTTCTTTTCGTTTTTCGGGTGAGTCGTGGTGGACTTCCGGATCTTCCCATCCATCACCTAAATCGCATTCGTAATCGTAAAAACAAACCAATCGGTTTCCGACAAATAACCCAAAACCCTGTGCGTCAGTGTTGTCGTGTTCATGGATTTTAGGTAATCCATTTGGAAAATCAAATTTCTGGTGATAGATTGGGTGATTTACCGGAAGTTCCACAAACTCCTGATCAGGTAACACCCTTTTCATCTCCCGGCGGATATACGGATCAAGACCATAATTATCGGAAATATGTAAAAAGCCTCCCGCCATCAGGTATTTCCGCAGGTTTTCAACCTCCTCAGGTGTTAAAATAATATTCCCGTGTCCGGTAATATGCACAAAAGGATAGTTAAAAATTTCGCTGCTTCCGATGGGAACAGTGGGGACATCCGGGTTTATACTGGTGCTGAGCTGACTATTACAATATTTAACCAGGTTGGGCAACGAAGTGGGATTTGCATACCAGTCGCCACCTCCATTGTATTTCACCAATGCAATAGATACTTCCTGTGCTTGGGTGGAATAAACAGTCAGTGCAATAAAGGTTAGAATGATATATTTGGTAAATTTCATTTGCTGGTTTATGTGTTCAAGAGGTTGATTACGTGAATGGTATGACAAGCTGCTACGCCGGCAGTTTCGGTCCTTAGTCTGGCAGGTCCCAGTTTAACCGGAATAAATCCCTGTTGTTTGGCTGCTTCTACTTCTTCATGGCTGAAATCGCCTTCAGGGCCAATCAGCACCAGGGTATTTTTGTTTGGTTTACAAAGGCTGGCAAGTTCGCGGGTTACCTCCCGATCGATAAAAGCAATAAACTTATCGCCATCAAAGGGTTTTTGGATGAATTGATTAAATTTCACAGCATCATGCAATTCAGGAAGCTGGCTTTTTAGCGATTGTTTCATGGCTGCCACCAGTACCTTTTCAAGTCGGTCGGGCTTTACATCACGCCTCTCCGAGTGAAATGTGATGATGGGGGTGAGGCTGTCTACACCCATTTCGGTGGCTTTTTCCAGAAACCACTCAAAACGGTTGATGTTTTTGGTGGGAGCTACTGCCAGATGGATGAGGAAGTTCCTGGTGTCATCCCCATTTCTTTCGCTCTTAACCTCAACCATACATCCTTTTGCATTGCCAACAATGATCTCACACTCATAAAACTTACCCTTTCCGTCGGTAGTGGTTATCACATCACCAATCTGTTTTCGTAACACCCGAATCAGGTGCTTCGACTCTTCTTCATCCAGTTTAAACTGCGGTTTTTGAAGTTGAGGTGTGTAAAATAAATTCATAACGACAACAAATGGAATTATCTGACAATGATAATTTTGTGTGTGAAGGATTTCCCGGTTCCAGAGGTTTTGATGAGATAAATTCCTGGTGCATACTGGCTGCTTTCGTTCAATAAAATTTCGCCAGGGCCACCTACAGGTTTGCTGATCAGCTTTGTGCCCATTTGGTTAAGCAATTCAACCTGATGGATGCCTGATTTTTCAGGAACCAACACATGGATGATTCCATTGGACGGATTCGGGAAAATCTGAACTTCTGAAATAACTGGTTTTTGCTCAATTCCAACGGTTTGCGAAATGCTTACGTTGTCGATGAGGAGGGCATTTCCATAAAAGCTGTAGGTTTCGAAAGCAATTTTAATGTTCGACATTCCCAACCATGCACCCAGGTCGATGACGTTACATTCACTGCCCCAGCCGTCACCACACCAATCGGAGGCCACTTGCGGGAAGAAAAGATCGGCGGTAGGTTCGTGGGTGGCAAAATTACCTGAACCGTCTTCACCCATGGCTCTTAACCGGGTCCAGGTTTCGCCACAATCAGCCGACAGGTAAACAATCAGCGAATCGGTAGCCGGGACGGCAGTATTTTGTGTGTAAGCATGCTGAAATTCAAGATAGGCATTGGTCATTCCTTCCAGGTTAAAAGGAGGGGAGATGAGCCGGTCGCGTTTCCCGATGGCCGGATAATCGCGGAAATTTACACCTGCCGCCATGTGTCCCGGATTGTTGCCTCCAATGGAAAATATCTCCCAGGTTTTGCTATTGTCCGGGTTCTCAATTTCCCAGTTGTTCCTATCAAAGCCATTGTATTCAAAATCTTCGGCAAACCAAGGTTGATAGCCTCCGGCAGATATCAAATCAAATTCAGTCAGTGTGGAAGATCCGTTCAGGTTGGTGGCGGTGAGTGTAACCGCATAGACGTTGGCCTCATTGAATTCCACTTCCGGGTTTTGGCTGTACTGGTCGGTTCCATTGACAAATGTAACGGTAGAGGGATCGAATTGCCATTCCCATTGGATGGGACTATACAGTGTAAAATCGGTAAAACTCACCGATTGATTGACACAAACTTTCTCAATATCGACTGAAAAACTGATTTCAGGAAGGATGGAAGAACTTACCGTGATAAACTGTTGTTTGGTAACCACATCCGTTCCCAACAAATTGGAAACAGTAAGGGTAACAGTAAAGGTGCCTTCGTTTGGATAGACAATATTTTGAGGATTTTGTTCGCTGGAGACAGCGGGAACACCGCCTTCAAATTCCCATTGCCATTCGGAAGGAACGCCAATAGTAAGGTCAGTAAAATTGATGCTTTCACCGGTAGGAATAAGGGTTTCATCCGATGTAAAATCGGCTACCGGAGAAAAGGATGGCTTCACCATGGCCCACCAGGTTCCCCAGGTATCTCCTCCTTGAGGTATCATGGCAAATTCCTGTAAAGCCCAGAAGTCGATATCGTTTTCGGGATCCACACAAGTGGCCGAATAGTCACCCCAACGGTTGCGGTCGCCACCATAGGTTTTGTAATATGGCGCTTCGCCTTCCTTGTACTGGTAATAGGTCCGCATGGAGTTGGGTTCGTCGTAATAGGCTTTAAATGAATATCCTGCGCCGGCATATTGGGTACTTGAAAATACATTGTGCCCAATCATAACATCTTCGTTGGCGTTTACCGCGATGGAAGGAAAAGCAAATGAAAATGTATTTGACTGATCCTCAATTCGGCCATGTTCAAGAATTACTCCATCGGTATCAAGCTCCCACCATTGCACGGCGCAACGCTGTGGGTCTCCTGCCGGAAGAAACACATGGTGTACCGCCCATAGTTTGTTGTTGCGGTAAATAACGGTTTCCATGCGCGCGTCCACTGAGTTTATCAATTGCGAGGAGCCCAGCTGTGGCAGAAAATTACCAAAATCGCCACCCCATCCTGACCAGGGTTCTGGTATTCCAATGTCGCCCTGGTATTCAAAAACCGGATTGTTGAGCTCGCCACTGAGTTTGAATTTCTTGATGTATCCGTATCCGTTTTGATCGCCATCACCGGTGGCAATAAGGTACTGATCTTCAGTTTCATTATCGTAGGTAACCGATGGCACCAGGGTAAATCCTTCGTAAGTGGTAAATCGGGTAAAATTGATGTCCTCATCGCCATTGTAGGCCGCCATCTTATCAAAAACAAACACCGTGCGGTAGTAATCGCCACCAAACATGTTTCCACTTACAGTAATCCATTTCTTATTGAAACCAATGCTGGGATAATCAAACCAGGCGATATTGGAAGCATCGGTATCTACCCAGTAAAAGTTCCAGTCGCCCATGGGGTCCGACGAGGTGCTTACACCAATGTACAACTTCGATTCACTCACATTCGAACCACTGGGGGTGGTCATAATCCAACGGTCGTTGTAAGGATCGTACAGGATTTTAGGGTCAAAAGTACCGGAAGTGCCGGGAAGTGGTTTCCAAAAATTTCCTAAAGAGGTAGTCATCAACACATTGCCTTCTTTGTCCTGTATGCGGACTTCCGTATTCAGGGTGGTCATCAGGTGGTTGGGACCGGCAGCGCCCATTACGTCGGGAGGTATCGATCGCTGGTTGTCTTCCAGTGAGAGGAAATCCCTGGTGGGTGCAGGCGACATTTCGCGGCTAACGGGTTTATTGGCCCTCTGTGATAAAGGTGCTTCCTGATAGATGATGCGGTCAGGATTGGTTTTAAAATCAGGTGCTTTCCAGTTTTTGTTGGGGGTTTTTATCCCTGAAAAGTTGCTGTAGTCGGTGATGGTGTCCAGAGCCATGGCACCTACGTTTACCGTAGCACCTTTAATGGCTTTTCCGGCATCACCGTGATAGCTTTGCGCTGAAAGAGAACCGATTAACACAAAAAATAGGGTAATAAAAGATATAATCCGCATGATGATTGTACTAAATGATTGATTGAATACCGGATGCAAATATAGTATTTTGTTGGTAGTGGTGAAAAAGAGGAAAGTAGGGAGTAGTGGAGTGATAAGCTTATGAAATAAACTATTATGAACCGATCACAATGATCATAAAAATCTGCGGTCCATCACTTTTTCAGATTCTACAACTGTTGCAACACAACCGCCTCATAGCCCAGTAAAACCAGAAAATTGTGTTGTGTCCGGTCGTTGAAACTGATGTATGTGTTGAGCAGTACTTTCCAATGGGTATTTCGGGGCAATGCGATGGTTTTTTTTCGTGAAGTAAAGTTGAGAACCACCAGGATCTTTTCTTCGTTATGTTGTCTTAAATACGAAAGCACTCCGGATTGACCTTTTTCCAGAAATTCCATCCTTCCCTCTGTAAGTGAGGTTTTTGCCGAACGGATGCGTAACAGCTTTCTGTAAAGGGAATAAATGGACATTTCATCTTTGGCTTGATATTCAACACATTTTTCCTGATAGCGGTTGTTTACGGGCAGCCAGGGTTTCTGTGTTGAAAACCCGGCATGTACGGTATTGTTCCATAACATGGGCCTGCGGGCTTGGTCGCGGCCTGAATAAAGCGGCCAGAATTTCAAGCCTAGCGGATCGCTGATTTTGTTTCTGGGAACCGGTGTGTTCTCCATGCCAATTTCCTCTCCATAATAAATAAAGGGCGTTCCGCGCAAAGTCAGCATAAGCACTGCGGCTACTTTCGCTTTTTTTTCCTGTTCAAGAAATAACCCGTTCCGGTTAAAACTTCTGTGCAGATCGTGGTTCGACAGCACATGACAGGGCCAGCCTTCTCTGGGAATGAGTTTATGCCATTTTTTCAGGTTGAGGTAATAGCCTCGGGCGTTCCATTTAGAAAAGAGAAGCGAAAAATCGAAGGCCAGGTGGAGCGAATCGTTGCCATTGCCCAAATAGCTTACAGCGGCATTTGTGTTTCCGGGTGGAAGCGTATATATTTCACCCACAAGCAATTTTTCCGGATATTCATTCATAATGTTACGCAGGTGCTTCACAATTTTTAATGACTTGTTCTGATTGAAATTGTATTTTTGTTCCTGAAAGAACGGAAGCTTTAAGCGGGTAGGGTTGTCCCTGAATTTCTTGTCCTTGATAATCATGTTGATCACATCCAGGCGAAAGCCATCCACCCCAAGGTTTAACCAGAATTTCATGATATTAGAAAAAATCGCGAGGATTTCCGGGTTGCGCCAGTTGAGATCGGGTTGTTCTTTTAAAAAAGAATGGAAGTAGTACTGTTCGGTTTTGGCATCCCATTCCCAGGCACTTCCCCCGAAGGCATTTTTCCAGTTATTGGGCGGGCCACCATCTACCTTATCTTTCCAGATATACCAGTCACGCTTTGGGTTTTCAGGGGATGATTTAGACTCCAGAAACCACGAATGCAGGTGGGAGGTATGGTTGAGCACCATGTCCAAAATCACACGGATATTCCGCTTTTTGGCTTCATGTATCATCTCCTTGAAATCCTCCATGGTACCAAGTGTTGGATCTATCTCCTGGTAATCACGCACATCGTATCCAAAATCGAAATTGGGTGTTTCGAAAACCGGGGTCAGCCAAATGGCTGAAATGCCTAACTGTTTCAGGTAATCCAGCTTTTGTGTAACACCGGACAAATCGCCTATTCCATCTCCATTTGAATCGAAAAAGCTGCGTGTGTAAATTTGATAAATGGCTCCATGTTTCCACCAGACCCAATTGTTAGTGTTACCGGTCATGAATAGGTGTTTACAAAGTGAGTTGTACGTCGGTGAGTAGCTGATTTACAATATTTTCAGCATTATATTCAGTAGAACGATGCAGGGCGGCCGCACGCACTTTTTGGTGGAAACTATCATCTTGAAGGTATAAAATTGCCTGGTGCGGGAAGTCTTCTTTGTCGTTTACCAAAAACCCGTTTATTCCGTTGGAAATAATGTCCTTCGGGCCTTTGGTATTATAGGCAATTACGGGCAGACTGCAACTCATGGCTTCAAGTACTACGCAACTAAAGGTATCGAATCGGCTGGGTAAGAGCAATAAATCGGCACTGGCATAGTGGTCGATGAGTTGTTTTTGGTCGAGCCAACCTGTGAAATCAGCCTGAGGCAAAAGTTGCTTTAATTGATCTTCATCCGGGCCGGTACCCGCGATAATTACCTTGATATCAGGAATTTTCTCCCGTATTTTACCGATAATTTCGGGAAGCTCCATGATTCCTTTTTCCTTGCTTATACGCCCGGCGTACATCAGTGTGGGCAACTCCTTGTTTTTTGATCCAGGTGAAACCATTGTTTTATCGGTGGTTTGATAGATTTCATCCACCCAATGAGCAGTCAGTTTCACTTTTTCTTTGCTGATTTTCATGTCTTCACCTGAAAGCCAGTTTTTTTGATCTTTGTTTAGCACAAAAACCAAATCGAACAGGCCGTAGTAGGTTCTTAAAAAGCGCTTTAGCCGGTCCGAACCCGGTTTGTCAAGGTGTAGCACTTTTTTTCCAAACATCATCCAATCGGTGTGCAGATAGAAATAGGCAGGCACATGGTAGGCGTGTTTAAGAAATTGTGCTACAAGTCCCATGGGCAGCTCAGTAGAGGTCATAACCCGGTCGTACTCGCCCTCTTTGAAAATAGCATTTATTTTGTTGATATTGGGAATCCTGATGGGTTGCTGGCTGTAAAATGGAAGTGTAAAAGTGGCATCTGGTTTCACCACAATCAGGTTTTTTTCTGATTTTAAATGATCGGAACAAACCAATATATCAATGGGTAAATCGCGTTGTTGAATGTGGTGCAACATACTTTTTAACACCATCGATACTCCGTTTTTGTCCTCAAAGGTATCTGTTAACCAGAGCATCCGTTTCGGGTGTTTGTACTTTTGCAAGTGATCCGAAAAATCGTTTAACATCGGTCGTGCATTGTACAGGACTTTAATGCTGGTAAAATTGGCTGCCAGCAACATACCTGATGCCAGAAATGGAAACGAAAGACCATCCAGAAACTTCAAAAGCTGGTTCTTGTTGGAGAAGTTTTTGTCTTTTTTTTCGCCATTATTTTTGGATAAATACGTCCGTAAATCTACCGGTAGTTCAAATTCTTTTAGCAACTGGCTGAGCGACAATTTACTAAAGTCATTTTCTTGTTGCAGATGCTCAATCTTTTTTATTGCCCGGTTCCACAACAATTTGTTCAATTCTTCGCCGATGTTTTGTACACTTTTTGTGTACACAGCCGCAGCTTCACCCGGGTTTGTGTTTTTTGCTTTTGCGATTTTCATGGCTTCATCAAATACCGGTTTATACGGTTTTTTGATGAGCATTCGTTGCAGGTTCCCGGGTTCCACCCCATTAAACGAGTCATGAAACAATTCCACAAATTTCATGGTGGTTTTGTGCTGTTGCAATTCAGCGAAAGCGTTGGAAATAACCAGGGCGAGCATTTTGTCCTGGTTGCTGCCTTTGTGAAGAAGCAGCCGGAGCAATCCCGGATCTTTGTGGTTAATGGCTATCTGACAAACATAATCCAGAAAGGCAATATTGAGTTTTTCGTTGTTGTTGTGCGAACCATAAGGAGCCATTTGCCCTTTTTTTATGGCTTCAAGGGCTAACTCTGATACCGGTGTCGACTTTTTACGTTCTTCAAGATCAGGTACATGCAGGTAGGTGCCCGAAAGTCCGGTAAAAATTCCCATGTGGCTGTCCGAACCACCGGTCATGGTTTTGCGGTATGAATGCCGGCAAAAATCAGTGGGTTTTATCCCCGAAAGGTATGAATTTGATTCCAAAACGGCTGGTGTCAGGCTCTCAATCCAGCTTTTAACCAAGAGGTTTTGCCAGGTGTCGCGTTGCCCGTTGATCACCTCGAAGCGTTCAAAAACCAGCGACATTTTATTGAAAAAGGCCATACCCGGAATGTGTTTCGGGCTATAGTGATAGAGTGGGTGTGCCCAAATCGTTGGAATATCATGCGAAACAGCATATTCCTGAAAGGCGTACACATTTTTCCTGAGTTTATTAAGCATGGTTTCCTGGGCAGGAGTGAAGCCGTAAGCCAACACATGAATACCAATTTTGAAATCGGGAACCGTGCAGCTAAACTCGGCACCAGTAAGAATATCTACGCCTTTGTTTTGCAGTTCGTAGCACGAACGGGCATTGTTGTGGTTGGTGATAGTAAAGGCATTGCATCCGTTTTGCTGAAGTGTTTTAAGTACGGTTTCAGTGGGAGTCCAGGTCTCCGGGACGTTGAGAATGCGGCCAAGGATTTCGTCGGGTACATCACTGTTGTAGTCATGACAATGCAGGTCCATTTTGAGGGTTTCCTGTAATGGAAAACGAAGACGTTGTGTTTCTGTAAATTTTGAAATGTCAGTTTGGAGTAGTTTTGAAAATTCCCGGGTGTGGTTAAGCGATAGTTTCATTCAATTGGCTTATGTTGGTTGTAGCCAAAAGTCCTGTATTTGTGTTAATTGTATATAAAGTGAGGATTAAGGTTGTATTAAAAGCCAATGGTAAGTGAAACCCAGAACCTTCTTCCCGGGGCATCCACTCCTGAACCGTGTACCCGATACAATGTATTGAGAATATTCTCAAGTCCGGTATTGAATTTCAGCATCTTCCATTCAAAATGACTTTCAATATGTACTGAAGTCCAGCCGGGCGTCCCCCCATCAGCAATCCGGTCGTCGTCAATATCACCATGGCTCAACCGGTTTTGGCTGGAGGCAAACATAATCCCTGCATCAAAACTCAATTGACGAAAGGGACGATAAATACCACCAACGTAGCCATTGAACGGAGGTATTCGTCTTATCGGCTCATTATTTTCAGAGTTGAAACCATAGGTATAGATTGCATAGGCCCTGGCTGACAGTTTACTGGAAAAAACATGTGTCAACTCTGCTTCCGCACCTCTGATAATAGCCCGGTGAATATTCTCCCGATGATAAACCTGGATGCCATCAATGGAATCCTGCCCCATATAGGTAGTCTTTACATTGTCGATCAGGTCGGTAAGTAAATTTCGGTATAAAAATAAGGAAGCAAACCACCCTTCTCTCTTAAACTGAAACCCCAGTTCCATGTTAAAAGCCTTCTCCGGTTTTAATCCAAAATTAGGAACTTCATACCTGAAATCGGCTATTCCAAAACTGGATACATCGCTGATATTGGGTGCGCGATAAGCCGTATTGGCAGAGACCGAAATCCTGAATAACGGACTTAATGCCCACCCGGCACTTAGCAAACCCACCAAAGCATTGGGGGTAATGTGGGACCTGCCAAATAGGGGATCGTCCACCACCAGTTCTATAAAATTATACCTGGCTCCGGTTTGAATGGTTAACCGTCCCTGTTCAATTTTATGAATGGTAAACAGGGAAGTACTCAACATGGAAGAATTATCGGGATACAATCCTCGTTCCGATTCCTGAGAAACGCCGTCAGTTATGATTGTAGAAGCAGAACTGGCGACATGGTCGTAATAGGTCTCAACACCAGTGGTGGCGGTCCATTTTTCCGACAACGAAGATATATTCTCCAGAATGAACCCCGTAGTAGTAATGCCGTCTTTTTCCACCGCTGTGTGGTTGGCGTTTGATTTTCTCATATTTCGTTGTTCAAACGAATACTGAACGGAAAGTGTGGCATTGATTTGTGAAAACAATGGTTGGCTGGTGTACATTTTGAATTTTAAATAGGCCATACTACGTTGCTGGGGGTCGAAACTGTACAAAGAAAATGCCCCGGATTGAATCTGGTGATAAAGGGGGACATCTTGCTGAATATTATGCTGAAGGGCAAAGATCATTTCTTTGGAATGATCAAGTTTTATCTTCAACTTGAGATCGCCGGAATAATCGCTGTAGCCGGTTGGAATCAGCACTTTACCCTGTTTACCCGGGTGTATGTCGCCAAATTTTTTGATTGAGAATCCCGATACCAGTGCTACCTTGTTAGAAGAAAAGTCCACCTGCGCACGTGTAATTTTTTCCATGTTGTCGCTCATCCATTTTCCAAAAACCAATCCTGTGATGCGGGGCTTTTGGTTTGAATATTTTGGTTCAATGGTTTGAATGTAAACGGTGCCACCAATGGCATCGGAGCCATATTGAACAGACCCTGAACCCCTCATCACCTCGATTCTACTGCACATCAACGGATCAACGGTGTTGAGATACTGGTTTGGGCCAGAGCGAAAGGTAGCGTTGTTTAGCCTGATGCCATCGATGAGGATAAGCGTCTGATATCCGGTAAGTCCACGAATAAAAGGAGAGCCACCTCCCAGATTGGTTCGTTGCATCCAAACGCCCGGCATTCGTTCCATGGCTTCGGGTAGGGTGGCAGGTGATAATTGCCTGATTTGTTTCTCTTGCAACAGCGAGATCGCCGAGAGGCTTGTGTAATGCTTTTCGGAACTCCGTTGAGCCACAATAACGACTTCGTGAAAAGTAATGGTATCCGTTTGTACGGAGGTTACTTGTGCCCTTAGCCATCCCAACTGTAAGAGGAATGCAAGTAGAAGCAATTTTTTCATAATGAGAAGGCTTTATGGATTGATCATGTCATCCACATGATCTAATTTCGGGGAGTTGGCCACAGCCTTCCAATCAAATTTTTCGTCAAACGGGTCAAGCGCCTTCTGTGCATCGAACACCCGCATATCAACAGGTAAGGCGTGATATGGAGTGAAGTCGGGTTGGCCGGAAAACAAATCTGATAAATCCGATGCCCCCGCATCAAATTGATTCAAATACTGTATTCCGAGAATATTCCAGAAAGTTTTAAAAATGCTGCCAAAACTATAATGATGGTGACCTACATAGTTTTTTTTGGCGTATGGCGAAATAACCATCAGGATGCTTCTGTGGGCATCCACATGGTCCTGGCCATTTTGAGCATCATCTTCGGTAACCACAATGGCCATATTTTTCCAGAAAGGCGTTGAAGACAGGAATTCAATGATACGTCCGAGGGCCAGATCGTTATCGGCCATATAACTTTCGCGGAAGGGGAATCCTGCCGCCGGCCTTTCGCCTGCTCCATGGTCGTTTGGAAGGATGATCGAGATAAATCCGGGAGGTTCCATGCCCGGTTTCAACCACTTTTGGGTGTATTCATCAATAAAAATATCAGCCCTGAACTGGTCGGGTATGGCCATGTTGAAAGTGGGATATTTCCGTGAAGAGTTAACAAAAACCGGGGCAGGTACAGGATAGTTTACCAGGTATTTTTCGCCTCCGTATTTCATGGTTGAATCAGAAATGGCACCGGCGAGTTCAACACTGAAACCAAAATTGAACAAGGATATGTTGTTTCTCTCTAAATGCTCCCACATCGATCCTGCTTCGTTATAATCTTCGGGATAAATGGCACCTGACGCCCCTACAAACGCAAGATTTCCGGGAGCCATGGAATTTTGATTCATCCCTCTGCGTCCACCATATGAAGCTGCTACACTGGTTTCTACCCATTCGTTGGGATAAGTGCAGGTCAACCAGCGATGACCGTCGGCAGATACATCCGAATCAACATAGAAATTATCGGAAATGCCAAACCTTTGAGCTAAAGCCAGGTGATTTACCATGATATCGGCATTATTTACTGAATCTGTTTGTGTGCTGTTTTTGAATGAAACACCTTTTCCATATCTGGCCATGGAGGGGTCGCCCCTGGCTTCTTTCACCTGACCAAACACTTCATCAAAGGTTCTGTTTTCTTTAGAAAGGAACACCACGTATTTGATTGGTGATGTAAACTCTCCGGGGTAGGCAGGCAAGGGGTTGTTATCCTGGTTTTTTTTATAAGGTTCTATTTTAAAATTGTTGCTCATTACTTTTTGAGAGAGTGCGTCAAGTTGGCTTTCGTCGGGAATATCCATAATTGAAACGGTTCCATACATAATGCTGCCTATGTAAGTTCCCGCAATGGAGGGATCGAAATCAGCACCACCATTGGGACCGCTACCAAATCCTTTCGCATTGGCCACAACAAGTTTTTTTCCGTCAGGAGTCACTTTTAATTTGGATGGAAACCAACCAACCGGAATATGACCCAAAACGTCGAGCGTTTCGGCATTTATCACGGCAACCGCGTTGATTCCTGATTCAGCTACATACAGTCTTTTCATATCAGGAGAAAGAGCCAATCCAAATGGAATTACACCCCGCAGATTTGAAAACCGGGTATCCGCATACAAATGGATCTGCTTAATAATGCTATCGGTATCAGGGTTGATGACAGAAATCAGGTCGTTGTTGCCATTGCTCACGAAAAGATATTTATCGGAAGCCACTACAGAATTGGGACTGGAGCCACCAACAGCAGCAATCCCTTCAATCACTTCTCCAACAAGAAAGCCGGTCTTGATTTTTGCTGACACATAAGCCGAATCACCCAGATTGACAACCCACACCGAGAAAGATTCAGGCACGTTGGGATCACCCAAAGGAGGAACCGACATGGAATCGTTAAGTGCATATCCCTCAATTGCTTGGTCTGACAGATAGGCCGAAGTGGGATAATCCAGGGCCTGCTCTTTCAGATGCTTTACATCCAGTCCTGTTATAGGTTTGTATTCGTACATTCCCACATTGGCCACGTAGGCTTTCTTTCCATCGGGTGATAAGGTTACACCAAAAGGATATCGACCCACCTGAACCCTGTTTGTTAGTTTTCGTTGTTTTATATCAATGATATTCAAACAGAAATTGATCTGATCAACTACATAAAGGGTGTTGCCATCAGCCGACAGGGCCATATCCCCCAGATATCCATGGCCATACTCATTTCCATTCCAGGAGGAAGCGCAATTGATGGAGTCAACTTTTTGGGAGGTGTTTAAATCAAATAGGTAAACATTGTTGGAGTTTCCTCCAGAAACATATACAACCTTGTTGTCGTCAGAGATAGCCAGTCCCATGAAAACAGACTCAAGCACCCCTTTGTCGTTGTCAGGTCCCTCAGGTATCTGGGTAACCTGAATATTGTCGCTATCCAGGTTTTTTATTACCGAAATGGAAAACGGATTTGTACCTGAATTGGCCGTTACAGCCACCGTTCCATCGGGGCTTAAAACCAAGCCATAAGGATGAGGCGCTACTGTAATTTGTTTGCCCATCGGAGTGAGTATTCGACCATTGGGGATAATGGATTCTCCGCTTTTGACAATCTCACAATACCGGTTTCCGGCCGGAGCGCTCACTATGAATTGCTGGTTAGTTGCACGCTGTTGGCAAGCGGTGAAAATAATACCCATTGAAATCAGAGAGATCAATGCAGAGAATTTTAGTAATTTTTTCATGTTTAGTTATATTTTAAAAAAAAAGTCGGTTGCTCATTCCCTGATTGTGAACAAAGCAACCGACAAAACAAACCAAAAAAATAATGAAAATGTTATATCAAATGGTCGCTAAATGAACACAATCTTAATTGATCCACCAGGTAGCCACACGGGTTTGATCGTTACCAGCACCAAACTGACTGCTGATAGCCTGCGAAACATTGTCGGCATTAAGCTCATATTCAGCGTTTGGATACATCCACCTCAATGGAGGTGTGGATGTGGGAAGATAATCAAAATCCGGATATCCTGTTCTCAGGTGTTCAAGATAGGCATTCCATCCACCCTGCAAAAACGATTGGAAGTACTTTTGTATGATGATTTTTTCTATTTTTTCTTCCGGGGTGAGTGCGTTTTCAAGATCCACTATTGGTTGTGTCAGGTAATTAGTTGCGGCTGCCTCATTTACCCAGGAAGCATACTCCTGGGCATAGGTGTTGTAAAAGGCAAACGAACCCATGATGGCATTGTCGTAGTATGTTTTAGCATCTCCTGCGATCCATCCTCTTACAACAGCTTCAGCCAGAATCAACTGCAATTCAGGATATCCCAAAGCAACCGAGGGTTCTGTGGTTGGATCCGTGGTATAACGGGAATTAACTTTGGAGGCGTTTCCTGCCAAAGCCTTTTCGTTGTTCACATCCGGTGAGGCAACCGGGTTTCCTCCATCATAGCTGTTGAAATCGTTGACAGGTAAACCCGCCTCTTTGGCATTCCGGGTTTGTTCATAAAAAATAAAGAGGCGGGGATCCTGATGGTCGCGTAACTTTTGAACAAAGGTTGAGTCCCCATATCTGGAAGAACCATAACTACTTGCGTTGAATTCAGTATACCGATTACCCAATTGGTCAACAAACACCAACTGACAGTTGTCTTCCACAGATTCAAATAGGACTTCGTTGTTAACAATCTGAGCAAATTCAGCCGCGATGTTCAAATTGGCATCTCCCTGCTTTTTGGATAACGACATCAACACTTTCAATCTGAAGGAATTGATCATTTTTCGCCATTGGGTTGCTTCTCCATTGTAAATAATGTCTCCGTCAATCCTATCGTCACCCATCATTTCATTGGCTTCTTTAAGTTCGTTAAGAATTCCCACAAATACATCCTTTTGTGTGTCATAAACGGGGGTAAACAAAGCTTCTTCTTCGCCCAAAAGTGCTTGTGAATAGGGAATATCGCCAAACTGGATAGTCAATTTATAAAAGTACCAAGCCCTGAAAAACTTAGCAAGTGCCTGATAAGAAGTGTTTTCGATGCGGGTAGCCTCTTCCATCATTTTTGTAACATCTCTAAGGCGGGAATAGTAATCAAAACTACCTCTGTCCCAGCTATAATACTGATTGGGTTCTTCACCATCGGTTTGAACTACCATTCTGGTAGCAAATAAGGGTGATACTCCCTCTACCTGAAAAGCATTCCACTCAATGGCGGTTAGCAGCAATTGCGGGTGCGATTCCGAAACGTTGTTGGGATTGGCATTGATATCTTCCAGTTTCCTACAGGAGCTGAAGGCGATGATCACGATGGAGATATAAAAAAGGATTTTTATTGTTTTCATGGTTCAGTTTTTTTTAAAAATTTTGTAAAAATTTAGATGGTGAATTTAAAACCAAGTCCGAGGTATCGTGCTGAAGGATCCTGTAAATCGTTGTCCTGACCGAAATCCGGATCAACAATGATGGCTTTTTTCAAAATCAGGAGGTTATATCCGAAGGCATAAATCTCGAATTTTTTCGATCCTTTGATATTGAACAGGCTGGTAGCATCATAGGTAAGCGAAACTGTGCGAAGTTTAACGAAAGTCCGGCTAACCACATTGGCAAATTCACTGCTTTCGTCCTCGGTAACTCGGGCACGGTAAGGATAGTTCTGACTCCAGGTTTGCCAGCTAACGGCGGTGGTATTGTCTTGATAAACACGGGTATCCGAAATAACTTCTCCATTCACGCCACGAACAAGTTCGCCACTCACCACATTTACCCCATCTGGAACATATACAGGTTCACCTGCGGCATATTCAGCATCGCGCCAGGTGGTCGAATTGGGGTGTTTTCCACCCCACCACATCTTCTCAATGGTTCTGGACCAAAACACTCCTCCAACAGCTCCATCAATGCCTATGTCCATCGAAAGTTTTTTGTATTTAAAATTGTTGGTAAAACCAAAAGTCCAGTCGGGATCCTGATGTCCCATCATTTGAGGATAGGAATCTTTGGTAGGCAATCCGGTGGTTTCCGAAAGAATGACTTTTCCGTCGGGAGATTTCATCCATCCGGTGGTATAGAAGTTGTCAACTCGCTCACCAACTGATAAATAGTTGTATTTTTCCTCATCACCATAGATTTTGGTGAGTTTTTTTACATGATGCGACCAGTTAACAAGCACATCCCACTGGAAATTGCGGTTGCGTATGGGTTTGGCCGTTAATACAACCTCTACACCGTTGGTAGTGTATTCGTTGCCGTTTACTTTACGTGAACTAAATCCTGTTGAAGGGGTTATTGGAAAATCCAATATCTGATTCTCATCTACCACGTTGTAATAGGTAACGTCAAGAGCAAATTTATTTTTCAGAAAAGCTGTGGACAGACCCAGCTCGATAGAGGTGGATTTCTCGGGTTTAATGTTGGGATTGATGATATCACCGGGATAGTTAATCATGGTTGTTCCATCGTAACTTCCGGCATTGGTATAGTAGGATGATGTTTGATAAGGATCTAAGTCGCTGGAAACTGAAGCCCACGAACCATAAACCTTCAGGTAGTCGATGGCTTTGGGCATGGTTACTAAATTGGAAACCAGTGTACTCAACGAAACCGAAGGATAAAAATAGGAGTTATTGGCAACGGGAAGTGTTGACGACCAGTCGTTTCTTCCGGAGAAGGTCAAAAAGAAGATATTATAAAAATCCACATCAGCGGTAGCATAAACACTGCGTAAGGCTCGTTCACGCAGGTAGGTGGAAGCTTTTACGTTTCCTTTTGTGTTGCTTAGGCTATACACCCAGGGAGCGATAATTCCATCGGTAGCATTATAGTCCTGGCCATATTTGCGGTAGTTGGTTGCAGCACCGGCATTCACTGTCAGGTTTATCTGAGAGGTGAGTTGCTTGTGGTAGGTAGCCAACAAATCGTTGTCCATGGTAAGCCATTTGGAATTCCAGGTTTTATAGTCGCCATCACGCGGGTCACCATAGTTTAGGTACGACTTGGGACTTTTTCTGTCTTCAAACAAATTTTTGCTGATGGCAGAGGTTCTCATCTGTACCGAAAAGTCTTTGCTTATATCCCATTTAAGGCTCAACTGGCCATTTATAATATCGGCATCATACATCTGAGTTAACTCATAAGCTGCAAAATATACGTTGTTGTACCAGGCATAATTGTAGTTTGCCTGACGGTATCCTTCCATTCCCGGGATATATTGATGAGCATCCAGATCCTGACCATTAACGTCGTCACCCATCCAAATCAGGATTGTGTACATGTGGTTTTTAGGGCCATAGCCATATCTGGGATAGTTAGTGGAATACACTTTTCCGTATGAAAGCTTGCTGTCGAGGGTAAGATTGTTGGCCAGTTTGGCTGTTGAAGCAAAATGAACACCACCGTTGCTCAGATCAGTGTTGGGTACCTGACCTTTTTGGTAAGAATAATTTCCGGAAAACCGGTAACTAAATTTGGCACTTTTGTAGGCCATCGAAAAATCGGAGTTGGTAACGATACCTGTTCCCAAAAAGTCTTTCAGGTTGTCGTGTTGCTCCCATGGGGTAGGAGTTCTCGAATAGCGTGACTGGTCGTCGTATTTGGTGCCTGCGACATCTCCGTACCAGGGAATGGATTCGCCGGTAGCATTGTCGTAGATGGGACTATTCCATTGCGGGATCATCTTGCCTGGCTCAAATTTGGGCCCCCAGATCATATCGCCGTCAGAGATGCCACCATCCTGGCCATCCCAGAAGGCATACTGACCATTCGATCCGTTTCCGTATTGGGTTTGAGTTTCAGGATAAACCGTAAAGCCTGCAGTAAACATGGTGCGGTTTGAGAGGGTAATTTCCAGTCCCTCTTTGTCAGCGGTTTTTGTTGTGATCAGGATAGCACCATTGCGCCCTCTTGAACCGTACAAGGCAGAAGCAGAAGTGCCTTTTAATACGGTGATGTCGGCTATATCGTTTGACGACAGGTCGTAGAAATCTGTTTCGACCGGTATGTTGTCAACTACAATTAATGGTGTTTTTCCACGTAGTGAAAAAACCGGTGCCTGAAAAATCCCGGTAGGATTGTTAACTGTCAACCCGGCCACTTTACCGGTGAGCAGGCTTCCAATGTTGGGAGCATCCACTTGTTCGAGCTCCTTGGCTTCCACTTGTTGGGTTGAATAACCTACTGTTTTTTTAGCATGTTCGATACCCAAAGCGGTTACCACAAACTCATCCAGATTCACCGAACTTTCATTTAATTCTACGTTAATGGTTTTTTGAGCGCCTACGGGCACTTCCAAATTCTCATAGCCAATAAATGAAAAAATAAGTGTAGCCTCTGAACTAACAGTTAATATGTAAATACCCTTTGCATCGGTAACTGATCCGTTAAGAGTGCCTTTTTCGAGCACATTTACACCCGGCAAAGGATCTCCGGTTATTTTGTCGGTAACCATTCCGGTAACATTCTCATTCTGGGAAAACAAGGCTGTCCCCAGAAATAGAAAGAGAATCATCATGTAGAAATTCTTCATTGTTGTTGGTTTTTTTGATTTAGTGATTTTTATTTAGTATTGTTTTATTTCGATTTTTTAATTCCATTGAACTTGTATGTTATCAAAGACTAAAATCATTTCAGTCACATCGTTTGATTTCTCAAGCAGATGTTCAATTTGAGATGATTCCTGATGACAGAGTACGATAGCAACTCCCAGTACATGTTCCAGCTTTTGTTCCGCCTCCGTTTTATCAATGGTACCCTTTCGTACACCTTTGGTGAAGTATTTGTTGATTTTGCTTACACTTTGGTAAATGGCGGGTTTTTCTATCATCACATGCCCACTGAAAGCACCCGGAGCAGCCTCGGTTGTGTAGGTGTAGTTTTTCTCTATCAAATACATCTTTTTGGCAAAGTCCTCTCCGAAGGCATGATTTCTGAGGTCGGCACCATTCGCTTGTTCATACTGCGTTTGGAGGTTTGCCAGAGAACCCATAATGATAATGGTTTCCATGGGAGCTTCAACTTCCATTATATTAGCTTTGTAGGCCGATTGTGTGTGGTGAGCCACTTGCGACCAAAGCGATGTACCCGAAAATATCCAGGCGATAGATAATAGGATAAATAATTTTTTAGGTTCCATGTTTAGTTGTCTTTTGGTTATAAGTAGAGTAGGTATGTATGTTGTTTATTATAATAATTGAATCATTAAGAGATAAAAAAGTATGCGATAATTGAAATGGGTAAAAATCCTGGTTTATTGTGGCACATTTCTGCTGATATTTAATTGTGCAAATATATCGGTAGCCAGGTTATCACATGGTTAAGAGCATATTACGAAAAACTTATCATACTGTGAACTTAACTTTAATTACCTGTTAACTTCCGTCGATAATCTGGTTAAGAAGCAAAAAAGGACCCGATTAAATAGCCTGTATGTTATATATATTGAGCTGTTTACTATCAGTTAGTAAGTTTTAGAAAAACTTGATATTTACGTAATATTAGATTCCTGTATTAAGAATGGTAAAAGGATAGAGGGACGAACTGATATCAGGAGTTGTCAGAAAATTAAACTCATCGTGGCAAATGGAAGGATTGTTTGTAAAATTTCACCAATAGAAAAAACCCCGGCATGGTAGCCGGGGTAAGTTTAAAAATGAATTAGTTAAGGGGCAATTATGCCTCGGGTCGATCCAGTTTCTTTAAAGCATACCGAACCATTTTGTAGCTAAACCAGATAAATACCGGCCAGCTGATCAACCACAATATTTCTTTTAAATACATTTTTCTGTTTTTTTAAGGTGAATAAAATCAACTAATAAGCATGATGGTCATCTTCCATTTCTTCGGCAGTTATGGGTTTCTTGTTGAGCGAACTCCATGCATACCAGATGTAGGCAACAACAAATGGAACCAGCAACGAAACATAACTCATGGCCACCAATGTGTATTTACTCGACGACGAATTCTCAATGGTAAGTGAGCTTTGTAAATCGCTGGTGGAAGGATAGAAACAGGTGTTGTTAAATCCAACCAGAATCAGTAATGCGAACACGGTGAGAATGGTACCTCCACCGGTAAACCAGATGGCTTTGGTTCCACATTTTTCGTAATGAAATGCCCCACGGTAGATTCCCCATAAAACTGCCACCACACCCAAAAGTAAGATAACCGTGTTCAAAGGCATGTCGATGAGGTTGTTGAAGTATTTGTATGGAACCATGCTCACCACACCATCGGCATCGTATCCAAATCCATCCATCAACAATACATTAATTAGGAAAAACAGGAAAAAGACCAAAAACGGCAATGCGTTAAATAACAACTGTTTGCGGGCACGTCCCAGAATGGTTTCGTCCTCTATGTTATTGAAGAAATACAGAATTCCCAGAACTCTGGCCAGGAAGAATACGGCCAACCCCAACGAAAGGTTGATAAACGTTTCGTAACGGGCAAAGTTAAAGGCCAGCTCCAAACCTCTGTAAGGGCTTTGCCAGATGCTGTGGTTCATGTTGGTCACCAAAAAATCGGAACCAGTAAAGAACGTGGCTACTGCGGTACCCACGAGGATAGTCCCCAACAATCCATTGATAAACAGAAAGGTCTCATAGGTTTTGGCACCAAGGAAATTATCGGCTTTGGTTCTGTATTCATACGAAACGGCCTGAATAATGAAGGCAAATAAAATCAGCATCCAAACCCAGTAAGCCCCGCCAAAACTGGTGGAATAAAACAATGGAAAGGAGGCAAAAGCGGCACCACCAAAGGTGACCAGGGTGGTAAAGGTGAGGTCCCATTTGCGTCCAAGTGAGTTGACAAGCATTTTTATTTCGTTGTCGGTTTTGCCCAGACTTTTAATCATGGTTTGACCGCCTTGAACGAAAAACATAAATACCAGAATGGCTCCAAGTAAGGATACGATCATCCACCAATACTGTTGTAATGCGAGATATGATAAGTTTTCAAACATAATTAGTGCCCTCCTTCATTTTTTGATCCGGAAACGATCTGTGAAACCATAATTTTAATTTCTGCAATCAGCAGCACAGTAAAGGTGACGGCAAATATCCAGAAAGTCACCACCACAGATGATTTATCGATATTGGATACTGCGCTGAGCGTGGGCATTAAATCCTGTACCACCCATGGCTGTCGACCCATTTCTGCCAGAACCCACCCGGCCTGTGAAGCGATGTAGGCCAGTGGAATAGTCCACAAGGCTACATAAAGTACCCACCTGATTTCTTCTATTTTTTTCTTGTAGAGCAGCACCAGAAGCACAATAAATAAAATCATGAAATGAACCCCCAGGATAACCATGATATGGAATGAATAAAATGCAACGGGGACATTGGGAACCAGATCGTTTGGGTCGTCATAATAACCATAGCCAAAATAGGCATAGTTGGCTTCAAATACTTTCAGGTTCTCCGCTGCAGCTACCTGGTCTTTTCGCTCCAGAGCATCCTTATAATCACCTAATGCCTTGATGGCCAGCTTACCTTTGTCGATTTTTTCATAATACGACATGATGCCGTGCTTTTCGTTACCGTTGATCAGGTCGTTGATGCCGGGAACGAACACATTGGAGTTTAATGCCACCATGTAGGATAGCAGGTTGGGGATTTCAATTTTAAAAGCAAACCTCTCCAGGTCAGGTTGCCTGGGGTCGGGAACTTTTTTGAGGAAGCCGATAACTACCAGTGGCGCACTCACGGTACCATCATCCAGGCCTTCAAAGGCCGCAAATTTCATGGGTTGAGTGTGATAAATATCGCGGGCAGATTCATCACCCGTTAGTACCAGATAAAAGGACGACAACAAGCCAAATACGGCTGCTATGATCATGCTTTTCTTCGCGAATTCCACATTCCGGTGCTTAAGCAGGAACCAGGCACTTACGCCCACCACAAAAATCGCCGACAATACATATCCGGAAGAAATGGTGTGTAAGAATTTGTTGATGGCGGTAGGTGAAAAAAGGACTTCCCAAAAGTTAACCATCTCATTTCGTGCAGTATCCGGGTTGAAACGCATTCCAACAGGATTTTGCATCCATGCGTTGGCCACCAGAATCCAGAGTGCCGACAGGTTGGAGCCAAGGGCTACCATCCAGGCCGAAATCATGTGAAATTTTTTGCTAACACGTCCCCATCCAAAAAACAGGATGGCGATAAAGGTGGATTCGAGGAAGAAAGCCATAATGCCTTCGATGGCCAGCGGTGCCCCGAAGATGTCTCCCACAAACCAGCTGTAGTTCGACCAGTTGGTCCCAAATTCAAACTCCAGAATAATCCCTGTGGCCACACCAATGGCGAAGTTCACTCCAAACAGGGTCATCCAGAATTTGGTGATCTTTTTCCAAAGCTCATTACCGGTTCTCACATAAATTGTCATCATGATAGCCACAATGAAACTCAATCCCAGCGTGAGCGGGACGAATATCCAGTGGTACATGGCTGTGAGGGCAAATTGTGCCCGCGACCAGTCGACAAGCGCCATGTCAAAATGTTCCATAATACTACTTTTTATTAATTAATTGTTCGATAACATAATCACTGCGTTCCTGATCGGTGCTGAAGTTGGTTTGTAGGAAGTTGGGGAAGAAGAACAGCTTTAGTATCGCAAACATGATAAACAGCTTGATAAAGATGATGAGCCACAATTTCTTTCCAACAGTCATGCTGCGAAAGCCTTCTATATAGAAATTGATTATACGTTTAACCGTGGTCATACTTGTATAGGTATTTGAGTGCTCAAATATATGATTTATTATACAATAAATGTTAAAATTATGTTAATTATTTTTATTATGGTGGGAAAATCAGATTGATTTATTCGATTCATCTTAAAATGAACCAATTAGTGACCCCAAAAGCCAGTTAGTTAGTATAGCGGATTGCGCAAAGCAAGGGTTTATCCGTCTAACAGATGACAAGAATAAGTTACGATAGAAAAATGCAAAAAAAGACCAACCACTTTTTGCTAGAGCAAGGGATCGATACTCAGGGTGATAATCATCACCAACACAAAGTAATTAATTCGCATAAAATAATAGAATGGATTGAACTCTTGTTTTCTGGATTGCAACAGCGGAGTAAAAACAACCACAAGCCAGGTAGCAGCCACCACAATAATGATTTTAAAAAATAACGTGGAAACCAGTCCGTAAACTGGTAGCATTAATGCGGCAACAGCTGTAGCGGCCGTCCAAATAAAAGTGGCGTTTTTAATTTGTTGTTTACTGATTTTGGCTGTAATGGATGGATAACCTGCTTCTTCGTATTCTTTACCATAATTGAGCATAAGCAACCAAAAGTGCGGAACCTGCCATACAAAGAAAAAGAATGCCAGAACAAGCAACCGAGGATCGGTTAGTGATCCTCCACCTGCTACCCAGCCCACCATCGGCGGAATAGAACCGATAATGCTTCCCGGAATTACCGCGACAGCTGTTTTGCGTTTCAGTGGGGTGTAAATGCCATTGTACCAGATAAGTGCAAGTATACCAAGCTGGGCTGCCAGGAAATTACTGCCAATATAAATCAGGTAGGTTCCTGTAACAATCTCGATAAGTGAAACCATCAAAACAGCCGTTCCACTCATTTTTCCGGAAGGGATGGGGCGTTTCATGGTACGTTTCATTAACGCATCCCGATCTTTGTCCTGGTAATGATTTAACGCTGCCGATCCGCAGGCCAGGATAAATATACCCAGCATGGGCAAAATCACACCGGTGTCGATGGCGTTTTTTGCGAGTGCATAACCGGCCAACATGGTCAGTGTCACCGCAAAAGTGATCCTGACTTTATTTATTTCCAGCAACAATTTTAGCTTATCCATTGGAATCCAATTATTTCAAGGTTTGAATGTAATCGATTATTTTATTGATGTCCTCATCTGATAAAATGTCCTTGTAGGGTGTCATCAGGCCGGGTTGATACGATACCGTAATGGCTGCATTGGGTTCTATGATGGATTGTTTGATAAATTCGCGGTCCACAATAATGGATTGTTCCTTTCCGTCAATCAGTACTTTTTCCTGACGTCCCAACAATCCTTTAAAACTAGGTCCGACCAATCGTGTACCATCTGTCATATGACACGAAATGCAGGCATTTTTTTTCATCAGGGTTAAACCGGCCGGTTCGTTGCTTAAATCAGGACTGCTTTTAAGCCAGGCAGCGTATTCATCTTCTCTCACCACGGAAACAGTACTCAGCATATACGAGTGTAATTGCCCACAATATTCTGCACATAGAATATCGTAGGAACCCAGCTTTTGTGGAATGAACCACATGGTGTTGCTGCCTCCGGGAACCACGTCATGTTTAAGTCGGAATGCAGGAATATACAAACTGTGAAGTACATCGGGACTTTTCAAATTGAGCTTAACCGGTTCGTCAATAGGGAGTACCAGTGAATCAGAAACCCGGCCATCCGGATATTTGAACGACCATTTCCACATCTGCCCGGTGGCTTCGATAACCATGGCATCATCGGGTGCTGTGAGCATGGGCTTGTAACCTGTCCATCCATAGTAAAACATGACGATGACCAGTATGGTAGGAATTACCGTCCAAATGATTTCGAGGCCCATATGTCCTTCGATATTGGTGGCCACGGGATTTCTCTTTTTTCGGTATCTGACCAGGAAATAAATCATGGTGGAAGTAATACCAACCAGAAAAAAGACAGAAATGCCCAGAATTAAATAGAGTGTAAAATCAACACCTTCAACAAAATTTGAAGCATTCATAAACTTTTAACGTGTTAAGTAGTCTAAAATAACCATGAATAAAAAGAAAACAAACAATGACATCACAATGATCATCATCACGCGGTAAATTTGAGGATCGTATTTCAGGTGCATAAAATAATATCCTACCACCAATGATTTTACCGTTGCAATCAGCAGGGCGGTGGCGACTGTAAGCGTACGCAAATCGGCACCAAAAACCGAAATAAATACCGTCATCAGGGTCAGGAGAATGAGTCCTACCCAGGTACCAAAATGTTCCCGATAGCTTGTGATATGTTCCACATGCGAATCCTCAATGGAATGTTGATCCTTCATAGTTAGTGTATTAAATAAAATAACGGAAATAAATATATCCAGATTAAATCGACGAGATGCCAGTATAAACCTGAATTTTCAAGTAACTGGTATCTGTTTTTATTCACTTTGCCATTCTTTATTTTATTGATGACCACTAATATGAATAAACCTCCTATAATAACATGCAAACCATGCAAACCCGTCATAAAAAAATAAAGATAGAAATAGAGTTTTTCGCCGTTGGGAAGTTGGTTAAAATGATCCATGCCGGGGAATAACCCGTGTTCAAATTTGGCCGACCACTCAAAGTATTTGACTACCAGGAAGATCAAGGCCGCACTGATGGTGAGAACCAACAAGGTGATGGATTTTTTGGCATCGCCCATCTGGAGGGCCGAGATGGCCATGGCAACAGTCATACTACTGGTTAGCAACACGATGGTATTGGCAGTTCCCATCCATACATTCAGGTTGAATGAAGCCAGCAGAAAGTCAGTTTGATTTAACGAACGGTACACCATATATACCAGAAACAGACCTCCAAAAAGGAGAAGTTCGGTGTACAGGAAGAGCCACATACCCATTTTTGAAGCTTTGGCATCGTAATTATGCCCAGAGTTAGGGAGTGTAAATGAATGGTTCATAGGTTGACTTTATACAGATTTTGCATTTGGATAATTGTAAGGCCCGCCCTCTGGCATCTCGGGCATTTTGTCAAAATTATGCAAGGGTGGCGGTGATGCGGTTTGCCATTCGAGTGTGATGCCATTCCATGGGTTGGAGGTGGCTTTTGCGCCCTTGCGATATCCGGCAATCAGGTTAAAGATCATCAATAGCAACCCGACAACCAGTATCCATGAACCTACCGTAGATATTTGGTTCAGGGTATGAAACTGTGGTAAATAGTCGTAATAACGACGAGGCATACCCATTACACCTAAAATGAGCATGGGGAAATACAATATATTGAAACCTACAAACAGCAATCCAAAGGCTACGTAGGCACGTTTCATGTTATATACCTTTCCCCACATTTTAGGAAACCAATAGTGCAAAGCACCAAAAAAGGCAAATCCGGCACCTCCGAACATCACATAATGAAAATGGCCAACCACAAAATAAGTGTCGTGCACATGTACATCTGCCGCCAATGCACCTACTACCAATCCGGTTAAACCGCCGATCAGGAAATTAAAAATAAAAGCGAGTGCAAATAACAGTGGAACTTTAATATCGATTGATCCTTTGTAAAGAGTTGCCAGCCAGTTGAATACTTTGATCGCGGTTGGAATAGCCACCATAAAGGTTAAAACCGAAAAGATGATGGCCGCAGAGCCACTCATACCCGAGGTAAACATATGATGTCCCCATACAAAATAGCCTACAAAAGCAATCGCCATGCTCGAATAAGCAATGGCTTTGTAGCCAAATATGGTGCGTTGGGCGAATGTAGGAATGATTTCCGAAACCACTCCCATAGCAGGCAAGGCCATGATGTAAACCGCTGGGTGAGAATAAATCCAGAATAAATGTTGGTACAGGATGGGGTCGCCACCAATGGATGGATCGAATAGTCCGATGCCAAAAACACGTTCGGCTACAATCATCAGCAGGGTAATTCCAATCACAGGAGTCGCCAAAACCTGAATCCAGGAAGTGGCGTACAACGACCAGGCAAACAAGGGCATTTTGTTGAAAGTCATGCCGGGTGTACGCAAACGGTGCATGGTCACGATAAAGTTTAGCCCTGTGAGGATGGAGGAAAATCCCAGAATAAAAGCCGCCATCACCGAGGTTGTGACATTGGTACCCGTTTTAACACTATAAGGAGCGTAAAACGTCCAGCCTGTGTCGGCAGGTCCATCGCCAAATACCAGGGTCGAGAGGGCAAACAAAGCACCCAACACATAAAGCCACCACGACATCAGGTTTAACCTGGGGAAAGCCACATCATCCGTTCCCAGCATGAGGGGCAGGAAAAAATTTCCAAAAACGGCCGGAATACTTGGGATGATGAATAAAAAGATCATGATAACACCATGCAGTGTAAACACCTGATTGTAGGTTGTTGCATCCATGATATCGCGACCCGGATTGAAGAGTTCGAGGCGCATCATAACGCCCAGAATAACACCGGTAAGGAAAAAGGCACCAATGGAATAAAGATATAACAACCCAATCCGTTTGTGATCGAGCGTAAAAATCCAAGACCAAATCCCTTTTTTTACATTCAGGTAATTGATTGGCTGGTTTGCAATTGCAGTCATTCTTATGAGTTTTTAATTTGGTCGGTTTTTTTTGTTTTTCTACCCTTCATCGTCAATGTAGCCAGCAAGATAAAGGCGATAAGAAGGATGATGGTTCCTGAAATTTTGGTTACATTGAACACGTATTTTTTTCCGGCAGGATCGTAACTAAAACAATAATTTAACATTTTGTTGATTGTCGGTCCCGAACGGCCCTGAGCAGCTTCGGCAACCGCCATTTTAATGTCGAAGGGTAGAAAATAGGTGCTGCCGTATAAATAGCGGGTAATCTTCCCTTTCGGACTTAAAACGATAAGCGTACCCGGATGAATAAACTCGTTGCCTTCCTTTTTTACTTTAAAACCTACCTCATTCAGTAGCTTAAAGATGTTGGCACTGTCGCCGGTATAGAAATGCCAGCCGTTTTCAGTGTCTCCATGTGTTAAAAGCCTGGCGTAGGTTTTTTTCTTTTTTAAAGCAAGGGGAGGTTTTTCCACCTGATTAAAACTGATGGTAAATACCTGGTAATCTTTGCCCATGGTGATATCCGCCTTTTCGAGCGCATCAGCCAGGCCGTTGAGCAATGGTGAACAGATACCCGGACATTCATAATATACCAACGAAATAATGGTTGGTTTGTTTATAGCATCTTTAATGTTGACTTGATTAAACAATTCGTCTGTAAAAATCAGGTCATCCGAAATTGTATCATCCAAATGTTCGTACACACCCAATTCATCCTGGGCCTGTATGGAATTGGACAATGCAATAACTGAAATAAGCACCAAAGTGAAAACCCGGGCTGTACTTCTTAACAATTTCATTTTCAATTCAATGTATTTTAAGTTATGCAATCTTTTCGAGCCGCTAATTTAGACTAAATAAAAATAGTAGCAATTATTTTTTTGGTAATTTGAACACAATGTGACATATAGCATAAGATGACAGGTTGGATCTTTGGGTCTTGTCAACTCTCTTTGTATGCTCTCCCGGATGGCTTTCTGGCTATCGGGGTTTTCCAAGGGGAAAATGGGTTCTGGATTGTTTTGATCGGACGATGATCATACCAGCATAATCCACATTTCATTTCGATTGATCCACTATCAGGATAGATTTCCTGAAACTAAAAAAGCCGCAATTGATGAACAATTTGCGGCTTTACTAAAGTCTGAGTTAATCTATTCTATTGGAGGATAATAAATTAAACTATTGTCCCGATATCCTGTTAAATCCTGATACCAGTCCTGAAATGTCGTTCCACCACTGGCAGCCCAGGCAGCAAATTTTAAATATGCCCAAACGATCTGCTGTTTTTCAATGGGGTAATCAAACGATTCGTAAAGGTTAATGGCCCAGGGCAAATTATTAGCTGTTTTATAATACCTGCCGTCAGCGGGGTTGCTATCGTCTTCCATAGTCCCAAACAACGACTGATCTGCCAGTGCTGTGGGCGGGTAATCAGGAAGGTGGACTTCAACCGAACGTACTTTGTTAACAAAAATAAATGGATTAAATTGGCCGATGTTCAGGTCGTTATAAGTATAGGTATTGGGAGTGAAGTCGATATTTATCTCAATGGTAACTGGGGTTACATAGGGTGCTGTTGGCTCGGTGTTAACACCAACACCCATTCCTGGATGTTGCATCTCTTTGTAAGCATTGTCGAACACAATGATTGTTGGGATGGTTTGTCCGGCTTCGGTACCGTTGTTACTAAGCGTAATGATGTTTTCTTTTAGTTGCGATCCGGTAACCGTAAGGTCGTCAGGATCAATTCCAGAAGCGAGCTGGAATCCAAAGCCATTTTCATAGGAAGCACCAAATGCCTTGATGACAAAGGTACCTTTAACATGCTCAACAAAATTACTGGTATTGGTGGTGATTTCGAATTGATAATCCAGAATGAGGTCGTTAAAATCGTAATCGCCTTTACCAGGCCATAAGTCTTCAAATGCAAGTGTTCCAAATCCTGTTGCAGGATATAAATTTGAAGTCCCTGCAACTACATCCACCGTAATGGTGGCAATATCACAGAGGTTGTTAACATCACAAACCTGATAGTCGATGGTAACCGTACCTGTAAAATCGTTTGCAGGGGTAAAAGTAACAAGACCGGTTATGGCATTCACTGTAAAAACACCTTCCGTTGCAGGATTTGGTTCAGTACCTGCTACAAAAGTAACACTGGTTGGGTCGATTGCACTCGTACCCTGCGTGTCATTGTTTAGTACATCAATGTCCACCGGGACATTTTTTTCTGTTATTGCATTGTCGTTATTTGCTGTGGGTCCAACGGGATACGTAATGGTGACTGTGGCCAGATTGGAGGCGTAACCTGCATTATCCCTCACGAAATATTGAATGGGTGTAGGGCTGCCTGTGAATGCCGGATCCGGGGTAAATGTGATAAAACCATTGGTGGTATTAATACTCCAAACGCCTTCGCCTGTCACAGTCAGCGATTCTCCCGGGCCGTTTGTGCCTGCAATTTGAACACTGGCTGGATTGATAGGTGAATCACCGGGTGTATCATTGTCGAGTACATCAATGGTCACAGCGTCTCCGGGTAAACCACTATCACTATCGTCATTAGCGGTAGGAGTTTGAATGGTAATTAATTCTACCCAGGTACCCTGAACCTCAGCGTCACCATTTATTAATAAGGTATGGTTATCGTTTTCAAATTCTCCACCTGCACCCATGGCAAATTCAATTTCGTCGAAGGCCAATCCCTCAGTGGCAACAAAATGCAAAAAGGCATAAGGCTCTCCCGAATTCTGTCCGGTACCTGGTTTCCCATAATAGGAATTGGTAGTATACTGCGTTCCGTTTACGGCTGTAATCAGGTGGTTGGTGTTGGGCAGCAAGGCTATAACATCTGCTGTTGCAAAAGTTCCGATGATTTGGCCGTCACGGTAAATTTTGATGTTGTTTTGACCATCGCCGGCGGGCCATGCAAATCCAAAGTACTCAACGGGATTGTCGAAAACCAACCGCACTTTTCCTCCCACGCGGATGGACATATATTTACCGGTTCCGGCGCCATACTGGTCGTCGAGTTTTACATACGATTGTCCGGCTGTTTGATAGTAGTTGCCTACAGAGGAGGAATATCCGCCTGGTTGAGGTGCCCAGTTAAATTGTTGCGGGGGTACCGTAAAACTTTCAAAATTTTCGGTGATTAAAGTACCGCCAGTTACATCAGATACCATCACAAGTGGCGCACTGGTATAAACTCTCAGGTATTCCTGAGCCTGACTATTGATGGAAAATGAAAAGGTGAAAATCAGTAACAGGGCAAACCAGTTGGCCTGATAGAATACTGAACTCCTTTTTTTATTCTGGTCGATCGTGCTGTATTTTTGTATAAAGTACATCTGTTTCAAGTTTTAAAGGGAAGGTTAATTATTGAAATTGATAGCTTAGGGTTCCGTTTCCCAGCTCCAGGCTGATTGCTTGGCCCATATAGTTCACCTCCACTGATTGTTCGTAGGATGGAATGGTAAGTTTCATGGTGTACGGAGTATTGGCTTTCAGAAAGGCCTTTTGATAGCTAACCCCTTTTGAGGAAGAAACATTGATAATAGCGGAGACTTTACCTGTCAGGGTAATTTGAATATCCCGGGTTGTTTTCCAATCGAAATTGGAAGACACCTTGATATCTCCCATGGAAGCAGGTACGTTGGGATTTGGATCGGCGGAGGGATCCTTTTTACACGCTGAAATGATCAGGGTAAAACTGAAGAGCAATATGAGTAATTTTTTCATGGTATCGATTTTTCAACTGGTTCTCAAAAAATATGCCAAAAATTCAGATGGTTTATTATCTATCAGATATTCAGATGTGTAAATATTAATCAAAGGTAAAATTTGAATGCTTTTGCCAAAATAATTCCAAATTTCGGAATTGTAAGTTTGTTCTGAGAAATCCCCTTGTGATGCTTTCCCTTATTTAATCTTTACAAGCGAAGCTTCAAGGCTATATTCAGCCACAGATTCAGTTATAGCATTAATTTCTTCCTCACTGGCACCTTCGTCGGCAGCCTGCAACTGAAGTCGTTTTACTGAAATAATTTCCTTGGTGGCTAATCCATCTACGATGCCCAGTTTTCCGATGGCACTGGTATCCACAACGTAAACATCTTTTGGAAAGGTAACCAGAACACGCTGTCCGTCGCCCATATCCATTTCGAGCCAACATCCTGAACCACGACAAACATCCAGTATTTTTCCCTGTAACTGAAGTTTCAGTTCTGTTGTAGTACCCATGGCCGCAGCCAGTTTATCAGATTGAATAACAGGTATGGTTGCTTCTTTTTGTTGGAGTTTTGTTTGCGTTTGATTGGAATTTCCTGAAGGGTCGCATCCTGAAAAAAGCATGGCGACCAGAATGGATGATAGAATAAGCTTTTTCATGGGTTGGTTTTTTACAAAAAATGTCGGTATCTTTTCTTGAAAAGAACCGACATTTTTTTGATTAAAGAGTATGGTTATCGTACGATTTTAATGTCTTTAACATCTTCCAGTTTTACAGTTCCGCCATTGTTTCCCCAGGCATTGAGTACATAATTTATAACGGCAACTGCATCTTCATGGGTGTCAACCTGAAAGGGCATTGGTAAATTGTATTTAGCACCGTTTACAGTTATTTCATGATGCGAACCATTTAAAACCTGTAGCACCGCACGCTTTTTATCAGCGAACAAATAATCGGAATCTTTTAATGGTGGAAAGGCACTTGGAATGCCCATTCCTGTTAACTGATGACAAGCAACACATTTTGCTTTATAAATTGCAGCCCCTTTCGGATATTTGGCATCTGCAGGATCATCACCTGGCGTTGTACTGGCAAAACTGTTTCCCGTAAAGGCCAAGATGGCAACAAGAAACATACATGTGGCAATTTTTTTCATTTTAATTTCAATTTAGTTTTGAAGGTGCAAAAGTAGTAAAATGATTTATTTAGATCGGTTCTACTTAAATTAAATGGTGAAGAAATTTTACATGATTGTTCTACTACCCACCACAACAGCCTGGGTTTAGTATGCTTTTTTTCTCTGTTGACGGTTTCATCATTTTTTCGTGCGGCACCAGCATTTTTGCCGGAGGACTGAGGTAGGGTATTCCCAACGAAAGTCCGCGCAAAATGAAAATAATACCCAATATCACGATGAAGATAGACAATGCTTTGGCGAACCGTTTTCTGATTTGCCTTCCTATCATATTGCCAATCAGCGGAATGGCAGTCATAATCGGGATGGTACCCAGGCCGAAAATTACCATATAGATGATTCCAAAAAAAGTGTCGTTGGTATTGATGGCACCGGCAACTGCCACATACACCAGTCCGCAGGGCAGCAACCCGTTCAGAAGTCCGATTAAAAACAGAGATGGCAATGAGCTGATGGCAAACAGTTGTCTGAATTTACCAACGAGTTTTCCGGCATAACCAAAAAATAGTTGCTCAAATTTCATTTTTCCCTTGAAAAGCGCCGGAAAGATAACGGATAGAATCATGATGGCTCCGATTCCAATAGATGCCCACTGTTGCAAACCGGCCATTTCAATTCCCTGTCCCAGAAGTCCAAAAAGGGCACCCAGAATACCATAGGTTAGTATTCTGCCCAGATTGTAGGTTAAACTTCCGAGTATTTTATAGCCATAGTTTCGTTTTCCGAGAGGCAGGGCCACTGCAATCGGGCCACACATGCCAATACAGTGTAAACTCCCGACTAGGCCTGTAAGTAAGGCCATAATGTACATTTGTTCCATTATTTGATGAAAATTACTTTTTCAGTATAGAAATTTTTCCCCTGGTAGCTCCACTGCGATTTTAGTATGTATTTCCCTTTGGTAAACTGCTGAAGAGGAAGATGAACTGCGTTGCTATCAGATTGACTGACTTTGAAATTGCGATCCATCTTGCTGTCGGAAGGCCTGAAAAACAACAGGTTTCCACTATCAATCATGACATCCGGGAATGCAATAGTCAATTCATTTTGGTTTTGTAGTATCTGAAAAACAGCATTTTCTGATTTGGCATTGGCCATTTCATCTAACCGAGTCTGGTATTGAAGTCCTTTGGGGTAATAATCTTTTTCTACCAGGATAATATCATTTCTAAAGGTGAGAAATACCAAAAAGAGGATGGCTAACACAAAGACAACAATCCACAGGGCCAGTTTAGTTCCCCAGTTCCAGTTTATTTTCATAAGTTTTTATCTATTTTTAAGGGGTCACAAATTCCCGATAAATATCAGGAATTCCATGATTGATTCTTTTTCTTTTAACAAATTTAATTTATACCTTTTTCATCCTTTATTTATCAAGTGAAGAGGGTCCAACAAACGAGGTTTTGTACATTTCAATTAAATTTCCTTCTTCATACATGCCAATTTTAAAAGTTGTTTGTGAAGAGTGAAGTGCCTTGATGGGCAGGATTACCAAAAAGGTTCCTTTTCCGATGTGGCCAACTTCTACCGGCGGGTGATCGCCAATGTACTGAATTCTTCCCGGCATCGATTCCACTTTAAAGGTGACATCGATGGCCCTGTTGGTTTTATTTACCATATCGAAAGTGTAGATATTGCTCAGACTATCGGTTCCGTAATTTTGATACATGCTGCCGCTTGCGCGAAGAATGGTGGATTCAAAGTTTCCTCTGAACATAAACAGTGAGGCCACAAAAAACAGGAGCAGAGTGAGTACGACCGAATAGGCAATGGAGCGCATATTAAAGATGGAGTGTTTCCCGGTTTTAATACCCTCTTCCGAATCGTAACGGATAAGTCCTTTTGGCTTGTTTACCTTGGTCATGATGGTGTCGCAGGCATCTATACAGGCGGTACAGTTGATGCATTCCATCTGAGTCCCGTTTCGGATGTCAATTCCTGTGGGACAAACCACCACACAACTGTTGCAGTCGATGCAGTCGCCCAGGTTTTCAGTTTTTTGAAGTTTTAAGGGCCCACGCGGTTCTCCACGCACAAAATCATAAGCTACCAGTATGGTTTTTTTATCCACCAAAACGCTTTGTAACCTTCCGTACGGGCAGGCAATAGTACACACCTGTTCACGGAAAAAAGCAAAAATAAAGTAGAAGGCTCCTGCAAAGACAAATAATCCTGAAAAACTACCCCAGTGGGCTATGGGGTCATCCAAAAGAAAGTGTTTAACACGATCAAAACCAATAATGTATGATAGGAATGTAGTGGCGGTGATTAAAGAGATGACGTAAAAAACAACATGCTTTAGCGTTTTTCTCCAAAGTTTATCCATGTTCATCGGGCCATTGTCGCGGCGTCGTTGGGCAGCGGCATCGCCCTCGATGAGGTATTCAATGCGTCTGAAAACAAATTCCAGGAAAATGGTCTGTGGACAAACCCAACCACAAAAAATCCTTCCGAATACAACGGTAAACAACACGATAAATACAATGGTGGTGATGACCGATAGTAAAATCAGGTGAAAATCCTGTGGCCAGAAAGCGATTCCGAAAATGATAAACCTGCGATGGAGAATGTCGAAAAGCATGATGGGGTCGCCATGAATTTTGATAAACGGGCCGCTATAAAAAAGGATGAGTAGAAAAGCGGCTACAATACTTCGATAAGTAAAATGCGGACCTCTAATTTTTTTTGCATATATCCAAACACGTTTACCCGTCGCATCAACCGTGGTTAATTTATCGCGAAAGTATTCAGGAGTTACAGGTTTTTTTGGTGCCATTTTTTATAACATTTGTCATATTTCATTAAGTCCTCAAAGTTAATATTTATAAAACAAAAGAAGCCGAAAAAAACCCGGCTTCTTTTAAAAATAAATAGGGTGCCGATTAGTATTCAGTTCCTTGAGGTGCTTTTGGAATGGCAGGTGTAGTTCCTTGTAAATCAACTAATATATAGCTTATTACATCAAGTCGTGCCTGTTCAGACAACTGATCTTTGTAGGGAATCATACCTTTTTCGATTACACCATTGGTAACGGTGTTATATAAATCCTGCACCGTATTTCCGTGTATCCAATAGTTGTCGGTCATATTTGGGCCAACCAAACCACCGCCGTCCATCAAATGGCAAACTGAACAGATTTTCGTCCAGGTTTCTTTGCCAGCAGCCAGTGAGGCGGGGTCGGTTAAAATCCTTACCTCGAAAGCAGCATTGTTTTTTTCGGGCTGAGCAGCAGCGGCAGAGGCCATGGCCAATTCATATTCCCGGTTTTGAATCAAATCGTCGGAGTGGAAAACCCACAAACGAATCATATATACGATGGCGAAGGCAATGCATAGGTAAAAAAGCCACTTCCACCATGGGGGCAAATCGTTGTCAAGTTCCCTGATGCCGTCGTATTCGTGGTCTTTTATCAAACGGTCGTTGGTCAGGGTGTCTATTTCATAATCTTCGTTATGGTTATTTTTTGTGTGATCTGTTGCCATTGTTGCTAGGTATAAATTGTTAAAAAGTTGAATTTGGGTCAACTGAATGATCGTTATCCTTGTCCAGAGGTAACCGGCTCATTTCTTCGATTTCCGAATCACTGGTTTTAAACACCAACACGGTAACCAGTATAAAAAAGAGAAAGAAAATCAATAGCGAAATAATGGGATAAATCTCTATTCCGGCAATACTTTCAAGGACATTGATAACGATCTTCATGCTTTCCTCAATTTACTATTATTTGTTTTTATAAACATCAGTTCCAAGACGTTGCAGATAAGCAATCAGGGCTATTATTTCCTTGTTTTTATCTACCTGAACACCATTTGCTTGCAGCCCGGCGGCAATTTGTCCTGCCTGAGCATTCATATCGGCAACGGCCTGATCGGCATATCCTTCAACATAGGGTACACCCAGTTTAATCATGGCATTGATTCGGCCGGGAACATGGCTATAGTCGATTTCATTTTCAGCCAGCCAGGGATAAGACGGCATAATAGACTCGGGACTAACTTTTTGCGGGTTGAGCATATGGTTGTAGTGCCACAAATCAGGTTTATAATTGGGTAATGTTTTAACCCCTTCGCGCGCCAAATCCGGGCCGGTACGTTTCGATCCAAATAGGAATGGATGATCGTAAACAGTTTCTCCGGCTTTGGTATATTCACCATAACGTTCGGTTTCGCTTCTAAAAGGCCTGATCATTTGCGAATGGCAGAGATAGCAGCCTTCTCTGATATAAATATCACGACCTTCGAGTTCGAGTGGGGTATAGGGCATTACCGCTGTGATGGTCGGAATATTGGTTTTAACCAGGTACATGGGTACAATTTCGATTAATCCTCCAATAAGAATCACCACCAAAGCAGCCACTGTAAATTGCAACGGACGGCCTTCCAAGCGGCGGTGCCAGCCTTCTTTTGCCTTTGGTGTTTCCTTGGCAGGAGCTTCATCGGTTTCAAATCGTACAAAACTACCCGATTTGGCTGTTTTAACCACATTGTACACAAACATCAAGGCACCAATGATATACAGCGATCCTCCAAAGGCCCGCAGGTAATACATCGGTAGTATCTGGGTGACAGTCTCAAGAAAATTCGGATAAGCCAGGAATCCTTCAGCAGTAAATTGTTTCCACATTAAGGCTTGTGTGAACCCGGCGAAATACAATGGAATGGAGAAAAACAACATTCCCAGTGTGGCAATCCAAAAATGGACATTGGCGAGTTTGGTCGACCAGAGTTTGGTTTTAAATAGGCGGGGAACCAACCAGTATATCACG
The DNA here is from genome assembly GCA_030690365.1 of Bacteroidales bacterium. Lineage (GTDB taxonomy): Bacteria > Bacteroidota > Bacteroidia > Bacteroidales > F082 > UBA6244. Next base: position 27,877 of record JAUYGX010000140.1, on the reverse strand, counting down.
CCAAAGTTCATCATCGAATTCCAACCCAGCGTTCCAATGTGTACATGGGCAATGGTCCAGTCGCTAAAATGGCTCAGTGCATTTACGGTTTTCAGCGAAAGCATGGGGCCTTCAAAAGTGGCCATTCCGTAGGCTGTAACCGCTACCACAAACATTTTTAATACGGGATCTTCACGTACTTTGTCCCAGGCACCGCGTAAAGTTAATAAACCATTGATCATACCTCCCCATGATGGAGCAATCAGCATCACTGAGAATACTACTCCCAATGCCTGAGCCCAGTCGGGCAGGGCAGAATATAACAGGTGGTGAGGTCCGGCCCAGATATACAGGAATATCAGCGCCCAGAAGTGAATAATGGACAGTTTGTAGGAATAAATCGGACGATTGGCAGCTTTTGGAATGAAATAATACATCATACCTAAAACGGGCGTTGTTAAAAAGAATGCCACTGCGTTGTGACCGTACCACCATTGTACAAGCGCATCCTGAATACCGGCATAAATCGGGTAACTGTGTGTAAATGAAGTAGGTAAGGCCAGGTTGTTGGTGATGTACAACACGGCAATAGTTACCCAGGTTGCAATGTAGAACCAAATGGTAACATAAATATGTTTTACACGCCGATTCACCAGGGTCATGATCAGGTTTAACCCAAAGACTACCCATATTAATACTACCATTACATCGATAGGCCAAATAAGTTCAGCATATTCTTTGGATTGGGTAAACCCAAAGGGTAATGTTAGCGCCGCCGAAACAATAATGAGTTGCCAACCCCAGAAATGGATGTTCCCCAGCAACTTGCTGTACATGGGGGTTTTAAGTAATCGGGGAGTGGAATAATAAACGGCTGTAAAAATACCATTGCCCACAAAGGCAAAAATGGCCGCATTGGTATGCAAAGGCCTGAGGCGGCTATAAACCAGCCAGGGAATATTGCCGCTCATGTGCGGAAAAATCAGCTCAAATGCGGCTGTAAGCCCAACCAACATGCCAACGATGCCCCAGATGACGGTGGCCCATAAAAACATGTTGCTAAGCTTGTTGTCATAAGTAAATTTTTGTAGCTCCATACGCCTAATCAGATTTGGTTAAATTATTCAGTTTTGAATTATTCGGGTATTTATCTTCGGAAATTTCAGGAAAGGGGCTAATTGAATCGGCTTGCTTTGGTTCGTCAAATAAAATGCGAACCGATGGGGAATATAAATCATCGTATTGACCATTGCGTACGGCCCAGATGAATCCGATTAAAAATCCACCTGCAACTACAATTCCCACGATGACTAAAAGTATAATTACGGTCATTTAAGTATTCCAGTTCCCAATTACATTTATTGACCAAAATTATAAAAAATACGTTTTGTTTTCATCTGTTTTGCTATTTAAACAGAATTTAAATAAGGGTTTAAAAAGTAAGTGTCAGGATATTAAAGCGATCGTTTGTTGGCTAGGTACCGGATGGAGAAAGTGGCAAAGGCGACTACGCTCACCGAACTTATGGGCATCAGGATGGCTGCGATAATAGGAGAGAGGGAACCCTGAACGGCAAAGTAAAGTCCCACCAGGTTGTATAAAAACGAAATTCCAAAGCTGATGATGACTACCCGGTTCGACAGTTTTGAAAACCTGAAAATGGCTGGTAATTTCTGAAATTTTTTGGATTCGATAATGCCATCGCAGGCGGGAGAAAAACTATAGATATCATCGGCAATGGTGAGCCCGACCGTACTTTCCATTAAAGCCCCTGCATCGTTGAGCCCGTCGCCAATCATCAATACTTTTTTGCCTTGTTGTTTTAACTGCTTGATAAATTGCATCTTGTCCTGCGGACTTTGGTTAAACCGAAGATATTCTTCCTTCCCAAACAAGGGTATCAGGTTGTTTTTTTCACTTTCATTATCACCCGATAACAGGTAAAGGGTGTGGTGTTTTCCCAGTTCATCAATAACGGTTTTTAGTCCGGGCCTGTAGGAATTGGCAATGCTAAAGTAACCGGCAATGCGATCGCCAACAAAGCAATATACATGGCTGGCATTTGGATTTTCATCCGATTTGCCGGTAACAAATTTTCTCGAACCCAGGTTAATTCTAATCCCATTAACAAGGCCTGTAATTCCCAAAGAGGGTATTTCCTGAAAATCGGTTACCTCAAAACGCTGATCTCCGGCAATACTTTCTTTTATGGAAATGCTCAATGGATGACTTGAATGAGAGGTAAGCGATTTAATCATCATCAATGTTTCCTGCGAAGGTTTTTCACCTTTAAAGTGGATGTTCATGCTGTGATTCAGCGTGATGGTGCCGGTCTTGTCGAAAACAATGGTGTCAATCTTTCTCAGGTTCTCGATTACCCCGGTGTTTTTGATGTAAAAGCCAGCCCTTCCATAAACGCGCATGGTGCTGCCAAAAGTAAAGGGTACTGTTAGCGCCAAAGCACATGGACAGGCAATAATGAGTACAGAAGTAAATGCAAACAAGGCCAGGCCAGGGTTGTTAAAAAGCCAGTAAATACCCGCACTGGCAGCTATGATCAGGATAATAACAGTAAAGTATTCGCTCACATTGTTAATCAGTGTGTTAAGCTGGTTGTCCGGTTTTTCGGCAGCTTTATCCTGATTCCACAGTTGGGTAAGGTAACTCTGCTCCACCTGGTGAACCACTTCCAGCTCAATGGAGCTGCCCTTTTGCCTACCTCCGGCAAAAATCATTTCGCCTGTCTTTTTAGCAAGAGGAACTGATTCGCCTGTAACAAAGGAATAATCTATATTTGCTTTACCGGAAAGGAGTATCGCATCGGCAGGAATGAGTTCCTGGTTGCGGATCAAAATCCGGTTTCCTTCTTTGAGTTGGCTCAGGGGAATGCTTTCTTCAACATTGTCCGAAATCCTGGTAACAGCTACCGGAAAATAACTTTTGTAATCGCGTTCGAACGACAAAGCCTGGTAGGTTTTTCCCTGATAAAATTTACCGATCAACATAAAAAATACCAGTCCGATGAGCGAATCCATATAGCCAATTCCCTGACCGGTAATGATTTCATAGGTGCTTTGAGCAAAAAGTGTAAAAATTCCCAGTGTTATTGGAAGATCGATGTTGATTAGTTTGTGCTTCAATCCCTTAAAAGCGGAGAGGTAATAATCGTTGGCACAATAAAAAACCACCGGGAGTGCCAGCACGAAACTCATCGCCCCAAAGAAACCGGTGAATAAACTCCCCAACTGTTCGCCACCAGGCAGGTACTCAGGAAAATTGTACAGCATCACATTCATGAAACTGAAGCCCGAAATTCCAATCTTGAGCAACAGGTTACGGCTGCTGTGGTTGGATTCTGTTTTGTCCATCTGATCGAGTGTGATTTCAGGCACGTAGTGAATAGAACCCAGCAATTCAACTAGTTGACGCAGTGAAACCTCCCTGTTGTCGAAGCGGATGGTTACCTGTTTTCGGGGGAAATTTACAGTGGACTGAATGACCCCCTGATCAAGTGTATGCAAATTTTCGAGTAGCCAAATGCAGGAGGCACAATGAATGGTGGGTATAAATAAAGTAACTACACTGATTCCGCCATCAGAAAATGTGAGAAGTTTTGATGCAATTTCTTCATTCTCCAGGTAGGCATATTTTTGGTCGTAATCGGTTTTTTCAACTTTGATACCTGCCATGGGCTGGATTTCGTAATATTTTTCCAGCTTACTTTTGTTAAGTATTTGATATACAGTACTACAGCCATGGCAACAAAAGGGCTTGTCGTTCCATACAATTGGCTGCACGCCACAATCTTCGCCACAATGAACACAGGGTAAGCCCATTACTGAGTTTTTGTTTGAATCAAAATATTGTTGAAGGTGATCGCCCACATGCCCCTGGGTTGCCCGACGGCAAAATCAATGGCTTTGTCGTTGGGATAAAGTTCTTTGATTTTGGCGGCTATATCGGAGGGAATCTCCACATTCGGGCGTCCATGGCAAAGCATACATTCCTGCTTTACACTGATGAGTTTGTAATATACAGGATGACCATTTTTGTCAATATCCACCCTGGGTTTTGGTACTCCTCGTTGAATAAAACTCATAATGTATTCTTTGTAAATTTTATTCTCAAATTCGTTGGTTTCGTTGTTTGGGTTTCTAAATTTTTTGGCCACACGTTTTATACCCACATTTAGCACACGGGCTAGCGAATCGGTAATGGGTATGGCTTCCATATTGCAAAAGTTTAGTGCATACATGGGACCATGTGTTTTTAAGGCATCTGTTAGGGCCGACTTGATACCAAACATGGACTTTTGAACCAATATAGCACCCTCAATCATGAGTTCACGATGTAAACTATCGCTTAATGTGGGGTAAACAGTGACTTCGGTTGTTTGTGCAGCAGGTTGATCTTGAGCGGGTTGTTGCTTTTTGATAGCTTGTGTGTCTTCTTTAGTCTGTTCCTTGGTTTGTACACATCCTGAAATCAGGATAGTTAATAGTAAGAAGATATAAAAAGCACTTTTCATAATCGTGAATTGATTAGGTGTTGATCGATATTACTTTTCCAATAAATCTTAAATCCTGACCTGCCAGCGGGTGGTTAAAATCCATGGTGACATACGCATCTGTGATGGCAATAATTTCTCCATGGTGCTTATTCCCATCGACGTCTGTCATTGGGATCACGTTTCTTTTTTGAAGCATTTGAGGATCAGTTTTTCCATCAATACTAAAGGTGTCCTGAGGGACATCGAAAATGGCATAGGGATCGGATGGTCCATAAGCGTTTTCCGATTTAACAATAATGTCAAAAGTATCTCCGGTATTTAGGTGGATCAGGCTTTTTTCGAAATCAGGCAGTAATTGATTATTTCCGAGTATCAGTGTAACAGGTTGGTCATCAGGTATGATTTCTATTTTCTTTCCCGTCTGCAAACTGATCAGGGTATATACCACCTGAAGTTCTTTATTAGATTCTTTTTGTTTCATACAATGTTGCGTAATCAAAAGCAAAAGTACAATTTTAAACTTAACCTTTAAAAGTCAGAAACCGAAGGTTAGAAAAGTAGCATTAAAGCAGGAAGAAAGAAAAGGCATTCCCCCCATGTCCGGTATCTTGATTGTTGTTTGAAATAATCCGGGAAAAGCAATATGGGCATCAGCCCCAGGTTGATGAGTATCAGGATCATTGCAGCATACTTCATCATCAGGTTAGTGGACAAAAAGGAAAGTAACAGCAACAATACCAAACTGAATACCAAGGTGATAATCACGATTAGCTTTCCTATGTTCGGTTTAGATGTAGCACCATTACAAAGACCGCATTCTCAAAGATACACCATAAAAGGACAAAAAAAAAGCCCTTTCCGCGATAAGCGAAAAAGGCTTAAAAAGCAATCAAAATATTTTAATGTTCTTCGGCTAAACTTTCGATGAGGTAGGGATGGTTTTTGGCGATCAGCGGCATTTTCGACAACGAAAGCCCGGTTACCAGTCCAAACAATCCTGCAAATCCGATAAACGTTCCAACTTCCACAAACGAAATGGCATTTTTAAGGTCGAGGCTGGGCATAATCGACATGTACAATTCAACCCATTGACCGACAGCCAAAACCAATACTGCAAACAACACCAGGTTTTCGTTTTTGGCCACCCGGTTCCACATCAGGAATAAAAACGGGAAGGCCCAGTTTACGAGCAATTCGGTGTAAAACATGGTTTTGTATTCACCCATTTCGCGGGGTACATAATAGATGGTTTCTTCGGGTATATTGGCATACCAGATCAGCAAGTACTGCGACAACCACATGTAAGCCCATATAATGCTGAGTGCGAAGATGTAGCGCGAGAAATTGGCAATGTGTTCTTTCGATAACATGGGTAAATAGCCCATTTTACGAAGGATAATAGCGATGGCAGCTATCACTGTTACACCGTGAAAAAAGGCCATGATGAATTTTTTCACGACATAAATGGTGCTGTACCAATGTGCATCAAGCGACATAAGCCAATCGATACTAAAAAGTGAAAAAGAGAAAGCAAATACAAAAATAAACACCTTGGAGTTAAACTCAATTTTGTTAAAAAAGGTGAGTCCGCCAAGTTTATCTTCGTTCAACGAAAGTTTTTTAATCCGGAATGTAAGAAAAATCCATAATCCAAAAAACAGGATGTACCTGAGTGCGAAAAACGGAATGTTCAAATAGGGTTCCTTGTGTTGAAGCAAGGGGTCGGCGGCCACTGCATCAGCATGCGACCAGTGGTATAAGTCGTGGAGACCAAAAAACATAAATGCAAACAACACAAAGCTAACAATCAGATAGTTGCTCATGGCTTGCGGAATACGTAAGTAGGCAGCCGACCATCCCGATTGGGTGACGGCCTGCAGAGCCATCCAAAACAAAGCGCCCATGGCTACCGAAAGAAAATAATAATTATTCAGCAATAAGTTTGCCCAGGCCCTGGTTTCGTTTTCAGTGTAAAAGCCTGCAATTACAGAGATAACACCCAGTGCAATCATGATGTACATGATCATTTTAAATTTGCCACTGAGTTGTACTTTTTTATCCATGTCGGTGTTTTTAATGTGAATAATAATTAGTTGGACAGACTTCTGACGTAATTAATAATCATCCATCGTTTGTCTTGAGGTATCTGCGATCCGTGCGGTCCCATAAGTCCTGATATGGAACCATAGGTAATCACATAGTAAAGCTCGCCATCGGGTTTCGATTTCACGAAGTTTTCGACCAGCGACATCGGTTTGGCAGGAAATAAACCGCTGGTAAACAGATATCCGTCACCGCGGCCCTGATCGCCATGGCAACTTACACAAAATATGGTATATAATTGTTTTCCTTCGTCCAGGCTGTTTTGATCGCCGGCCATTGGATTTACAAGTTGCAGGCCGGCAAGGGTTTGGTTAACGGCCCTGTCGGAGATGGATTTGCCCGGATATGGAAAAGGCATATGACCCCGGGCCACTGTTCCCGGAGGCGGCATCTGGTTGGTCATGCTGTCGCGAAGGATCGGGTTTGGTGAATAGGCTTTGTAGTATTTGGTGTAATACATGTCGCGGTTGCCCATGTATGCATAACCGGGATTGTTTTTATCCTTATTGCACGACAGCAACATTAAAGGAATGATCATCAGGGTTAAAAGACGTAAGTATTTCATCATGATGGATTTTTTACACATGTAAGTTTACTGTTGATTCTTTAATTTCAGTAGCCCCGGTCTCTTTCAGCATTTTCATCACATGCTTCGATTCCTGCTCATTCATTTCATCGGCATTTGCAATCACAATCACAAATTTATCTTCTACCGAACGCGGATCAGGCAATACAACCTGTTTGCCAGGATACATTTTTTCCCTGAAAAGGTAGGTGAGAAACGTAAACAATGTGCCAATAAAGATGGTTCCTACAAACATAATGATAATGAATGACAGCGTGTTAAGCGGTTTTCCTCCGAATTTTAAAGGGTAACTGACTACCGACATCCAGTAGAGCATGATGAAAATAACAACAGCTCCAACGGCTCCATAAATAAAAGTGGCATAAGGCAGCTTGGTGTTAAGTTTCAAACGCGACCATATTCCATGAAGCGGAAAGGGGGAATAAACATCTGCTACTTTAATGTTGCTGGCCTGTAGCTTATCGATGGCATGCATCAATACATCCTCATCTTCGTATATGCCCAGAATACTAGTTTTCATCGGTAAATGATTTTAATGTGGTAGTTTCTTTTAATACACCCTTCACCTCGCTGATGGCAATGGTTGGCAGCCAGCGGAAAAATGCAAGTACGCCGAAGACAAATAATCCAATAGTGCCCACAAAAGCCGCTACTTCTATTATCGTTGGCGAATAGCTTGCCCAGGTAGCTGGTAAGAAGTCCTTTGAAAGGGATGTCACCACAATTACATAACGTTCAAACCACATTCCTATATTGATAAAAATGGAGATGATAAAAACGATGGTGATGTTCTTCCTGATTTTTTTGAACCAGAACAATTGTGGGATAATGGCATTACAGGTGATCATGGTCCAGTAGGCGAAAGTATACTCTCCTGTTACCCTGTTATTCAGGAAGGTAAATAGTTCATATTCTGATCCGGAATACCATGCGGTGAAAAGTTCGGTCATGTAGGCTGTGGCCATGATAAGCGAAATAAAAGTCAATATCCGGGTAATGGCATCCAGGTGACCGTCGGTTACATAATCCTTAAAGCTGTAAAGTTTCCGCAGGATAATCATCAGGGTTAGTACCATGCCAAAACCGGAGAAGATAGCACCGATTACGAAGTAGGGCGGGAAGATGGTGGTATGCCATCCCGGAACTACCGATACCGAAAAGTCCATTGAAACGATGGAGTGCACCGAAACTACCAGCGGAGCAGCCATTCCTCCCAGGAGCAGGGCGGCTGTTTCGAAGCGTAACCAGCTCTTGGCATTGCCAATCCATCCAAAACTCATGGCACCATAGATTTTTTTCTTTATTTTGGAGGCGGTGGATTCGCGGATGGTTGCAAAATCAGGAATCATGCCCATGTACCAAAATAATGCCGAAGCCATGAAGTAGGTACTGATGGCCACTACGTCCCAAAACAGGGGTGAGTTAAAATTATCCCAAAGGGGGCCACGGGTATTCCAGTAAGGGAAAATAAAGAACCCGTCCCAGATTCGGCCCATGTGCAGCAGCGGGAATAACCCGGCCGCCATCACGGCAAAAATGGTCATGGCTTCGGCTGCCCTGTTGATGGACGTCCTCCATTTCTGGCGCAGGATAAGCAGGAAAATCGAGAACGCAGTACCTGCGTGTCCGATACCAATCCACCAAACAAAATTGATAATTTCAAATCCCCAACCAACGTTGTTGTTTAATCCCCAGATTCCGATACCGGTGGAAATGGTGTTGTAAAATGCCCAGGAACCCCATGCCATGGCGATGATTGCAAGCCCTGCCGTAACCCACCACCAAATTGGCGTGGGTTCGTCTAATGGCCGCAGCACATCCCTGCTCACGTCGCTGTATGTCTTGTTTCCCTTTATTAATATTCCTCTTACTCTGGTATTGTACATGTTATCAGTTTTTATTGTTCAATACTATGCTTCTGTGTTTCGTACTCTCGTTAAATAACTTGTGGAAGGAAGTGTATGCAATTGTTCCAACAAATGATACATGCGTTCTTCTTTAACCTGTTTGTAAACTTTGCTTTCGGTGTCGATCAGGTTGCCGAACTGAATGGCATCTGCCGGACAACTTTGTTGACAAGCGGTTTTAATATCGCCATCGCGGAGTTCTCGGTTTTCCATTTTTGCTTCCAGCTTTTTCTCCTGAATACGCTGTACACACAACGAACATTTTTCAACAACACCGCGTTGGCGCACGATGACATCCGGATTTAATACCATTTTGCCCAAATCGCTGTTCATGTTGTAGTCGAACTTGTTGTTGTTGGTATATTCGAACCAGTTGAAACGACGAACTTTATACGGGCAGTTGTTGATACAATAGCGGGTTCCGATGCAGCGGTTGTAAGCCATCTGGTTGAGTCCTTCGCTGCTGTGGTTGGTAGCGGCAACCGGGCATACGTTTTCGCATGGAGCGTTGTCGCAGTGCTGACACATCACCGGCATGTGGTACACGCCCGGGTTGGATTCTTCACGTGAATAATACCTGTCGATGCGCATCCAGTGCATGATTCGCCTGTTTTTAACCTGTTCTTTTCCGATCACAGCGACATTATTTTCCGACTGACAGGCAATGACACAATTTGAACAACCGGTACAGCTGTTCAGATCAATAGACATGCCCCAATGTAATCCATCGTATTGAACTTTACTATATAAGGATACATTGTGTTCTTCATCGAAAAGATGCTGTTCGTTACCTGCGTAAGGATTCTTAAGGTATTCAGGCAAGGTGGTTTCGCGGGCAATGGGTCTGCCTTCCATGTCGTGGTGCGTTTGTGTGAGCGCAAGAGGAAAGGTTTTCCCATTTATTTTTTCGATGCTGATTACCGAACCTGCCAGCTGTGGCAGCCCATTTTGCAGGTTCATCAATGGATAAGCATTCTGGCCAACACCTGTTCCTGCTTTGCCGGCATCGGTTCTACCAAAACCAACTGCAATGGAAGCGGTTCCGTCGGGTTGGCCGGGTTGTACGAGTACCGGAATTTCAAACAATCCATTGATGCTTACAACATCTTCCAGATGCAAATCGTTTTGCTTTGCATAATCGATTGATACACAAAGATAATTATCCCAGGTAGCCGTGGTAATGGGATCAGGCATTTCTAACAACCATGGATTGTTGGTGTATTTCCCATTGCCAATCGATATTTTTTCATACAAAACCACCTCAAGACCAGCATTCTGTTTTGGAAGATCGAAAGTTAGTTTTTGTTCAACAAAATCTGGCTGTGGTTCTTCATTCAGCTGGTATTGAAATACTCCGTCCTGTTTGGTTTGATTCCAGAACTGAGTAAAGTTTCCAACCTCTATGTTATTGCTTTGGATTTCTTTCTGCCAGTTTTTTTCCATGTAAGTGGAGAAATCCTGGTTTTGTCCCATCCAGATCAACAAGCTGTCTTCAAACTGACGGGTATTGAAAATGGGTAGAATGGTGGGTTGCATGATGCTTAACAGGCCACGGATAGGTTCAGCATCGCCCCACGACTCCAGGTAATTGTGATTGGGGCAAACTAAATCGCACAAAGCGGCGGTTTCGTCCATGGTATCCGAAAAGGATAACTTAAATCCAACCTTGTTAAGTCCCTGGTTAAATTCATTTGCATTGAAGTAGTCGTATGCGGGGTTCACATTGTAAGCCAGTAAACCTGCAATTTCACCAGAGTTCATGTCTTTGGTGAGTTTCGCCATTGCCTCATCATTGCCTTGTTTCAGGTTGATGGGAGTGTTTAAGTCAATGGTTGTTCCGTAATTTTCCAGCAGGTGGTTGATGGCATTTACAGTCATTTGGATATTCACATCATTGGTGCCTGATACAACCAGCGAAGCACCCTTGTTTTCCAACAGGTCAAGTGTTACTTTTCCCAAATCGACAGGTGAAGCAGGAACGGAATAGGTAGTAGCCCCCACCACCCGTGCAATTTCGTTGTACAGGTTCATCAGAATTAGTCCTTCATCCGAAGGTTTGATTCCATAACGATAGTCGGTGTTTGATCCGGTCAACGAAAGATAGCCTTCAAACTGATAACTGCGCGACATGGTTTTCTTGCCGCCGTTTAATTTGCGGTTTGAGGAGTATTGTTTGGTAAAGGCTACCGGTAAAAGCCAGTTGCCCAAATAATCGGCATTGAATCCAACCACGATTTTGGCTTTGTCGAATCTGAAGTTCGGAATGACGGCCTTCGCAAAATGAAGCTCGTTGGCTTTTCTTATTGCCGACATGCTGACGGGATCGTACATCACCCACTCTACATTTGGATACAGGCTTGTAAACTCTCCAATGAGTGTTTTTGTGGAAGGGCTGATAATGGTAGAAGTGAGTAAAACTATCCGTTTACCTTCATCACGTAAAGCGTTCAGTTGTGTAAAAACATCTTTATCAATGGTTTCCCAATTGGTTTCTATGCCTTTCAGGAAAGGGTGTTTTAACCTGGCATCATCGTACAAATTAAGCACCGATGCCTGTACGCGGGCACTGGTTCCTCCTTTGGTGATGGGCGACATCTCATTTCCCTCTATTTTGATGGGCCGATTTTCACGTGTCTTTACCAGGATACTGCAATAATCTGTACCGTCGAAAAAGGTAGATGCAAAATAGTTGGCAATTCCCGGAATGAGCTCCTCGGGCTGATTGAGTAAAGGAATGGCCTTGCGTACCGGCATTTGACAACTGCTGACCAAAGCGACAGCGCTGACCGAAAAGCCCAGCATCTTTAAAAAATCACGTCGGGTGGATTTTCCTTTTATTTCAGATTCATCGAGGCCTTCAATGGAAAATTCGGGAAGTGGTTTTTTGTTTTCAAGAACGGAAGCCTGTTGTTCCGTATGCTTCTCAAGACTTTGCCAATAGATTTTTTCCATGGTATGTTTATCTGGAGTAAATAATGATTCTTAATTTATTTGATTAGTAGTGGCATTTTTGACATTCATCGCCACCAATGTCTTTAACGGTAACAGTGGTTAAAACACCTTCTTTCAGATCTTTGTGCAATTTGGTGTACTGGTCGTAAAATTTGTTTTCGGCGAACTGTACTGCCTGATTGCGGTGACAGTCGATGCACCAGCCCATGCTGAAGTCTCCCACCTGGATAACCTGGTCCATTTTCTGCACTTCCCCATGACACTGTTGACAATCTATTTTTCCAACTTTTACATGTTGTGCATGGTTAAAATAAACATGATCAGCCAGGTTGCCTACTTTAATCCATTCAATAGGTTTGTTGTTGTCGATGGCGGCATAAATTTTTTCAATTTCCACGGTACCGGTTTTCTTGCCTGACTTTACCGATGTGTGGCAATTCATACACAAAGCAACTGGTGGAATGCCGGCGTGCATGCTTTCTGTAGCTGTAAAATGGCAGTATTTACAGTCGATACGGTTTTGCCCGGCGTGAATTTTATGTGAAAAGGCAATGGGCTGATCGGGTTGATAGTATTGCTGTCGGCCCAGTGCTGTAGCCTCCACAAAGGTGAGTTCACCCATCACAGCTACAGCAACGAGAATGATAACGATATGAATCCACCTGGCTTTAACGAGTTTGGTAATCACCAGGTCGATGATGCTGATAAGCATCAATACCAACATGATAATAAAGGTGGATTGCATATTGCGTCGTTCTTCACCCTTTTTTTCGGCCAGAAGTTTTGCACCTGCTTCCACTTCTGAGGCTGTAGCACCTGTGATTTCGGTTGAGGTGGTATCTGCTACCTGGGCTACACCTCCGGCAATCTGGCCATCATTCTTAATGTAAGCAAGGATTCCACGCACCTGATCATCGGTCAGGTTGTGCGATGGCATCGGAATATTGTTATTTTCCTTGAACAGTTTCACGGCCATTTCATCGCCCGCCTGGATCATCTCCTGCGAGTTCTGGATAAATTTTATCGTCCAGCTTTCCGGATGGCGATCGTTAACACCTTTTAAATCAGGTCCAACGAGTTTTCCGCCTCCTATGGTGTGACATGCCTTACAAAGCTGAAAGTTTTTTTCGTCTTCAGCGGTCTGACTGCTGGCAGAAAAGGAGGTAAGGAGTACAAGAAAGAAAATTCCTAATGTGAGTAGTACCTTGAATTTCAAGGAATACTTAGCGGCAATACCGTTAATGATCATGATGTATAGATTATCAAATAAACAGCAAATTAATTAACTAAAAAACAACTTGTTAAAAATAAGTTAATATTTTGAATGTTGAGAGGCCAAAATTATTTAAATTTTGAATTAATTTAAACAAATAGGCAACAAAATACCTAATTAGTTTATAATTGTTTGTATGTCATTAAAATAGGAAGGAAATTAATTTTTGTAAGGAAAAAAAAAGATCGTGTAGAGCAAAAAAAAGTGCTGGATTAATCAATTTTTGTTGGCTGGAATTCTCATTTTGCTCTCATTTTGCATAGAAGTAATTGATGACACAGCAACCAATTTTGGGTGTGGCGCAATATCATTCCGGGAGACCAGATTGTTTTTATGATTTAGCAAAATAAAAAAGAAAATTCGATGGGTACTATTTTGGAATTTAGTTGGTTATACTCAAGGATGATAGGACGGTGCTCTGCACCTTGAAAAATGGAATTTTGTTTTTCTATAAATATGAGCGGTACTCCGTACCTTTTGATCTGCCTTGCATACGGATGTATCTGTAAATAAATCAGGTGGTTAAAGGTGGAAAGTTATCGGGTTAATCAGTTGGAGTCGTACACACAGAAAAATTGTAATAGTTTTGAAAATGGATTAAGGTGCGGCGCACCGCAATATTGATAAAAAACGTCAAATATTATTTACCAACTTCCGCCTGCACCACCACCACCGAAACTGCCGCCACCGAATCCGCTAAAACCGCCACCGAAGCCACTGCCTCCGCTGCTGCCACCAAATCCGGATGAGCCACCTCCCCAATTACCACCATGCGAACCACCGCTGAACATACTACCCAAAAACAAAGCCGTCCATAAGTTATTGGAATGGCCTATTCCATAGGATTTACGCTGTCCACGGCTCACGAGCAAGAAAATAATGAGGATAAAAATAAAAGGCAGAATACCAAAAATCCACGATTGCTGAGTACTTTTATTATACCCATTGGCTGAAATTTCACCCGAAGCGAGGTTCATTAGCACATCCACCGCTTGGTCAATGCCCTGATAATAATCGTTGTTTTTGAAATTGGGAATCATCTCCCTTTCCACAATTTTCTTGGCCGTTGCATCCGGAATTACAGGTTCAAGTCCGTAACCTGTAGCTATAAAAGCTTGTCCTTTATCTGTATTGCTTTTTTTTGGTTTGATTAAGATGACGATACCATTGTTGAAATCCTTTTGACCAATTCCCCACTTTTGCCCAAGGGTGTAGGCATAGGTGGCCGGATCGTATCCATCCAGCGAATTTACAGTAACTACTTCAATCTGATTTGAAGTAGTATCGTGGAAATATCGCAATTTATATTCCAGTTGACTGATTTGTTCCTGGGTCAATATCCCCGCAAAATCGTTCACCAAATCGTCTGTGGCAGGTTTTTCGTGAATTGATTGTGCCCAAACACTTGCAGTTACGAGTATAAACAGGGTAAGAAACAGGTATTTTAACGATTGCATAAACTACTAATTAACTAAATGAGATCTCGTCGGAAAGTTCGTTGATATCGTCGGAATGATGGGGGAAGTGTCTTTTTAATTTCTCCCCTGTCAGGGAAATAGCCTCCGACAAGCCCTGAACAAATCGCCCTTCAGTAAAATGGCCTGCCATTATTTCCTTGGTGTCTTCCCAGAAATTGTCGGGAACAGCCTGATTGATTCCAGTATCACCAATGATGGCAAACTTTTTTGATTCTACCGCCAGGTAAAATAATATGCCATTGTGCAGGCTGGTTTTGTGCATTTTTAGTTTCTGAAAGATAAACGTTGCACGATCGAGGGCCTCACCTTTGCATTCACTTTCGATGTGTACCCTGATTTCTCCTGAGGTATCCAGTTCTGCGTTTAGAATGGCCCTTTTGAGGGTTGTTTTTTCGACTTTGGTAAAGAAATTTTTGGCATCTGTACTCATTATTTTATACTTTAAAAAGATACTTTTGGTGCAGTTTCGGCTCCTTGTAGGGCTTCAAAATAAGGTTTCGGTGAAAACCCAAGCATGCCGGCATAAAAGTTCTTTGGAAACGATTTAATCAATGTATTGTAATCTCTTGTGGTGTTGTTGAATTTCTGCCTTTCAACGGTGATCCTGTTTTCTGTACCCTCCAGTTGTGACTGCAATTCGAGGAAATTTTGATTGGCCTTGAGATCCGGATACCTTTCAACCACTACCATCAGTCTTGATAGAGCAGAGGTAAGTCCTTCCTGTGCATTTTGGAAACTGGCCATGGTTTGTGGATTTAAATTGCTGGCATCCACGTTAACAGAAGTGGCTTTTGCCCGTGCATTAACTACACCTTCGAGTGTTTCTTTTTCATGACTTGCGTAGCCTTTTACTACCTCAACCAGATTAGGGATCAAATCGGCACGACGTTGGTACACATTTTCCACCTGTGCCCATTGCGCATCCACATTTTCAGATTTGCTAACCAGATTGTTATAGGTTCCTTTAACCGATAAGTAAACGATACCAAGAACTACCACAATGACGATAAGAATAATCCAGCTTTTTTTCATGTTCATATATTTGTTATGTTAAACAATATCTGTTGGTTACAATTATAAACGGTTTCGGTTAAGATTTCGATAATTCAAGCTTGGGCATTTTCAGACCAAAATAATCTGTAAAGGTAATAAGAATTTTGCTACCGGGGGTAGAAATATTGAGTTGAAATTACATGGGCTGAAGTATAGGTGTATTGATGAAATTTAAACCCCCATCAATAATCCAAGTCCTCCAACAATAAATCCAGCAGCCATGTTAATCAGTTTTACCACTACAAACCCCTTACGTGTTTCGGCCAGCAAGGGCAGACTGCCATGCCCGTCCTGAACAATGGAGCTGGCCAGTAAAATACTGAAAGGCAGGTTGCCTGAAGCATATAACATAATGAATATCAGGTGTGGGCCAGACTCAGGAATGATGCCTATGAGTACGGCGGCCAGCAATACCAAAAACAGGTTGTCACGAATCAGGTTTTCCAAATCCAGGTAATTGGTTAGGAAAAACAAGAGGATCATTGTGCCTAGTGTCCAGAGAAAAATGCGTAAGAAATGTTTTTTAAGGACATGGCTCCACAAGTGGTCGGATAAGAAGTGGTTGTTTACCGTAATTACAATAAACAGACTTATGACGCTGACCGCAATAAAAGTGTACTTGATCCACTCCGGGTGTTCATGTATGTCCATGGCCGGCATGGAGAGCAAAATGTTTCCATGAGCTTCATCGTGCGAAAACAAAACAAAAAGCAGCACTCCAACCAGGAAAACAATCAATAGCGATCGTAACAGGGTTGGCGTTTTTAATTGGTACCAGATTTTTTTAAAATCGAACCGATCCATCTCTATGGTTGCCTGATGGATTTCAAATTGTTTGTCGGGACAGGAGACCACCACTTTCTTTTTATAGAAAAACTGAACAATAAATCCTGTAATGATGGCGATTGCAAAAATAATGACGTGGATCAGGATGGCGGCTTCAGGAATAATAGAAAACATAAAAAACGCTTCATCGCCGGATGTTGCAATCATTGTTGCTACCAGTGCGCCCACTCCAATTACATTGTGAACATAGAGCGAAACAGCCGTATAGGCTCCCAGACATCCGGGAAGGATCCCCAACAGCGACCCGGTCAGAATTTGTTTCCATGTACTTTTTTTTAACCCCTGGCTCCACATACCACGAGTAAAAACGTTGAGGTATTCGATGATGAGCATCATCGCCAACACAAACAAGGTGATTGTAAAGGCCTGATTTAGAATAGATAAACTTTGTTCCATCGGTTATTTTAGTCCAGATCAAATATAGCCGTTTTTCTGACGGAAAAACAACTTGTTTTTAATTTTGAGAGCTGAGTTTAATAATTATACGTATTTTAGCCACCTAAATACCTATTTTGTAAATGGCTAAAATTGTGAATATTACGGAAGCTGTGTCCATTGCCTTACACAGCATGGTGCTGGTAGCCAAGGCAAAAAGCAGTCAGATGAATGCCAGCATCATTTCAGAAATTACCGGAAGCTCAAAATTTCATGTGTCGAAAGTAATGCAAAAACTGGTGAAAGATGGGTTTCTTTCGTCGCAACGTGGCCCGGCAGGAGGCTTTTTATTACAAACGTCACCTGAAAATATTACGTTACTTCAAATTTTTGAATCGATTGAAGGTAGAATAGTGATTTCAAAATGTCCGTTAAACAAAGTCTGTCCATTTGGTGATTGTATTTTTGAAGACCTTACCATGATTATGACCCGGCAATTCAGAGATTATCTACAAGCCCATACACTCGCCGATTATATGGGTTCAAAAAAGTCACGGATTCCTTTGGTGTAATCAGTTATTAGCCTGTAATTCAGTAAATTGGCTCCGCATTAACTGATCAGAAATTCTGCTGTTTTTGTAAAATAAGTGCGCAGGTAATCTTTGTGTTCATCAAGCATTTTCGATTGATCAAGCGCTTTGTTCATATGGCGCAACCAATGGGTTTTGGTATCCTCGTTCATGGTAAAATGCTCATGCCGTTTTCTTAACATGGGATGACCTCTTCGTTCGTTATAGGTGGTTGGTCCACCCAGATATTGCATCATAAACAGGTGAAGGTGGTCTTCTGCCACATCAAATCCGTTGTGATACATGGGAGTGAGCAGTTGATCTGTTTGAACGCCCTGATAAAAGTCGTGAACCAATTGTTTTATATTTTCTGCGCCAATGGCTTCGTAGAGTGAAAGTTGCATATTAGTGGAGTTTAGTAAAAGTACAAAGGAACCTCATTTTTGGTTTTAGCCACCTGATGAGATTCCTTTTATTAAAATTTATGATACGATTAACGCATTATTGAAAAGTTATTTCTTTTTTTGATTGTAACCCTTTTGTTTGGCTGCATCCTCAAGTCGTTTTTGAAATGCCGATTTTTTCTTGGCCGGTTTCTTTTTGTTGATTTCAATCTGAGCTCTTAATTTATTTTCGTTGATGGCATACCTGAAAACAAACATCTGGGCAAAGGTAATGATGTTGGCCAGGAAATAATAGTAGCTCAATCCAGAAGCGTAGCCGTTGAAAATTCCAAGGAACATGATGGGCATCAAATACATCATGGTTTTCATACCAGGCATTTGGTTGGTCTGTCCTGCCATCATCTGGTTATTCATGTATGTGTACATAATGGTTGAAACGGTCATCAACAAAGTAAATAAACTTACATGGTCGCCATAAAAAGGGATGTCCCAGGGCAGTGTCATGATGGAATCGTAGCTGGATAAGTCGGTGGCCCACAAAAATGGTTGTTGCCTTAATTCGATGGAGGCTGGGAAAAACTTGAACATGGCAAATAAAATGGGCATCTGCAACAACATCGGGACGCAACCTGCAGCCGGATTTACTCCAGCTTGTCGATAGAGTGCCATGGTAGCCTGCTGCTTTTTCATGGCGTCTTCCTTTTTTGGGAATTTCTTGCCCAGTTCATCAATTTCGGGTTTTAACACCCGCATTTTGGCTGAAGAGTAGTAGGTTTTGTAGGCAATTGGAAATAGCAATAACTTCAGCATGAGCGTAAGCACCAGTATTACAATGCCATAATTCCAGCCATAACTTCCCAGCCAGTCGAATACCGGGATTACGATGTACTGATTAATCCAGGCAAGCAGGAAAAATCCCCATCCGATGGGGATTTGGCGTTCAAGTTCAAGATCGTATGATTTTAAGGTGTAGAATTTATTGGGTCCAAAGTAGAATTGTAGTGGGATGCTTGAATTACCCTGAACCTGCATGGGCAGTTCAAACTCCGATTCCATGGTTTTCAGGTAACGGTCGTTAGGCTGATCTTTTTTTACATATACATTTAATTTCCCGTTGTCGAAAAAATTTTTTGCAATGATGGTGGAAGAGAAAAACCGCTGTTTATAGGAAACCCAGTTGAGTTTGGTAGTAATTTGCTCCTCCTCATCATCAGTTTCTGAAAGATAATCGACTTCATCGTCAGAATACTTATAATAAATGGTGGATCCGTTAAATGCATCCTGCACCAGTTCCTGTTTTCTCAGGTCTGCATACCAGTTTAAACCCAGATAATTGTTGTTTGGCGAAATCACTTTTTCCATGCCCACAATGTTGATGGTCAGGTCGAAAAGGTAGTTGTCGCCTTTCATGGTGTAGAGGTATTCGATATAGCTGTTCGGATTTTTTTCGCCATCGGCCTGATCGGCGTAAAGCCGCATAGAGAAGTTCAATGTATTGTCACCATTCACTTGAATATCCGGCTCAGTGGATGATGGGGTAAAATATAGATTTTCGGTGTTTATAATCCGGTTTCCTGCAAAAAATGACAGCCCGAAACGCGATGATTCCGGTTCAATCAGGATCAATGGGAGTGAATCGTAGGTTTGGTAATCTTTTACTTCAACAGTTTTTATGTGACCGCCTTTGTTGCTTAATTCAATACGCAGCAAATCGTTTTCCAAAATGGTAAGCTTTTCCTCGCCAGAGGCGGCCCCGGCAAACTGGGCATATTTATCACGGAGCTGTTTGGTATCTTCGTTAACATCGACTATTTCTTCAGCAGGCTGCTCTAAAGTGATGTCCGGAGCTAAGACAGTTGTTTCCGCTTGTTCTTTCTGAATGCGTTGTTGCTCAATATTGGCCAGCGAATCGGCGATGTGTTTTTGCTGGGCCAACTCCTTGCCAGATGGGGTAAACCAATATGTATAGCCAATCATGATGGCGGCAATAAGGATAAACCCTAAAATGGAGTTTTTGTTCATTATTATGTAGTTTGATTTGAGGGGACAAATATATTCAGAATTATTTAAAGGAACGCCCTTAATCACATTTGATCTTAATTACAGAATATCAGAGTATTGTGTTATCATTATCGTTTTTATAATTTGGATTTTAAATTTCTTTGCGTTTTTTTATTAAAAATATTGGCTGATTTACTTGACAAGTGAATTGATAAAAATCTACATTTGTGATATTAAAATAATATCATATTAATCCAAATTTGAGAAATTATGAAATCTGAAAAAGAATTTAGTCCCGGTTCAGGATACGGGATGCTGCTGGTGGCGTTTGTACTGATCGGTGCTTCAATTGCAGGAATTGTCCTGTTTAAAAATTTGTTTCTGATTGGCGCGCTGGTCATCGGGCTGTTTATTTTGCCCGGGTTAATTATTGTAAACCCAAACGAATCGAGTATAATGGTTCTGTTTGGAGCCTACAAGGGCACCGTGAAACGAAATGGATTTATGTGGGTAAATCCGTTTTTTACCCGGAAAAAAATCTCGTTACGTGCACGAAGTCTCGATAGTGAACATATCAAGGTGAACGACAAAATCGGTAATCCCATTATGATTGGAGTGGTGATGGTGTGGAAAGTAGAGGATACTTTTAAGGCGGCATTTGAGGTGGACGATTATGTTCATTTTGTGGATATCCAGAGCGAAGCTGCCGTACGTAAACTGGCTGGTCATTTTCCGTATGATGATTTCGAAGCCGAAAATGCAGAAATTACTTTACGTGGCGGGGGAGAAGAGGTGAATCAAATGCTGGAGGACGAGATTACAGAGAGGCTATCCATTGCTGGAATAAGGGTGATTGAGGCCCGGATTAACTACATCGCCTACGCACAGGAAATTGCAGGTGCCATGTTAAAACGTCAACAGGCCACAGCCATTGTGGCTGCACGTACCAAAATTGTTGAAGGGGCTGTGGGCATGGTTGAAATGGCCCTGGATGCTTTGTCGAAGAAGAAAATCATCGAATTCGACGACGAGCGTAAAATGGCCATGGTAAGTAACCTGATGGTGGTACTGACTTCCGACAAGGATGTTTCACCGGTTGTAAATACCGGAACGCTTTATTCCTAAACAATTAAAGTAATGTAATGATGGCACGTAAGTATTTTGAGGAAACACAGAAATTTGGGTCTCAGGTTTTGTACCTGGGTATGACTGCCATATATGGAACCGTTTTGTCGATTTTTGGAATGGCATTCTATCGGCAGTTTGTACAAAAAATACCCTTTGGTAACCATCCCATATCTGATGAAGGTTTGGTGCTGGCAACTGCGTTGATTATGGTGATTTTATTTGTATCAGGATGGTTGCTTTTTAGTTCGAGGTTTCAGGTTGAAATCAGAGACACAGGTATCAGTTTGCGCTTTTGGCCTTATATGAGCAAAACCAGAATTATAGCTCGCAGTGAGATATCCTCCTATAAAATACGCACTTATAAACCATTCCGCGAATATGGTGGTAGGGGATTGCGAAAAGGAGTTAAAAAGTCAGGTGATGCTTATAATCTTCACGGAAACATAGGTTTGCAGTTGGTGTTGAACGATGGCAAGCGAATTCTGGTTGGTACCCGGAGGCCGGAGGCCATGCTTCGCGCCATGAATAAAATGATGGAGTTAAAATAATGAATAAGAAGAAGCCTTTTGTATTGCGATTGCAACCTGAAATGTTAGCTGCCCTGGAACAATGGGCACAGGATGAATTCCGTAGTGTTAACGGTCAGATTGAATATTTGTTGAATGATGCATTGACAAAATCGGGTAGAAAGAGAAAGTCGGTATCACATGGTGAAAACCAGTAACTTAAAAAAAATGAGCATATAATAATTCGGGCCGGGTTGCATTGCAATCCGGCCCGAATTATGATAAGGTAAACAGGCCTACCTAATTCATCCTGCTCTGTAATTCATCAATCACATTGCTGTATTTTCGCAATACACGATCCCATTCACGGTACAATTCGTCACTTTTAACGCTGGTGCCCGGTTTTTTGGATTCTTCGCTGACCAGTTTTATTTTGTATGTTAGTGGATCAGTATCCCCGAGTTTTACAATCATCCGGGTACGAATGGTATTCTGTTGAAACGATTGGACTACCCAACTGGTGCGTAGATACCCTGTTTCTCTGTCGGTTACCTCAATCACATCAAAATAGGAAGTAATAATCATACTGATGAGTTTCCATGCATCGGTTTCAGGTAATTTTGTCCTTAACTCAATATCAATATTTGCAATATCGGTTTGGATAGAAGCATCGTAGGCATCGTCTCTTGCCATTTGCACATAATAGGTCTTTGGTGGGACGGCATCGTGTTTTTTATTACAAAAGGTTATGGTCTCGGTAAGATATCCGATCTTTTCCACTCGTACAGTAACGCAACTATTGGATAAGATGACCACTTCTGCGGAGCCTTTTCCCATCAGTTTTCCATCGATGTATATTTCAGCATCTGTTTCTGAAGTGCTTAATTGGACTTTATCTTTTCCGGCGAAAGCTGAAAAAGAGGTTAAAAACATCAGTACCATCGTTATAATCAATGTGGGAAATGTAATCTTTTTTGACATAGTATTAAGGTTGTTTGGTTATTAGAGTAGGTACAAATATAGATTTTATTTTAATACCATTTGTCATGGATGAGTTTTTGAATAGAACCCTTCGATTTGGCACTGACTGAATCTATAGATATATAGCGGAAATGTAAATCGTTAAACAAAAAGCTGTCGTTCAGCGATTTTGCTCTGAATTGATGTTCTTTAAGCCTAAAATGAGACACACAAACCAGCACCATTTTCAGTAAGCCGGAAATCCAATTGCACTGTTGGTTTACCTTGTACTTTTGAGTTGTAAAGGTCGACAGACTGAAATGTTGCAAGTTTTCCCGAACGGGTCATGATAATTCCCAGCGTAGCTCCAACTCCTCCCAAAATGAGCAATCCAGGTTCTGGTGAAGTACCCATAAGCGCAGTTCCTAACTCATAGCCAAAGACAAATGCACTGGGAATACTGATTACACTTCCCCAGGCAGAAAGCCGTCTTCCCGATTTGTATTTTGCGTAGGCTTCCGGGTGGTCTTTAAAAAGCACCCGCACTTCCTTGTTTCTCAGGTCGTGGCCCGACTGATTGATTTTATACCCAAAATATCTACCCACACATTTGATGCTTTGGGTAGTGTCGACTTTGAATGACTTTTGTGCGTCGTTAATGGTGTCGGTTGTGCCATCAGCATGGTTTACCCATGCCACCTGATCTTTCCAGATGGTAAACACAGAACCGTTTTCATGTCCAATGTTTTTGTATTTGATGTTGTCATAATTAACTTGTTGTATCGTGCAAATTATTTTCTTACCGGTCTTTTTTACGATGGTATCCTGTGCATAAGAAATGGAATGCAGCAAGAGCAATGCAATAAAAAACTGAATGATGGTTTTCATAAAAGGTTGTTTTTAAAGTGTTTATATATTTTTTAGGTGTTCATCATGATTTCCACTTTATTTTACATTAAACCTCTCAGGATGAAGGCCTATAATTCCCCGGTAAAAGTCTTCTATTTTTTTTAGGTCTGCTTCATAATCGCCAGTGGGATAAAATACCTTTGTGGGACCTCCTGTTTTTTTCTGATAATCCAGGTACCCAAGTACAATAGGGACACCCGTTTTCATGGCCAGCATATAAAATCCTTTTTTCCAATGACGGACCAGCGCCCGCGTTCCTTCGGGTGTGATGGTCAGGTAAAAGGATTCGTTCTCTTCAAAATAACGAGTTGTCATCTCCAGCACATGGGATTTCCTCTTCCGGTCCACCGGAATGCCTCCCAGACTGGTTAACAGCAATCCCAATGGCCAGAAAAAAGCCTCCTTTTTGATGTAAAATTTGCTGGGAACACCCAGGTGCCAGTACCCGAATTTTCCCATAACAAAGTCGAAATAACTGGTATGAGGAGCCATGATGATAATGGCTTTTTTAATATCGGGTGGAATTTGGTTGGTGATGTTCCATCCCAATAATCTCAATAGAAAACCCGATATTTTTTGCATTATTCAGTGTTTTGAGGCAAAATTAAAGAATATTAATTTGCATCCAAAAACAACCCTGATATTTTACCTCGCAGCCTTCACAATCGGCTGATGTGGTAGATTTTCCATTTTTATTTTATTTTTGCCGTCAAAAAAAATTGTTCTAAAATGTTATCCGATCGAACGACCTGACCAAATACGATCGCTACCAGATATCGCCAAAATACATTGTGGAGTAAGTGGTGCAATAATGTGAGTTGCCAGCGAGAAAAATTTTGAAATTATATCCAAAGTCAAAATCGCATAAAATTATAAAAGTTTGATTTTCAGTCGTCCATTTTCCGGCACCAAGTCCTAAAAATACAAATTTTTGTTTGGTTGCGAAGTGGGTGAGTTTTTCCCGGGGGGTGCAAGTCTCCTATTGGCGAGAATAATCATGGTAGCTATCCCCATTAGTTTTTACCGGGTTGGCAGTGAAGCCCGTTTGCAGCCTTATTTATTAGGCATAGTCGTTTAGTTGTAATTTCTATATTCACTCGGACTCAGCCCCGTTTTTGTTTTGAATAACTTACTGAAGTGTTGTGGATACCCAAATCCTAACGAATAGGCGATTTCGCTGATAGACAAAGAAGAATTGAGCAAGGCTGTTTTCGCCTTTTCTAAAATAAAAAGATGAATATGTTCTAATAAAGTTTTTCCTGTTTCTGCTTTTAGCAAATCACTTAAATATTTGCCCGACATATTCATAGCTTTTCCACAGGTATACACGGTTGGGATACCTAATTCATCTTGCTGATGTGTAGCAAAATAGTGTTTCAAGAAGTTTTCAAATTTGCTGATATAATCTTTGCTTTGATTGGTTCGGGTAGCAAATTGGCGATCATAATACCGAAGTCCATATTTCAGGATGGACTCTAAATTGTGAATGATC
This sequence comes from Bacteroidales bacterium, assembly GCA_030690365.1. Lineage (GTDB taxonomy): Bacteria > Bacteroidota > Bacteroidia > Bacteroidales > F082 > UBA6244. The sequence goes on along the minus strand of JAUYGX010000140.1, from coordinate 2,846 downwards.
AGTTCTTGACTGTGTTTGTCTATGTTTTGGTTGATTTCCTGCTCAATCTTTAACACACATTCTGTTAAGTTGCCTTTTTCTTTTTCTGATAGATGTAATGCTTCGTGAATGTCGTAATTAAAAAAATGATAACCTGAGATGGTAGTAGCCAAATGCGATTTTTGAATTAAATTGGGATGAAAAAAAATAGACCAACCACCTAAATCAGGTTCTATATTGCCATTAGAAGCCATCACTTGTCCGGGTGCTACAAATATCAAAGTACCTTCTTCAAAGTCATAGGCATTGCGTCCGTATTTGAAAGAGCCTTTTATGTTTTCTTTTAAAGAAATAAAATATAGTTCACTGTTAAAACGAGTGTTGCCAAAACTTAATTTCATATCTTTTGTATGCCGAACCACAGAAATCAACGGATGGACAGGTTTTTCCAATTCCATCAGGCTATGTAACTGCGAGATGGATTTTATATGAATCATCTCATTCATTGTAGGTATTGTAAAATCTGTTCATAATAAAAAGTGGCTCTTTCTTTTGAAAAATAGTCAATGATAATTAAAGATAATCCAAAAACAGAAAGCGTGATACCAATGGCGTGAAAATTTGGGTTTTTGCTCCATACAAAAGTGACTAAAGTAACAAAAAAGCAAACTGCACTTATGGCTAATGATGTGGGATACATAAATTGAAAATCTTCTACTCGCTTTTTTTCTGCTGATAAAAACTGGTTATTATCTGCTTCATACGCTTGTTGAAATGCCACTTGACGCTGTCCATTTGAATACACCATATAGCTCCCCATCAAAGTAAAAAGTACTCCGAGGACCAAGGAGGGAATTACAAGTGATTTTGCATTTACAGAAGTTCCAATTTTCCAAAGCAAAAAAGTAACTATTAAAGTAAGAATGCCTGCGATGGCAATCCACATTCCTTCAAATTGTTCGCCTTTTGCCCACTGTATGCTATATTCTACAAATTTCATAAGTTAGTATTTAATGTTAGTTAATTCTTCTGATAGTTTCCAAAGTTTTTTAGCTGCTTCTTGGTCGTGCGAACGCTCATTTGATTTTACAAGCACTGGATTTCCGTGCATTTCAAAAAACCGGGAAGGCCCAAAATAATCGCCTGAAGATGCATTTGAGTCAAAAGCGGCCCGTAAGGTTGGTAATACGCCCTGGTCTGGTCCTTGTGAAAAAAATGGATTTAACATACGCATATACCAACTGTGCTTTTGCAAATCTGTTTTTGTCCAACCGGGATGAGCGGCTGTTACTCTAATGTCTTTTTTGTCGTCATTTAGTTTTTTGGCCAACTCGTAGGTGAAATATAAGTTAGCCAATTTGCTATCGGCATACGCTTGACTTGGATTGTAGGTTCGCTTTTCCCAATTAATATCTGAAAAATCAATATTACCCATTCTATGCCCAATGCTTGATGTGGCTACTATTCGAGCGTTTTTTGTCTTGTCCAAAAGTGGCATTAACAAACCCGTCAAGGCAAAATGTCCCAAATGATTGGTTCCCATTTGTATTTCATAGCCATCTTTTGTTTTGTCAAACGGGCAAGCCATTATTCCTGCATTATTAACCAATACATGCAAACTGTTGTAGTCTGCCAAAACACCGTTAGCAAAACTTTTAACTGAACCTAAACTACTCAAATCCATCTCTCGAATATCAATTAAAGCACTCGGGTGATACTTTTTTATTTCTTGCACTACCGTTTCTGCTTTTTTTGTGTTTCTTACTGCCATAATTACGGTAGCGTTCTTTTTAGCTAGAATTTTGGAAGCTTCCTTACCCAATCCGCTTGTTGCACCTGTGATAATCACTACTTTACTCTGTAAGTCAGGGATTTGACTTGTATTCCAATTTGATTTTGACATATTTATTGATTTCTTATCGTAAATAAGTGCAAAGTTGGGAGTTTATTATCTTATAACTTTAATGATTAAGCAGGATGTTGAATACATTTGGCAGATTTGGTTTTTAGATTGTAATTAACGGGAAGCATATGCTTTGTGGCGGACTTTAAAAGAAAAATCTTTCTGCCCACTATGATTAATATTTGGAACTAAAATACTCATTTTCATAACGTAACCCGCCATAAAGTATATGCAGTGTTAGCAGGCGTAATTAATACTTCAATATTTTACTTGAATAGAAGTTTTGTTTTTTATCAATTATTTTTAAAAAATATACACCAGGTTTTAAATTTGATATATCTATTTTGGATTGACTGGATTTGAATTTAAAACATCCTGAGTTGTTATAAACTTCGACTTGTAGAACGTCTTTGACATCAATGTTTAAGTAATTTGAAGTTGGGTTAGGGAAGATTGTTATTGCTTTTTTTAATTTTAAATCATTCTCTGTTATTCCAACAGAATTAAATTCTGAATCATATTCATAAGCACCCATATCAACCACTGAGTCATTATCATGATTTCCATCCCAAATTCTGTAATTATGCAAAAAATCAGTCTCAGTTGTTACAAAGGAATTTGAACCTGCATCAATACATGGGCTACCAGATTCAAGAGAAAAGTTCTCGGTACCTGGTGATACAAAAAGTGGATCAAGAGTTAAGTTTCCGTATGCATCACAAGAATCCAGGTTATTATTTTTAGTTACATTTACACATAACCATGGATCATCACAGCTTACGTCTTCAAGGGTATTATTCCAAAACAATGTATTATTAACTGATAAAATTGGTTCATTAAACGTAGCTATACCTCCACCTCTTGGGTAATCTCCACCAACATGATTTCCGGAAATAATGCAGTTTGATATCGTAACATCGGTGGAAGTTGTATTGTTATGATCTCCGATACAAATACCCCCTCC
>JAUYGX010000117.1 GCA_030690365.1 Bacteroidales bacterium | reverse complement strand
AACTGGAATGGTGAAGATGAATACAGTACACCGTTACCCTCAGGGATTTATCACCTGGTGCTGGTGGTGGATGGCAAGGAAGTGGAAGAAGTAGGGGTGATTAAACAGGGAAATGATTAGGGTCTGTCCATAAAGTCAACTTTTTTAACATTCATGTTGACGATATAGAAGGCAAATGTTTTTCCCTCTCTGGTTATTTTCATTTTTCGTTTAAATTCTTGTATAGAATCAGGATTTTCACTAAAACGCTGTACATTTACTATAGGTCACGACATAGCTATCCAATAGATAATGAGCATTATAACGAAATCCTGGTTTTGTTTAAACCTGTTTGGCTATCATGAACAATGTTAGGGTAGTAAGTACTACTTTCTTTCCACTTTAGGCCATGGGTGCGCTCTTCGTTGCCGTGGCCATCCCCTCCAACTCTTTGTCGATATGAAACATCCCGGCTTTGTCCAAGCCTACAAGGGATATTTTATCCAGGATCGTCCTCATCAGGTTTTCTTCTTCCAGTTGCTCGGTGATAAACCATTGCAGAAAATTGCCCGTGGTGTAATCCTTTTCATCCATGGTAACACCGTATAAATTGTTGATGGAGGTGGTAATAAACTCTTCATGAACCAAAATCTTAGTGAAGATATCGTTGAGTGACGAAAATTTATCTTCGGGTTTTTCGATGTCAGAAACCACCGCTGATCCTCCACGGCTATTTACATACCTCACAAATTTCATCATGTGCATACGTTCTTCTTCGGTATGTTTATACAAAAAAGCTGCCGCACCGGGATAACCGTTGGTCTCGCACCAAATGGCCATGGATAAATACAATCGTGAAGAAAATTCTTCCTTTTTGATTTGTGCGTTGATGGCCTCCTGAACTTTTTGATTAAGCATGGTATAACTATTGGTTATTAATTTTCTCTAAAATCCAGGGCAAAGATACACCCATCAAAAATATAGGTCAAGTTATTGCGGTGGTTTACTATAAATAACTACCAACTATTTTAACCGGTTGTTGGTGATTCTGGGTGTAAGCAATTTAACCGGATACCAGGTGGCAAACAATCCAATGCATTGCACGGTTAAAAATACCAAAAAGAAATCGGCGAGGTGCATTTTTACCGGATAGGCATCGATGATAAAGGCTCCTTCGCCGTTGCCCAGACTCAATAATCCAAACTGCTGTTGTAGCAACAGAATTACATAGCCCAGCAATAAACCGGTCAGACTTCCGGCAGCAGTAATCAAAACCCCTTCTGTTAAAAATATCCGGCTGATCATCCTTCGGTTAGCCCCGAGGCTGTTCAGTACGGCCATATCTTTGTTTTTCTCAATCATCAGGATCGAAAGCGATCCGATCATATTAAACGACGATAACAATAAGATGAAAACCAGTATCAGGTAGATGATGGTTTTTTCAGATTTAAGGATTTTAAACAGCGACTCGTTTTGTTCGATCCTGGTTTTTACTGCAAAACCATCACCAAGTATTTTTGCTATTTGCTCTTGCGCCTTTTCGGGATCAGACCCAGGTTTCAGCATCATTTCAACACTGGTGACTTCATCGGTGTAGTCCATCAGCTTCCGGGCAAACCGCAACGGGACAAAAATATATCTTTCATCAAATTCCTGTTGTATTGAGAAGATGCCCGCCGGATGTAGCGAACCGGAATTAAAAGCCGTGTTAAATTGAAATGAGGATGCGTTGCCACGTTTGGGAACATAAATGGTGAGCAAATGCAAAGGGTTGTTGGGATTGATGTTGAGATGCCATGCTACCCCGGCGCCGGGAATGGCAAAATTGGTTTCGCCCGCTTCCAGCACAAAAGTGCCATCGATCATCATGCTGTCGACCCGGGAAATCTGCTGAAATGTTTTTGGAACACCTTTAAACCTGGCAATGTATTGTTGCTCGCTGTACCGCAAAAGCGCATCTTCTTCTACAACTTCGATCAAATTGGCGACCTCCTCAAGTTGAGCGATTTTTTCGGAAGGAAACGCCGTGTAATGGAATGTTTTTCCGGTAACGGCCGTCACCTGAATATCAGGATTAAAAGTGCTGTATAAGGATTTTATCACCTCTTCAAACCCGTTGAATACCGACAAAACCACAATCAGTGCCATGGTCCCAATGGCCAGCCCTCCCACAGAAATCATCGAAATCACATTGATAAGGTTATGTGATTTTTTTGAGAGTAGGTACCTTTTGGCAAAAAACAGTGGTAGTCGCATTCGGAAGAATTGAATTGTGGAGACAAATATCCACATTTTTGCTCACCTGAAACAAAAATGGGGAAGAACAATTCCTTCCCCATTTTCGTTGGTCGTATGAACTATCGTTAATTTATACGCACTATTTTGTTGGTAACCACTGATCTTCCTGCTTTCAACCGATAGGTATAAATACCGGGAAGGTTGTTTTGAACATTCCAAATCAGGGTTTGCAAACCTGTGTTCATCACTTTCGATTCGGTTGAATACACCATCCTTCCGGTCAAATCGAAGACTTCAAGCGAAACAGCTGCCTTTTCCAGCAGATTAAACTTTAAAGTAACCTGATCGTTAAACGGATTGGGAAAAGTGGTAACACCCATATTAAGTGCAGATGTTTCGTTAACGCCTGTCCAGGTGAAACTAACACCAAAGAAGTTCAAAATTTGAGCCATGACACCATCCTTATGAGAGCCTCCATTATTGGCAAGTCCGGCAAATTGGAATACTGCTCCAACAGTTTTATAGGTGTCGTTGTGGTAACTAACAGCCGTAACATATTCCGGTGAAGTATTGCTCATCAGGATATCACCACCCGGAAGAGGCTGGATGTGATCGATATAGCTGTTTACACCATCGTACTCAAAAGTGAATCCTGCCAGGAAATTGGCTTCGTCTCCCGTGATTGTTCCCAAATCACCCTCACCGTCATCATATCCATCGATAAAAAACAGCGCATGGGCAGCGGTTTGGTTGTCGTATGCCCAGGTATCTCCACCTTCCATGTAGCAACGGCCTCCATTATTGAGGTAAGCAGCCAGTGCATCGCCTTCGGCAGTGGTAAGCACATGGTTATCAGGATAGGATCCAAGAAGCACAAAAATGGAAGAATAAATTTCGAGATCGGTTGGCAGGGCATTCATTACTTCACCTCCTACCTGTAAATTTTGCAAACAGTTCATCATGGAGTCAGAGGAAGCCACATTGGCCATATTAACGATGAGCACAGGAATCTGACCCACGATGGTATAGAAACTATCTGTCATGCTGAGATCGAGATTACCCAATGCCTGCACCGTAAAATTGGCTGCATAACCTGCTGGAGTATCCCCGGCAGCGGTTACATTGAATGCCACGGTGGTAGTGGCTCCCGGAACAATATCTCCAAAGTTTAAGGCAGCGGAATTTACGGTTACATAACTGCTTTCCGAAGTCAATTGCGTCATTACCTGATAGGCATCAGATGAGCCTGTATTTTTAATGGAAAGCAGTATGTTGGCAGTCTCACCGACATCAAGCTTGCCATTGTTATTTCCCGAAGCATCGTCGATGCCATAACCTATAAAGGCCAGCTTTCCCGAATGACCGGGAATCATGAAATTGGAAATCCACTCATTTCCATCCTGATCGGAAGATGTCAAACGAAACGGAACCAGCGACATATTCGCCAGGTCGTTTGAAACAGAAAATGCAAAAGCGTCGGATATAGTTACGGTATCACCTACGGCCAGATCGCCGAAATTGGCTGAATCACTGGTAATGGTAATAAACGGGCTGGTACTGCTAAGAATGGAAGAAACTCCATAACCATCTTCAACTCCCACATTGGTCAGACTCATGGTGAGAAGAATGTCTTCACCATAGTCCATTAAACCATTGCCATTTCCACCGGCAGCATCATTAATTACTTTACCGGCAATACCCATATAAGGTCCCAGCTCAGGGATAATTTCAATAGTAGTGATATAGGGGATGTAGTTATAACCTGAAACCACAAGATCAGCCATTCCAAGGTCGGTAAGTGCCGGAAATGTGATGGTTGCAGAACCGCCTGAAACGATGGCGGTTCCCAAAATTACACCATTGAGCGATAAAGCTGCTTTGGCACCTTCGGCGTTGCAGGTAAGTACCATTGAGGTTTCACCCAGATGTAGTTCTGTGGGATGTGTAACCAACATATTTTGCGGATACGAAGTACGGATTACCACCGATGGATCGCCAAATACCGTCCAGGTATCAGTCATTTCATCTCCTGCTGAACCATATTGATCGTTCATCTGCATACATCCATTCATGGAAATGCCGGCAAAAGTTCTTTTGATGTTATTTGAATAAGCCTCGGTAAGAATGTCGTTCATTTCATCCTGGCCTCCCATGGGGGGATTCCAACTCTGGTTGATGGTCGACATCAAGGTAGCGATGGCTCCTGTAGGCTGTCCATTGTCTTCGGCACGCATCCAGGCCTCGGCAAAACAGGATGCATTGACAAAATTGCCATTCACACAAGCAACCGAAAATATAAAGGGGAGTTTCCCGGTATTGGTCAACTGATTGACATTGGAACTGCTAAACCCTGAAGAACTCCAGGCATTATCGCTCCCATGGCCGGTATAATTGATGATGGTAGCTCCTGAATTTATTCCGGTGGCTACCATTGTAGGTGTCGGACTTCCTGCGGCATCGTTACCACCTTGCGAACCATCAAAATACTCATAAGCATAATTATAGGTATAAGGAAGTAGTTTGTTGTTTCCGATATTTCTAATATGCTGATAGTCGTATTCATTGTCATCACCAGGGCCCTGATCGGAAGCGATCCCAATGGCTTTTTTGTACCATGAAGTATCGGCAATGGGGGTTTGTTCGTATTCCAGTGTGCGATGAACCTGGGTAGCAACCTGAGCTGCCGTTTCGGCTGAAAAACGTCCGCAGAACACATCCGGATAATGGTCGCTTCCAACGATATAGGTATAGTTGTTATCAGAATCGTTGCCTCCAACTACGGATGAAGGTACTTGTTGCGAATCGCCCACCAACAATACAAATGCCAATCCATTGTTATTGTAATAGTCCGCAATATAGGTTTTGATGGCAGAAGACGACCCGATGGTGGCTACATCAACCACCTCAACGGGGATACCTTTTCTGATTTTCCAATCCACAAAAGGCTGGATTGAATCCATAAAGGCACCATAACAAATGATGAGCATATTGCCTTCTTCTTCGAGCGGAGTATAGCGATCGCTGCTTTGATAATTCAAAAAATGACGTTTGTAGATTTGGTTAAACTGCGTATTTACCATTTCGGGTTTTGCCGGTTTATCCAGAATATTGACGGTGCTGGGGCCATTTTCGACTACTTCCAATGTAATGTCATAATACACTCGCAGCACGTGCGTTACCGGGTTGTACTGAAAAGGCTGAATCAATACGGTTTGTCCCCTGAAGTCGCGGATAATGTAAGGATCGCGCAGGGTGACTACTTCGCCGGGATAAAATGCATCTTGAGCATACTGTTTCCCAAAAGTATACGGAACGGTTGCAGGATCGATGTCGCGCGTAAGGTTCCCTTTGGAAGGGACAATCAACACATCCCGATATTCTTTGTAGGAAGAACTTACAATGTTGACTTCCATATAGGCCCGATTGGGAATAATCAGCGAAGTACTGAACAATGGCAAACCGGGAGCACCGGCACGCAAAATGGGTGCCCCTGATTCACATTCGATCTGGATGGCCTGGCCTTTTTCGGTGTTGATCTCACTAAATGAATATCCCGACAAGGCATATTGTAAAGTAGTTGAGTTTTGGGCCGACTTTACCAGGGAAATGTGTGAGGCTTCCACCTGATTTCCGGAAACCTGCACCCAATCAGAGGCATTGGCCCACCCAAAACTGACAAGTAAAACGATGATTAAAACGATCTTTTTCATAGATTTATAATGTTAATAACCCTCCAACTGTTGGATTGATTAGTTTATGATTATTTTTTTGGTTTGTTCTCCTGCCGGGGTTTTTACTTTCAGATAATACATCCCGTCACGAAGTTTGTCAACATTTATATTCATTTCATTGATACCGGCAGCAAGTCTGGTATTCTGGTTGTTGGTCAACACATTTCTACCCAAAACGTCGAGCAAAGATACAGAACACTTTCCGGCAACGGGAGTATTAACCCTGATATTTAGCAGGTTGATCACAGGATTTGGATAAACCATGAGTTCGAATGATTCTTTTTGTGAAGTTTCGATACCTGTCCAAACAAATGCGATTTTAAAGAAATTGAGAATTTCGGCCATCAATCCATCTTTGCTGCTGGAGGCATTATCGATCAATCCGGTAAACTCAAAGGAGGTTCCGATCGTTTTATACACATCATTCTCGTAGGCTATTGCTACATCATAGCCCATTTCTACATTTCTGAAAAGGGTAAAAGCATTGGCATCAGGGATAAGGTGATCGATGTAGCTGTTGGCTCCATCGTAAACAAAATCATAATTCTCTGCAAACGTGCCAGTTACTCCTGTAACCTGTGCCAAATCGCCGCTTCCGTCTCCGTCACCTGTAATATGAAACAACACATGTGCTGCGGTCTGGCTATCGAAGGCCCAGGTATCGCCACCTTCCATAAATATCCGTCCACCATTGTTTAGAAAATCAGCCAGTTTGTTTCCCTCCGAATCGGTAAGGACGTAGTTATTGGGATAAGTTCCCAAACAAACGAAAATACTTTGATACAGATCAAGCGATTCGGGCAAAGTAGTAGTCAGTTCATAACCAACGGTAAGTACATTAAAACAGGTAATCATGTCGGCAGGAGAATTATTCGACTGGGCAAGATCGACAATCAGCACCGGAATCGATCCGATGGTAAAGCTAAAAGTTCCGGTTCCGGTAATCCCAAAATCACCCAGCCAATCTATCGTTTCGATGGCCATTACACCCGAAGGAGCATCCTGTGCTGCGGTAACCTGATGTGTTTCCGTAACTACTGAATCCGCCAATAACTGACCATAAGATACTTCAGCTTGATTAATATTAAGATAAGGACAATCGGTGGTGAGTAATCCATTTACATATCGTGCCGTAGCCGACCCAGTGTTATTTACGCTGATACTCAGATCGGCTGTTTCACCCGGATCGAGCCTGCCATTGTTATTTCCCTGCGAATCGTCAATGAAAAAACCAGCGTAGTTAAGCACCGGAGCATGACCTACATCCACAAAGGACGATTCAAAAGTGTCGTTGTTGGCCAGGGTGGCCATTACGTTAAACAAAATAACCTCCTGGTCGGGAATGTCATCGGCCACGTCAAAACGGAAGGGCAAACTACCTTCAACACTTTGTCCGGCAGCGATATCACCAAAATCCAGCACTGTATCAATCAGGGTAACGTAAGGGTTATCGGTAGTTAGTAATACCTGTACGCCCACAGCATCTTCGGCACCAACATTTTGCATGGTAAGCAGAATAACTTCACTGGTATGATAGGTAAATCCCAATCCGGTAACAAGATGGCTTTCGTAAACTACATAAGGTCCTTCGGCAGGGATTACAGTGATATTGGAAATATAAGGCTGGTAATTTTGAGCTGTCACAACCAGTTGAGCATCTCCGGGGCCGGCAAATGCTTCAAAATCAAGTACCAGAACGCCCGATGCATCAGCTATACCCATTCCATGAAGTTCGTTGTTGAAGGATAATCCCACATATGCGTAAGGTACAGCAGTGATGGTAATAGAGGTCTGACCAAGGGTGATGGCTGATGGGTGTGAAACGGTCATCGCATCCGGAACCGAATAATAAATCATCAGCGAAGGATCGCCCATGAGGTTATAAATGTCCCAGTAGTAGCCTTCAAACGATGATCCGCTTTCGGTTACTGCCAGGTTTCCGGCAAAAATATGCTGATCCATGGTGGTATACCATTCGTTAAATGGTTCGCCATGATCGTGAAAAGCGCGATCGTAGTTTCCCAATCCTGTTTCTTCGTAGGAGGGTGGGGTTCCACTGATGGCACCTAATCCTACTCCAAAATAATAATCTTCGTCCCAATAGGTACTGTTTGAACCGCCAATATAGCCTAATGCGCCTTTATTGGCAGCACGTACAATTTCTTCTGCAAAACAATTTGTTTGATATTCACTCGTTGAGCAACAGTTCCCAATCAACAATCCGTATTTATCCTGGTTGGTCAGATTGGGGATGTCGCTGATGGAAAAGGACGGATCAGCCCATCCACTAGGACTTCCGTGAGCAGTATAGTTGACAAACCCAACGCCATCACTAACGTTTTGACGTATATTTTCTGCATTATTTCCCGACTCTGGATACAGGTATGTGTGCGAATAAATTCCATGGTCCTCGTTAAAATAATTAATGGTACCATAATTAATCTGACCATTTCCATGGGTAGGGCCAAAAGTACCATCCATACCAGCGATCATCACAACCGAATCGAGGAAGCTTGTATTGGGCATGGTGTATTGTTCATACTGCAACGTTTTGTCGATATAGGGCTGAAGCTGTGCCGTATTTTGTGCCGAAAATCGTCCGTAAAACACTTCAGGAAACAGGTCGCCGGTGTATTCCACATAATTTCTGTCGGTAACACCATCGCCATTGTTCCAGGCAGGAATTTCGCTGATATCACCCACAAACAAAACAAACGATGGAGCCGGGTCTTCAGATGTACCTGCATCGTAAAGTCCTTGAAGATAGGTCTTAATCTCGTTGAGGGAGCTACCAATTACATCGGTATAGGCTTCTACCACTGTAAAACCTTTTCTTGTTTTCCATTCCACAAAGGGCTGCAACTGATCGGCAAACATGGGATCGGAAACGATAACATATTTCACCGGATATTGGGTCATATTTTCGCGTGAAGCGGCTGGTGTATAATTAATCAGACTGCTGTAAGGAGCTGTAAAATAAGGGGAAGCCAGTCTGGCTTTTTCGCTTTGGGTAGCACCCAGATCGGCATTAACAAAATTAATCTCAAAGCGCAGGTTATCATATACTTTAATGGTATTTGTCATAGGATTGTACTGAACCGGTGAAATGGAAAGCCGACCCATTTCAACACCACGCATCCTTCCGAGTATGTCTAAAGTCACCAGGTTGTCGGAAGTAAATTTATTTTGCTGATAAGCGTTGTTATTGATTTCGAAAGCAAGTCTGCTGCCGCATTTGGGTTGTGAGGGCTGAACCGGGTAAAGTGGCTGCGTCATCCCCAGATCAGAAAGCTGATATTCAGTTACATCATACCCCAATATGGTAATCTCTGCATGTGCGTAATACGGAATTTCAATCAATTGCCTTTTAACGGGAAGTTCCGGAATCCCGATGGTTGAATTTGGGGTATAGGATGGAATGGTTAAACGGGTATAATCCGTTTGTTCCTGAGTAATTTTTTCAGCTGTTATCTTACCAATGGTGTTGATAAATACCAGTTTTTCAGGAGAATTGGTGGTGAGCTCCAGTTTGGTTTTTCTGTTGGTTTCGGTCAGGATGTTTTTGGCTAAAACCGGATAAGTCACCATAACCATTAAGGTTAAGAGAACGAATCGGGAAATAAACTTCGTAAAAATTTTCATATTACACATTTAAATTGAACTATTTATTAAGAAACTTCTTTTGGAATTTTCACTTTTAAAACACAATAATCCGGAAACAGAAACAATATGAATTGACAAACCAACCACCTGAAAGGTTGTTCGACAAATTGAATTATAGCAAACTAATGGAATCATTATTCTGATCTTACTACTTCAAAACCAAGACGGTGATCGATCACCAGAGTAGTATCTGCTGCGTATTTCCAATGATAAACCTTGGTTACACCTGTAACTCTGTACTGATCGCCACTTTGGGTTAAAGTGAGGTAAAGTGATTTGCCCGACCCGGGCATGTTTATAAAGTATTCGTTGTCATCTTTGGAAGCGGTAAATGATGTTTGATAAACATCCTGCGCTACGACACTAATACTTAGTACGTTTCCGTAGAGTTTCTCAATCTCCAACCGCGTTTCAATATTGACAACATTAGAGCTATCACTGTTTTTATAGTAATCGCCTTTTCCATTATAAGTCCCAACCCATTGGTCGGCGCCGCATTCCTGACAATATATCCAATTGGGGCTACTGTCCTTTTTACATCCCCACTGGCTTAGCACCAACAGACTGCTGATAACGAATAGAAAACGAAGCTTCATCCTTTCAAAATATCAGCAAATATATAAAACTTAAACTAGGAATCGGCACAAATCTTAATCCATTTTCAGTTGATGATAATCCGAGAAAGCGGCGGATTTTATTAGCTCGGAAGAAATGTAATTGGCCCACCACGATTGCAGTTTGATGTTTAAACTATGCCGGGTTTGTTTATCGTAAAGGTTCTGCATTTCGCCATGTTCTTTTTCAAGGCGGTCGTAGGTTTTTTTGATGATTCGCTGGTTAAGTTTCCCTTTTTGTTTCATTTCGAGGATTTCCTGATACAATCTGCGGCCCATCAATTCGGTAATATCGAAGTGGATCTGTTCATGTGCCAGTACCGTCTCCGTTTGATGTTCAGGGTTTTTCCACGATTTTTCAGGATAGAACTGCACATAAATCTGCAATTCTACCAATCGACGATTTTCCTCAGTGGCTTCAAATCCAAAACCACAGGTAGAAATAGCGGCGGCTACCTTGCCATTTGGTTTTTTAGTCGCCCGGAAGTCTCTCCAGTCGAGTTTTCGCTGTTCGTTCCATTGGATGGTTTGTTCACTGTTTTCAGACTTACCCTCATGGCTCGAATCGGGCCTGAATCCAGTAAACAAGAGGAAAAGGAACAGTACAAATGAGGTGTTTAAAGTATAACGACTGATTGATTTCATCTTGAAAGCATTTTTGCTAATAACGGGTTTTTAACCATAATATTGAGTGCCTCACCTAAAGTTGAACCATCCACCAACCCGTTTACACTGAATAATTAAAAGATACTATTTATAAGACCTGTAGTCCTCGGTTTTGGTTTTCCACAAGTCGATTTTTAATGAAATAAACCTAAATCGTAAAATTTAACTGAAATAGCTCCCCAATAAGGCTGTTAGTTGCGTGAAATTTAGTTTTTTTGCAAAGTTTTACAAATACTATTTTAAGGTGAAAAGAACTGAAATCAATGAGCTGTTGAAAACAACAGAAGCAGGACACAAAATCAACGTAAAAGGTTGGGTTCGTACCAAAAGGGGAAGTAAAAACGTATCTTTTATCGCGTTAAACGATGGCTCAACGATCAATAATATTCAGGTTGTTGTTGAGATGAACGAAGAAAACGACAAACTGCTCGAACGCATTCATACAGGAGCTGCCCTTTCGGTGGATGGGATGCTGATTGAATCGGCCGGCAGTGGTCAGCGTGTGGAAGTACAGGCCACCAAACTGGAAATCCTGGGCGAAGCCAACCCCAACGAATACCCATTGCAGCCTAAAAAACATTCGCTTGAATTTCTGCGCGAAAAGGCACATCTGCGGTATCGTACCAGTACGTTCAGTGCCATCGGACGAATTCGCCATGCCATGATTTTTGCCATCCACAAATTCTTCAACGACAGGGGTTTTTACAACGTACATTCCCCCATTATTACCGGGTCGGATGCCGAAGGTGCGGGCGAAATGTTTCAGGTAACCACACTCGATCTTGAAAACATGCCCAAGAATCCCGATGGAAAGATCGATTTTAGCCGCGATTTCTTTGGAAAAGCGGCCAACCTCACCGTCAGCGGGCAGTTGGAAGCCGAACTCGCCGCACTCGCACTGTCGAAAGTATATACTTTCGGGCCTACTTTCAGGGCCGAAAACTCAAATACCACCCGGCATTTGGCTGAGTTCTGGATGATTGAACCCGAAATGGCCTTTTATGATATCAACGACGACATGGACCTGGCCGAGGACATGCTCAAATATGTGATCGATTATGCATTGGAACATTGCATGGACGATCTGCTGTTTTTAAGCAAACGACTCGAAGAAGAGGAAAAAAACAAAAAGGCCGACGAACGTTCCATGGAACTCATCGAAAAACTGCGTTTTGTTCTGGACAATCCTTTTGAACGCATCACCTATACCGAGGCCATTGACATCCTGAAAAATTCAAACCACAACAAAAAGAAAAAATTCCAGTACCTCATCGAAGACTGGGGCGCCGACCTGCAATCGGAACACGAACGCTACCTGGTGGAAAAACATTTCAAAAAACCGGTGATTCTCACTAATTATCCCAAAGACATCAAGGCATTTTACATGAAACAAAATGATGACGGGAAAACCGTTCGCGCTATGGATGTGCTTTTTCCACAGATTGGAGAAATCATCGGTGGCTCTCAGCGCGAGGAAGTGTACAGCAAATTAGCCGATCGCATGGCCGAAATGCACATTCCCGAAGAAAGCATGTGGTGGTACCTGGAAACCAGAAAATTCGGAACCGTTCCCCACGCAGGTTTTGGACTTGGATTTGAACGTCTGATGCTATTTATCACCGGAATGGGCAACATCCGCGATGTGATTCCGTTCCCCAGAACACCCCAAAACCTGGAGTTTTAAGACCTTTTAAATATTGATGTACAAAGAGTTGAAGTCGGATGGTTAATATTATCCCGAAATTCGCTAATCCAAAATTGTGCCATAATAAAATTGTTGCTACATTTGTCCTGATTGAACCGGGGAAGTGATGTCCCCAAACTTGATAATGTTTTATGCTTAACCAAAGACTTCAACAAAAACTGCTTCAAAAGCTTTCTCCACAACAGATTCTGTTGATGAAGTTGTTGCAGATTCCCACCATTGGTCTTGAGCAGCGTATCAAGCAGGAAATTGAAGACAACCCCGCGCTTGAAGTCGATGGCGAAGAAATGAGTGATTATGATGCTGATGATCAGGCCGATTCGGAAACGGAAGGAGACGATTACACCGAAACCAGCCTCGATGATTATAAGGAAAAGGATAGCGAGTTCGATCTAAACGACTACATCAACGACGACGATGTTCCATCGTACAAACTTCAAACCAACAACTACAGTGCCGATGATGAGCGAAAGGAAATCCCCTTTGCTTCCGGAATTACCTTTCACGAACTGCTCGAAGAGCAACTGCGGCAGCAGTATCTGGATGAACGTAAATTACAGATAGGCCTTTATATTATTGGTAATCTGGATGATTCGGGATACCTGCAACGGTCGTTGGAAGCCATTGTTGACGATTTGGCTTTTGGTCAGAATATCATCGTTGAAAAATCAGAGGTAGAGCATGTGTTGTCCATCATCCAGGAATTTGATCCGTCAGGTGTGGGAGCACGCAACCTAAAGGAATGCCTGTTAATCCAACTCCAGCGTAAATCGCACGAAGTGCCTTCGGAAAGTATTGATCTGGCCATCAGAATCCTCAACCGCTCCTTTATTGATTTCACAAAAAAACACTATCAAAAAATCACCAAACGCCTCGAAATTTCGGAGGCGCAGCTTAAAAAGGGCATCGAAGAAATTCTGCGGCTGAATCCCAAACCGGGAAACTCGCTCATCGAAACCGCGCGTACCAACCACTATATTATTCCCGATTTTACCATCACCAACAATGGCGGGGTGCTGGAGTTGTCACTCAACTCGTGGAACAATCCCGATTTACGTGTGAGTCATTCCTATTCCACCATGATCAACGCACTTGGTGAACAGAAAAAATCAAAACAGCAGAAGGAAGCGCTGGTGTTTATAAAGCAAAAGGTGGATTCGGCCAAATGGTTTATCGATGCCATCAAACAACGTCAGAACACCCTGTTGTCGACCATGGAGGCCATCATGGAATATCAGCACGATTACCTGCTCACCGGCGACGATACCAAACTGCACCCCATGATTTTAAAGGATATCGCCGAAAAGGTAAACCTGGATATCAGCACCATTTCGCGGGTTGCCAACAGCAAATATGTACAGACGCCTTTTGGAACCCTGCTGCTTAAAAGCTTTTTCAGCGAAAGCATGCAAAAAGATGATGGTGAGGAGGTTTCGACGCGTGAAATCAAAACCATCCTGCGTGATATCATCAACGAGGAAAGCAAGAAAAAGCCGTTTACAGATGAATACCTTACCACGCGACTAAAAGAAAAAGGGTATCCCATTGCCCGGCGCACAGTGGCAAAATACCGCGAGCAGCTGAATATTCCGGTGGCCCGTTTGCGCAAAGAACTACAATAAAAACACCTTTCTCATGCAATTTAAGCCTGCCCAGATTATATCAATCCTATTTCACCCGTTGCTTGTACCCACCTATTTATTGTTGATTTTAAGCAGTTTAAACACCCACCATGTGTTGACAATGCCATTACAATACCGCCTTTTGCTGATTGTTTTTGTATTTCTGACCACCTTTATGTTACCGGCACTTATTCTGATCATCCTGCGAAAGTTCGGTGTGGTAAAAAGTCTTGAAATGCACGAACGCCAGGAAAGGGCACTGCCATTGATCATTGTTTCGGCCTTTTTTTACCTGACCTACTATTTGCTAAAACAGATGGAGCAAAACAGCCTGTTTACTTTGTTTATGATTGGAGCTACCATGCTGGTATTGTTGTGTTTAATTATCAATTATTTTACAAAAGTAAGTATTCATGCTACGTCGTGGGGAGGATTTTTGGGGGCTTTTATGGGTTTTTCACTCAATTTCCAGGTGGATGTCACCCTCTGGCTTTACGCGATAATTCTCATCACAGGAATGGTGGCAACGGCGAGATTAATTTTAAAAGCACACACTGTGGCACAGGTTTATGGAGGGTTTTTACTGGGAAGTATAAGTCAGCTATTGTTGTTTTATTATGTATAAAATTAACCGCAGAGTTATGCGAAGTGTTGCGCTGAGTACCGCAAAGAGAAAAACATGGCGGTACATTGCGCCTGACTTTGCGTACATTGCGGTAAAAAAACCATGAAACAAATCAACTGGAACGAATTTGAACAGGTAGACCTTAGGGTTGGAACTATCGTTGATGTACAGGATTTCCCTGAAGCCAGAAAACCTGCTTACAAACTCAAGGTAGATTTTGGTGGGGAAATTGGCATTAAAAAATCCAGCGCTCAAATTACCGATCTTTACACCAAAGAAGAATTGTTAAACAAGCAAGTGATCGGAGTGGTGAACTTCCCCCCCAAACAAATCGGATCGTTTATTTCTGAATGTTTGATTACGGGCTTTGCCAACGAAACGGGAGCCATTGTGTTGGCAGTGCCGGATAAGAAAGTGCCGGATGGGGTGAAGTTGGCATAAGCCTGGTATTCAGTTCTGTGTTTTAGTAGTTGGATTTCCTATTTTTCTACCTTTACATTCTACTTACTTTTCGTATTGATTGACATTCAAAGGGCAACAGGTTCATTTTAGTGTTAATTAATTTAAAAAAAAGGGATGAACAGACAACCATTTTCATTCCTTTGATCACTAACCATAAACGGCAAAGCCAAATAGATGCCAAAATTCCGGGAAGAAGAAATTATCAATGGATGTCTGAAAAATGACAGAACGTCTCAGAAGGCTTTGTATGATCAATATAAAACGAAAATGTACACCATCGCCTATAGAATTACCAACAACTTTGAAGATGCCAATGATGCGCTGCAGGAGGGATTTATACAGGTATTTGATAACCTGAAATCATTTAACGGAGCATCGAAGCTGGGAACCTGGATTCACACGATCATAGCAAGGGCCGCCTTAAAAAAAATCAAAAAAAGAATTCATTTCGTCGAAATAGAAGTTGCTCAGGAACCCATCACCATAGACTGGGGCTCCACCATTGACATTCAATTGTTGGAAAAGGCCATTGCCTCACTCCCTGATGGTTACCGTTCGATTTTTACTTTGTATGAGATAGAAGGATTTAAACACCAGGAAATTGCCAAAATGATGGACATCTCAGTCAATACCTCTAAAACACAATTGCTTAAAGCCAAGCGGATGCTACGTGAAAATCTCAAAAAAGAGCAGGAATAGTGGAAAAAAACCGGAATATATTACTCAGGGCACTGAAAAATCTGCCGGATTTTACTCCGGATGATCAGGTATGGGAAGGTGTAGCTACTAAACTTGAAAACGAACAGATTTCAGGTTTGGTCGGTCGGATGAGTACATTTGAACCTCCTGAAAGCATATGGGACAATATTGACAAAGAGCTAACATCAAGACAAGCAAACCAATCAAAAAAAGGGTTGTACCTGTGGATGAAATGGATTTCGGCAACAGCCGCCACCTTTGTACTTGGGTACTTCCTTTTTTTTGCCGGGAAAACCGGGAATACAAAATTGCATTATTCGGTAGAGTATATAAAAACCAACAACATCCAACAATGGTATACTGATGACCTTGAATTTGAACACGCACTTGCTTTGGTTTGCAATGAGAAACCCAGAATTTGCGAATCTCCCGAATTTAAAAAGATGGAGGAAAGTCTTGACTTTTTAAATCAATCGAAACAACAAATTGTAAAGCAATTAAGTAAATATGACACCGACAGCGAAATGGAAATAATGATGACAAAAATTGAATTGGAACGAACAAGTCTTATTAATCAAATGATAGCTAAAGTCAATTAATTAAATGCGAACAGCCAAGTATCACATAATGACCCTACTGCTTTTAGTTCAGTTTCTGGCCTGTAGTCCACTTTTCGGCCAGGTAAAAGTGCAGGTGGTCACGCAGGAAATCAGCAAATCGATCGATTGGCAACCGGGGATGTCGTTGTGGATTAATGCTGAACATGCCGAAATTCATTGCACCTCACACAAAGCCAATACGGTTGTTATGAATCTGACGATTACCTCAAAACATGAGGTTAAAACTACGGCGGAATCAGACATTAAAAAGATGAAGTGGCTAAACGAAACAAAAGGGAGCAAAATATTTATTAGAAATTATATTGAGTTGGCCAAAAATGAAACACAGCCGGAATCAGCCATCAAATTCATCTATCACATTCAGGTTCCTGAAAATTGTCCTGTGAATATTCAAAATTATTTTGGCAAGATAATGGCAACTAACCTGCATTCCACCCTTCAAATAAACAGTGAATTCAGCATGATTGATTTGAAGGAGGTAGGTGGTGAAAAGAAGATAACTACTTTATATGGTAATATTACTGCCAGTTCAATCAAAGGAGAAACAACCATTGAATCCAACAGGTCTGACATTATTTTGGTTGGTTTTGAAGGCAAATTAAAGATCAATGCTACCCTGGCCCAGATCAGGTTAAGCGAAATGAAGCCCCTATCGAACATGGACCTGGTTGCCGAAAAATCAGAAGTTTATATCAAGATCCCTGATTTCAACAGGTTTGCCTGGCAAATAGAATACTTTAATTGCGAGGTAAATATTCCCGAAAATATGAAACCTGAATATTCCTGGAACAAAAAAAAGGAAATAAAAGCAGTTTTTAATCCGGAAAATAATGATCCCCTGATAAATATCAACTTGAATACCGGTTCCTTAAACATTGAACAACAATAAGAAAGATAATATAACTATGGAAAATAAACACTCCAAATACAAAGTCCTGAAACTGATTTTTCATTCTTGTCTGTGGATTGAGCTTTTCATCTGGCTTAATCCGGCATACTCCCAGGTTGAAACCAAAGTTGAGCAACAGGAACAAGTGGAAGACAGCATTGTTCAATATATCACTCCCATGGAATACGCCTTTATGATGCATGAAGCAACTTCGTGGCTGGTGAAAGTAAGTTCAATTTTAGACAATCCATATAAAGGTGGTAGCGGTTTTCGGCTTGGCATAGAAAAAAGGATAGCTCCAAGTTTCACTCTGGAACTGGCCGCTGAACTGTCAAGGTCTTATATTCAGAATCAACCCTGGTACAGCATGGAATCTGCGTTACGCTTTTCACTTGAATCCAGGTGGTATTACCGACTTAACAAACATATACAACATGACAGGGTAGCCAGAAGCATGTCGGACAATTATCTGGCTCTGGGTCTTGAGTATGCCTATTTTTATAATCTTCATAATTATAACATGGAAGATAGCCCAAAAAATTATTTAACCCTGTTTGCAAAATGGGGTATACAGCGCCGGTTTTTAAAACACGGGTATGCTAATTTTGGCGTAAAGGCTGGCATAATTAAGGCAATCAATAAGCCCTTTGCTACCTCCTTTGTATTTGACACCTATGTTAATTTGGGATTGGTTTTTACCAAAGATAAATACAAGCTTGATCATGAGAAATTATGCCCTGTTTTCAAGTGTTATGAAGGTTATAATTTTATTATAAAATCAAATTTAGGCAGTTTAATTGGGCTTTCAAGTAACGCCGACAATATTCGTTTTCATTTTTCTCCTCAAATTGCTTTTGAACGAAAAATTGCCTGTTCATCCTTTTCTGTTAATACAGAAGCACACGGCATTTTTAGGTACGAAGTATCAACCAAAACCACTACAAATAATGAACCCTATCGCTTTCACGAGTATTTATTAACCACAACACTGCTCGTTGAAGGACGGTGGTATTATAATTTAAAAAGGCGAATGGTAAAAGGTAAAACAGGGAATGGTCTTTCTGCTGATTATATCGCATTCGGCGGCAGTGATAGCTATGACTTTAGATCATCCTACGCATTAAATGAACAAAATCCTAAAATATTCCTGGTAACAGGCTGGCAGCGTATTTTTGGTAAACATCTGTATTACGATATCCAAGTGGGATTTGAACATACTTTTTTGAGATATACAACTTCGAGTTATTTAACTGCCAGAGCCAGGTTCGATGTAGGATACCGGTTTTAAATTAAAAGTTGAAACAATGAATCAAATACTCATTAAAACAATAGCATCATGAAAACAATTACAATCATTACGCTCTGCCTGGTGTTTACATTAAGCCTGTCGGCGCAGCGAAATTCAGCAAACGAACAATTGCAGGCAATTCATGCTGAATCTGTATCTTATAAATCGAATACTCCCATCCAAAAAGACCGCCGGGAAGCTATCCGACAAGAATTGAAAAAAATGAATTCATCCATCCTTCGCGATGAATCTGTCCTGGATTCAATTGTTTATTACGGGAGCATTACAGAAACTGATTCAGTAAAAAGCTCAAAAACTGAATATGACTGGTACGATTCAGCATTGCCAAAAACTAAGGTTGATTATATTTGGAATAATGACAACAACCAATGGATTAAAGCGGCAAAAACCGAGTATACATTTGATGAAAATGGCAACGAAACTTCTTATTATACTTTTATTTGGGATACAGTTCAAAACAGCTGGACAAATGAGAAGAAATTGGATATGACCTTTGACACGTATGGATTTGAAAATTCACTTATATATTTAAAGTGGAATACAGATCTTAACCGATGGGACAACTATTATAAATATGAGTCTTTAAATGATGAAAATGAAAACATGCTTTATTATGTGGATTGGATGGGAAATGAGGATAACGAATGGGTGTATGAATACCAGGAAGAAAGCATCTATAATTTGAATGGCACAATCAGCTCCCGTATATCTTCTATGTGGATTGAAATAACTATGGATTGGTTGTATCAAGGTATGCAAATATATTCTTATAACGCATCAGGTTTACTTGACGTTACTGAGTCGTTCGTCTGGACAATGGATACATGGCAACTCACCTCAAAAGAGGAGTATACTTATACAAACACCAATAAAATTGATTATTACCTTGTTTATACCAGAGCCATGGATATATGGAATTTAGCTGGAAAATGGGAATATGATTATGACGCCAATGATAACCAGATATTAAGAGCATATTTAAACCGGGATGGTGACCAATGGATAAACAATTCGAGAGATGAGTACGTGTTTGACCAAAATAACAATATGATTTTTCACCAGTCTTCGTACTGGGATCTAATTAGCCTGGATTGGGTAAATATGATTAAAATAGAAAAGTCGTATAATGAGAACAACGAAGTTACCATGTCATCACGATACAATTGGGATGTGGATTTAGCCGCCTGGACAGGTTCATACAAGTACGACTTTATTTACGATGAAGAAGGTAAGACAATCCTGAGTATTGAGTATCTTTGGGGTGATTTAGTCGCTGATTGGGGGTTAGATACCAAAGGTTTTTATTACTATTCAATACTAATTAATGTACCCGAAATTGGGATCAGTAACCTGATGGTTTTCCCCAACCCTGCTGAGTGTGTTGTAAACATAAAAAATCCAGGTGCCGATGTCCTGAATTGTAATATTATTTCAATCAGCGGCCAACAGCTCAGGCAGTTTACACTGGAGGGATCAACTACACAAATTAACATTGAATCGTTACCAAAAGGGGTTTATTTCTTGCAATTCAGCAATGGGGTTGCCATAGGTTCTAAAAAACTGATCAAACTATAACCGGCAGAACGGCCTTTGTTGGGGATGCTTTGACAAAGGCCGTTTATTTCCACTCCCTTGAAAACTATGAATTCATTTACTCATGGTTCATCCTGTCCAACAGCATTAACAAAGGAATGGGTTTGTCTGTTTGCAGAATATCTGGATTGAGTTTGAGGGCTTGTTTATTGCCAATATCCGATTTGGCTCCCCACATCATCACATAAATTCCATTTTCATGGGCGTAATCAATGGTGTCGGCAGGGGTTTCCACTGAAGCCCCAATTCCGAAAATGTTGTTTTTGATGGCATCGTTCACACTGCTTCCGATGACGAATCCCTTGTTTTCAAGTCCCAGTTCCCTTGCCATCAACAGAAAGCCCATATCGCCTTCAATAAAAACATTTTTGCCCATCTGATAGTGATCACAAATCCGTTTTATGGCCCTCAGGAATGTACTGCGATAGGCATCATCATAAGCAAATCCGCTGTTCAGTTTGCAGTCGAACGAAAAATAATATTCGGTGAGGTTATCGATATGACTAAACAGTTCCTCCAGCGATATGAGATTGACGTCCGGTTGACGGGCGGTATAGTTGCAGTTGCTGATTTCATCCCAGTTGTAATGGTAAATTTCGCCACTACAATAGGTTCTGAGTTTAAGGTTGTCGCCATGAAACAGCACCAACACACTGTCTTTGGTCATTTGAATATCAATTTCGCTGCCATCAGCACCAATTTCCAATACAGGAAGAATCGCTTCCAGTGTGTTTCCGGGATATGGAAAATATTCTCCCATTCCGCGGTGTCCTAAAATCATCAAGGTGTTGTGGTTCAGATTTGTAACACGGTAGTCATCTTTCTTTCCGCAACTTCCCAACAACAAAATCAGGAAAACGGTACAATACAAAACGATTTGTTTTCGTGTTTTCGGTGACATGTTATTTTAGCGGTTTCGTTTTATTTCCTGATCCAAATGCATAACCGAGCATCAGGTTAATGGTGGTCCAGGTTGAGTTATCGTTGCTTCTCCAGAAGGAGTTTTCGGGGTACAATTCCTGATATTGTGGGTTGGATGAACTTGAATAGATTTTTGTAAAGAGAGAAATGTTTAAATCCAGCGTAAACCTGTTAAAAGCCAGGTACTGCGCTCCAACACCGCAGCCCACATCAAATCTTAGGGTAGAATTATGGGTTGTGGTAGTTTGATCGATCGAAGACTCATAGACCTGCTTTTTCATAAAATACTGGTAATAGTCCAGCCTGCCTCCCACATAAATGCCCTGTCCTGCTTTACCGGGTGAGTGTACCAAAAAATAATTCACCGCCGGGATGATATGAAATCCCGGAATTGTAACTTCTTCACGGGTATAGGAAAAACCGCTGTGTTCATCAAAATAATCATGGTATTTGGTAAAAGTATAATCCTCAAACCTTCCAACATCAAAGGTGAGGCTCAGGGATGTTTTTTCGCTGACCAGCCTTTGGTATTCAAGGCCGATCCATTTCTGATTCAGGTTGTTCATGAGTGGTGGCAGCGAAATCAGGTTGATTTTTATAAAGTTGTTTCTAACATCATTAGAAGTGTCGGATTGACCCGATGCATGAATGCAGGATAGTGTAAACAATATAAAAACCAGGTATCTATGCAAAATGAAGTTTTTTGCCATGTATTTAAAACATAAAACGATGGTTATCAACATGAAGGTTGTTAATCATTGATTGATTGTTTCTTCTTTGTCAAAACTACAAAAATTGTTGTTCGGTTTAAGCTTAACAAGAATTATTTAGGGTGGATACAAATCCAGATATGGTATTCTAAGCCAACAACAATCCTTATTGGTCTCACCTGATTTCACAGCGAACATCCATTAAATTCTCCGGTTAACCGTAAAAATTCATACTAAATATTTACGGTTAACCATAAATATTTGTACTTGCTTCTAAATTTTTGAGTGATACAAATCAAAGAAAACCCCCGCTTAAAAGCACCAAAAGCCCGGGCCGACCATTAGGGAATGATTTCCATTGTATTACGCAAGAGAACTTTTTGGAATTTGTGGTGTAGATAACGGAACTGTATGCGAGGTTATAATCCGGAAAAATGTCCCCCGGATCTTTTTATTTTCAAAAAAATAGAATAGTTTTGAAGAACAATTAGCTGTAGCATGAACATAACACCATAATGCCTTGTAATAATGCCAGCTTTTTGCCTCTATCACTAAATTCTCAACAGAAAAGGTTCATCGGAAAGCAAATCGAAAAACTAAATTGATACCGCAAAAGCCTGATGTATAAATGCGTAACAAGTAAAAGTAAAGTAACGGCAGATTAAAAAGTGATGACTAAAAAGAAAAACAGTTCACCCCGGGAGGGTTTCAGCGAAGTACTGCTCTACACCACACCCAATGGGAAGGTGAAAGTGGAAATGTATCTTCAAAACGAAACCATCTGGCTCACACAGCAGAAAATTGCTGATTTGTTTGGCGTTCAGCGTCCGGCCATTACCAAACACCTTAAAAACATATTTGAAACAGGCGAACTGAAAGAAGAACTGGTAAGTTCCATTTTGGAACATACCACCCAACATGGTGCAATCAAGGGTAAAACACAGGAAAGTAAAACTAAATACTATAACTTAGATGTAGTTATTTCGGTTGGTTATCGCGTAAACAGTACACAGGCAACGGCATTTCGTATCTGGGCAACCGAACGATTAAAGGAATACATTATCAAGGGTTTTACCATGGATGATGAGCGGCTGAAAAATCCAACCAACATCTTCGGCAAAGATTATTTTGAAGAACAACTGGCACGTATTCGCGACATAAGAAGCAGCGAAAGAAGGTTTTATCAGAAAATTACCGATATCTATTCACAATGTAGTGCCGACTACATCAGCGATAGCGACATTACCAAAAAGTTTTTTGCAACCGTTCAGAATAAATTGCATTGGGCAATCACAGGTCAAACTGCCGCTGAACTGATTTCAGCAAGAGCCGACAGCACCAAAGACAATATGGGTCTCACTACGTGGAAAAATGCCCCAAAAGGGAAAATCCGTAAGACTGATATTGGAATTGGGAAAAACTACCTGAATGAAAATGAAATGACAGCGCTCAACCGAATTGTCTCCATGTATCTCGATTATGCCGAAAATCAGGCAAATAAGGGCGTGGTAATGTATATGAAAGACTGGGTGCAGAAATTAGATGCCTTTTTACAATTCAACGAAGAAGCAGTGTTGACACATTCCGGCACGGTAACTCATGAGATTGCTCTGGCATTGGCAGAAAAGGAATACGTAAAATACATAAGCAAACAGGATAAATTGTATGAAAGCGATTTCGATCTGATCCTGAAAGAACATCCTGAATTATATAGATGAACTCTCTTACCGATATGCTGAAAGCCAAAGACGGAGATTTTTTATCTCAGATTGGTTGAGAAACAGAAATACGGTTGAGTTTTTAGGAATTTGGGAATCGGTTTATAACCTCATTTTTTATTTTGGCTAATTCGCAACAATTAAAAGTAAAGCAGGTTAAAATCAGACGAAAGCGACCGCCTGAAATAAGATTGGAACCTCACACGATTAAAAAGAATAAATAGTCTGAACTATGATTTTTTTGTAATTGATGAGAAAGGCTAATATTTCTTTTCAAGGAGAATTTGAAATGCAAATATTTTTGAGATGAGATGGGTTTATCTGTTGGCAGAATTTCGGGGTTGAGTTTAATGGCTTATTTATTGCCAATATCAGATTTGGCGCCCACATCATGATCTGGTTCCTCTTTGAAATCGCGCTATATTCAACCACTTATTTTACAATCATTTTCTTTGTAATCGATTTATTATCAATCTCAACCGAATAAAAATAAATTCCCGGTACAAATTTGCTCACATCAATATTAAAAACCCGGAGAAGTGCCTTATTAAACACACTTTCCTGATACACAACCTGACCAGTGAGCGTGCTAATCATTAAATTGATCGTACCCGGCTCTTGCGTTGTAACCATAATACGCGTTTTGAAAACCGCCGGATTGGGGCTATTCTGAGAAAGGGTAAAGCCATCCTGACTTGGTTGGTTTTCTTCAACGCCAATCCCATGGATTTCTACCCCTTTAATATAATAGAAATTCATTTCATCAACCGCTGACCCGGTCACAGTAAATTCAGTAAAAACGAAAGGAATTGCATATCCGCCAACAAATAAATCATTGCCAAATACATAGTGAGACATACTTTGGAAAAAACCTTTATACCAATAATTGCTAAATGCGGTTACATTACGAATAATTTCCATATACAATTGTGATTCAACTTCATAAGCGCAGAAATAAATATCAGGCTGTAAATTCTCTGTGCTTCCATTAAAGTTACTATCATTCCACGAGAAAAACAAAAATTCTCCATCTCCGGTGGAAGCAATATAAGGTCTGTTATCCTGAACGATATCGCCAATCACACCCTCGAAGAAGTTATTGTTGTATAAAGGCATGGCATCCCAAGTGGTTCCTCCATCCAATGAATACACATGCCAGGTGGCCATCGTACCATCATAAGGATACCACCCATTGGGATCAGCTACGGCAATTAATCCGATAATATGAGGATTCCCATGTTTATCAACAACCATGTCAGCACTATAACCCATGTTGTAATAAACTTCATCCCTGACAAACCCGCCTGAATATGCAGCTATATTTAGAATTGCAGTATCTGCAAAAAAATGTCTTACAAATCCCAAACCATCCTCGCCTCCCAACTGAACATGAATGGGATCACTCCATGTTTGACCACCATCAACTGTTTTTAGCAAAACCGGATGAAAGTTGGTATATGGAATCTGGTTAAATCCCAAATCAACCATGGCGAGAATAAACCCTGTTTGTCCATCAGTGGCAAAGGCAATTTTTGTATCGTTGAAAATGTCAAGGGAATTAAGAAACGGCAGAAGGCGTTCCTGATAAAGGATGGCGCCATCAACCAGCTCACCTCTGCCCAGAATAAGGTTTCCCTGATAGTTAACAATGGTATCGTTTATCGGAATAGCACTTGGAGCCACATACCATGAAACACCTTGTTGTGTTACGGTCATGGCATCCAGATTGAGTCGCTTATAACCGACATCAGAGGTCAGATTAACTTGTGTGGGTGTTGCGGGATTCGTTGCGATAAGCGGATTTGATCCATAACCATATCCACCCCAGTCTCCATTGTTTGATTGATCCAGGGCGGCACATAAATAGGTATAAAAAGCATTGTTGGGATCGGTGTTGCCAGGTGGATTTATGATGGCCCCCTGTGGATTTCTGGCTGCAGCTAAAGGATAGGTTGCTCCGGTAGCTAGAGGTGTATAAACCTGCGTATTACTTACAAAAGAGGCCCCTTGATCGGTTGATACATCATAGGCCATTCGGCTATTTCCTTCAATTTCCAATCCACCTGTCATACGGTGTGAGAATACAACACTATTCAAATTTGGGTCGGCCCACAGATAGGTTTTTGAATTCCCTGCATATCCATAGGCGTTACCTGCTTGACCCATTGGAATATAAGTAAGACTCATACCATTTAACATTTCTGTTTTAATTGTCGCTTTTTTTGTCATGACGGTTGGAATACGCTGAGGAGGAAGTTCAAGTACCTTTGAAAAATTTTTGTTCCTGGTACTTCTCAATAAACGTTCACTTTTTTGCGAAAAAGATGAAAATACAATTCCACAAATTAAAATGGTAAGTAATGCCTCTTTCATGTTTTTAAGTTTATTTTGTCCCGCTAACTTATTAATTATCAAAATTGAATCCCGTTCTTAATCTGATTTAATCAAAAGTAATAAAAAAATGGCTTAAGGAAACCAAATATTGCATAATAAATTACAAACGTAATAATACTTTGAACATAGTTTTCTAAATTCATACCCATCCATTTAATAAGTGTTATAGGGAGCGTCACCACTACCTCATAGGTAAGCAGGTCTGTTTAATCAAATCTTTCATTCCAACAACCCTCTTATTTAAATTAATTCTATATTTGCACCGTAATTCATGTCCGTTCAGGATGTAGTGATTTATAAAGAAGGGTGGAGAGATTAGGCTCATGGAAACCCTGGCAACCTGCTGCAAGGAAAAGGTGCCAATACCTAACCTGCTCAAATTGAGTAGGAAATGATAAATTAATGCTTAACTAATGAAAAAAATGTTTGTTAATTTGGTAGCTGCTTAGGAACCCGGGTTCTTTTTCTTGTAAAGCATTTGCCGTGGCTTAAAAAACCATCAAACACCATTTAAACGGAGTGAAACGATGATGAACACACAAATTTTTACCGAAATAAAAAAACGGGTACTCGTCCTCGACGGAGCCATGGGCACCATGATCCAGCGGTACAAACTCGAAGAAGAAGACTACAGGGGAACCCTTTTTACAGATGTTACCATCCTGCAAAAAGGCAACAACGACCTGCTGTGCCTTACCCAACCACAGGTCATTCGTGAAATCCACGAAGCCTATCTGGATGCCGGGGCCGATATCATCGAGACCAATACCTTCAACTCCACCCGCATTTCCATGGCAGACTATGGCATGGAAGAAAAGGTAGTGGAACTCAACCGGGCGGCGGTAATGCTGGCCCGGCAGGCGGCCGATGTTTTTACCAAAAAGAATCCCGAAAAACCCCGATTTGTGGCGGGTGCCATGGGTCCGACCAATAAAATGGCGTCCATGTCGTCAAAAGTTACCGATCCGGGTTATAGAAATATTACCTTCGACCAGTTGCGCGACAACTACTACGAACAGGCCAAAGCCCTGATCGAAGCCGGGGCAGATATCCTGCTGGTTGAAACCATCTTCGACACGCTCAATGCCAAAGCCGCCTTGTTCGCCAGCGATCTGCTGGCCGAAGAAAAAAAGATCCGTATACCGGTCATGGTTTCCGGAACCATCGCCGATGCCAGCGGCAGAACACTTTCGGGACAAACACTGGCTGCATTTTTCAATTCCACTTCCCACATCGACTTATTGAGCGTAGGTCTCAATTGTTCGCTGGGAGCGGAGCAAATCAGGCCGCACCTGGAAGAACTTTCGCGCATTGCTCCATTTAATGTAAGTGTGTATCCCAACGCGGGTTTGCCCAACCAGTTTGGCGAATATGACGAAACTCCCCAACAAATGGGCCGTCACATCAAGGGCTTTCTGGAAAACCACAACCTCAACATCGTGGGAGGATGCTGTGGGACCACGCCCGATCACATTCGCGAGATCGCCAGACTGGTGGCTCAATACACCACCCGAAAAGCACCACAACCACAGCATATTACCGAAATCAGCGGACTGGAACCGGTGAAAATTGAAAAAGAAAAAAACTTTATCAACATCGGCGAACGCACCAACGTTAGTGGATCCATCAAATTCGCCCGCCTGATTCGCAACAAACAATACGAAGAAGCCCTCACCGTAGCCCGCCACCAGGTGGAAGGCGGCGCACAAATTCTGGATGTGAACCTCGACGATGGCATGTTGGATGGCCCCCATGAAATGACCACTTTTCTCAATATGCTGGCTTCCGATCCGGATGTGTCGCGGTTGCCCATTATGGTGGATTCTTCCAACTGGGACGTGATAGAAGCCGGCTTAAAATGCATTCAGGGAAAAGGCATTGTCAACTCCATCAGTCTGAAAAACGGAGAAGAGGAATTTCTGCACCATGCCAAACTGGTACGCCGTTATGGTGCCGCCGTGGTGGTGATGGCCTTCGACGAAGCGGGTCAGGCCGCCGATCTGCAACGAAAAATCGAAATCTGTGAGCGTTCGTATATACTCCTCACCGAAAAGGCCGGTTTTCCACCCGAAGACATTATTTTCGACCCCAATATTCTGGCCATCGCCACAGGCATCAGGGAACACAACAACTATGCGGTGGATTATCTCAACGCTGTGAAATGGATCAAGTCCAATCTGCCCCACGCCAAGGTCAGCGGAGGTGTGAGCAACCTGTCGTTTTCATTCCGTGGCAACGACACCCTGCGCGAAGCCATCCATTCGGTGTTTTTGTTTCACGCCATTAAAGCCGGCATGGACATGGGCATTGTAAACCCAGGCATGTTGCAGATTTACGATGAAATTCCAGCCGACCTCAAAACACTGGTGGAAGATGTGGTGCTCAATCGTCGTCGTGATGGAACAGAACGCCTGCTGGCTTTCGCCGAAAACATGAAAGATACAGGCATCGAAAAAGAACAGCAGGTAAGTGCCTGGCGCAGCCTTCTGGTGGAGGAACGACTGGAACACGCCCTGGTAAAAGGCATCCTCGACTTTATTGATGTGGATGTGGAAGAAGCCCGGAAATTTTACCCACGTGCCCTCGACATCATCGAAATACCTTTGATGAATGGCATGGACAAGGTGGGCGATTTGTTCGGCTCGGGCCGGATGTTTTTGCCCCAGGTGGTGAAAAGTGCCCGTGTGATGAAAAAAGCAGTAGCCATTTTGCTCCCTTACATCGAACTCGAAAGTCAGGGAAAACAGGTAAGCAATGGCAAAATTGTGCTGGCCACGGTAAAAGGCGATGTGCACGACATTGGTAAGAACATTGTGGGCGTGGTGCTGGCATGCAACAATTATGAGGTTATTGATCTGGGTGTGATGGTTCCCACGGAAATCATCCTGGAAACAGTGATTAAAGAAAAAGCGGTTCTCCTCGGATTAAGCGGACTGATTACGCCTTCGCTGGAAGAAATGGTGCTGGTGGCCAAAGAAATGGAGCGGAGAGGCATGGATATTCCTTTGCTCATTGGTGGAGCCACCACCTCGCCCATCCACACGGCCGTTAAAATTGCACCCCATTATTCGCAACCCGTGGTGCATGTGCGCGATGCCTCCAAGGTGATCGGAGTGGCAGATAAGTTACTGAATAGCAATGAAAAATCAGGATATGTAAAGCAAATCCAGGAAGAATACGAACAGCTTCGCCACAAAAATAACAACCGGCAAAACCAACATCACTATATTTCGCTTGAAAAAGCCAGGGCCAATGCGTTTAATCCTGCAAAAGAAAACTATGTTCCTGTAACGCCCATCAAAACAGGAGTCACCGTTTTTGAAAATATCCCCATCGAAGAATTAATAGCTTATATCGACTGGACCTTTTTCTTCCATGCCTGGAAACTGAATGGCAAATATCCCGATATTTTTACCGATCCTGTCAAAGGGGTTGAAGCCAAAAAACTCTACGAAGAAGCCCTTGAAATGCTCGAAACCATCCGAAAGGAAAACTGGCTTCAATCCAAAGGAGTGGTGGGGATTTTTCCGGCCCAGGCCGATGGCGACAGTGTTCGGGTTTATCAGGATAACAATAAAACCCGGCTACTGGATACCTTGCATTTTCTACGCAATCAGGAACAAAAAGAAGGTGATTTGCCCAACCTGTGTTTGAGCGATTTCATTCTTCCCGAAAGGGAAAATAAAACCGATTATATTGGGGGCTTTGTAGTGACGGCCGGATTGGGCATCGAGCCCCATGTGGCCCGTTTTGAAGCCGATCAGGACGATTACAACGCCATCATGCTCAAAGTTATGGCCGACCGACTGGCGGAAGCGGCTGCCGAATGGCTTCACCACCAGGTGCGTACAAAACTTTGGGGTTACTCAAATGATGAAACCCTTGATATTCAGGAAATCCTGCGTGAGAAATATGCCGGAATCCGCCCTGCTCCTGGTTATCCTGCTTGTCCGGAACATTCTGAAAAAGAAACGCTTTTTAACCTGCTGAATGCTGAAGAAAATACGGGCGTAACACTCACCGAGAGTTACTCCATGTACCCGGCAGCTTCGGTAAGTGGCTTCTACTTCGCCCATCCCGATGCCCAGTATTTTAATGTGGGGAAATTGCTCCCCGATCAGTTGGAGGATTATGCCGCGAGGAAAAGCCTTCCGGTGGAAACCATTGAAAAATTATTGCCCGTTAATTTAGTGGAATCATAACAAAATCACACAAATCACATGGAAAAAACCATCATACAATATCTTGCAGAAGCCAAAAAACCACTGTTTTCATTTGAGTTGCTTCCTCCGCTAAAAGGGCACAATTTCGACAGCATCCAACAGGCCATCGATCCGCTGGTGAAGTTCGATCCGGCTTTTATAAACATCACCTATCACCAACAGGAAGTGGTGTACGAAAACCTGCCCAATAACCTGATGAAGAAGCACACGGTGCGCAAACGTCCGGGAACTGTGGGAATTTCGGCGGCCATCAAATACCGGTTTGGAATTGATGTGGTGCCACACATCATCTGCGGAGGATTTACCCGTGAGGAAACCGAGAATGCCCTTATCGACCTCCAATTTCTCGACATCAACAATGTGCTGGTGGTGCGTGGCGATCCTCAACCCGGAACCCGCATTTTTGTGCCGGAACCCGATGGCAATGAACATGCACTGGATCTGGTGAAACAAATCACCAACCTCAACAAGGGCATTTATCTGGACGCGGACCTCCTGAACACGCGCTCCATGAATTTTTGTATCGGCGTGGCCGGTTACCCGGAAAAACATGGCGAATCGCCCAACCTGGACAGCGACCTGTATTTTTTGAAAAAGAAAATCCAGGCAGGAGCTTCTTATATCGTGACTCAGATGTTTTTTGACAATCAAAAATATTTCGATTTTGTAACACGCTGCCGCGAGAAAGGAATCACGGTACCCATTATCCCCGGATTAAAACCATTTACAACCGCCTCACAACTAACGGCCATCCCAAAAACTTTCAACGTGGATATCCCGGTTGATTTGGTGAAAGAAGTAATCAAATGCAAGAATAACCAGCAAGTACGACAGGTGGGCGTAGAATGGGCCATCCAACAATCCAAAGAGTTGTATGCGGCAGGAGTACCGGTGTTGCACTACTATACTATGGGCAAATCGGATAACATTGAGGAGATTGCCAAGGCTGTGTTTTAGGGACATTTTTTACCGCAGAGACGCTGAGACGCGAAGTTTTCATCAACAATCTCTCTGCGCCTTTGCGTCTCTGCGGTTTACTTTTTAAAACCCTTCATATCCAAAAAAAAAACTAATTTTGCCCCATGGAATCAAAACGTCAACAACGGATAAATCAGCTGCTTCAGCAGGATTTTAGCGAACTTTTTCAACGTGACTTTGTCCACCTTGGATTGGGTGCCATGATCTCGGTAACCAAAATTGTGGTCACGCCCGATTTGTCGACAGCAAAAGTCTATCTGAGCCTTTTTGCCACCAAAAACAAAGAAGCCGTCATCGCCAATATCCGTAAGCATACCAGCGAAATCAGAGGGAAGCTGGGAGCCCGTATCCGCCATCAGCTCAGGATTGTTCCCGAGTTGTATTTTTACATCGACGATTCGCTCGACTACATCGAGAACATTGAAAACCTGCTCAAGGAATAGTTTAAACCAACAGGTATTTTTGATCTGATTACTTACCTACAGTACCCACTCAAATGAAATACGATCCCATAAAACGAAAACTTGGCGTAGTATTTAACAGCGCTCCGTTTCTCCGAAAACTCTTTTATCACCTGCTCGACCTGCTGTTGCTGCGTTCGTGGCACATCCGCAAAGAAGTAAAATGGTGGGCTAAATCGGTCAGTGGCAAACAGATGATCCTGGATGCCGGCTCCGGTTTCGGTCAATACGACTACTACCTTGCCTCCAAAAACAAGGACTGGACCATCAAAGGCGTAGATGTGAAACAAGAGCAAATAGACGATTGTAACCAGTTTTTTAATAAAATAGGGTTGACCAATGCCGCTTTCGCGGAAGCCGACCTCACCAAAATAAACGAATCCGACAAATACAACCTGGTGTTGTGTGTGGATGTGATGGAACACATCGAAGAAGACGAACTCGTATTCAAAAATTTCTACAAAGCCCTGAAACCTAAAGGCATGTTGCTGGTTTCCACCCCATCGGATCAGGGTGGCTCGGATGTACACCACGACCACGATGACCATCAAGATGGGGCTCAGGGTTTTATCGACGAACATGTACGCGATGGCTATGGCATTCAGGATATTACTGATAAATTGAAAAGAGCCGGGTTCTCACGGTCGGAAGTCTACTACCAGTATGGCCCTCCCGGGAAAATCGGCTGGAAACTAAGTATGAAATATCCCATCATGATGTTGAATACTTCGGCCTTGTTTTATATTGTGCTGCCCTTTTACTACCTGGTTACCTTTCCATTTGTGTTGATCCTCAATGCCATGGATGTTGCCAATTCCCATAAAACGGGCACCGGTCTGGTGGCCAAAGCCTGGAAATAGCATGAGCGGGTATTTTTACCAAATAGGCTTGTTAATCAAGCGGCTGCTGCTAGCACTGTTCCTTTTTTTCATCGCCCGTTTATTTTTCTATTTCTTCAACGTTGGACTCTATCAGGACATCCCGATCACGGAGCTCATCCGCATTTTTATCATCGGTATGCGTTTCGACGTGTCGGTGCTGATTTATTTTAATATGCTCTTCATCCTGCCACAGATTCTGCCCTTGGGTAGCATTTTAATAAAAAAAGGATTCCAGCTATTTCTGAAAATACTCTTTGTAGGTGTGAATATGCTGTTGCTGATCGCCAATATGGCTGATTCGGTGTATTTTCACTTTGTGCAGAAACGGTCTACCGCGGATGTGTGGAAGTTTATCGTGATGAGCGATGATGTGAAAGTACTTCTTCCGGGATTTATTGCCGATTACTGGTACGTCTCGGTGCTGGCCGTGGTGCTTGTTGTGGTGGTTTGGAAGATTTATCCAAAAGTCAACCAAAAAACCTGGAAAAGAGCGAAAGAAAAAGATACCCGCAGACCTGCCTGGTTTAATATTTTGGTCAAAGGACTGACACCCGTTCTGCTGTTGGGATTATCGCTGATGGGTGCCCGGGGCGGAGTACAACTACGTCCGTTGGCCATTATGCATGCCTCCAAATCGGTATCGGCCGTCCATATGCCGCTGGTGTTGAATTCGGTATTCACCGCCATGACCACCTTCGGTCACGATGAACTGACCCCGGTAAACTTTATGCCCGATGAAAAGACAATGAACATATACCCGGTGGTACATCATTTTGGGAAAAGTGGTGTCCCCAATCCAAAAAATGTGGTGGTGCTGTTGCTGGAAAGTTTTTCGCGCGAATACGTTGGTTTTTTAAATGGATACAAAGGGTTCACCCCATTTCTGGATTCCCTTTCGCAACATGCGCTGGTGATGGACAGTGCGTTTTCAAACGGATTGCGATCCATCGATGCCATTCCTGCGGTGGTGATCGGGCTTCCTGCTTTGATGGACGATCCTTATATCACTTCCGTTTACAGCACCAACAAAACACGGGGGCTGACACAGATTCTCAACGAAAAAGGATATAGAACTGCTTTTTTTCATGGCGGCACCAATGGCACCATGGACTTTGACGGGTTTGCCGGTTATGCCGGATTTCAGAATTATTATGGCCGACAGGAATATAACAACGATGCCGATTACGATGGGTATTGGGGCATTTACGATGAGCCTTTTCTGCAATTTATGGCACAGAAGCTAAACACCTTTCAACAGCCGTTTTTTGCTTTTGAGTTTACGCTGAGTTCGCATTATCCATACCATGTTCCTGAGCAGCATCAGAAGCGTTTCCCGGAAGGTGATTTACGCATCCACCGCGTGGTTCGCTATTCGGATTATGCCCTGAAAAAGTTTTTCGAGAAAGCCAAAACCATGCCCTGGTACAACAACACTTTGTTTGTGATTCTGGCTGATCATCCTGCACAGTCGGTGCTGGTTTCGGATAAGGACAAGGTACAGGAACCCGGTGCCAGCCTCACTTCTGAACAATTGAGTTATTACAAAAATACTTCGGGGCGATATGCCATTCCGATGATGTTGTTTGCTCCCGGCGACAGCACCTTATCGGGAGTTGATCACCGCACCGCGCAGCAAACAGATGTAGGTCCCACCATCCTCGACTACCTCAACTTTACGGATACAGAAGTCGCCTTTGGCAGCAGCCTGTTCGATACCACGGCACCCCGGTTGGTGGTGCAGCCCGTAAGCGGGATGATGCAAATTACCTCCGGCAGTTACAGCTTGTTGTTTAATGGGGAAGAAGCCACGGCACTTTTCAACAACATTTTAGATGATTCCCACAATCGCAACCTGATGGCAGAACGACCCATCATTGCGGATAGTCTGGAGCTTCAGCTCAAGGCGTTTTTGCAGCAATACACCAACAGGTTGGTGAATAATCAGTTGGCAGATACGGTGGGGAAGTAGGGGAAATGGTTTGTCTATAAAAGGTTTTTACCTATTTTTGAATTTTAAAATTACGAAATAGCATCCTTATAATCGGATACACTTGATAATGGTAGTGAAATACAATAATTGAATTATGCAAAACATGAGATTTAAGTTATTATTCCTCCTGATTTTATTTTGTATTACAGGCCTCAATGCACAAAATAACTTTATCACAAAATTTAATACTCCGGTTGATGAATACATTGGTCCATTCATTCAGAATGCAGAAGGTGTGTATATCGGAACTATTGGTCGTCGTATTGCTAGTATTAATTATAGTAAATGCTCTCTTTATAAAATTAGTATTACTGGCGATACATTGTTTAGTAAAACTTTTCAGAAGCCTGATACTTTGATGAATGCTTGGTCTATCATTCAATCTAGTGAAAATCCGATTGAATATCTAGCTTATGGATCTGGATTTGACACAACAAGTACCCCATATAGTCTTTTTAGTTATTTTACCAAATTAGATAATAATTTTAACACCATTTGGGAGAAAAAGTATATTCTACGTCCTAGCGGAGTTCCCTCACTGAACGAATTTTGGAGTCACATGATAAGTAAAAAAGATGGAGGATATTTTTTTGCGTCAAATTTCGACAATCCCGGAGATGAGCGATTGGTGCTTTTTGAATTGTCGGAAGAGGGTGATAGCCTAGCCTATCGTGTGTATGAAGATGACAGTGCGGGTTACACCCTAATGTGCATCAGTTATAACCATGATTCCACAGCCTACCAGCTTTATATCTGGGGAGCACACTATATACCCTTTAACGGCATGGCTCAATGTATTACGGTTGATTTTGACTTGAACCAGACCGATGTAAAGCATTATCCCCGTTATTTTGATGACGGGTTAGCAGCCAAATTACTTCCAAATGGACAGTTAATAACCGGGGGATTGTATCAAAACTCTGATTTACCCCCTGCTGAAGCCTCCTACATGGCGGTACTAAAACATGATACCAGCTTTAACCTGTTGGCAGAATGTCATGTGGGCGATCCGGATTATGACATAAGAAAAGACAACGGTTTCAGGTCAATGGATTTTTACTACCCCAATTCCATATTTGTTGCCGGAACCTTTGATTATACGACAACCGTATGGGCTCAACGCCCTTCCTGGATTGTGATTGGTAAAATGGACAGTGATTTAAATTTACTGGCCGAAAAATACCTTGGCGGAGATGCGTATTATCATTTTAATACCATCACCGCCACCAGTGATGGAGGGGCATTAATTACTACCCTCAGATACGATTATTTAACTCAGTATCATGAACACGATGCCTATATCATCAAGCTTGATAGTATGGATTTAACAGTGGGTGTTCCTGAACGGAAAGACAAAAAACTTGTTGATGCCATCGTTTACCCCAATCCGGCTACTGATGTAATCAACATCAGGACCTCAATTAAAAATGCAAACTTTCAGCTGTACAACATAAAAGGCAAATTGGTATTAGAATCTACTATAGTTAATCTCATCACAACCATAAATTCACACGCTCTTGCACCCGGAATCTATACCTGGAAAATTGCTGACCAAAACCAGGTGTATGAAACAGGGAAATGGATTAAATCTGCTGAGTAACACACTGTAAAACAAGAATCTATTTGAACTAATGAATTTATAATCAAATACTTATAATATACTCCGGAATAGTAAAAATCTATTAAATTTTCGGATTGACTTTTAATCCTTTTCGAATTATATTTACGATTTGTAAATATAATTCGAAAAGGATGATCACCTTTACCAGCACCTTGCCTGATGAACTCCTCCTTAAACTCAACAATATGGCTAAACGCATGTCGATGCCCAAGAACAAAATCATTGAAAAAGCCTTACAGATTTATCTTGATCAGTTAACCCGGGCTGAATATGTTCAATCCTATAAACAGGCCGCAAACGATAATGACCTCCTCGATTTGGCTGAGGAAGGCATGGAAGACTACCTGAAACAACTCAACTCGTGAAACAGGGACTTGACAATATTTTACGGTATTGAAATGGGACATTAAAGTATACGCATAAAAAAAGGTTCTTCGCTTATCTGATAAATCCTTCAAAATTCTCGGGTGTGATTACCTGACCTTCGCTTTCAGAGTAAGTATTGGCAAAGGTTTTTGGAAAATTATAGTTTGGCGTTCTCTTCCTTTTAAATTCAAATGCAAAGAGCTTCCCATTTCTTTCCTCGATATAATCGATTTCCTGATGGCTGTGTGTTCGCCAAAAATAATGGTTGGCGTAGATTTTATTATATTGGAGAAACTTCATTCTTTCACTAATCAGAAAGTTTTCCCACAAGGCTCCGACATCATTTCTTAAGCCAATGAAGTTATAGTTTCGGATGATTGCATTGCGTATTCCGTTATCGTAGAAGTATATTTTGCGGCTCTTTTTCAATTCTGCCCTTAAATTTCTACTAAACGATCTCAATCGGAATACAATAAACGCCCTCTCCAACAGGATGATATAGCGTTCAACTGTTTCTTTATCGAGCCCTGTAATTTTTGAAAGTTCAAAATACGAAACTTCATTCCCCAACTGAAATGCCAACGCCTGAATCAGTGTTTCCAGACGATCGGGCTTTTGTATATTCTCCCAGGTAAGAATATCTTTGTAAAGATAACTGTCGGATAACTGCTGTAAAATGGCTTTTTCATCTCCGGGATTATTCACAACATCAGGATAATAGCCATATATCATTCTTTGTTCAATCAGTCGGTTTTCGGTTATCGCACCATGATAATCAACCATTTCGGAATAGGAAAGAGGGTAAAGGAAGAATTCCCACTTTCTGCCTGTCAGGGGTTCGTTAATTTTATTAGCCAATTCAAAAGCTGATGATCCGCTCGCGATTACTTTTACATCCTCCAGATTATCAAAAATTAATTTGATGCATAGCCCTATGTTCTCAATTCGTTGAGCTTCATCAATAATTAGCAACTTGTTCTTGCCAATAAGTGATTGTAGCAAAGTACTGGTGGGATTTTTGAGCATTTGTCTGATGTCGGTCTCGTCCCCATTCCACCACAAAACATTTGAAGAATCCCGGTTAACGATCTTCTTAAGCAAAGTCGTTTTTCCGGATTGTCTTGGCCCGAAAATAATGATTGCTTTTTTATCATCCATTCTCTCCCGAACAAGTATGTCAAGTTGTCTTGGTATCATTTTATATTGATCAATTCAAGCAAAAGTATTAAAAATTCGGTTCAAACCGAAATATTAATATGAATATTTCGGTTTTGATCGCATTTTTAAGGATTTCATTAAAAAAGCTGCCCCAAAATCCGGGGCAGCTTTTTTACAATAATTGGTTTTTTGAATTATATCATCTTCCTGGGATCTACCCAAAGGGTAAACTCCTCATCGGTTAAATGTCCCAATTCCAAAGCGGCTTCACGTAAGGTGGTGCCTTCGGCATGGGCTTTCTTGGCAATTTTGGCCGATTTATCATATCCGATGTGGGTATTTAATGCGGTTACCAACATCAATGAGTTTTCCAGTTTTTCCTGTAGAACGCGGTAGTTGGGTTCAATTCCAACAACGCAATTATCGGTAAACGAAACACAGGCATCACCCAACAAACGGGCGGCTTGCAGCAGGTTGGCAATCATCACAGGCTTAAACACATTCAGTTGAAAATGTCCCTGCATCCCGCCAACGGTAATGGCGGCATCGTTTCCGATGACCTGTGTACAAACCATGGTGAGGGCTTCGTTTTGGGTGGGATTCACCTTTCCGGGCATAATGCTTGATCCGGGTTCGTTGGCAGGAAGCTGAATTTCGCCAATGCTGCAACGCGGACCGGAAGCCAGTGTACGGATGTTGTTCCCAATGTGCATCAGGCTCACGGCCAGTTGTTTTAAAGCGCCGGAGGATTCCACGATGGCATCGTGTGCCGACAACGCCTCAAATTTATTTTGTGCTGTGATAAATGGAAATCCGGTAAGTTTGGCGATTTGCGCTGCTACTTTTTCCGAATATCCTTTGGGCGTGTTGAGTCCGGTACCGACAGCCGTGCCTCCCAGTGCCAGCTCACTTAGATGTGGCAGGGTGTTTTTAAGGGCTTTCAAACCAAAATCCAATTGGGCCACGTAGCCCGAAAATTCCTGTCCGAGCGTGAGCGGTGTGGCATCCATCAGGTGCGTACGACCGGTTTTGACAATGGACTTAAAAGCTACGGCTTTTTCTGCCAGGGCATCACGCAGCTTCTGAACGCCGGGAATGGTCACTTCCATGATCAGTTTGTAAGCCGCAATGTGCATGGCCGTAGGGAAAGTGTCGTTCGACGACTGTGATTTGTTCACATCATCGTTGGGATGGAGCGATTTGGTTTTATCGTCGAGAGAACCTCCATTGATCACATGGCCTCTGTTGGCAATTACCTCGTTCATGTTCATGTTCGACTGTGTTCCCGAACCTGTTTGCCAGATGACCAACGGGAAATTCCCGGCCAGCTTGCCGCCCAGAATTTCATCGGCCGCTTTGGCGATCAGGGTAGCTTTTTCGGTGGCGAGGACACCCAGTTCGGCATTGGCCAGAGCCGCTGCTTTTTTCAGGTAGGCAAAAGCCATAATGATTTCTTCGGGCATGGAACCTTCAGGCCCGATTTTAAAATTCATTTTCGAGCGCTGTGTTTGTGCTCCCCAGTATTTATCGGCGGGAACCTGTACCTCGCCCATCGTGTCGTGTTCAGTTCTGAAGCTCATGGTGATTGATTTATGTATTTGTATATAAGTTGTTTTATGTTATTACCATTTTCGATTAATTCCATATTCCTCAAAAGGGGGGGAACCATTGCAGGATACTATTTATCAGAATTTTCTCATACTTCATTCTTTGCGCCTCAGCGCCTTTGCGGCAAAACGCTCATCCTAAAAAAGCACCTCCAATTCTTCCACCGGATCACCCCAAATAGCCTTATTTCCCTTTACAACAATGGGTCGTTTGATTAATTTCGGGTTTTCCACCAGTATCCTAATCCATTCATCCTCATTAAACTGCTGGCCTTTCAGCTCACTTTTATAGTAAGCTTCCTGGGTACGCACCATTTCCTGAGGTTTTTTGTTGAGCTTCATAAGCAACACCTTCAATTCCTTTTCGGTCAGGGGATTTTTAAGATAATCGATGATCTCCACATCAGAAGTCCTTTCCTGCACATATTGCAGTCCGGCGCGGGATTTTTTGCAATGTGGATTGTGATAAACCTGGATCATGGCAACCAATTTAATGAGGTTCAAAGTTAGGAATTCTTTGTGAAAAATGATCTGTCAAATGTTATTTAATCCTGGCAGAAAAGTTTCACGCAAAGTGCGCAAAGTGAACAATACGCAGAGTTCGCAAAGAAGTATTGTGAGCTAAAAATTTTATCACTTTGCGATCTTTGCGAAACAAGGCTCCGCGCACTTTGCGTGAAATAATTGCCGGAAAAAGGAAGAACATGTGTGATAAGAAAGTAATTCCAAACAGGGCGCTATAGCTTTTTCCACAGGCGCAGAGCCTGCTCTTTGGTGTAAGTTAAAATCGCCTTTTCATCTACATTGGTGAGCCTTTTATTCTTCACCAGCCAACTTCCGTTGGAGATCACATGCCGGATGTGGTTGGATGACAATCCAAAAACAAAATGCCCTAAGAAATTATGTTCGGTAACGGGAGTTGGTGAATCATAATCCAGCACCACCAGATTGTTGTCGCCATCGCCTGAAAAATGATTGTCGGCTAAATAATGATGCACATTTCTAAACCTGCGGTAGGCTTCAGGCACGTTGATTTGATCTGTTTTCTGTCCGGCAAAAAATGCCACCTGCGCACTTCGGAGCATATCGCTGTGCATACCATCTGTGCCGAGCATGATGTTCTTGCCCAGGTCTGTCCCACGAAAGTGGCCAACATTGTTATTCAGGTTGCTTTCTGCATTTTCAACGATCCAGGCAGGTGAATTCTGGATTAAATTGCGCTCGTTTTCATTGAGGTGAAGACAATGGGCCAGAATGGTTTTTGGAGAATTAAGTACACCGAAATGATGGAGTCTTTCCACTACCTGCCTGTCATAATGGTGCTGACAGTGGTTTTGATCGGCCAAGTCTTCCGCCACATGGATGTGGATTCCGGAGCTGGTCTTTTCCATCAGGTTCACAGCTTTTTTCAGGGTTTCATCTCCTACGGTAAATGAAGCGTGAAGCCCGACAAGTCCCTGATTTGCCTGTAAATAATCCGCTGTTTCCTGAAGTCCCTGATTTGCTTTATCCAGTCCATCACGGTCGGAGATTTCATAACACAGCAAATGGCTAACCCCCACCCGATCGAAGGCATTGGCAATGATTTCAAGTGAACCCCTGATGGTATTGGGTGAAGCATGGTGATCGATCACAAAAGTAGACCCGGCCTTGGCACAGGCCATGGCTGTGACCAGCGCGCTGGCATCAATCATATCTTTGTCGAGGGCCTTATCGAGGTTCCACCACACGTACTCCAGAATCTGTAAGAAATTCTCCGGCTGTTTTGGCGGAACAGGCATACCGCGGGCCAGGGCCGAATAAACATGGTGATGTCCAACGGCAAAGGCTTTGGTGACCAGTTTTCCTGTGCAGTCGATAACTTCATCCCGACTGATGTCAACGCCTTGGAGATCGGATGGAAGCAATAAATAACCTCCACCAGAACCAGTCTCAACTTTTAGGGAAGTCTGAATTTGTTCAAGCGATTTCCAGTGGATAAAAGTGGCGTTTTTAAGTATGATGGACATGATGGATCAGTTTATTTTACTTATTTCTATAGAGATTATGGATTACTTTTCATCAACGGAAACTCGTCCGCGTTTGCAACGCGGATGGAAATATGATTTTACATACCCATTTTAAGAACGACTGCATCCGCGTTGCAAACGCGGACGAGGTGTCAGTTAAAAAATCAAAAATATATGGGTCCTTAAGCATTTGTTGTGCTAGAGTAGATTGCAAGTTAGGAAGTGTAGATTTAAAATTACTTATCGTAAATCCTTGTCGTTTATGCCAATCACTCTTTATCATTTTTGCTAATACATCTCTGCTCCAGCCAGATTCAATGGCTTGTTGCAAATATCTATATCTTACTTCTTTTGATTTTATCTTTTGCATTAATAAGATATTATGGCCCCACGGAATTTGGGAAACGAGCTGTTTCCCCACCTGTTCCAATTGGGAAACGGGTTGTTTCCCAATAGAATTTGCCTCAGAATATTCTTTAAAAAACTGAACCATAAATTTTAGATTTCTTTCAGAAAATCCTTTTTCTTCCGGTAGTTCGTTTTTTAAATCAAGTGCCAATTTTCTCGTGATTCCG
The DNA here is from genome assembly GCA_030690365.1 of Bacteroidales bacterium. Taxonomy (GTDB): domain Bacteria; phylum Bacteroidota; class Bacteroidia; order Bacteroidales; family F082; genus UBA6244. Next base: position 68,196 of record JAUYGX010000117.1, on the reverse strand, counting down.
GCCCCCCAACCATGATCTTGTTGCTGCAGGTATATCATTTTGCCTATGTCCCAATACAAGTTGATCAATTCAGCATTCACCGAAATAGCTGCCTTATGTTGCGCATTTCTCAGTCGAACCTTGATCTCATCAAGTAATTTACCATAAAGTTCAATTTCATTTTTCATGGTTAATTCTTTTAGCCATTGATCTTTATTTGGAAAAATTTTTGCTTACGTTTAAATATCAATCCCTCCTCAAAGGCAATTTCGTCCGTTTAACCCCATCAAAAGCATAAAATGCATTGGCCACAGCCGCTGCGGTGGGCACCAGACCAATTTCTCCAATTCCTTTGGCACCGTATGGTCCGACAGGGTCGGGAACTTCAACACCAATCACCTTGATTTCAGGGGTCTCATGGGCGCGCAGGATTTTTAAATCACGCATGCGTTCGCTGAGTAAGAACCCATCTTTCATGGGCAAATCTTCCGTCAGCGCATAACCCAAACCCATGTGAACACCGCCCTCGATCTGCCCTTCGAACAACATGGGATTCATGATTTTGCCGGCATCGTGTGCTGCTACCATGCGGATGATTTCACCTTTTTCGTCGAGTACACAAAGCTGTGCCGCATATCCGTAAGAATAATGAATCACAGGGTCTTCAACACCTGTGCCGGGTTTGGTGGTCCAGTCGCAGACAAACTCTCCTTTATAGGTTTTACCGGCCAACTCTTTCAGCGAATGTTGCTTTAAATCGGCTTTCAAGGCTTTGGCCGCGTTGATGATGGCCAATCCCACCAAAGCGGTGGCGCGTGAACTGGTGGTCATCCCTGTTTTGAGCTGGGCTTCCGTATCCACAACCACTTCAATGATTTCAGGGTCAACACCGGTTTCTTCGCACAAGGTTTGCAGCGCCATGTTATGAACGCCTTGTCCCATTTCGGTCCAGCCATGTTGAAGGCGGATTTTGTTTTCCGAAACAATCTCAATGCTCACCTGCGATTCATCTTTCATGCCGTTTCCCACACCGGAATTCTTGATGGCACAAGCCAATCCTGCAAAAGCAGCTTTTTGATAATCCGTTTTTAATGCTTCGAGACATGCACGAATGCCCACACCCGTTACCTTTTGACCAGTAGAGGTCCGAAGTCCATCCACAAGCGCATTGTCGTACCGAAATTGCCAACGGTCGAAACCGCCTTGTTTGCAAAGATCATCGATGCAGCTTTCGAGTGCAAAGGCCACCTGGTTGGCCCCAAAACCGCGCATGGCGCCACAGGGAATGTTGTTGGTATATACGGTTTTAGCTTCAATATCTACCTCCGGGATAAAATAACCTCCGGCAGCATGACCGGCCACACGCTCCATCACCTTCATGCCTACCGAAGCATAGGCCCCGGTATCACCAATGGCTTTTAATTTAAGGGCTGTGAGTTTTCCTTCAGCATTGCAACCCAATTCCATGTCCATGAAAACAGGATGCCGTTTGGGATGCATTCGGATGGATTCTTCACGCCGCAGGGTGATTTTCACCGGTTGTTTCATCAAAAAAGAAAATAAAGCGGTATGACCCTGAATGGTCATGTCTTCTTTACCGCCAAACCCCCCGCCGTTGGGTACGAGGACCACCCTTACTTTTTCTTCCGGCAATCCCAGGATCATGGCCACCTGGCGGCGATCTTCATACACGCCCTGGCTCTGGCTGAAAAGCTCCACTCCTTCCTTCCCGTCAGGTTGTGCGATGGCGGCTTCTTTTTCCATAAAACCATGTTCAACGCGTTGCGTTTCATAATGGCCATTGGATCGAAATGCAGACTTCGATATGGCTGTTTCGGCATCTCCAATGGTGAATTGGGTGGTATCGAAGTGGTTGGGCCTTTCAGGATGAACGCGCTCACCATTGATGGCTTTCATTACATCGGTTACGGGTACCAGCACCTCATATTCCACATTGATTTTGGCCACCGCCTCGCGGGCAATCTGGTCGCTGTCGGCTACTACACCAGCCAACACATCGCCAATATAATGAGTGGTTTGGCCTTCTCCAATCATCACCGGCCAATCGTGAAGTATGAGTCCGACTTTTTGTTCACCCGGAATGTCCTTTGCAGTAAAAATCTGGTGAACACCGGGAATTTCCAATGCTTCCGACACATCGATTTTAAGGATTTTCGCCTTAGGATGATCCGAAAATTTTAACGCCGCAAATAGCATCCCGTCAAGGAACATATCGTCCACAAACTTGCGCTCGCCAATGGCTGTTTGATAAGCTTCGTATTTTGGATGTGGGATTCCGACCTTTCCGGTAGTTTTGGTCAGTTCGAGGTGTTTTCCGCTTGCAAGCGAATCTGCAGCAACTTCAATGGCTTGTTCAATCTTTTTATATCCGGTACACCGACACAGATGGGGTTTGAGTGCCTGGTGAATTTCCCGGATGGTTGGATTTGGATTGTCCTGCAAAAGCACTTTTGTACGGCTGATAAACCCCGGAGTACAAAACCCACACTGCACAGCACCCTGATTGACAAACGATTTGGCGATGGTGTCGAGCACGGATGGCGGAAATCCTTCGGGAGTAAACACTTCCGCGTTTTCCAGCGTTTTCATCCTGGTGACACAAGCCAGTTTAGCTTTGCCGTTGATTTCCACGGTGCAGGCACCACAAGCTGCCTGACCTGAGCAACCGTCTTTTACAGCCGTGAGGTGTTTGTCGAGGCGTAAAAAGGGCAGTAAAAATCCATCCGGATCTCCGTGATAATTTACAAGTTCGCCATTGAGTTTAAAGGATATCATTTCAACAGGTATTTTAGTTCGCTAAGTGTAGGCTCGATTGCTTTTGGCATGTTGAGTAATGGCTTCACAGCCGATAAATCCTTGAGGCCGCTGCCGGTGAGCAACACTACATTTTTACTGCCGGGCGAAACCAGTTCCTGGTCATGGTATTTGAGCAATCCGGCCATGGCCGCCGCGGCCGCCGGCTCCACAAACAATCCGTATGATTTAGCCAACAGAGCCGAAGCATTGAGGATTTCGTTGTCGCTTACCGTAAGCCATTCGCCGTTATAAAGATCCAAAAACTGGCGGGCCATGTGGAAATTTCGAGGAATATCTACCGAGATGGAATCAGCCAGGGTGCGACTGGGACGGATGATAAATCCCACTCCTTCGAGGTTGTTTACCAGGTTGGCACTTCCTTCGGCCTGTACAGCCACTACCATGGGCATGTGATCGATGATGCCTGTTTTCAGCAAATCTTCAAACCCTTTGTAAACGCCGGAAATAATCACTCCATCGCCCACAGGCACAAACACCGCATCGGGAACCATTTTTCCAAGTTCTTCAAACAACTCAAAGGACACACTTTTTTTTCCTTCGATGGTCATCGGATTATAGGCCGTATTTCGGTTATACCAGCCCATTTCGCGCGTAGCGCTCACACTTAAATCGAAGGCATCGTCGTATGTACCCTTGACGGGAATGAGCGTTGCACCATACATGATGATTTGCGTGAGTTTGGCGATGGGGGCACTTTCGGGAACGATGACGTACGCTTTTTGTCCTTGTGAAGCACAGATCCCTGCCAGCGACGAGCCTGCATTTCCGGTGGAAGCCGTTACAATGGTATCGATTTCGTGTTCTTTGGCGAAGGCAGATACCAGCGCCGAAGCCCTGTCTTTAAACGACCAGGTCGGGTTTTGAGCGTCATCTTTCAGATACAATTCAAAGGGAATGGTATCATGGCGGATGGACCGAACACGATACAAAGGCGTATTTCCTATTTTTAATGGAGGAAGGTTTTCAGTGTTTGCAATGGGCAATAAATCAAGAAATTCTCTTTCTTTAAGTTGTTTAAAACTAATGCCTTGTGTTTTTAATTCGGCATAAGCATAAATCACTTTCAGCACGCCCAGGGGAGGTTGCAACGGATCGTTGTCCACGGCACAAACCGGACATAAGTAGCGGACATCGGCAGCGCTGAATACCTGTCCGCAGGTAGTGCAGGAATAAGTTATTTCTTGATGCATCATTTCTTTAATGAATTAATGCCCGAAAGCAAAATGGTTAATTGTATTCATTCGACACGCCTGTACGTTCGTTGAAGGCATTGATTTCGTCATCCCATTCCTGAACCTTGGCATAATGCGATTTCCAGTAATTTTCGTCGTACCACTGGGCATTCAGTTCTTCCACCGTTTTGCCCTGCTGTTCAATCCAGGTAAAGTATTTCAGGTTGTGCATGCGCTTTTTCTGATAATAGGTCATCTCCAGCATGTGGTCGATGTTCAATCCAAGCAAATCCGAATCGAAGCTGACAGCAGCATCGCGGTTGGTGAATTCGCCATGTTTTTGTTTTTCTTCGGCCAGACGCGACTGATACATGTCCATGGAATCGGTGGCTACCGTGAAGAGCATGTCGTTTTCGTCCATTTCGTAGTACTTGGCCAGCTTGATGGACCCCATCAGGTTGGCGATGGAGGAAATACCCAGCAAGCCCAGTTTATCCACCAGTTCGGCATCAATGTGGAGTTCGTTTTTAAGGTATGCTCTTCCGTCAGGTTCGTTAAACAGGCGCATGAGGCGGATGTTTGGATTGTCGTCGATGGCACCCACCACATCCATGTTGCGGATGTTGTGAATCCAGGGCACATGCTTGTCGCCGATGCCTTCGATGCGGTGCTCGCCATATCCGTTTTCAAGCAAGGTGGGACATTGAACTGCTTCTCCTGCACAGACTTTCATGTGAGGGAATTTTTCACGGAGGTAATCCGTACTTCCTAAAGTTCCGGCCGATCCCTGCGTTAGGAAAACACCGCTAAAACGCTGGTTTGGTTTTTTGGTTTGATTGTAAACCTCCTCCATGGCAGGTCCGGTAACGGCATAATGCCACATGGGATTACCGATTTCTTCAAATTGGTTGAGGTTGACGATGCCATCGCCGCGCTCTGCTTTCAGCACTTTTACCTTGTCGTAAATTTCCTTCACGTTGCTTTCGCTACCAGGTGTGGCAAATACTTCGGCACCTACTTTGTGAAGCCAGTCGAAGCGCTCCTGCGACATGCCCTGCGGAAGTACCGCAATCGACTCACAGCCCAGCAGATAACTGTCGTAAGCTCCACCACGACAATAGTTTCCGGTGGAAGGCCAGAGTGCTTTCTGGCAGGTGGGATCGAAACGACCTGTGACCAGTTTCTCGACCAACGGACCAAAGGTAGCGCCTACTTTGTGGGCTCCGGTGGGAAAATATTTTCCAATCAGGACGATGATGCGGGCTTTAACTCCGGTAAGTTCAGAAGGGATTTCAAGGTAGTTGACGTTTCCAAATTTCCCTCCAAAATCCTTGGGTTCGTTTTTCCAGGTGATGCGGAACAGGTTGAGGGAGTTCAAATCCCATAGCCCGATATTAGCCAGCTTGTCTTTAATCTTTTGTGGAATCAGCTCCGGGTTGCGCATTTGTTTGTAGGTGGGAAGGATGATGTGACGTTCCCTGCATCGTTGGATGGTGTTTTCGAGTACTCTTTCTTTTGTGTCCATGTTCTTTTCTTAAGACTGATTTTTATGTTGAAAACCTTGCCACACCACGCTCATTTCGGCTGCGGTGTTCAAGGCAAATTCTTTATTTTTTCTTGTATCAATATTCCATCCCTTGATGTCGAAGGTAGTAGGATCTAATTGAAATTCAACGCCTTTTTCCTGATATATAAACTGGCCATTTTCAAATATCAAGGTTGACTCTTGTCCGTTTTTTAGGTGGTAAAGGCATTTTTCATCTTTGTTAAAAAAGTAACCATCCTCCGATTCCTCAAATGCAGTCCTGGAGAAGTAAACGTGCGGTTTCTCCTTCCAGGGTGACCCTGAAGTAGGACAAAAAGTGGTACAATTCCCACATTGATTGCACCATTCTTCGAGATGAAGAATCTGGTATGGCTGATTCACAACGAAATCCAGATCCGGAACTACATTTACCTTATTTTCATGAACCACCAATTTGTTTAATTTGTAATGAACGGGAGTGATTTGAAACGACCTGAAGGCTAAATTCGGGCAAACTGTGGTACACACATTGCACAGAACATCGCACTGTAAACACCGCGACGACTCGGCCATGGCCTCTTCCTGCGAAAGCGTGGTGGTAACCAGGTTGAAATTTTTTCTTTCGGTCAAGGGAGTTTCATTGGGCGAAACACCCTTAATCCTCTGTGATTTTTTGAACATGAGTTCGTCAAAATCGTGGGGGCGGAGGCTAACTTCCTGATTTAGGTCTGTTGCGGGATTGATTTCACGGATAATTTTTTCGGCTACTTTTCGCCCGTCCGCAATGGCATTGATGGCGGTAGAAGCTCCCCGCATGGCATCGCCACCGATATATACTTTTGAAATCAGGGTTTGAACCTGTTGATTTTCAATTGCATCCTTTTCAATAAAATCCAGGTCCAGATCTTGTCCTATGGCCGGAATGATGGTGTCCGCTTCCAGGGTAAATTCAGAATCACTGATGGGAACAGGTTTTTTTCTTCCGGAAGCATCCGGCACTCCCAATTTCATTTTCTGACAAAGTAACCCCAATACCTGGCCCTGATTTTGTACTATTTTTAATGGAGAAGCCAACTCCAGAATATTGATTCCTTCTTCCAGAACTGCCGTTATTTCTCCCTGATCGGCAGGCATTTCGGCAATGGTCCTGCGGTAAACGATGGTGACTTTTCCCTGGTCGCCCACCAGGCGAAAAGCTGTACGCGCCGCGTCCATGGCGGTATTGCCACCCCCGATGATGACAATATTTTGGCCCAATCCTGTGGGATTCCCTTTTTTTACTTTGAATAAAAATTCGAGCGGATCGAGAACACCCAAAGCCTGAAGGCCCGGGATGTTCAGCTTGACAGATTTCTGCGCACCTGCAGCTATGTAGATCGCATCCGTGTCTGATTTCAACGTTTCAAACAACCTGTTATCAACGGTGGACTGATAGTGAATATTAATTCCCATCGAAAGCATCCGGTTAATATCGATATTCAAATCTTCATCAGGCAAACGGAAAGATGGAATGGCACCGGCTACCATGCCTCCTGGCTGCGATTTACTTTCGTAGATGTCTACCTGAAATCCGGATTTGGTCAGGTAGTAACCACAGGTTAACCCCGAAGGACCTGCTCCGATGATGGCCACTTTTTTTCCATTGAATGCTAACCTGCTTTCTGAATCCTGGTTTTTTAAAACCGTTTCCGCCACAAAGCGCTTCACTTCTCTTATCAATATCGAAGAATCGTAATTAATTCGGGTACAGCGCGTTTGGCAAAGGTGATCGCACACCATGCCGGTGGTTTGTGGAAAAGGATTGGTCTTAAGAATGACTTTTGCCGCCTGGTCAAAATCACCCGAAGCCGTCTGGATCAGGTATTCAGGAATGTCTTGGTGAGTAGGACAGCTATCCACACAAGGAGCCTGAATACAATCAAAAGTTCCAAGTTCACGATCTGTTTTGATGGTGGGCAAACGCAGGTTTGTGTTTTTATAAGCCGGATTCTGGTTGATTCCGGCAGCATATTTTTTCAGGTTTCTCCAGGCGGCATCCTCATCGCTACAGCAGAAACAACGCACTTTTTTGTGGATCATCTCCTGCAAATCTTCCGAATAAGTGGCCTTCATGACATCCCGCAAGGCTTTGATATATTGATGTAAACGTCCGTAGCCTCCTGGTTTAAGCAAATCTGAACACACAGTAACAGGAGAAAGTCCGGCGTTTACCAATTCCACCACATTAAAAGCATCGGCTCCGCCCGAAAAGCTGATGTCCAGTTTCCCTTCAAAAGTATTTTGAAGTTTTTCGGCCAGTTTCACCGAAAGGGGATGCAAAGCACGGCCACTCATGTACATCATGGGTTCGTTGGACGGAAATACCTGTTTGTGGTTTTCGCTTTCAAGCGTATTGGTGAGTTTAACGCTGAAACTGAGCCCCATATCATCGGCTGTGGTTTGCAGCCGTTGCAGCATGGGAATGGCCTCTTCGAATTTCAAATCATGTTCAAAAGCCGCATCCGGAATCCGGGTGCCAAAACCGGATTGGTCCAAAATTGCATGTACTGCATCTTTTCCCAACAAAGTTGGATTGAGTTTAACCGTTGTGTGCAACTTTTTTTCAGCCAGCAGATAATGGGCAATTTGTTCAATTTCCTGCGGAGGACAGCCGTGCATGGTGCTCAAAGTAACGTTGTTGCTGAGTTGGGCCGGTATGGTAAGTTTTTTGATTTTGGGATAAAACTGACCAAGCAGTTTTACTTTTTGTTGCAGCGCTTCGGCCGCATTGTCCATGTGTTGTAAAAACCACTGTACATTTTCGTTGAGAATGCCCTGGTAATTGTAGCCCACGCTCATATTGAAGATCAGGCCGGTTTTTTTTTGCTGATGTCCGAGTAAATCTTTCAGCACATGGATCATAATCCAGGCATTTAAATACTGATCGAATGATTCCTGGATTTTGAGTTCCTGCGACCATTCGCAGTTATAACCTTCATCCTGCATGTCGATACAGGGTTTGGACACATGGAGTTCGTCGAGTGTCTGGATGGTTTTTAGTTCGATAAAACGGGCGCCTGTAAGCCACGCCGACACGATGTTTTGTGCAAGCTGGGTATGAGGTCCTGCCGCCACACCAATGGGCGTTTCAATCCATTGACCAAAGCGGATTGAGCAAATGGGGTCGTCTTTTACAGGAAAAAAAAACAGACTTTGGTGAATGCCAAAAATGCGGTTTGTATGTTGAAATTCGTCGAGGATGTTTTTCAACATCAAATCGACCGGAATAAGGGTGAAGTGATCCGTCATAACAGGACTTTCAATTTGAACCACCAAATTTAGTGAAAAGTAGCGCAGGTTTTGAATTTCCCGTAATTTTGAACCATGTTAAATACGGAGCTCACGGATTGTGGTGTCATTATTCTCGCGGCGGGTAAATCGGGGCGCATGGGCAAGCCGAAATTCCTGTTGGAGCATGTTTCCGGGGAAACCTTCCTGCACAGGCTGATAACCGTTTACCAGCGGGCCGGGATTCATGAAATGGTGGTGGTGGTAAACAGCATTGATTTTGAAAATCAGCTTGAATATTTTTCAACCCTTCCTGAACGGGTGAAAATCATCCAAAACCCAACTCCTGAAAAAGGCAGGTTGCTTTCCTTTCAACTGGGAGCGGGAGCCCTGTCGGGGAATATACCGTGTTTTATCCATAACATTGATAATCCTTTTGTGGAAACTACCTTATTGGAACAATTGCATCACAGCCTTGGAGAAGCCGGTTACGTAAAGCCCGTTTTCGACGGAAAAGGCGGGCATCCCATTTTAATATCCGCTAGTATAGTGGCCGTTTTACGCGATGAAACCAATGAATATCAGGATTTTAAACAGTTATTGGACACCTTTTATTGTAAGCGGCTGGAGGTGGAATTTGAGGAGGTTGTGTTGAATGTTAATACAAGGGAGGATTATAGGTTGTTTCTAAAAAAACCATTTGTTTAATCGCCAGGTTGCAATTATTTGGAGCGGTGTTTACAAAGGGGAAGTGGGTGAAGAAATAGTTGTAGAAGATAACTTTTCCAAAGTTTGAAACTTTGGAAAAGTTCTTTTAAACCGATTTTCCTTGTTCAACCAACAATCACTCGTCTTGTTGCTTCTATTGTAAGGCGATAGAGCCGATGTTTTCATCCGCACCCAAATAGTTGACAATTTTTGTAGTTCACAAACAAAATATGATTAGTTTTGACTGATTTTATAGTGTACATACAATAATATGATGATGGAAAATCAGGTTATTTACCGCAAAACATACCTTGAACGCATACAGCCTTTCATTGGCAAACAATTGATTAAAGTACTTACAGGACAAAGGCGTGTTGGTAAAAGCTATATTTTAAAACAGCTGATTCATCAGAACCGGGAAAAAAATCCAGGAGGTCATATCATCTATATCAACAAGGAAGATATCCAATTTGAATCGATTAAAACTGCTGTCGATTTGCATGCGTATGTGATAGAACACACGAAAATTGAAGTTCAAAACAGCCTCTATATTGATGAAATTCAGGAGATTGAACATTTTGAACAAGCTTTGAGAAGTTTGCAGTTAAATCCCATTTACGATATTTACTGTACCGGAAGCAATGCAAATATACTCTCCGGCGAATTGGCTACCTATTTGAGTGGCAGGTATATTGAATTTAAAATCAACAGCCTTTCATTTAAAGAGTTTTTAGAGTTTCATCAGCTTCCCAATGATCAAAATAGCTTGATGCTCTATTTACGATTTGGTGGGTTGCCCTATTTGAAACATCTTGTATTGGATGAGGAAATTGTATTTAGTTACCTGAAAGGAATCTACAACACCGTCATGTTTCGTGATGTGATCATGAGGTACGATATTAGAAATACTGCTTTTCTTGAAAACCTTGTATTGTATCTGGCCAATAATATCGGGCAATTGTTTTCGGCCAACAAAATCAGCAATTACCTCAAATCGCAACGAACACAAATTGCCACTTCACAGGTTATTCAATATGTCAATCATTTAGCGGCGGCCTATCTTATTCACCGACTACCACGATACGACATTGTTGGTAAACGAATTTTTGAGGTTGGAGAAAAGTATTTTTTTGAAGATATTGGTCTTCGGAATGCACTCTGCGGCTACAAGTTGACAGATATTGGCAATATCATGGAAAATGTTGTGTTTCATCACTTAAAATGCAATGAGTTTGACGTAAAGGTGGGGAAGTCGGGACAAAATGAAATAGATTTTGTTGCCAGCCGAAAAGGAGAGTTGTTATATGTGCAGGTAGCCTACCTGATGCATGACGAGAGAACGATTGCCCGTGAGTTTGGCAACCTTGAACGCATCGGCGACAATTATCCCAAAATGGTTGTTTCAATGGATGAGTTCAAAGGAAACACGTACAAAGGAATTCAACATATCAGTTTGAAAGATTTTCTTCATCTTGAGTGGGGTAAGGAAGTAGGTTAAAAAAAACTTTTCCAAAGTTTGAAACTTTGGAAAAGTTTTATTTTCTTGGTCTTAATTGTTGAACAAGCCAAATTCTTTTTTATCTTCGTCACCAACATCTACACCATGGCTATCAGTTACTTAAACAACCATCTTTCGCACCGTTCGGGCAAAGGCCTGTACGAGTGCTGGATTTTTTGATGACTGCCAAATAAGGTCAAACTCTTTAACATAGCCGTGGTTTTCACCCGATGAAAACCAAAAAAATCATTTTCTATTCATTTTACACAGTTTTGATTTCACATGAAAGGAATCATTTTCGACATCAAACGCATGGCACTGCACGATGGTCCGGGCATCCGGCAAACAGTTTTTTTTAAAGGCTGTCCGTTGGGTTGCCATTGGTGCCACAATCCCGAAAGCAGGTCGAAAAATGTGATGTGCTTAAAGGTTTTTGAAACTCTCAACAGCATTGAGGTGGAGGATGAAGAAATCGTTGGTCGCGAAATAGATTCTGTTGAATTGATGGGCTTTATTCAACGCGACAGCCTGATTTATGAAGAAAGCGGTGGCGGCGTTACTTTTTCGGGCGGCGAACCGCTGATGCAACCCGATTTTTTATGGGAGGTATTAACCCTTTGCAAGAAACACGAAATCCACACCTGCGTGGATACCACGGGATATTCAAGCTGGGACAAAATTGAAAAAATTGTTCCATTCACCGATCTTTTTCTCTACGACCTCAAACATCCTGACAACGAAAAACACCGGCATTTTACCGGAGTTGAGAACATCCAGATACTGAAAAACCTATCCCTGCTGGATGAACTGGGCAAAGAAATTTGGATCCGCATTCCTTTCATCCCCACCATCAATGATGATGAAGCCGATCTGCTGAAATTTCTGGCCATTCTCGCCAAACTAAAGAATAAACCAGAAATCAGCCTGCTGCCTTACCATAAAATAGGGAGCCACAAATACACCCGATTTCAATTGCCAAACCTGATGCACGGCGTTGAAGAACCCTCCGGGATCTCTGTGGCTTTTGCCAGACATTTTTTTGAAAATGAAGGATATCATGTAACCATTGGAGGATAACAACCTCAAAATTAATCACATTATGAACACGCGCATTGCCCTACTCCGAAAACAAAGCCGCGAAGCCATTCCAACACTGTCGGCCGAGCGCTCCCAAATCATTACCGAATATTATAAAAGCAGCCGGTCGCGTCAGGTTTCAGTTCCTGTGCGACGGGCAGAGGCTTTTTATCATTTCATGGAGTACAAAAGTCTGTGCTACAATGCGGGTGAACTCATTATTGGCGAGCGCGGACCGGAACCCAAATCGGTTCCTACCTATCCCGAAATTACCGTCCACAGTCTGGAAGATCTGGAAACACTGCACAATCGCCCAAAAGTTTCGTACAAGAGTGATGATGCCATGCGAAAAATCTATGAAGATGAAATCATCCCTTTCTGGCTGGGTAGCTCCAACCGCGACAAGATTTTTGCCCGCATGGATGTCGATTGGATTCAGGCTTACGAAGCGGGCGTTTTCACCGAGTTTCAGGAACAACGTGCTCCCGGGCATACGGTGCTGGGAAATAAGATGTTCAAAAAAGGATTTCTGGATTTGAAAAATGAAATATCCGAAGCCATTCAAAAACTGGATTATTTTAACGATCCTGAAGCCTACTCTAAAGAAGAAGAACTCAAAGGAATGGACGTGGCGGCTGATGCCATCATCCTGTATGCAAAGCGCAACAAAGTGTTGCTATTGCAACTTGCCTATCAGGAAACCGATAAGGACCGTAAAATCGAACTCATGGAGATGGCTCAGATTTGCAACCGTGTTCCGTCACATGCACCAAATACCTTTCATGAGGCTTTACAACATTACTGGTTTATCCACCTGGGGGTGATTTCGGAGGTCAACCCCTGGGACAGTTTTAATCCGGGACGTCTCGACCAGCACCTCTATCCGTTTTATGCTCGTGAATTGGCTGCCGGAACTCTGACAGAGGAGCGCGCCAGGGAATTGCTATCTTCGTTTTGGGTAAAATTCAACAATCATCCGGCACCTCCAAAAATTGGTGTTACCGCCAAAGAAAGCAGTACCTACACCGATTTTGCCTTGATCAACCTGGGTGGCGTAAAATCCGATGGAAGCGATGCCGTTAACGAACTTACATACCTGATTTTAGATGTCATCGAAGATATGCGGCTGTTGCAACCCAGTTCCATGATCCAGGTGAGCAAGAAAAACCCCGATCGGTTTATCAGGCGGGCGGCACAAATTGTGGGTACAGGTTTTGGGCAACCTTCCATTTTCAATACCGATGCCATTGTCCAGGAACTCCTCAACCAGGGGAAAAGCCTGGAAGATGCCCGCAATGGTGGTGCCAGCGGCTGTGTGGAAACAGGGGCGTTTGGAACGGAAAGCTATATTCTTACGGGATATTTTAACCTGGTGAAAGTGCTGGAAATCACTCTGCACAATGGGTTGGATCCTGTGACCGGTAAAATAACCGGGATAGAAACAGGACAACCTGAAGAGATGAAATCCTTCGATGAATTAATGCTGGCTTTCAACAAACAACTGCAACACTTTATCAACATTAAAATAAAAGGTAGCAATACCATCGACCGTATTTTTGCCGAAAACATTCCTGTTCCGTTTCTATCGCTGGTCATCGACGATTGCATTTCCAATGCCAAAGACTACAACAATGGTGGAGCGCGCTACAACACCAGTTATATTCAGGGAGTCGGGCTGGGGAGTATCACCGATATTCTGACCAGCATCCGCTACCATGTTTTTAATAAAAAAGGTCTTACCATGCATGAATTGCAAGAGGCCACACACCTGAATTTTGAGAAAAAGGAGACCCTTCGCAACATCTTGTTGAACCACACGCCCAAATATGGCAACGATGAGGATTTTCCGGATGAGCAGGCCACTTTGGTTTTCAACCTGTTTCATGCTGCCGTAAATGGTCGGCCCAACACCAAGGGCGGATATTACAGAATTAACATGTTGCCCACTACTTCGCATGTATATTTTGGAAGTGTCACCGGAGCCACCGCCGATGGCCGTCTGGCATTCAAGCCGCTATCCGAGGGCATTTCACCCGTTCAGGGTGCTGACCGCCAGGGCCCCACTGCCGTGATATGTTCTGCAGCCAAAATCGATCACCTGAAAACAGGAGGAACCCTGCTCAACCAAAAGCTCAATCCTGATTTATTTTCTTCCGATAAGGGCAAAGATGTGGTGTTGCATCTGGTGCGATCGTATTTCAGGATGGATGGACACCACATCCAGTTTAATGTGGTTACTGCCAAAACTTTGCGCGAAGCCCAGTTACATCCCGAAGACCACAAGGATTTGATTGTGCGGGTAGCAGGCTACAGCGATTATTTCAATCACCTGAGCGAAGCTTTGCAGGAGGAGATTATCGCCAGAACGATGCAGGAATAAGGTAGTTGATTTCCCAGCTTCTCCAAATCTATCCCTTTATTTTCCACCAGAGTTTAGGCTACAATCCCACCACTAAAAACAAAAAGAATGATTTCCGCCTTCAAACTGGGCGGAAATCATTCTTTTCACAACCTCTGGTAAAAAGGTCAGGAACCAGAAATGATGGTACTAATAAACAATCAGGCGGCTACTGGAAATTCCTGATTCATTGGTTATTCTGACGATATAAGTCCCCGAAACAAAATCAGTCAGGTTGATTTCTGTCGATTCCCCGGTGGTTTTGGTTTTATAAACCAGATTTCCAAGGGTGTTGTAAACTGAAATCCCGGACGCAGGACCTGTAAAGGTAACCTGATTGTTGGCCGGATTTGGATAGAGTTTGGTTTGATCAACCAGTGACTCCTCCACGCCAACACCTAAATTAAACCAGTCTTCAGTTCTTTTGATGATTTCATTCATATCGGCTGTAGGCGCCATGGAAGGATCGAAGCCAAGATAAACCACTTTGTAGGTTCCGTTTCCAACTCTGATAGCAGCACTTTTGCTGTCAGAATTATTGTATTTAAAGATTGAAACAGCATCGCCAAGCGGACTGATCTGATCAGGATACATATTACCTCCATAGATATCAACAATGGAGAAATTGGTCATCGAACCAAAAATTTCTTCGCCGGCATAGGCGTAAACACTGTTGTTGGAGGTACTTCCATCGGCTTTGTAATCGGCACTCAGGTAGTTGGTGTAAAAAGCTTTGGTAGCGGCAGTTCCGTTTCCGGCAGCATCCCAGGTATCCCAGCCAATGTCTTGTCCGGCGATAAAAAGATTACCTCCTGCATCCAAAAAAGAAGCCAGGATTGCCACATTTTCATCGGTAAACGACGGAAATGTCCAGGCCATATTGAAATAGATATTGTGAATGCTGTTCAGCTTTTCTTCTGATCCTATTTTAATAAAAGTTTTGTAGTCGCATGAGGTGTACTGTTGCATTTCAGCATACTCGAAGGCATCAAAATAATCCTGTTGCAGATCGGCAGGTGTTCCGCCGGTCCAGGCACCCTGATTGTTCACCAGCAAATCGATAACATTCGACATCACATACAGATTAATTTCGATAGAAGGGGCATTGGGATTACTTTCAGACTGGGCCGTAAAGGTATATTTGGCAATTCCGGTGGCATTGTCGGGAGTCACATCAACACTAAAATCCGTTGGCACCCCTGCTGTCAGGCTTATGGTGGCAGTTTCGTTATAGGTTTGTCCGGCAACGGTAAAATTACTGTTCCAGCCAGCGGGTTCATTCTCTTTGGTAAGTGTAAGGATGAAATTTTCGTCAGCTGAAAGTAAGTTGGTGATATTTAAATTGAATGTGGAAGGTACGGATTCCTCACCCACCAATACATAATCGCCTGTATTTGAAACACTGGCCGTGATCAGTGTGGTACCATCAATGGCTGGCACATCAACACCGCTATAAATCTCCTGATGATCTTCGGTAACATAAACAGCCACCTGGCAATCTTCCACTATACAAGGCACACCATTGTAATCGGCTGGAATTGTGTAGGTATACGTTCTTTCAACAAAGGTATTCTGAGTTGTCGTGGTCACTTCGTCTCCCCACTGGTCAGTAATTAAATACCTTAACATGTGGTTATGGACGTAATTGTTACCCATTCCCCCACCGGTTTGTGGTCCGAGAATGCCACCCTGCAACAAAGCTACCTGAATAAAATTGCTTGATTCAGGGCTGTTGCTGGTGTAATACAACTCAACGTTGACAGTTAACTCTCTTGTAGCTTCATTGTAGCTTGTTGAAGCGCCTACATTAACAGGACTGACCTCGGCCATGATCTGACCTCCGGCGGTAGTCCACGAACCCCGGCCCATTGCCGTAGTTGAAGCTATGTCGGGAAATACGTGGCGGTTTACAGTGCCTGAAGGGTAACCGCTAAGACCTGATTGGTTGGCGATGGCATCACCGAAAGGGGTTCTGAAATCAGGTTCGCTTCCGCTGGGAACGGCATAACTCCCTTGGTGAATATTTACAAGCACCACTCTTCCCGGATTTTCGTTTTGCATGGCCTGGGCAATGGCATGTCCTTCAGGACAATATTGGCAATGAATTCCGGTAAATTCTTCCAATACCACATTTTTCATTTGTACATCAGTCGAAACCAGTGTTTGTGCGCCTAAATTTGCTGCAAACGCAACAAACATGAATAAAACAAGTAGATTTTTCTTCATAAATAGAATTTTGTGATTAGTAAAAAGGATCCTTTTATTTGTCCAGTTGATTGCAAATGTAATTTATTTTCTATTGTTAGATAAGACAGTTCTGTTTATCGAAAGGATGCAGGACCAGATCACATTCCATGCATTTGGAGTGATTTTCAACCACCTGTACATCCTTACGACAACCATTATTAGTTGGATTTTTCAGTTTCCTGATATTTTGCATACAGAAGCATCGCATGCGATAAAAGAATATTTATTATTGTGTTAATCCAAACTTTAACAACGACTTATTCTACTTTTGTATTCAGTTTTAAATATATCCTCTTTGAAAGATATTCTTCTTATCATCCCACCTTTCACACAGCTCAACACCCCATATCCGGCAACAGCCTACCTGAAAGGCTTTCTGAATACAAAACAGATTTCCTCTTTTCAAATGGATCTGGGATTGGAGGTCTTTCTGGCGCTTTTTTCAAAGAAGAACCTAGAACAGCTGTTTGATCTGGCCTTTCAGAACAAAAAAATCGCTGCGGAAAATTCCAGAAGGATTTACTCACTTAATGACGAATATTTAAACCCACTTGAAGGTGTGATTGCTTTTCTTCAGGGACATAATCAAACGCTTGCCCGACAAATTTGTACCGGGTCATTTCTTCCGCAGGCTTCCCGGTTCAATGATTCGGAGGACATGGAATGGGCCTTTGGAGTGATGGGCCTTCATGACAAAGCCAAACACCTGGCCACCCTGTATCTGGAGGATCTGTCGGACTTTATTGTGGATTGTGTTGACGGGCATTTTGGGTTTAGCCGGTATGCAGAACGTCTGGGAAGAAGCGCCAACAACTTCGACGAAATCTATTCCTATCTTAAAGAGGAACCCAATTATATTGAGCAACTTACATGGAGTATTCTCGAAAAACGTGTTCAAACAGTACAACCCCGACTGGTCTGTTTTTCCGTTCCTTTTCCCGGAAACCTAATCTCAGCTTTTCGGTGTGTGCAATTCATCAAAACCAACTATCCGCATATTAAAACAGTGATGGGAGGAGGTTTCCCTAATACCGAATTGCGCACACTTACCGATATCCGGGTTTTTGAATTTTTCGATTACATCACCCTGGACGATGGAGAATTACCCCTTGAATTGCTGATCTCTAACGTATTAAATCCCGGGTCAGACAATCCAAATCACAACCTCTTCAAGCGTACCTTCCTTCTCGAAAATGACAAGGTACACTACAACAATTTATCATTACAACCCGATTACAAACAGTCGCAACCGGGGACTCCTGATTACACTGATTTGTTTCTTAACCAGTATGTTTCGGTAATAGAAATTGCCAATCCCATGCACAGCCTGTGGAGCGATGGCCGATGGAACAAGCTCACCATGGCTCACGGTTGTTATTGGGCCAAATGTACCTTTTGTGATATCACCCTCGACTACATCAAAGCCTATGAGCCTATTGCGGCCAAACTACTGGTGAACCGCATGGAACAAATTATCGCACAAACCGGCGAAAAGGGATTTCATTTTGTGGATGAGGCGGCTCCTCCAGCCCTCATGCGTGCGTTGGCCATTGAAATTATCAGAAGAAAAATCACTGTTAGCTGGTGGACAAACGTCAGGTTCGAGAAGAGCTTTACCCATGATCTATGCATTTTACTACGGACATCGGGTTGTATTGCCGTATCAGGTGGTTTGGAAGTGGCTTCCGACCGTTTATTGACATTGATAAACAAAGGAGTAACCGTTGAACAGGTGGCTCAGGTTACACGAAATTTCACCCATGCAGGCATAATGGTACATGCCTATCTGATGTATGGTTTTCCCACTCAAACCATTCAGGAAACGGTGGACAGCCTGGAGATGGTAAGGCAACTTTTCGAACTTGGCATCATCCGGTCCGGTTTCTGGCATCAGTTTGCTCTAACGGCGCACAGCCATGTGTTCCAACATTCAGCTGATTATGGAATAATTCCCGATTTTAAAGCGATCAGTTTTGCCAACAACGATGTTCAATTTACCGACAGTACTGGTATTGATCACAGTCGGTTCAGTTATGGTTTGAAGAAATCCATTTATAACTTTATGCAGGGTGTTGGGTTTGACCTCCCCCTGCAAAAATGGTTCGATTTTAGTATCCCTAAAACCCAAATCGTCAGCCATTTTATTGAAGACAGTTTATCGCACGATGAATTTGTGGTAATCAAACCTTCGGCTAAAATACTTTGGTTAGGTGCAACACCCACTTCAACTTCTTTTAAAAAACAGTTAAAAGGCCAGTCCAGAGATATGGCCCGGATGATTTTTTATGGCAAAAAGAAATCGTTTGAAATTGTAGTTGAGGAAGCCCAATCAAAATGGCTTATCTGTTTTTTGGAGAAATCATCCATTCATCAAAGTGAGATCCTCACTTTCGCCCAAATGAAATCAGATTATGAGCAACAGTTTGAGAACTTCGAGCTATTTTGGTATTCAAAGCCGATAGATATTTTAAGGGAAAACGGGTTGCTGGTGGTGTGATTCATACAAGGCACGCTTTACGCTATCGCGAAAAGTGTTCCAAAAGTGGGTTTACAAGCTTTTTGAGTGATTGATGCTCCCTTATTCCAAAAGGGTTAGCTAGCTCTTTATGCAAAATTCTACAAAACAATTATTGAATTTTGTAAGTCAAACCATTTTCCTATTAGTTTTGAACTGCTGTTCATCTGGAATTGATTTCAAAGAAGTATTATACCCCTTTTTAAAGTTCGTCTTTTTCGTTCGAAGGTCTTTTCGTGAAAACGGTAGGCGGTTTGATTACAAAACCAGGATCTGTTTTCAGGGAATATCTCGCCGGAAAACGAAAAACATATTATAACCAACTGGCATTCTATGTGTTGACAACTGTAATCTACGTCATGACGGCTTCATTAATTCACTTGGATCCGGTCAAAGACATCATGGAAAGAACCGATCCCAAAAATATCGCCCTGAAAATACCTTTGGTAAATTAGTTGGGGGTTAATTTTGATTTTGAACTAAAAGCAAGATATTTGCATATGGATTTTTTATACCTGTCCTAGTATGAAACGGAATTTGATTTTGGTAGTATTATTATGTTGCGCCACATTCATTCAGTTGTTGGCAGTTGAAAAGGATTCGATTGTTCAGGTAAAACCATTAAAGTACGATACCAACTACATCAAAAGCTACCGCGATTTGGTTCACATTGCTGTTGTTGGGGTGAACAAACAAACCGGTGTAACATTTGCCAATGTCAACAGCACTTACGACCTGAATTTTGCCACCAACAACCCCTTTGGTTTTGGGATGTCCGTCGATTACAAATGGGTTACTTTTGAATATACCAAAACCTTTGGCGGCTTAGAGTTACGTACGGCCAAAAAAGGGGAAAGCGATGCCTTTTCATTCAGTTTCGGATTGACCGGGCGCAGACTTAGAATGGATTTTTTTGTGCGATCGACCACCGGGTTTTATCTGAAAAACATCGAAGATTACGATCCTGACTGGTTCAATCACAACACCAGGTATCCGCACTTCGACAGTCTGAGTAATGTTACTTTGGCACTTTCGGTTTATTACACCTTCAACCATAAAAAGTATTCCAACACGGCGGCACTTTGGCAAATCGACCAGCAGAAAAAGAGTGCAGGATCGTTTGTACTCGGTTTTCTGACCAACCTGGAGGGTATTTCAACCACACAGCCCTTAATGCTCAACGACACCCTTTTAACCAACAACGTTTATCCAAATTTTAAAGAGGGCGCTTCAATTAAGGTTGGCCTATCGGGAGGATACATGCACACCTTTGTAATCCTGAAACGGTTCTACATACACGGGGCCATCATACAAGGCTTTTTGTATAGCCGGGGTGTTACTGATTTTTACAATCAACAGGAAACCAGAATTTATAATTCAATGGGGATTTCATTGTATTCGCGCCTGACGGCAGGTTATAATGGCAACCGATTTTATGGCGGCATCTTTTTCGTTTCGGATGGTTTTATTGATGATGCCCTGGGAGATGCCTATGCGGTTACTTCTTACAATTATTTCAGGATGTACATTGGTTATCGGTTCCCGATAAAAAGCCCCAAGTGGACACACAAGTTTGGGTTATAAAGCCACATTTCTTCGGATATAAAACGACAAAAGCCACCCGTGAGGTGGCTTTTGAAGACTATGGGAGCTATGTTGAGATTGGAGGTTAAAATTTGGCGATGTCTTTGGTTGAGAAAGGAATATCGTCGATGTAGGTTTCGTTGTCCAGAGTGAATTCCGAAGTTTCCATTTCCATTGAATCTGCTGCAATTTCTACAGTGTTGAAAGGAATATCGCTAATGTAATTTTCATCCGTCAACTGGTAGGTTTCGGTTAGCGAAACATCATACAGACTATCAAAAATCAGCTCGGTGCTAAAGGGAATATCGTTGATATAGGCTTCTTCGGGTAAAGCGGCTACGGTTGGCGGTGTGCTGGCATTCAGGTGAAGAGCAACGGTGAGCAGTGCGAGTGTGAGTGAGTATTTAAGTAGAGTTTTCATGGCATTTAACTTTTATAGTTTCTGTGTTTATGAAGCAAAACTACCTCGAAAAATGTCGCTTGTAAACTGGTTTTAGGCCAATGGAGGTGCTTGTTCGGTGAATGGGGAAATGGTTCGGTTAACCCGAAAAATCCTGGTGCATCAGGTAGTTGCACCAGGATTTTTGCAGCTCTATTCCAGTACTAAAGTTTTTGAATTGTCATCGTAAACCCTGTCGATTAACAAGTGTCGGGGGTCGATGGCCGCTTTTGCCGGCAACGAATCCACCACAAATGAAAAGCTCATCTCAGGGCGATCGATTTTGACTCTTTTTTCAAATAACAAGTTCTCTTCATCTTTATCCGAAAAAACACCGATATCGATCCAGTCGTTGATGGGAACCCTGGTTTCGTTCCCAATGGTATCGGCTTTAATCTTATAGGATTCAATGTTCATCCTTACCTCATATTTCCCATTTTCAAGTTCCTTGTATGAAGCTTCATTTAAGCGGTTGTCGTACAGGGTGATTTCCTTAAACCAGTCGTCGATTAAATAATTCAACGAATCGGGAATCTGAGGCTCCAGGTATTTCATGAAATCCAGGGAGGTCGGATATGGGGGCTTTTGATATTTGAATTCTTCCAGAAAATTCCTCATGGCGGTATTTACCTTGTCTTCACCAATATAATCCTGTAGCGCATAAAGAATTACACTTCCTTTTCCATAGTGGATATACATTTGGTTTTCAACCTTGTACAAAGGCATCTCCTTGTCCACCTCGCCGCTCCTGCCCCTTAAATACCGGTCATGATCGTATTTAAGGAACTCACGCATTTTCATGGGGTTGTTAGTCAGGTGCTTCATCGTCATCAGCGAAGAATACTCGGCGAAACTTTCACTTAACATGGTACCTCCTTGCATGTTAGCACCCACCACCTGGTGGGCCCACCACTGATGGGCCATCTCATGTGCAATCACCGCATCGACGATATTGTTTTCTTCGGCATCTTCTAAATTGATCACAAAACCGATGGATTCCGAATAGGGCATCGTTCCGGGAAAAGCCTGGGCAAAAGTTTCGTATCGTGGAAACTCAATAATCCGGCACTGTTGGTGGTAGTACTGTCCAAAGTTTTCGGTGTAGTAGGTCAACGATCGTTCCACCGCATCCAGCATCAGTTCGACATTCACACCATGTTTTTTATCGTAATACACTTCAATATCCACATCGTTCCATTTACGGGTGGCTATTTCATATTTGGCCGAAATAAAGGAGTAAAAATTTTGCGATGGATGGTCCGCTTTGTAGTGATAATAGTTTCTTCCGTTTTCTTCCCATTTCCTGACCAAGGAGCCGGGAGCAATGGCAATCTGGTCGGCTGAGGTAGAAATAACAGTTTCCACATTGATAAAATCAGAACGTCCATCGGTGAGGTAGTTGGCCATGCAGTGTTCGGTGCAGTTTTCTTCCAGTTCAGGCATCCGGTCCTTCGGTTTGAGACCATACTTTTTTCGGGTGTTTTTATCACTTAGCTCCATGCTTTCGTTGTATCCGAGTGCCGGAAGGATTTCGAAATTGTTCAGAAAAGTACCATTGTGTATGATGCCTGTATTTCCAGCCGAATTCTCAAATCCTTGCGAAACAGACTTCGTTTCAATTTCAAGTTCCATCGAATCACCCGGCTGTAGGGGTGTTCTAAGCTGAAAAATCAAATACCCAAGTTCTTTGTCTTCGTATACCAAATCGGAGTTTGGAATAAAGAATTCCGGTTTCCAATCCTCGTCAATATTGTAATGCAGCGAGTCGATGGGTGAGTTGGTTTCGTTGGTATATTGCAACACGGCCCTTACCTGTACATCTCGTTTGTATGGGAAAAGATCGATAAAGTATTTGGCATCGGTAATTTTGGGAAGATTTACCTTTTCGTACTTCTTGTATTTCTTTTCAAAACTGGCCGAAAGCTGTTCCAGTTCATCGGAGGTTTTGTAGGTGTTGAGCACCTGGGTATTGTAATATACAAAACCGGCCACTCCCATCCAGGCGAACAAAGTGACGAGCATGATCAATCGGTATTGCTGAGGAACCTGCTTCCGGGCTATCTTAAGTCGCTGCATCAACGAACTGATGCTTCCCCGGTTCCACAAAGCTCCGGCAATTAAAAGGCACAACAACGAAAACAAAAACCAGTAAGTGTTGAACCACATGGCTCCGGTCAATCCAGGGCCAAATCCGTTCATATCGGAATACTCCAGGGAAGGCCGTCCGCCAATAGCCAGCATATTGCTTTGAACATCAACGATATTCAGGACAATACTCCACACAAAAATCACCGCAATGGAGATGAAATAACCAATGTATTTGTTGTTTACCAACACTTGAACCATGATCATCACCCCGCTCCAGATGATGTACAGCAACAGGCTGGTATAGACAAAATCCAACAGGTAAACAATGAGTTCGATGCGTGTGTAGCCATTGATAAGCTGATAGGTAACGCCTACCAGGATAAAGAAAAAATGTATGAATGTGGTGATCACCACCAGCGAAAGGGCTTTGGCAGCCATCGAAATAAAGGAAGTGTGCGGTGTGGCATCCACCACCTCGTTTATTTTGCTGTCGCGGTCGCGCCAGATCAGCTCTCCACTGAAAAACACCAGAATAATGATCACAAAAATACCGGAAGCATTGGTGATGAGATCAATCATTTTATAGGTAAGCGGATACGACTGAAGTCCAAAATACTCAAAGCCTCCAAACAAATTGGCAATGAGGATAATGGCACTGAACAAAAAGAGAATTTTAAAGGTAACACTCTTTACAATGCTCAAAAAGTTGGTGAAAAAGAAGCTTTTAAACTGCAACCAATCGGTAATGAGGTTAAACTGCGTGTGTAGTTTTGGCAAAGTTACCAGCCTGTATTTCGGCGTTTCCGCCTCTTTGACAACCTTTATTTTCTTGTTTTTTTCCTTGAACGAAAAGGTCAGGTATGAGGTAATCAGGATAACCAAACCCGCTGCAATCCAGATAACCCGGTTGATTAGAAGCAAGCCCGTAAATCCCGGACTCAGGGTATTTTTTTCGATGGGAGTAAAGTATTTGGCATAAACCGAATAGGCCCTGATCCCAAAAGTATCGGTGAGAGCTGCAAGGCTTTCGTTGTCGATATCCGACATCAACGAGCCGGCAATAATGTAACCAATGATAATTACCAGCGAACCAACAAAGGAAATGACGGTATTCTTCCACTTATTGGCCATGGCAAAAATAATGGTACCGGCGAAAAACATGTTGGGGAGAACAAACAGAAAATAGGTGTTTATGAACGTTTCCGGGTAAAAAGGGCCAAACCGGTCGGCATCTACCCAACCAAAGGCCGGACCCAGAATGGAACCGAGAATCATCCCGATGTAAACACCCAGCATGGGAATGGTAGACAACAACAAAGCACCACAAAAGCGGCCAAAGAAATAGCCAAACTTGCTGATGGGAGCACTAAAAAGGATTTCATTAAAATCGTTGTCAAAGTCTTTAAGGGCCGCATTATTAAAAAAGGCGGTGGCCATCAGCAACCCGAAAATGGTCATGATGGTGGTATACATGGTGATCACATGAGGAGCATTGCGGAACACATTTCCTACCGTGCCACCAATTTGTACATTATCGCTCACAGTGGCGGCAAACACCAGCAAGCCAATCAGTACCAGGAAGATATACACCATGGGTTGCCGGAGCGAGAATTTTATTTCTGATAAAAAGAAGGTCTTAAACATAGTCGGGGTTTTGGTGTTAAACAAGTACGTTGGAGGTGTTGATTTTCGAGAAGAACACATCTTCGAGGTTTGGATTTACCTGTTCAAAACCTGCACCGGGATCCGATTCGCTAAAAACATGAATCAGTGGTCGTCCTCCCACCATTTTGTTGGAGATGATGGAATAATGGCGGGCATAATCGGGCAATTCTTCACGCGTAACAACCTTTTGATACACTTTTCCATTCAGCGCATCGATGGCCTTTTGAGGGGTGCCGTGGTACACAATCCGGCCTAGGTTCATGATGGCCATTTTGGTGCACAACTCCCTGATATCGTCCACAATGTGGGTCGACAGGATGACGATCACCTCTTTGCCTACATCGGCCAGCAGGTTATAAAACCGGTTTCGTTCACCCGGATCCAGACCGGCAGTCGGCTCATCCGCGATGATGAGTTTTGGATTTCCGATAAGCGCCTGTGCAATTCCAACGCGTTGCTTCATCCCACCCGAAAAACCCTTCACGCTTTTATTCCGTTTGTCGTACAGGTTTACCTTGTCCAACAGATAACGAACCAGTTCTTTTCGCTCCCTTGAATTGGTGATGCCCTTTAAAATCGACAGATGGTCGAGCAGTTGCAATGCTGTAATTTTGGGATAAACGCCAAACTCCTGTGGGAGATAACCCAACACTTTGCGTACCTCCCCGGGTTGATTTAACACATCAATATCGTCCAGCATGGCGGTGCCGCTATCGGCTTCCTGTAGGGTTGCAAGTGTCCGCATCAGCGACGATTTTCCGGCACCATTAGGCCCCAGCAGACCGAACATACCATTTTCTATTTCCAAACTCACCTGATCGAGGGCTACTACGCCGTTTGAATACGTTTTTGAGAGGTTGTGGATGATTAATTTATTCATGTTGGATGATTTTGATTTTTGTATAAGATGATTTGACGATTGAAAAACAGGTTTGTTACAAAGATGTATTTTTTTTGAATTGGATGTCAGCTTTGAGGGTTCGTTAACTTGTTAAGTTCTATTTTGCCTAAAACAACGAAAGCCACTTTTTGGGGTGACTTTGCCGGCTATAGGAGCTATATTGAGTGTTGCGTTTATTGTTTTGCATACAGTTCGGTTGAAAACGGGATGTCGTTGATGTAGGATTCTTCTTCCAGATTGAAGGAGGTGGCATCCATATTTTCAGAAGCAATTTCTGCTGTATTAAATGGGATGTCCTGAATATAGTCTTCCTCTGATAAATCGTAGGTGTCGGTGAGGCTCAGGTCCAGAATGCTATCGAAAACATGTTGGGTACTAAAAGGAATATCATCGATATAGGCTTCTTCGGCGAGTACAGGTGAGATTACGGGAGCGATGGCATTTGCATTGAAAGTGAAGGCGAGCAGTGCGAGAGCGAAGGTGTATTTGAGTAGAGTTTTCATGACGTTTAACTTTTATAGTTTCTGTGTTTATGAAGCAAAACTACCACGAAAACGGGCCTGTGTAAATTGCATTTAGGCCAATGGAGGTGCTTGTTCGGTGAATGGAGAAATGGAATCGGTTAACGGGATATTGAATATGTGATTTTCTCTGTGTCTCTATGGTTTTTTTACCGCAAAGGCGCAAAGGCGCAAAGGCGCAGAGGGTAATTGTTGAAGAAAGTTAATGTTCATTTTTCTTTGTGTCCTTTGTGTCTCTATGGTTTTTTTTTACCGCAAAGGCGCAAAGACGCAGAGGGGTAATTGTTCAAGAAAGTTAATGTTCTTTTTTCTCTGTGTCCTCTGTGTCTCTATGGTTTTTTTTTACCGCAAAGTCGCAATGGCGCAGAGGGGTTTACTGTGTTCTGATTAAATTGCACTTAACCTTTCACGCAACCCCTTATACCCGTTGATGGTGCCATTAAACACCATCTCCTTGCGCAGAACGCGCTGGGTTTCTACGGGTAGCTCAATAAACTCCTGACATTCAACACTGCAACAATGGTCGTATTTTTCGGCACACGCAGCACATTGAATAAACAACAAATGACAGGCATCGTTGGCGCAATTAATGTGGGTATCGGCCGGAGCACCACACTGGTGGCATTTTCCCACCACCCGGTGATCAATACTTTCACACATGCGGTTGTCGAACACAAAGTTTTTGCCTATGTAACGCGACTGCAATCCTGCTTTTTTGATTTGTTGTGCATATTCAATCACACCTCCGTGCAACTGGTTCACATCCCTGAAACCCAAATGTTTGAAATAAGCACTTGCTTTTTCACACCGGATTCCTCCCGTACAATAAAGCAGGATTTTCCGGTCTTTCTGGTCCTTAAACTCCTCCGTAACCATCTGTATCTCTTCGCGGAAAGTATCGGCCTCCGGACAAACGGCATTTTCGAAATGGCCGATTTCACTCTCATAGTGGTTGCGCATGTCGATGACCAGGGTTTCTTCTTTGGCGGCCAGTTCATGAAATTCCAAAGCTGTCAGGTGCTTGCCTACATTGGTTACATCGTAGGCATTGTCATCGAGCCCATCAGCTAAAATCCTGTTTTTGAGCCGGACGATAAGCTTGTAAAAGGACTTCCCGTCATCTTCAACGGCATATTTGATGGGCATATTTTTCAGGTATTCATTCTTTTCAAGAAGCTCCAGAAACGGCTTTAGATTTTCCGTTGGAACACTCATCTGGGCGTTGATACCTTCACGGGCCACGTAAATCCTGCCAAAGCAGTTCAACTCATCAAGCTGGGTATATAGCTCATCGCGGAAAGCTTGTGGCTGATCGATAATCACATACCGATAAAAAGAGAGTGTTGTGCGGTTAAATGGTTCGTCCGCCAGGCGTTGTTTAAGGATTTCCTTATTAACGCGGTTATGTAGTGGTGTCATAGCAATTTTAGTAAGGGCGGCAAAAATAGGGATTTATAACGAATCAAGGCAAGTTGCTCAAAGGCAAAAGGCATTCATATTATTGCCAATCCTTAAACCCAACGATTACTGACACGAATAGATACCTATCATTGGCGCATGAATGTTTCGTATGCTTTATAATAGGTTGGTGTAAAAATGGAGGCTATCAATTCCTGGGGGATCTCTCATTAGCCTAAGGCTGATATCGAGATGACTGGGTATCTCTATTCCCCACGAAGCATCCATTTTCCCATTACCATTTTCTTCTTATGCGCGTCAAGATAGGAATATTAACCCAGGGCACGACTATGAACATACCAACGCTCAAATGGATTGTTCCCCCTTTTTATACACTATATAAATTAGCTACAAGCAATTGTTAATTCCATTTGAGTGTCCGTGTAGTTGTTTAAAGTTTACTAAGTTTGTCCCCCAAATTTTATTGATTATGAGTAGCCATATTTCCATGAATCCCAACCCGGTATTACAATATCTGAATAAGCCGGCCAATGAACTTACCAAAGAAGATCTGGTTAGATACATCGTTGACAACGACATAGAAATGATCAACTTCAGGTATGTTGGATGGGATGGAAGGTTAAAAATACTGAACTTTATCATTGGCAGCCTCGAACACCTCGACAACATTCTTACAGCCGGTGAACGTGTGGATGGTTCCAGCCTGCTTCCCTTTGTTGAAGCGGGTTCCAGCGATTTGTACGTGATTCCAAGGTACAAAACCGCCTTTCGCAATCCGTTTTCACAGATTCCGGCCCTCGACATCATGTGTTCTTATTACGACCGCAATGGTGAGCCCCTTGCCGGTGCCCCGGAAAACATCCTGAAAAAGGCCCACGACAGCTTTAAGCAGAAAACGGGCATGGAGTTCGAAACCATGGGCGAACTGGAATATTACATCATCAGCGAAGACGATGGGCTGTTTAAAACCGATGATCAAAAGGGTTATCACGAATCATCGCCTTACTCTAAATGGGGCGATTTCAGAACCGAAGCCATGAAGCTGATTGCTGAATCGGGCGGACTGATCAAATACGGACATTCCGAAGTGGGTAATTTTACCAAAAATGGAATGGTGTACGAACAAAACGAAATTGAGTTCCTGCCCACCAACGTAGAAGATGCTGCCGACCAACTGGTGAAAGCCAAATGGATTATCCGCACCCTGGCCGAACAATACGGTGTAATGGTGACCTTTGCCCCCAAGATTACCGTTGGCAAAGCCGGCAGTGGCCTGCACATTCACACCCGTGTGATGAAAGGTGGTAAAAACATGATGATTAAAGATGGCAAGCTGAGCGAAATCGCCAAGACTGCCATTGCAGGATACATGGTTCTGGCTCCATCACTTACCGCCTTTGGCAACCAAAACCCCACCTCCTATTTCCGGCTGGTACCTCACCAGGAAGCCCCCACCAACATCTGTTGGGGCGACCGCAACCGCTCGGTACTCGTGCGTGTTCCGCTTGGATGGGCCGTACCTTCCAACATGATTCACAAAGTAAACCCCCAGGAAAAGGGAAATATCATCGACATGAGCGGCAAACAAACTGTTGAGCTGCGCAGTCCCGATGGATCGGCCGATCTGTATCTGTTATTGGCCGGTCTCACAGTAGCTGCACGCCATGGTTTTGAACTGGACGATCCGCTTAAAGTGGCCGCTGACACTTATGTGGACATCAATATTTTTGATGAAGAAAACAAAAATCGACAGGAACAGCTGGCCCAGTTGCCTTCTTCCTGCGCTCAATCCGCCAGAAACCTGCAGGAACAAAGACATCTTTATACTGCAGAAGATATTTTCCCCGACAGGGTAATTGACCACATCATCACTAAACTTACTAAATTTAACGACGAAGGCCTCATCACACGCATCCAGCAAGATGAAGACAAGGTGATGGCCCTTGTTAACCAATACTTTAATTGTGGATAACATCATTAAAATCATCGAAACTCCCCGGGACGGATTTCAGGCATACGACCTGGTGATTCCAACCGCCGACAAGGTTAAATATATCAATCAATTGCTCAGGTGCGGATTTCAAACCGTTGAAGTGGGCAGTTTTGTATCCCCCAGGTTGATTCCTCAAATGGCTGATACTGCAGAGGTACTTAACCAACTTGACCTGAGCGGAGTGACCTCCGAAATTGCCGTGCTTACAGCCACCGAAAAGGGCGGGCAGATAGCCTGCGGTTTTAAACAGGTGGATCAGTTGTTTTTTCCTTTTTCCACTTCCCCCACCTTTTTACGCCGAAACATCCGGAGTACATTAAAACAGGCCGATCAAACCATTGACGGGTTGCAGAATCTTTGCCTGAAACACAACAAAGAATTGGTGGTTTTTTTCTCCATGGCCTTTGGAAGTGCCTATGGCGATCCGTGGAGTATGGACATCCTCTACGAATGGGTCGACAGGATGATGGAAAAGGATTTAAATGTTTTTCCGTTTTCGGATATTTTTGGAGAAGTGGATCCGCTTGTCATCGAAAAGGTTTTCCGCCTGATGATCAAGGAGTTTCCAGATGCTGAGTTTGGATTGCATTTGCATTCAACATCCAACAAACGCCTCGAAAAGGTGGCTGCCGCCTACCGTGCCGGCATCCGCAGGTTTGATACCGTCATCGGTGGATTGGGAGGTTGTCCGCAAACCGGCAAAGAACTGGTTGGAAACCTGTCGTTGGAAGCACTTCTGGAATTTTGCGATTTGCACAAAGTACACCACGAACTCAACCTGAATGAGATAAATAAGGCCCGGGATTTGTCGCCTGTTTAGCCTTTTCCCGGACAAAAAATTAAGGGCTGATTATTTGAAAACTTCAAATAATCAGCCCTTTTGGTTTTAATCTTATAACGCCCCCGAATCGTAAGCGTTTTCACCATGCAGTGAATAATCAAGTCCCATGGCTTCTTCTTCTTCGGATACCTTCACTTTCGTGATTTTGTTGATGACCACCAACATCAGGTAGGTAAACAAGAAGGCGTAAGCAGATCCAATCACAACAGCGATCACCTCTTTAAAGAAAAAGGCACTGTTTCCTTCGAGCAAACCACTTTGCCCGTTGACGGCTTCACTTGCAAAAACGCCCAATAAGATGGTACCTGTAACGCCACCCATACCGTGAACGCCCCATACATCAAGCGCATCGTCCCATCCGAATTTGTTTTTGTAGTGAACGGCAATATAACATACAATACCTGAGGCAATCCCAATAATGATGGCAGCCCATACAGGGATAAATCCGGCGGCAGGCGTTACGGTAGCCAATCCGGCCACAGCGCCGGTTAACAAACCAATAAATTTCGGTTTTCCGGTTTTAACCCATTCAACAATTAGCCAGGTTACTGCAGCAAACGAAGCAGCAATGTCGGTATTTAAAAATGCCAGTGTGGTAATCTTATCCACTGCCAATTCGCTTCCGGCATTAAAGCCGTACCAGCCAAACCACAACAAACCGGTACCAATGGCTACCAAAGGAATGCTGTTTGGAGGTGATTGCCTATCCTGGCGTTTACCCACATAAATAACAGAAGCCAGCGCTGCAAAACCTGCTGTCGCATGAACCACAATACCACCAGCAAAGTCAAGAATGCCCCATTCGGCCATAATTCCACCGCCCCAAATCATGTGGACAAACGGATAGTAGACAAACAATTGCCACAACACCAAAAAGATTAAATAACCTTTAAAACTCACCCTGTTCACAAATGCTCCGGTAATAAGGGCCGGGGTAATAATGGCAAACATCATCTGGTAAGCAATAAAAATATACTCTGGAAATTGCTGGCCTTCCTGACCAAAAGCGGCATCAATGGCAATCCCACGCAAGAAGACATGATCGAGATTTCCGATAATGCCCCCTTCGCCTCCGCTAAACGATAGAGAATAACCTACGCCAATCCACATAACAGTGGTAATTCCCAGTGATACAAATGTTTGCATCATAATGCCCAGAATATTTTTCCTGCCGGCCAAACCTCCGTAGAAGAAGGCAAGCCCGGGAGTCATCAGCATGACCAGGCTGGTGCTGATGAGCATAAAAGTTGTTGTACCTGTATTAAACATGTTTTATAAATTAGATTAAAAAGAAATTCCAAACACTAAAAATACTTTCTCGGCCTGCGGGTTTGCGATCAAGGCACAGGATAAAGGCATGGAGTAAGAATTGGTGATTTTTACCGATTTGGACGCCTTTAGTCCTAGATTCACCACTCCCGGGCTTGTTCCATAAAATCCGGTTTCACCTACATATTCGGTTGTCGCATTCGCAGCCTTTGGATTGTTAATCGTCATCCCTGCAAAGGCATTCATTTCCATCTCTTTGATTTTGAAAGCATAACCCAGCTCCATATAAGTGGAGTACTGGATACCATCCTTTTTATTAAAATCCGGGCTGTTTGTATCGTCGTTGATTTTTTGGGCATCGGCACCATAAAAATTAACGGCCACCATCAGCGAAACAGGCACTTTTTCGGTTCCGTTAAAGGCTAATGAACCTTCAAGGATATGCCCTGTTTTGTCGTTGTTGTATTGAAAATACTTATAATCCGTGGTATCGGGAAAATAGTAATCGGTGAGGGTTAAGGTGAACATTTCGTCCACAAAGCTGGCCGACAAATACAGGTCGAATTCCTGATATGGATTAGGGCCTGCAAGGGTATAAGCACCCCAGGCACCTAAGGTTACGGGGCCAACACCCAATTCAGCAAAAGGCTGGATGCTGGGATAGCTTCCTCCATACTGTGTTCCGCGCCAGACATATTTGCTCATCAGGTCGGCGCCAAAATCGTAACTAAACAAACTGCTTTTTTCTTGTGCAGAGGCTCCTAAAGCACAGATTACAAGGATAAAAGCAAACAATTGGTTCATCTTCTTCATATTAATTTCAATTTTAGTGAATCATTGGTTCTGAGGCAATTCTGAAAGGAGAATCACCACAACAAGAATACGGAAGAAAGAAATGTGGGTCAATCGGTGATACCACCGAAAAAGATTGCGTTGATTGCGGAAAGGTTCTGGGTAAATTACCTAGAGGTGAAGTTAAACCCCGAAAGCCTTCCCCGAAAGCCTTCGGGGAAAGTTGGAAGAAGCACCTAATTTTGAAAAGTCTATTTTTTCAATCCATTGAGCTGCGGCTTTAGCCCGGCTCAAACACCAAATCATAATTTAAAAACTTCTTCCATCTTGTCTTGTCTGCGTTTCATGCTCCCTAACTTCGATAGGCATAAAACGCTGGCAATAATAGGTTAATTATAAAAAAACATTGCCTTTTTTAAATCAATATTACGGTGCTCCGCACCTTTAATTTATTGATAATCTATTGGCTATAAATATTGCGGTGCGCTGCACCTTAAAATCTATCCTCAAAACCAATACAGAATATTTTTGTATACCGTTCCTCGTCTCCCTCGTCGCATCCGTGTGTTACACTTGTCTGCCATAGGAATGAAACGTGGGACACCGTATCCCGAATAATCTATATTTGCCCTTTAGCCCGGCTCAACCGTTTCATCCTAGCTTCATGCAAATTTAATATGGATATCATCCTATTATTTCAAATAAATGGTACATTTGCTTTTTAACAAACCTGCAAATTGACTACTAAAGCAAACATATTACCTGTTTTTTCGCTGCCTTCAGATGTTGCAATCATGGTATATATTTGTATATCAATCATTTACCCCCCCCGCATTACAATACTCTAACATTACCTCCGAACCTTGTTTTCATCTTGTTTTACCTGGCCAATGTACAAACAGACCCTCACCTTAGCAATCCTTTTCGAGAGGAGGCTGATAAAGTTTTTGCAAACATTAGAAAAAATAAGCACATTTTTTTGCTGGGCAAAAACAACTTTAGCCCAGATAGCCATACCGGTAGTTTGCATGCCTCAGAACCGGTAATGGCCATAACGCAACCAACCTGAACAATGCACAAAACAAAAAAGGCTCACAGACAAAAGCCTGTTACCAATAAAAAATAAAACATGAAAAAATATATAATCATATTAGGACTACTTGTAATATCTGCAACAAGTTTCCTATTTCATTCTTGTCAAAAAGAACAAATCAAGAATGATAAAACAATCAACCAGACGGAGCAATCCATTAAAGATGCACAAATAAAACAACGGATTTTAGCGTTTAAGGATAGAATAGACCTTGCTCGTTAGAATCCTAACCTTAAATCGAGTAGTGATCCGATGGAAATTGATAGTGCAATTTGGTATATTGAGGCTACTTCAAATTATACCTATGGAAATGCCAGTGCTGAACTGGAAGGATATGTTGAAGATTCTTCGTTTATTGAAGTGCCTCTCACCAATGGACAAATCCTTTTGTCAGATGTACAAGATGCCTACGACAAAGTTATTGATAGTTTGTCGGCACACAATGCCTCGATTACTGCAAACGAAAAACAACTTATTGTTGCTGATATTTCATTAAAAGAAACCGATGCTACGACAGCTACACTCGAAGTAACTTCAGGTTTTGGCACAGATGAGACAACAGGTTTTCTCAATGACCATTCCTGGTATTGGGGTTGGGAACTCGGAACCTGTGACGGTTCAGGTTATGGTGTTGGTTGGGATGCTGCTAACAAAATTGCGCAACTGGCAAACTACACAATTGCTGTTCCCACAGGGAGTAATGCGTATTATACTGATATTGAGTACAGAGATGTTTATCCAGGGAATTACTACGATGCAAACGGAAATACATTATTGTTTTCTGATTTCCAGGAGTATGTGTTAAATCATCAGTGTCTATCTCCATCTGAGATAAATCAGTATAAAAGCAACCTTATATATATTGGGGTTCAAGAAAAGCCAATCGGAAAAAGTTTGATTCATTATACATTATATGACGCAACGATGTTCGCATCATGTGGATATGATAATCATGATTGTTGGTATATGGATCATCTTGCCAGATTTAAATTTGCAATTTGGCACGCTGATGGTGGTATTCACGTCGAGTTTTAATTTTTAGTTTATTCACAATATGTGGGGCAACAAAATGCCTCACATGTTTAACTTCTTCTAAAATGACAATAAAAACTATTAACATAATTTTATTAATCTTCTGTGTAAATTTATCGTTTGCACAGCAAACTTTTGAAAAGCTAATATCTAATCCAGAGGATCAGATAATAAATGATGTTGTCGAAGATGGTGAGGGTAATTATTTGCTAGTTGGACGCGTTCATCAGATTGAAAACAACTATTCAAGTGGTTACCTGATAAAAATTGACAGTTTAGGAAACTTGATGCATAATGGTTTAATTCAGGAAACGGACACCAGTTCATGTCAATTTTTTAACATTCATTATTACAATAATAATATTTACGTTCTGGGTTCAAAATGGATAAATTATCCAAACATTTCAAAATTATGGTATATAAAATTAAACTCAACCCTCGAAATCGTAGATGAAAAATTGTTTAATGTACCAACAGGTAAATGGTTCTCCTATATGAATTCAATCATT
This sequence comes from Bacteroidales bacterium, assembly GCA_030690365.1. Classification (GTDB taxonomy): domain Bacteria; phylum Bacteroidota; class Bacteroidia; order Bacteroidales; family F082; genus UBA6244. The sequence continues at coordinate 32,826 of JAUYGX010000117.1, read as the reverse complement.
GATTCTGACAATAATTTAGTATTAGCGGGATACACCGGCAGGATAGATAACCAGCAAGAATATCACATTGACCCGGCATTTTATAAAATCAGTTTAAATGGAGATTCTATTTCTTCAAATTTCATGTCTGAAGCTCAAGTTCATAGGCTCGCATTTGATATCATTGAAAATCCAGATAACACTGCATATTACGCATTTGTAAGCCGTTTCGACAATTCTTCAGTCGGTGATAAGGTAATTCTAAACAGAAATTTAGACAGTATAAATATTCAACCTATACCATTGGGCATATTTGATAATTATTCTCCGATATATCTGACAGACTCTTCAATTTTATTATGTGGAAATGGAAGCCCTTATGAATCTGAATTATATGCATTAAATGTTATTTCGATCAATGACCAGACCGAACTAATTGACTATAATTACTTTAAAATTAATGATAATATGCGTGACCACCCAGCGGTATACAATGGCGTGAGTAAAAACGGTGATAACATTTATATCGGAGGAACTTCAAATTTTGATTACAATAATCCTTTTTATAGTTCAATGGATTCATGGTTTCACCTGATAAAAATTAATCCTGACATTACGCCAATATGGGAATACTGGTACGGTGGCGACGCGTATTATCAGCTATACAGCATACTGGCTACCAGCGATGGCGGTTGCCTGATGGTTGGCAACAGGTATGATGATGAAACACAAAACGGTGAAAGGGATGTTTACATAGCAAAGGTAAACAGCGACGGCCTGATTGTTTGGACACGGGAAATTGAAGTAAACAACAACCCCTCAGCAATTTATCCAAATCCCGGAACCAACAGCTTACAGGTTAAAACCTACCAAAAAGAGTGGCTGGTTACACTCTTTAACCTAAACGGACAAATGATTATAAAACAGCTGGTAGATTCCGACAACAATACCATTGACACGCAAATGCTTAAGCCAGGTATGTATTTTTACAGATTAACAGATTTGAAGAATAAAACCCTTGACAGTGGGAAATGGGTGAAACAATAAGGGGGGAAATGCCTTTAGTTAAAAGTGAGCTTAAGTTTAAAGTGAAATTAAACTATTTTCCAACTTTTAACTTTAAGTACTTTAGGCACTTATAACTTACAACTTAATCAACCCGTTTTTAATGGCGAATTTTACAATATCCACCGAGGTTTTAAGTTTTAGCTTGTTGATAATGTTGTTTTTGTGCGAATCTACGGTGCGAACGCTGATGTGCAACTTGTCGGCAATTTCTTTGTTGATGTACCCTTCGGCCACCAACTGCACTACCTCCAGTTCACGCGAAGTAAGCAAATCCATTTTCGATTCGGCAGCTTTTTTGTTTTCATTGGTTTTAATCAGGCTGTTGACCAGCATTCCGGCTATGTGGGGATCAAAATACATGTGACCCAGATAAATATCACTAATCGCTTTTAACAGCACCTCCTTGTCGGTATCCTTGGGCAGATAACCCCGGGCACCGGCCTGAATGGCCTTTTGAACAAACTCCTCACTGTTGTGCATCGAAAGTATCAGCACCCTGACATCAGGAAACATTTCACCGATCAGCCGGGTGGCTTCGATACCGCTCATTTCGCCCAAAGCTACATCTACGAGGGCCACATCCACCTGCACGGATTCCAGGCTTTCGAGAAGTTCATTTCCCGAAGAAACCGCTGCCACCACTTCCACCTGACCGGCATCCGACAACAAGGAAACAACGCCATCGCGAAACAACTGATGATCGTCGGCCAGAATGACCCTTATTTTTCTTTGATCCACCATGTTACCTATTCATTTTAGATGGGAATGTCGACAATAATTTCTGTTCCACGGTTCACCTTTGAATTCAATTGAAAATGCCCGCCCAGCAGGTTGGCACGTTCCTTCATATTGGTAATTCCATTGCCCGAAAAATAGCTCTTTTTTTCAATCCGAAAACCCTTACCGTTGTCCTTAATTGTTAACATCAGTCCATCCGAAGATTTGTTTAACCTGATGACTACCTCAGTGGCATCGCCATGCTTAATTACGTTGTTGAGTGCCTCCTGCACGATGCGATAAAGATAAATCTGAATCCTGTTGATGATGAATTCTTTTTCCTGAAAATTGCTCTGAAAATCAACTACCAGCTGGCCATTGGCCGTGATTTCCCTGGCCAGTTTGCCCAGTGCAGCCACCAGACCAAATTCATGCAATACCGAAGGCATGAGGTTATTCGAAATATTCCTGATCTCGCTCACGGTAACGCGGATCAAATCGTGGGTTTCTGCTATCAGGAGGTTGTTTTTATCCGTGTTGTCATCGGTGAGTTGGTTGAGTTTCATGCGGATGGCCAGTACCAGTTGTCCGAGTCCATCGTGCAGTTCGCGCGAAAGATGCTGTCGTTCTGCCTCCTGCGCATCGATCATGGAAGTGGTGCGCATGATTTTTTCGTGCTCAAGGCGTTCCGATTGTTCCTGCAGGGTTTGCGACATCAGGTTAAAAGCCTCCACCAGATCACCAATTTCATCCTGCTGTTCCAGTTGAATTTTATCCCCGTATTTCCCCTTCGAAATCACGTCGGTAGCCGCTTTCAGCTTTTTAATGGGCAGCATAATCCAGGTGGCATTAAAAATAACGATGCCCAGCAACAGCATGGCAATGATAATCGACAGGTAGATGATGCTGTTTCGAAGGACAAAAATCGGAATCATGGCTTCGTTGGCATCAATCTCGGCCAGGATCGCCCAGTTTAACCCCGACAGGTTGATCCTTCCATACGAGCCCAGCACCCGCATGCCCCTGTAATCCTTGTACATTCCGCTACCCGCAGAATCTTCCAGCGCAAGCATTACCCCGGTGGTTTGTACCTGAATCTGCATCACCGCATCATGGGCAAACCGGGAGGTACTCCGCATCAGAAAATCTGATCCCACAATATAGGATTCTCCTGTTTTTCCCAGTCCGTTCAAGGGATTGTCCTCGAACATGATGCGGCTAAAATTACTGATAGGAACTGTTAACATCACCATGCCAATTTTCTCCTCTGCCCAATACACCCCTTTAATCAACAATACCTGAATGGCAGAATCAGCGTTGGCCGCTGAATATTCCTGAATAAAATACTGGGAATTGGAGGTTATCCTGCCAAATTGCTTTTGCAACCAGGCCTGCGGGTAATCTGTCGGATGAGCGGAATCGATCAGGATACTAAACGGAGCCTTATCAGGAAGATAGAAAAGGACAGACGAGTAGCAATCAGCCGCGCGCAGATAGGCGGATAAGAAATCTGTAAACAGGTTCGCCTCCCTGCTTTTTGCCAGTTCGCTTTCAGGTGGATCGTACAGGCTGTTTACCTGATTAATAGATCCTTTATTTTCAGAAATATTGATCAGGTCATGAACGCGTTGATCCATAAAAGCAGTTACCCGTGCCGTTTTCTCAACCCGTACGAAGGTGAGTTGTTCAAAAGTACGTCCAATCAAGGCTTTTTTGGCTTTTGCATAAAAGATGGTGTCGATGGCCAAAAGAGGCAACAAGCTCAATACAAAAAAATTAATAATGAGTTTTTTGGTGACGGTTATCCTCATGATGGTCGCATTGGCTTTTCAGGCAAAGCTAATGAAAACATCAACAGGAATTAAAATGAAGATGTCCATCTAACCAATAAAGAGAAAATGAAAAACATGGTGAGGCTTTATGAGAATTCTATAAAAGACACCGCCTGGGAATTCGGTTTGTTCGAAATTATGGAAGAAGTCCGAAGTTGGGTTATGGAAGAACAAGGCTCAATCTTCCCACCCCTGGCTGTAAACAGGGGGAATGATTGCCGGGCTAACAAAGGGATTTATCATGGGAAGAATACTTTTTTTCCGGACTGATGTAAAAAATATTTACTCCTTCTTCCCCTCAATCACCATCACAATTTCGCCCTTGGCAGGGACTTCGGTAAAATGGGTCAGCAATGCTTCGGCAGTGCCACGACGGGTTTCTTCAAATAACTTGGTCAGCTCGCGTGAGACGCTTACCTGGCGGTCGGCACCAAAGAATTCAACCAATTGTGCCAGCGTTTTTTCAAGTCTGTGAGGCGATTCGTACAACACAATGGATACAGTCATCTCAGCCAGGATTTTTAACCTGGTTTGGCGACCCTTTTTATGGGGCAAAAATCCTTCAAAATAGAATTTGTCGCAAGGCAGTCCCGAATTAACCAGTGCCGGAACAAAAGCAGTTGCCCCCGGAAGCGTTTCCACTTCCACACCCTGCTCCACACAAGCCCGAACCAATAAAAATCCGGGATCGGAAATCCCCGGTGTGCCGGCATCGGTAATCAACGCCATCGATTCGCCTTCGGCAATACGACTGACCAAACCTGACACTACTTTGTGCTCGTTAAACTGATGATAAGGCTGCATGCGGGTTTCGATGTTATAATGTTTCAACAGCCTGCCGCTGGTACGCGTATCCTCGGCCAAAATCACCTGAACCGATTTCAGAATGCTGACAGCACGAAAAGTCATGTCTTCCAGGTTGCCGATGGGGGTAGGTACCAAATAGAGTTTAGCTGTGTCCATGGTTGTAGTTTAAACAGGTTTATCAGCCACCAAATTAGTCCACAATAAGCTGTAGCCGGATTTCATCAGACAATCATTAAAATTTCCTGTCAACTATTTCCTTCAGCTTTTGAAAAGCTTCTAAGCTTTCCGGCCATTGACCTTCAATTCGGAGTTCGAGCAGATAAGTATCAGCTCCCTCCTTGGTTTTCATGGAGTTAAGTTCGTCAATGACCCGGTTATACCGTGATAAATCACCTTTAAAAAGCTCATTTACAAAAAGGAATTTTTCGTTAATGCCTATGGCCGAACGTATATTTAGCAGGCGTTCCTGCTGCATTTTCCCGGCAAGGCTTTTATCTTCACCCTGGTGAGTGAGTCTGTCGGCCAGTGAGCTTTCTGTCGATGAAAATAAATCAAGCGTCGTTTTCATGGGTTCGGTCCTTGTTGGAGCGATTTTCGGCTGGCGTTCCGGTTCGGGAGCGGGTTTTACTTCCTCAGGTGCTTTTTCAACGACTGGCACGGTGGCTTTTTCCTCAATTACCACTTCAACTTTTGTTGGAGTAACCGCCACTTCCTCTACCATTTGTTTGGGCGGTTCAACCACTTTCTCGGCGAAAACCACTTCTGGTTGGTGATTTTTTATACCAATAGCTTCCTCTTCCTGTTGAACAGGCGTTGAAATCACCTCCTTTTTCACCGGTTCGACCGGTTCCGGAGAAGGATTAATTTCAGCCACTTTTTCAATCACAACAGGAGGTTTTATATCCTGTTTATCAGCGATTTGAACAGGATTCAAATCCATTTGAACCACCAGATCGTAAACTTCGGTGGCCTTTTTACGAAGCAGTTCAACATCCAGCGGATGTATCACATATCCTGTTGGTTTTAACCTGTTTACATGCGCCTTAAACAGGTCGATCTCTAAGCTTAAGCGGAGGAGCAATTTTTCTTTATCCATTGGTGAAAAGTTCCTTACATTTGTTACCTCCAAAAGTAGAAAGAATATCTAAAACAGACCGATGTTTCTTGAAAAAGACCATAAGAATAGTGTAAGGACAGGTTGGATTGAAGTCGTCTGTGGTTCCATGTTTTCCGGTAAAACCGAAGAACTGATCCGCAGACTGAATCGTGCCCGCATCGCCAAACAAAAAGTGGAAATCTTTAAACCCGCCATCGACACGCGTTACGACGAAGAGAATGTGGTTTCGCATGACGCTAAATCCGTTTCATCCACTCCGGTGGAAAGTGCTTCACAAATATTGTTTTATGCCAGCGAATTTGAAGTGGTAGGTATCGATGAAGCTCAGTTTTTCGACAATGAACTCATCAGCGTTTGTAATCAGTTGGCCGATCAGGGGAAAAGGGTGATTGTGGCCGGATTGGACATGGATTTTCAGGGCAAACCTTTTGGTCCTATTCCCAGTTTGTTGGCCACAGCCGAATATGTAACCAAAGTACATGCTATATGCATGCATTGTGGAAGCCTGGCCAGTTATTCGCACCGCACTACCCAGGATGAAAAGCTGGTGCTGTTGGGCGAAACAGATGCCTACGAACCCCTTTGCAGGAAATGTTTTTTTGAAGCACGCAAACTGCATGTGGGAAAATAAATTTCGATACTTTCCATCCATCTACTTTTCAGCTATTATATTGCTCCAATAATTTTGTACCTTTGGTATAACTTTATAACAATCTTTCTCATGAATAATATACTAAATCCAAAGACAACAGCTTATGCACCGGCAGAACGCGCTACGCTTCATGAGCTAAAAAATCAAAGTCGATTGATGAAGCATGATAACATCCTTACTCAGGTAGCTGATTCTGTTTCTACATTGGTTATCATTCTGAACAAGGAAAGGCAGATTGTATACGGCAACAAAACATTTCTCGGCATGCTGGGTTCCACAGCAAGTGAAACCCTCATCGGTAAACGGCCTGGCGAAGCCATCAATTGCATGCATTCATGCCAGTCGGAAGGCGGTTGCGGAACCACCCAATTTTGCAGCGTTTGCGGTGCCGTAAATGCCATTTTGGAAGCACAACAAGGTACGCAATCTGCAAAAGAATGCCGCATTATCACCAACGAAAATGAAGCTTTGGATTTACAGGTTACGGCAACGCCCTATTACCTAAACAACGACCAATATATTTTCTTTGCCATTGCTGACATCAGCAGCGAAAAAAGAAGACAAACCCTTGAACGTGTTTTCTTTCATGATATTCTGAATAGTGCCGGCGGCATCTCCGGGTTATCATCCATTATGCCGATGATTAACGACATGGATGAAATGACAGAAACAGCTGAAATAATCAATCGGGCGGCGAACTTTCTGGTGGATGAAATAAAATCGCAACGGATGCTAACCGTTGCAGAAAGTGGTGATCTGGTGCTTTCCTTTTCCCAAATCGAATCGCTCACCGTGCTTAAGGAGCTGGGAGAACTCTATTCTCAGCACGAAGTCATTCGCGATAAAATTCTTTCAGTCGATAAGAATTCTGTTTCCGGCCAAGCCATCACCGATTCTGTTTTGTTGAGAAGGGTTCTTGGTAACATGGTAAAAAATGCCCTGGAAGCATCCAAGGCCGGAGGTAAGGTGACCCTTTCCTGCTCGCCTACGGAAGATGCCATCAGGTTTACCGTTCATAACGATGTTTATATGCCACAGGAAATCCAGCTCCAGCTTTTCAAGCGTTCGTTTTCAACCAAAGGCATTGGCCGTGGAATAGGCACCTATAGCATGAAACTTTTTGGTGAGAAGTACCTGAAAGGTAAAGTGGGTTTTGAGAGCACGGAAGAAAACGGGACTACTTTTTTCATCGAAATTCCTATGGTTCATCCTGATTTTAAGGAGAAGTAGTAAGTTGCCTGCCTGCCGATTTACCTGCCGATTTACCTGCCGATTTACCTGCCGAAGGCATGGAGGCATGGAGGCATGGAGGCATGGACGCAGTTCAGCGTTCAAAAGAAATACAAAGTATAAACGAATATCGATTAACCCAAAAAGAAAAAGCCTCTATGCCGGATTTCCAACATAAAGGCTTCGTTTTCAATCTGTACCCGAGGCCGGGATCGAACCGGCACGAGTGTTACCTCACAGGTTTTTGAGACCAGCGCGTCTACCAATTCCGCCACTCGGGCAACGTTTTTTGTGAATTGGGTTTGCAAAAGTAAACATTTCCCTGAAATAATTGATTCCCGGTGAAAATTTCCACCGGGAAATAATCTTTTGTTATTGATTGATGGCGTCCAGTGCAGCAATCATAATCATGCTGACTATGTCGTTTACACCACTTCCCATCTGCAACACGTGTACGGGCTTGTTCATTCCATTCAGAATGGGACCGACAACCTCTACACCAGCCAGTTCCTGCAATAATTTATAGGCAATATTGGCGGCTCCCAAAGTAGGAAATATCAATGTATTGGCACGTTGGCCATCCAGCTTCGAAAATGGGAAACTACTTTTCAACAGATCCTCATTTAGCGCAATGTTGGCCTGCATTTCACCGTCCACAATCAGTTCAGGATAATCACGGTGCAGGATAGAGATGGCATCGCGTTGACGTATGGTTAACGGGCTGTTTACTGTTCCGAAATTCGAATACGACAACATGGCAATTCTGGGCTCTATTTTAAAGCGTTTCACAGCTTCGGCTGTTTGTACGGTGATTTCAACCAGTTCTTCAGTGGTCGGTTTAAGGTTCACGGTACAATCGCTCAGGAACAGCGGGCCATTTTTGGTGTTGATAATGTACATTCCGCTCACAATGTTGGCGTTTGGCTTTTTTCCAATTACCTGCAATGCCGGACGGATAGAATCAGGATAACTGCGGGTTAAGCCCGAAATCATTCCATCAGCCATCCCGGTTTCGAGCAACATCAGACTGAAATAGTTTTTATGTTGAAGTGCTTCACGGGCAGCAACCAGGGTCATTCCACGGCGGTTGCGTTTTTGATAAAGTATTTGGGCAAATGCCTCGCGTTTATCCAACATTTCTTTTGAATTTGGGTCGATAATCTCCACTTCTCCCAAATCCAGTTCGTTCACGCTGATGAGGTTGGTTATTAGTTTTTTATCACCAATCAAAACCGGTAAGGCGAGTTTTTCGTTAACGATGATTTCAGCGGCCTTAAGCATGGTATAATTTTCAGCATCAGCCAGAATAATCCTCTTTGGATCGGATTTACAGATGGATTTAACCTGACGTTTCAGGGGATTCGACAATCCAAGCCGTTTTTGAAGTGTTACCCGGTACTGGTCCCAGTCGAGAATGGGCTGTGCGGCCACACCCGATTCCATGGCCGCTCTGGCCACAGCCGGGGCTACACGTTCAATCAAACGCGGGTCGGTTGGTTTGGGAATAATGTATTCACGTCCAAAGGTCAGGTTGTGCACCTTAAAAGCCAGGTTTACCTCCTCAGGAACGGTTTCCCGCGCCAGTTCGGCCAGGGCTTTCGAAGCGGCCAGTTTCATTTCTTCGTTGATAGTACTGGCGCGTACGTCCAGTGCTCCCCTGAAGATAAACGGGAAACCAAGCACATTGTTGATCTGGTTTGGATAATCGGACCGGCCGGTGGCCATGATGATGTCTTTACGTGTCTCCGTAGCATCATCGTAGGTAATCTCCGGGTTGGGATTTGCCAGGGCAAACACGATAGGGTCATCGGCCATGGCCAGTAACATCTTTTTCTTCAGCACACCACCAACGGAAAGTCCTAAAAACATATCTGCACCTACCAAAGCCTCCTCCAGTGTACGGGCAGGAGTATCTACAACAAATTGCATTTTGGTGGTATTCAGATCGGTACGGTCTTTGTGCAACACTCCGCGACTGTCGAGCATGATAATATTTTCTGGTCTGGCACCCAGTGCAATATACAATCTGGTACAGGATACCGCAGCCGCTCCGGCACCATTAACCACGATTTTCAGGTTTTCAATTTTTTTCTTGTTGATTTTGAGCGCATTCAACAAACCAGCGGAAGTGATAATGGCCGTTCCATGCTGATCGTCGTGCATGATGGGGATGTTTAGTTCCTTTTTCAGGCGCTCCTCAATTTCGAAACACTCAGGAGCTTTGATATCTTCCAGGTTAATGCCTCCAAAGGTAGGTGCGATGGCTTTTACAACCTGGATAAACCTCTCCGTATCAGTTTCGTCTACCTCAATATCAAACACATCTATATCGGCAAATACCTTAAACAGCAAACCTTTTCCTTCCATTACCGGTTTTCCGGCTTCCGGGCCGATGTTGCCCAGGCCCAATACGGCCGTTCCATTTGAAATAACAGCTACCAGATTTCCCTTGGCGGTATACTTATACACATCTTCGGGGTTTTTCTCGATAGCGAGACAAGGATCGGCCACACCAGGAGTGTAGGCCAGCGACAAATCACGTTGGGTGGTATAAGGCTTTGTGGGGACTACTTCTATTTTTCCGGGACGACCGAGTGCGTGGTAGTTAAACGCATCTTTTCTAAAAAGTTTATCCATGATTCCTGAGGTTGTTTAAAGCTACAAAATTACGACTTAAATCCGGGTTCTTGCAATCGTTTGAACGGTTTTGTTTGATATTTGTATTGATGATAAATAAGGTACTCAGGCGGTTACAATTGTTTGTGGTTTTGCAATTTAGATTTTGGCGGAAATGGGTTTGAATACAAAATAAAGGCTCTAATCCAATAAGATAATTGCCCATTTTTTTCTATCAATTAAAAGACAGTTAATCTTTTTGCAAGACTATGTTTCAATATTTGGAAACATAGCCTATCTTTGTAAAAAAAAGATGCACTATTTTCAAACCCGTTTTTTAGAGGAAGCTGTCGTGTTTATTTCACAACTTGACCCTAAAACCGTGAAGAAAATATTATACAATATTGACCATGGAAAAGACAGAAATTAAATCATATTCATTAGCTGAAATGAAGGACAAATATATTGGCAAAATCGGATCTGGTGACAGGGAAGAGTATGAATACGAACTTCGTATGGACGTTTTAGGTAAGATGATTAAAAAGGCGCGAACTGAACGAAATTTAACACAAGAACAATTGGGACAACTCGTTGGTGTGCAAAAATCTCAAATCTCTAAACTTGAAAGCCATACAAACAGTGCTACAATCGACACGATTTTAAAAGTATTTAAAGCACTTAAAGCCGACATCCATTTTAATGTAACGATTGAAAATCAATATGTGCAACTTGTTTAATCCGAAATGTTGCAAACAAAAACCTAAATCAACCAAAAACCCTGATCCGGGATTGGGTCACACGGATCAGGGTTGGAAAATAATTCAATAAAACCGAAACTCGCTTTAAGCCTCTATCGCCGCCACTCCCGGCAGCTCTTTGCCTTCGATAAATTCAAGCATAGCGCCACCACCAGTTGAAACATGACTGATCTGGTCGCTGAGGTGGTACTTGTTGACAGCGGCTACCGAGTCACCGCCACCTACCAGGGAGAAGGCGCCTTTTTGTGTGGCTTCTGCAATGGCTTTGGCAATGGCGATGGTTCCCTCAGCAAAATGGTCCATTTCGAATACGCCCATGGGACCGTTCCACAACAAGGTGGACGAACTCAGGATGATCTCCTTTATGGCGGCAACAGATTTGGGTCCGATATCCAGGCCCATCCAACCATCAGGAATTACACCAGCCTCGCAGGTTTTAAAGTTGGCTTCATTATCAAATTGATCAGCAATCACGGCATCTGTGGGAATGTAAAAGTGAACACCCAGTTTCTTTGCTTTTCCCATGGCTGATTTGGCTGTTTCTATCAAATCATCCTCCACCAATGAGTTTCCGGTTTTGCCACCCATGGCCTTGATGAAAGTAAACATCATTCCGCCGCCGATTACCAGGTTGTCCACTTTGTCGAGCAGGTTGTTGATGATCTCAATTTTACCAGAAACTTTGGCACCTCCAAGGATGGCGGTAACAGGTTTATGACCTTCCTTCAGCACCTTGTTAATGCTGCTTACTTCGCCACCCATCACATAGCCAAAAAGTTTGTTTTCAGGAAAAAACCGGGCTATCACGGCCGTGGAAGCATGTGCCCGGTGGGCAGTGCCAAAGGCATCGTTCATATAAACGTCGGCCAAGTCGGCCAGCTTTTTGGCAAAACCAACATCACCGGCTTCTTCTTCCTTGTAAAAACGCAGGTTCTCAAGCAACAACACCTGGCCGGGCTGCAGGGCGGCAGACATGCGATGGGCCGATTCACCAATACAATCATCTGCAAACTGCACATCCATGCCCAATTTTTTCGATAAATCACCCAATACATGTCGCAGCGAAAATTTGTCTTCGGGTCCGCCCTTTGGCCTCCCCAGATGCGACATCAAAATGACTGAACCTCCCCCCTGCAGTATCTTTTTGATGGTGGGAATGGTTGCTTTGATGCGGGTATCGTCAGTTACATTGAATTGAGCATCCAATGGCACATTAAAATCGACACGCACAATTACCTTCTTATTTCTAAAGTCGTAATTATCAATATTTTTCATGATTCAGGTTTTAGTATTAGTGATCGGGAGAACTTTTCACAAAAATAAGAAACTCATGTAATTCAGCCCCTTTAACGGCAGAAATAGTTCGTTAAATCTTGTTATTAATTGACTCAATATTGACAAGCGCAATGGATTGCGTGTAATTTTGACGCCACAAAAAAAACATACTATGACCAGGATAGCCCACATTCCAGTACCTCAATTTAAGCGCATTGTCATTGTTGGTGCCGGTTTTGCCGGTTTGAAACTTGCCAGAAGCCTTTTCAATTCAGGATACCAGGTGGTGATCATCGACAAGAACAACTACCACCAGTTTCAACCTTTGTTTTATCAGGTAGCAACCGCCGGACTTGAGCCCAGTGCCATTTCCTTTCCTTTGAGGATCCTGTTTCAAAAGCAGAAACGGTTTCATTTCCGCATTGCAGAACTTCTTGAGGTTCATCCGGAAAGCAAAATAATTACAACCTCAATCGGTGAACTCGAATACGACTATCTGGCCATTGCCGCTGGTGGAGTCACCAATTTTTTTGGCAATAAAAATATTGAAAACCAGGCTTTCACCATGAAATCGGTTTCGGATGCCATTTTAATCAGGAACACCATCCTGGGAAATTATGAAAAAGCACTCAACCAAACCGATCCGGAGGACATGGCCGCTTATTTGAATATGGTGATCGTGGGTGGCGGTCCAACCGGCGTGGAGATGGCAGGTGCGTTGGCCGAAATGAAAAAATATATCCTGCCCAAAGACTATCCTGAACTGGATTTCGATCTGATGAAAATCCACCTGTTCGAGGCATCGGGCAATTTGTTGGGAGGGATGTCGGAGAAATCGGGCTCCAAAGCACAGGAATACCTGAAAAAACTGGATGTAGACGTTAGATTGCACACGCAGGTTACGGATGCCTCTCCGGGTAAAGTGATGCTAAAGGATGGAACTGTTCACAAAACCCATACCCTCATTTGGGCGGCAGGGGTTAAAGCCATCACCATCAATGGAATACCGGTCACAAGTATTGGTCATGGCGGACGAATTCTGGTAGACGAATACAACCGGGTGCAGGAATTAAAAGATGTTTTTGTCCTGGGTGACAATTGCCTGATACAAAACGAAACCACTCCAAAAGGGCATCCCCAGGTGGCTCAGGTGGCCATTCAACAGGCTAAAAACCTGGCCAAAAACCTGATCAATGAAAAAACAGGTCAATCGTGGCAGAAATTCGTTTACAAAGACAAGGGATCACTCGCCACCATTGGGCATAATCTGGCGGTGGCCGATCTGCCCGGTATGCATTTTTACGGGTTCCCAGCCTGGGTGTTGTGGTCGGCAGTGCACCTGATGTCGATCATTGGGGTTAAAAACCGGTTTTTCATTATGTGGGACTGGATATGGAATTACTTCAGCTATAACCAGACTTTGAGGCTGATGATCAGGCCCAAAATCAAAAAAGAACCCGCAGAATAGTAGCAAGATGTGAAGCAAAGGGACTTTTCCGTATTTTTGTCCATTTCAGAAAAAAATGACAATGAACGCGTACGAAGGCAATATCACATCCAAATTACCACAAACAGGAACTTCCATCTTCGCCGTGATGACGCAGTTGGCCACACAGTACAACGCACTAAACCTTTCGCAGGGGTTCCCTGATTTCCCGGTTTCGGAAGAACTGATAAAACTGGTGAACCATTACATGAAAAAAGGGTTTAATCAATATGCACCTATGCCGGGGATCAAGCCTTTGCGCGATGCATTATCCAAGCTGTTTAAAAAAAATTACGACGCTGTTTACAATCCTGAAACTGAAATCACCATCACAGCAGGGGCTACCCAGGCGCTGTATACCATCATTTCGGCCTTGGTGCATAAGGGCGATGAGGTAATTATTTTTGAACCGGCCTACGACAGTTATGCACCAGCCATCACCCTGAATGGCGGCCTGGTAAAGCATTCACAACTCCATTTTCCCGACTACCGAATCAACTGGGAAGAGGTAACGCGCATGATTTCGAGCAGTACGCGAATGATTATCATCAACTCGCCCCACAACCCAACGGGCAGTATTTTGGCAAAAGAAGATCTGGAAAAACTGGAAAGGCTCACCCGTGGTACTGATATTGTGATTCTGAGTGATGAAGTTTACGAACACCTGATTTTTGACGGGCTCAAGCATGAAAGTGTGTGCCTTTTCCCTGATCTGGCTTCTCGGAGTTTGATTGTAGGCTCGTTTGGTAAAACCTTTCACGCCACCGGATGGAAAACGGGATTCATATTGGCTCCTGAAAAATTAACAAAAGAGGTGCGAAAAGTACATCAGTTCATGGTATTTGCCGTCAACACACCCATACAATATGCAGTGGCCGACTTCTTGAAAGATCCAGACAATTACCTTTACTTGGGCGAATTCTATCAACAAAAGCGAGATTTTTTTCTCGACACCATTAAAGGCTCTAAATTTAAGCCATTGAGCTGCCATGGCACTTATTTTCAATTGCTTGACTACAGTGCTGTTTCGGACAAGAAAGAGATGGATTTTGCCGAATGGCTGGTGAAAGAGCACAAGCTGGCTGCCGTGCCTGTGTCGCCCTTTTACAGGGAAAAAGTCGATAACCATGCATTGCGGTTTTGTTTTGCCAAAACGGAAGAAACGCTTCAAAAAGCGGGAGAAATACTATGCAGGATTTAAAAATACTGGCCTGTCAATCGGATCTCGTGTGGGAAAACCCCGAAGCCAACCGATTGGCTTTTGAAAAGATGGTTGATCTAAATTTTGAGGGCCATCATCTTATTCTCTTACCAGAGACGTTTACCACCGGCTTTCCGGTAAATCCAAAGAAATTTGCCGAAACTGCCAACGGGCCAACTATAAAATGGATGAAAAAAATGGTACTCAGAACGGGTGCTGTATTGGCTGGAACCTTGTTACTCGAAAACGACCATGGTTTTGCCAATACACTTGTTTGGATGACTCCTGACGGGGATTTCAGGTTGTACGAAAAGCGTCATGTGTTTTCGATGGGAGGTGAGGACAAGCAGATTCAAGCTGGTGACCAACAAATTGTTGTAGAACTTAATGGCTGGAAAATCAGGCCGATGATTTGTTATGATTTGAGGTTTCCGGTATGGAGTAAAAACCGGTACCAACATCAGGCGTTCGAATACGATCTGGCGTTGTACCTGGCCAACTGGCCGGCTGTACGCAGTTATCCGTGGCGACAGTTGCTCATTGCCCGCGCCATCGAAAATCAGGCCTATGTGATTGGCGTCAACCGGGTGGGTACCGACAACCTGGGATTTGATTACAATGGTTTTACCATGGTGGTGGATGCCAAAGGGCAGGTCATCGCGCAGGGAGATGAAAACCAGGAAACGGCCATTTCGGTTTCGTTGTCAGGCGAGGAATTGATCCGTTTTCGGGAAAAATTTAATGTAGGTCCCGACTGGGATGATTTTGTGTTCAGGGAGTAGCGGCAGGAAAGGCAAACCAAAATCTTGTTCCCTAATCCCGAAGTTTCTGGATCATGCAGACTTCAACCTAAACGGCAAATTGGGTTATAAGGTTCTTTCATCTTTATAGGTATAAAGTTTATTTAAACGAACGCCTCGTGGCGTACCTGAGTTTCACAAAGAAATGAATTGATGTAAATATTCTCTCTGTGTAACTTCGTGCTCCTTTGTGCAACTTTGTGGACAGCTTGTTAAGTTTATTCTTAAGAACCAGGCTCAGAAATTAAAAACAAATACCAAATCCCTGGTACCAAGAATTATTTATTGAAGCGTCTTCCTCAAAATCACTTTTACTACCTTTGCCCTTTGTTTAAAACCAGATCATGAAACACCTTATAATCATCCTATACCTATTCATTTCTGTTCAGGCATTTTCACAATTCGATCGGTTTTTTGAAAACCACACCTTGCGTATGGATTACTACCACAGCGGAAACCACAATTCTCAACAATATTCCTTCGACGAACTCATCGACGAACCCTTTTGGGGAGGTTCAAAAGTCAACATGGTCGATACCTTCGATTATGGCAATTATTATGTGAAAGTATTTGATAAATCAAACGATTCACTCTTGTATTCAAGAGGTTATAATACCCTTTTTGGCGAATGGCAGACCACTGCCGAATCGGACAGCATCAACCGAACTTTTTCTGAGTCCGTAGTCTTCCCTTTTCCAAAAATTCCCGTCAAGGTGGTGCTTTATGCCCGTAACCGGGATGGCATCCTCGAAACACAAATGAAATATGTGGTCGATCCGGCCAATTATTTTATAAAAAAAGACCGGCGTTTGGTTTATCCTTCCTTTGATGTGTACATCAGCGGTGACCCCTCAGAAAAGGTGGATATCGTGATCCTTCCGGATGGCTACTCGACCGATGAACTTGGACTGTTTGTATCCGATTGCAAAAAGTTTGCCGACGGGCTCTTTCAATTTGCCCCCTACAATAAAAACAAGGATAAATTCAATATCCGTGGCGTTTGGGATCCATCTGTAGAGTCGGGAAACGATATCCCGGCTGATGGAATCTGGAGAAGCACTGCCCTGAATACCAGCTTTTACACCTTCGACAGCGAGCGCTACTGCATGACCTACGACGACAAAAGTGTACGCGACCTAGCAGCCAACGCCCCTTACGACCAGATTTATATCCTGGTCAACAACAAAAAGTATGGTGGCGGGGCCATCTATAATTACTACAATGTGAGTGTCAACAGCAATGAAAAATCAGCCAAGATTTTTATCCATGAACTGGGACACGGTTTTGCCGGACTGGCCGATGAATACTTTGATTCGTCGACCTCCTACAACGATTTTTACAACCTGACCATCGAGCCCTGGGAACCCAACATCACCACCCTGATTGATTTTGAAAGCAAGTGGCAGGATATGGTGAAAAAACGAACGCCCATCCCAACTCCTGATGAGCAGGAATATTTCAAAAAAGTGGGCGCCTTCGAGGGCGGGGGTTATGTTACCAAAGGCATGTACCGCCCCATGCACGACTGCCTGATGAATACTTTCCATGGAGACGAATTTTGTCCGGTATGTGAAAGGTCGATACAGAAAATGATTGATTTCTATTCGGCTCCTGAGACTAAATAGATCATTTTGGATTCTGTAAATTCGAAAACTCAGCAACGCCTTGCCAATAAAATTTGAAGTACTTTTGCAATTCCTGCTTAAGGAAAAATGCAACATCTATCCAATTCAACCGGTGCCCACTCCAATTTTTTAAGACACTATGCCTTAAAAAAAGATAATTCTATGGGTTTTCCTGTCTATTCCAACCCGGGAAATATTCCTGACAACAAGTATCACCTCTTGAACTTAAATAGTATAAACCAACCACATCCCTTTTTACTAACCTAACTTGATGCGTGATGATAATAACCATTTTTATTTTAGGATTTTTGTTCGGTGCCATTTTGCAATACGCGAAGCTGAATAAGTACAACACCATAAGCGGTATGGCCACACTTGATAACCTCACCGTTGCCAAAGCAATCGCAGTAGCCATAGGCATTGGAGCCATTTTGCTGAATATTGAAATTAGCCTTGGATTAGCATCTTACCACGTAAAACCCCTGCTGGTGGGCGGTATTGCGTTAGGTGGACTTCTTTTTGGTACAGGCATGGCCATTCTGGGCTACTGTCCCGGAACCATGGCCATTTCGCTGGGAGAAGGCTCCCTGGATGCACTTATTGGTATTGTTGGAGGATTGGCCGGAGGATTGGTTTACACCCTTTGGTTACCGTCATTTAAGTCGATCCTGGGGCCAAATCATGGAAGCATCTCGCTCAACTCACTCCTTGGGGCCAACCACATGCTGTTTTTTCTCGTCCTTTTTATCATAAGCGGCGTTTTCATCGGAGTTTCCTTTTGGCTACACAAAATGGATGGAACAAAAGATTTTAAATGGCTGATTTCGGGAATCGGACTAGCCATTCTAAACCCAATCGTCTTTTTAACCGCCATCTCCAACAGGCCTATCGGTGCTTCAACCTCTTATCCGTATGCTATTGATGTGCTTACAAAAACCACTGAAAATGATTATTTTACCAAGATCAGCGGACCGGGACGATGGGAATTGATCTTTCTGGCCGGAGCCTTTATTTCAGGATTGATTTTATCGTTGATCAGAAAAGATTTTAAACTGAGATTGATTCATGAGAACTGGAAAAAATACAAAGGAACGGTGATTTTCGATCGCATCATCTGGGCGTTTGTTGGTGGGTTTATTTTGATTTTCGGAGCACGAATGGCGGGTGGTTGCACCAGTGGTCACATCCTTTCTGGAGGCATGCAGCTGGCTGCCAGTAGTTTGATATTTGCCGTTTTTGTTTTTGCAGGTTTACTAATTACCGGGAAGCTGTTTTATAAAATGGGGAAGTAAATAATCCCGCAATTCAAAAACAAAACCCCCTGATTTGTAGTAAATCAGAGGGTTTATAATGATTTTGGAGTGGTACCACCCGGGATCGAACCAGGGACACATGGATTTTCAGTCCATTGCTCTACCTACTGAGCTATGGTACCTCCTCAATTGGAGGTGCAAAAATACACCTTTTTTTCATTTCTCAAAAAAAATCATAAAAAATTAAAGACCCCTTGATTTCATGGCGTATTTTTGTCACTAACAAATTGCTTTGCATGAAATTAGTACTCGATTTTGGAAATACGAAAGCTAAATTGGCCCTTTTTGATGAAAAGAGCCAACCTGAAATTCTTGTAACCGAAAATCCCGGTCTCTCAAGCCTGAAAGCCATTTTTGAAAGCAATCCAGGGATTCAATCTTCCATCCTATCCAGTGTGGCTCCGTACCCTTCCGAAATAGATGATTTTCTCCTTGCCAAATCTCATTTTATAAAATTAACCCACCAAACTCCACTGCCTTTCGCTATCGAATACCTCACACCTCAAACGCTTGGTAAAGACCGTATTGCCGCTGTAGCCGGTGCACTTGACTATTTCCCGGGACATCCGATTCTGGTGATAGATGCAGGAACCAGTATCACTTACGACCTGATCACCTCCCAACTTCAATACCTGGGTGGTGGAATAAGCCCGGGAATACAAATGAGATTCAAAGCACTGCATAATTTTACCGGAAGTTTACCGTTAGTAGAAAACGCAACGAACCAGGAGCACCAACTCATTGGCAATTCAACCGTTAGTTGTATCAGCAGTGGCGTGTTAAATGGTGTTTTGGCCGAGGTGAACGGAATTATTAATCAATACAAGGCTCGTTTTGAAGGGCTTAAAGTAGTGGTGAGTGGCGGCGATTATAAATATTTTGAAAAATACATAAAAAATGACATCTTTGCAACCCCAAATATTGTAGTACAGGGGTTAAAAAATATCCTTGATTTTAATGAGAGAAGTTAGATTAACCATTTCCTTTTTACTGGTATTTACCGGTATAGCTGTTTGGGGTCAGACAGGAATTAACAGCCCCTATTCGAGATTTGGCCTCGGTGAATTGCACAGCAGCAATGTAAATACTGCTGTGATGGGAATGGGTGGCGTTTCCATTGGATTTTCCGATCCTACCACATTAAATCCTGCAAATCCGGCTTCCTATACAGCCCAGGATTCATCCGCATTTATGTTTGAAGTGGGTATTTATGGCAATTCTACCACTTTTAAAACAACCTCCATGAGCGAGCGGGGATCCGATGTTTCGCTCAACTACCTGATGTTGGGTTTTCCGGTAACCAATTGGTACCGAATGGCTTTAGGTATTCTTCCATATAGCAAGGTTGGTTATAATATTCAAACAACCCTGGAGGTACCCGATTTTAGCGATGTAGTACACAATTTTACCGGAGATGGCGGCCTCAATCAAATTTTCTGGGGACATGGTTTTAATGTGAACAAAAATCTGCGCGTAGGTTTTAATGCCGCCTATTTGTTTGGCAAGTCGACCCGTTCGAGCATGATATATTTCCCTGATTCGGCTTATATTTTTGGTACCAAAAGCGAAAGCGATATTAAGGTAAGCGACTTTATTTTTGATTACGGACTTCAATATGATTTGAATTTCGCCGAAAACAGAAAAGCCACTATTGGAATTACCTATGCCAATACATTCAATCTGAATGCGAAACGCAACTACCTTTCTAAAACACTTACAGGAGGTTACGACGACATTGTTGAAAACGTGATTGATACCATCTATTATCAACCCGACCAAAAAGGGAAACTGATTTTACCCCAAAGAATCGGAGTTGGGGTAACCTACCAAAATATTGGACGATGGCTTATTGGTGCAGACTTTGAATGGCAAAACTGGAAAAAATATAAGGCTTTTGGAGAACCCGATAGTTTAACAAACTCTTGGAGAGTGGCTGTGGGAGGAGAGATTCAACCCAAACACTCAAGCATATCAAGTCTTTATAAACGAATGACTTACCGGTTGGGGGCACGGTACAACCACTCCTACCTTAACCTGTATGGAAGCCAGATAAATGAGTTTGGCATAAGTTTTGGACTTGGTTTTCCGTTGAAGAAATCGAAAACCGGAATTGATGTAAGTTTTGAAATCGGTAAAAGGGGTACCACCGACAACCAGCTGATACAGGAAAACTTTGTCAACGTTTCTCTTGGAATTTCGATACAGGAAATTTGGTTTTATAAAAAACAATATCATTAATATCTTACATATAAACAACTAGTACAATGAAGTTAAAAGCATTGACATTACTATTCAGCATCGGATTGACTTTGATAAGCCTGGCCGGAAACCCCGTGATCGAAAAAAAAGGACCACAGGACGACGGTTCCAAGTATGGAAAGGATAGCGTTACCTGCGTTATGAACTTGTCTCTTTACAGGGAATTTTATAAACAATGGAAGCAAAGTGGTTACAAAAATGCTTCCATCAACGATGCACTAAAATCATGGAAATGGGTCTTTGAAAACTGTCCGCGTTCCACGGAAAACGTATATGTAGACGGAGCAAAAATGTATGACTTTGAAATTTCAAAGACCAAGGCTCCCAAAATCAAGAACAACCTTCTGGATACACTGATGTTGATTTATGACCGTAGAATTGAGTTCTTCCCAAACAACTACAGTGATGGTACACCTCAGACGGGTGAAATCCTGGGACGTAAAGGAGTCGATTTATATCAGGTTGATCCTGAACGTTATAAAGACGTATATGAAATTTTGGGCAAATCCATTGAACTTGAAAAAGCCAAAACAAAAGGCCCTATTTTCATTTATTACTTCAGATCGCTGACGCGCATGGCAAAAACCGGCGAAACTGATACTGCCGCAGTTGTAGACGCTTATGATGTAATAAGCGATTATATCGATAGCAATATTGAGCATTTTACCAAAGCCGGAAATTCAAAGGAACTTGAGCAATGGGAGGTCATCAAGGGAAATATTGAAGTTACTTTTGAACCCTTTGCCAATTGTGTCGATCTCGTTCGTATCTATCAAAAGAAATTTAACGAAACACCTGATGATATTGGCTTACTTAAAAAGATTACAAAACTACTGGATAAAAAACAATGTGTAGAATCGCCTTTGTATTTTAGCGCCACTGTTAATCTCTACAAAGCTGAACCCACTCCTGAGTCGGCCTATTTGATTGGCAAAATGATGCTCATAGAGAAAAAGTATGAGGAGGCAATACCCTATCTGGAAGAAGCAGCCAAAATGGACAACGAGAGTAAGGCGTACAATGCTTACATTTTCCTGGCACAAGACTATCTTAACCTGGAGAGATATCCTCTGGCACGTCAATATGCGCTAAAAGCAGCTTCATTGGATCCATCATCAGGGGATCCGTATATCATAATTGGTGATGCTTACGCCGGAAGTGCCAAAGATTGCGGCACAGATGATCTGACTACTAAAGTAGCCTACTGGGCTGCCGTGGATAAATATAGCCAGGCCAAGCGCATCGATCCGGAATTAAACGAAAAGATGAACGCACGTATCGCAACTTATCAGAAATATTTCCCGGCAACAGAATTGCTTTTCTTCCACAACCTGAATCAAGGTGACCCATACAAAGTTGAGTGTTGGATAAATGAAGAAACCACGGTGAGAGCTGCCAAATAGCAGCCTGCACAACCCATGAACTTTTTAAAAAAAATCATACAAATTACCCTTGTCACTTGCATGGCAGGGGTTATTTTTTCTTGTGAAAACTCTCTCGAAACCATCAGGGTAATTACCAACGAGGATACCCTGGCCCAGGTTAGTGCCTATAACATCAATTATACCCGTTCCGACTCGGGCAATATTCAGATACAACTGATTAGTCCGCTAATGGAAAAATTCGGTGGTAACGATGGCTACACAGAATTTCCGGAAGGGTTTGAGGTTATCTTTTTTGATTCCATCGGGCAGAAAACCTCCTTTATAAAAGCCAATTATGGCATTACATACGAACGGACAAACAACATGAGGGCCCGAAACGATGTAGTGGTTAAAAACTTCCTGACTAACGAACAGCTTTTTACCGAAAACCTGTATTGGGACCGAAAGCATAAGACCATCCGATCGGGGACATTTGTAAAAATTGTAACACCGGATAAAATTATTTATGGCGACAGCATGCGTGCCAGTGAGTCGTTTAGCAATAGGGAAATCTTTAATATCCGAGGCGAGATGGAGATTGAAGATGAGGAACCGCCTTCACAAAATTAAAAATGAATCCATTTTATTCGATACTTTTGCATTTTAGCACTTTAACATGAGTACCGACGGTATCATTATTATCAGCATGTTAATCCTCTCAGGATTTTTTTCAGGGATGGAAATTGCCTTTGTAAGTTCCAACAAGCTGAAACAAGAGCTTGAATTAAAGCGCAGACTCCTTCCCGCAACCATTCTGTCAGCCTTTTATAACAACCCATCAAGGTTTATCGGTGCTTTGTTACTGGGAAATAACATTGCACTCGTCATTTATGGTATAGCAACAGCGCGCATGCTCGAACCCGTCATCATCAGTTATCTTCCCGAAAATATTACATCAGAATATTTGGTTTTATTAATACAAACCATCCTTTCTACGCTGCTTATTCTGATTGTTGCCGAGTTCATCCCAAAAGTACTTTTCAGGATAAACCCAAATGCTAATTTAAAGGTATTTGCCATTCCGGTATGGCTGTTTTATTACCTGTTTTATCCTTTAATTGTGTTGTATATTGGTATTTCTGAAATACTGTTAAAGAACGTGTTACGTGTAAAATTGGCTGATGAACCCTATACTTTCAGTGCCATC
The DNA here is from genome assembly GCA_030690365.1 of Bacteroidales bacterium. Lineage (GTDB taxonomy): Bacteria > Bacteroidota > Bacteroidia > Bacteroidales > F082 > UBA6244. The sequence continues at coordinate 9,520 of JAUYGX010000117.1, read as the reverse complement.
GATCTGGAAGAATATGTCCGCGATTATCAGCCTGAATTTGAAAAAAAGGAGGAGCTAAATCAGGAGATGATGATGATTCAAAATGCCATCGATTTCAAGCATGTAAAGCTCAGAGAGTGTATGGTTCCTCGTCCTGAAATTGAAGCCCTGGAGATAGGTGAAAGTGTTGAAGTGCTTCGGGAATATCTCACCGAAACAGGGCACTCAAAAATTATGATTTTTGAAAAAACCATCGACCAGATAGTGGGCTATGTACATGCCTATGATATGTTCAGCAACCCTGTCACCATCCGGCAAATCGTGCGGCCCATCGAACTTGTTACAGAAACCATGTCGGCACGCGATATGCTGCAAAGTTTTATTAAAAAGCACAAAAGTGTGGCCGTAGTGGTGGATGAATTTGGTGGCACTTCGGGTATCGTTACCATGGAAGATGTGATTGAAGAAATCTTTGGCGATATTGAGGATGAATATGATACAGAAGAGGAAACAGAAGTAAAACTCACAGATAACAGCTATATTTTTTCTGCCCGGCTCGAAGTGGATTATCTCAACGAAAAATACAAACTCAACATTCCCATTCTGGATGAATATGAAACACTGGCAGGATTTATAATCTATCAACACCAGAGCATTCCGGTGGTAAACGAAAAAGTAAGGGTCGAGCCCTATTTGTTCACTATTTTAAAAGGTTCGGGCAGTCGGCTGGATGAGGTAAAACTCGAGATCGACGAATAAGCTGCTTGGTTGATTTAGCCTTCATTTACAATAAACAATTTCTTTCCTGTACAATCGCATTTGAATGGTTAACAACACCGCGTGAATATACCATTAACAAACGCTAATTTTCCTTAATAACCTTTAAGGAATCAGTCTTTTCAGAAAATTTGAAAATACATTTGAAAATGTATTCACCCTATTAATCATTAATAATAATGCCATGAAAAAATTTACGCTCTTTAAAATAATGATCCTTCTTACTGCTGCATTATGGCTGACTCAGAACGTGCAAGGACAGGTGAACGATACCCTGGTGGTGAAAATTTCGTCCACACTTCTGATTAAAGTAACCGACCACAATTTACCCGGTCTTCTTGAAAACAAGCAGGCAGATTCATTGATCCTTCAATTCCAAAAAGAATTTAGCTCCATCAAATCCCACATAAAGAAGCAAAACTCCTATCATCTTTATTGGTTACAAGACAACTATCTCAAGGTGGATAGCCTCACAAGCCGACAGATATTTACATTCGAAAATCACGCATTAATCCAGACTCCCGCCAGGAATGTATGTGAGCTTTCACCCCTCGTAGCCTCTTCGGTTCATGAAAAACAGGTCTCCACAAAAATCCTGATCTATTTTACAAATCTCAATGAACTCACCAATCCCATAATTACTTCCTATGTTGATCAGGCGCTACAAAAGATACGCAAGCCATCACGATATGCAAAAAACTGGTATTATGATATTAATGATCAAGAGGAAAGTTCCGCACGAGACGAAATCACCTCAACTAAATGCATGGATAAGATAGAATTATCAGCGGGAATGGGTGCTGCCCTGATTAAAAATACCGGAATGGTAAACCTGGATTTTACCCTTGGAATCAGTCTGGGAAGTCGTGGCAGAATAAAACATAAGATCTTCCTGACCGATGAGATGAATTATATTTTCACCACCAACAGTAGCTTTACCATCAATAATTTTCTGAGCCTGGGTTATTCCCATAATTTCTCTGAAAATCCTGATAAACCCAGATGGTATGGGTTAGAAGCCGGGTTTTTAACCAATAAAAAGACCAACTTCTTCGATACTAAAACAGATACCTATCGGATCGGGCTCATCGTGAATCCTATAATGAGGATTCATGTAAAACCGTTTTTGTATTTCGAAAACGACTTCCAGAAAGTATATCCGGGCATTGGATTTACCTTTGATTTTTAGTAAAACGTTTTATGGTCTGCCACCAATTTTAATGGTTTTCCCATTAAGACTTTTATTTTGGTTCGAAGATTTTTTGCCGCTATAGTATTTCATAGCTTCGGGCATCCATTTATTGAGGTTGTCGATTCGGGTTTGATCCGATGGATGGGTACTGAGAAATTCAGGTGGTTTCTGGCCGTTGCCGGCGGCACTCATGCGTTGCCAAAAGGCCACTGATTCTTCAGGATTGTAACCGGCCATGGCCATAAAAATGAGTCCCAGGTGATCGGCTTCGCTTTCGTGCAAACGGCTATAGGGCAAAATAGCGGCCACTTCAGTTCCTGCACCGTAGGCCATCAACCAAATATTTTTGGTTTCCTCGGGCTGATCATTCAATGCCACTTCCAAACCAACCGATCCTGCCGATCGCAGTAATTCCTGGCTCATGCGCTCATTACCGTGTTCTGCAATCGCGTGGGCAATTTCGTGTCCCATCACCACTGCCAACCCAGTCTCGTTCCGGGTAATCGGAAGAATGCCGCTGTACACCACCACTTTACCTCCGGGCATACACCAGGCGTTGATCGCTTTATCGTTTACCAGGTTAAACTCCCATTGGTATCCATCTAACAGAGAGGATAATTTATTGTCTGCCAGGTATTTTTCAACTGCTGACTCAATATTCCGGCCAACGGTTTTCACCATCAGGGCATCCTTTGTTCCTATAACCGGTGGATTTTGTTTTAAAAAATCGCTGTATTGCTGAAAACTCATGGACATGATTTGATCTCCGGGAATCATATTGAGTTGTTTACGGCCTGTGAGGGGCACAGTACTGCATGAGAAAAGAAAAAGTACCAGCATGACTTTGAGTAAAAGGGTTGTCTTCATGACATTGAGTTTTAGTTTATTTGAAAAGTAGGTATTAAATCACCTAGAACTGTGATTGCAAAATTAACCATAAATCCCTCTGGTGTAATATGATTTGTTATGCGTTCAAACAACCTCAATAAACACACCTCACTTTGTCAGGAGAAAATGATGATCAATCTCCCTGTTAAAATTTCACCATGATACCAATAGTTGGCAACACTGTGCCCGAAGTATTTGGAATGCTTTCGAGTACGTAATCCTGACCATTGTTGATGGTACTAAAACTGCCATCCGCATTTTTCTCCCGAATGATATAAGGCTGTCCTTCATTCTGGAAATTGTACAGATTTTGAATGTCAAGGTAAAACATCAGCGTCCATTTGTTATAAAAATACTTCTTGTCCACCCTGATATCCAGCTGTTGAAACGCATTGGCCCGCTTCGCATTTAACTGATTATAGTCCAGGTAGGGACCACCCTTCGCATCCCAGGCCTGTATATTGGCGGAGGTTTGCAAATCATAGGGTGTATAAGGCAATCCACCCACAAAACGCCATTTTGCACCCAAACTCCAGTTTCGTTTAAAATCTTTGGTTCCCGTTAAGGTAAACAGGTAGCGGCTGTCCCACGAAGAAGGGATGAATTCTCCCTTTAAATCGGTAAACAAACTTCTTACATAGGTAAACGATCCAATAAATGTAAATTTATTGTATTTCATCCTGTTTAACAGCTCAAAACCATAGGCTTGCCCTTTACCGATGGATATTACAGGAACGGCTCCGGCTACGCTGCTGTATTCGGCTCCGGTATTGGCCACGCTGGCACCCGTATTCAAATCGATGGGATAGTGAAAATAATCCTTAAAAAATCCTTCGGCCGACCACATAATGTGTTCGTTTACAAGATGTTCAAAACCTGCTATGTAATGATTAACACCAATATAGGTGGTATTTTTATTTACCAATGCATCCATATTGTTGGCATAACCAAGGGTGGTGTAAGCCGGTAGTTGATAATATCTGCCCACACTGGCGTTGAGGGTAACACCATCCATAAGCAGAAAAGAAGCAGAAAACCGGGGCGAAAGCTGATCGAAGGGATTGTTCATGGCCGTGGAAAAAGTATTGACATCTACCCTGATACCCAGCGAAAGATTCAGCCTTTCCTTAAAAAATGGTTTTGATACCTGCCCGTAAGCACCATATTTAAAGAAGTTGATGTTGGTTTGATAATTGATTTCTGTTAGGGAATCATTTAAATAGATGGCCTGGTAGGTTTGGTTATCATAACTGGCATATTCGCCACTGATGCCGTAACTATATTTTACACCATGATTTTGAAGGTGATATTCGTAGCGGATTTTGTTTTCGGTTTCATTGGATTGGTAGTCGAATGTTTTTGGCAGGCTTTCGTTGTTTTCGGGATATTTCTCAAACTGATTATTCAGCTTATTTCTGCTCACCACTAACTGCTGATAGCCGTTTTTCATAAAATGTTTATACACGGCCCCAATGGTATAGCTCCACTGATTGTTTACCGGAAGTTCTGTGAGAATAAATTCCTGGGAAGCATCAGGATTTTTTATTCCGGTATTGAGTTTCAGTTTGTCAAGTGACCCCAAACTGATGATGGTAAGCTCATTGCGGGTGTTAAAGCGGATCTTTGTTTTAAATTGGTAATCGTTGTAAGTGGGCAAAAAAGGCAATCCGATGGCAGAAAACAAAAATTGAAGATACGATCGCCGAACCGAAAACAGATAGGTTGCCTTGTTGCCAACCGGCCCTTCAAGCGTAAGCGATGTCTCACTGGCACCCAACGCCACCTGCCCAAACAGGTGATTTGAATTTCCATCCTTTTGGGTAAACTCAAAGACTCCGCTCAATGCATTGTAGTCCGAGGCAGGAAAAGCTCCCGAATAATATTCTACCTGAGAAATAAAATCAGCATTGATAATCCCTACCGGACCTCCGGAAGCGCCCTGAGTTGCAAAGTGATTGAGCACGGGAATTTCTACGCCGTCCAGAAAAAAGCGGCTTTCGCCGGGACCGCCACCACGCACAATAATGTCGTTGCGAAAATTGGGCCTAGAACCCACTCCGGGAAAAGATTGTATTACACGCGAAATATCACGGTTGCTACCGGGATTGGTTTCAATTTCCCTGATGCCAATGGTTTGCATCGAAACGGGAGATTCAATTCGTTTTTGAAACGGATCCACTTTGATTACCACTTCATCCAGTTGGTTTTCTGAAGGTTCCATTGCAAGCTCCACCGTAGCCTCCTTTTTCGGACTCACGAAAATATCGCGGCTTCTGACAGGTTTGTAACCCACATAGGTCGACACCAGCTGTACATATCCCGCAGGTACTGTGGTAATGGTAAATTTCCCATCGATGTCGGTGGTGCTTCCCAGTGGGGTATCGTCCACAATCACATTGGCAAATGCAATGGGAGCGTTGGTTACCTTGTCGATGATACGCCCAGAAATAGTTCCGGTTTGAGCCGTCACCAGCGAGGAAGAAAAACCAAACAAGAGGATGAATATCAAAGAAATTATGGATAAATTGTCAGTCTTGATCTTATTATAAATGATTCCTGCAGTCATTGGATAGTATTTTGAGTCAAAAATCGTAGAAATATATAATATGTATTTGTATAATAATTTGCAAATATATTATATATTTGTATTATTTGCTTAGTTTTGTAAAAAAATTGATCCCATGAGCGATTATCAATTGTTGAAGAAGTTGCTTCCTTATCTGGAGAAATTTGAATCGGAACAAAAAGGGAACAACCTCACGGATTTTTCCAATTACCTCAAAAGGGAATTGCTATCCGAATCACCCGTCAGTAACTCTATACCGGATTTTTCCATGGCTGAAAACCATCTGCCCGAGCGGTTTCCTGATGTGGTGTTTTCTACATTGTTAACCGAATTATACCGGTTTGGAAGGCATTATGTAAAAAAAGCGTTGGGCACGACCGGAATAAAAACCCTGGAAGAATTTGGGTTGCTGGCATCGCTGATCAAAACTCCTGGCCTGCTAAAATCGGAGCTGATCAACCTACAGTTGATGGAAATATCTTCGGGAACAGAAGTCTTAAGGCGGCTGATTCGCTCAGAATTGATCCGGGAATATGCCGATGTAAACGACAAACGTTCCAAGCGGTTGGAGTTGACTTCAAAAGGAAGAGAAACCATCATTGCTGCATTTTATGAAATGTACAAGGCAGCGAGAATCATCCGGGGAAACCTGTCGGATGAAGAGCTAATACAGGCCACACAGGTCATGGAGAAACTGAGTGCTTTTCACTGGCACATTCACCAAAGTGATAAAACATCGGATATTAACTTATTGCTGGACAGATACATGAATAACTAGACCATGAAAAATATACTGATTACCGGAGGAAGCGGATTAGTTGGCAAGCACCTCACTGCCTTGCTCACCCAAAGAGGATATCAAGTGGCCTGGCTTTCCAGAAATCCTGATAAAGGTTTGTCCATCAAAACCTACTTTTGGGATATTGAAGCAGAAAAGCTCAACCCGGCGGCCATCGAATTTTCCGACGCCATCGTTCACCTGGCGGGAGCGGGTATTGCAGATAAACCATGGTCGGCCAAACGTAAACAGGAAATTGTGGACAGCAGGGTGAAATCAACCGAACTGATTATCAGTCAACTTAAAAGAAGTGGTAAACTGCCAGAAGTAGTGATTGCAGCTTCCGCCATTGGCTATTATGGAACTACCACGAGTTCACATATTTTTACCGAAACCGACCCGCCAGGTACAGATTTCCTGGCCACCACTACCCAACTTTGGGAAGAAGCAACCAATAAATTCAGAGATCTGAGAATCAAAACCATCCAGTATCGGCTGGGGATGGTACTGGATGCAAAAGAAGGGGCTTTGCCTAAAATGGCTTTGCCCGTCAGGTACGGGTTTGGTGCTGCTTTGGGAACCGGACGGCAGTTTGTCCCCTGGATACACATTCACGATTTATGTAACCTTATTGTTGCCGGACTGGAACAAAATCTCCCGGACGGAGTTTACAATGCGGTGGCACTTGCCCAAAATACCAATGGTGAGCTGATGAAAATGATTGCCAGTGTACTGCACCGTCCTTATTTTCTGCCCGCCGTACCCGGATCTATCATGAAACTTTTTATGGGTGAGATGTCGGCCCTGGTATTGGAAGGATCAGCAGTTTCGGCAAACAAAGTTTTACAGACCGGATTTCAATTTTCGTTTGCTGAATTAAAAGCGGCGTTGGAAGATTTGCTTGTAAAACACCCATAAAAAAACAGGGAACCTGTTTATTCAACACATTCCCTGTTCACTTGCAAATTGGCCGTAGCCTTTTTGCTTGTGGCTAGCTATCTTCGCTGCTTTCATCTGGACGATCCTCCGTAGAGAGCCATCTTTCTGATTCCGGGATTTGGGGTTGATGGATTGCTCCGTCTTTTCCTCCCGGTGTTGGCTGCCAACCATTTTTCAGTTCCTTGCGGAGTCCTGTGGTGTGAGTCTGTCAGGCTTTCGCCGACGACTATGCTCTATTTAAAGAACTTCGGGCTTACCTTTTTGTCGGTTGACTTACGTCATTCTTCATTGGGTTTCCCACGCAGCAACAGCAGTTATTTTGACTTGCTGGTTCAAAGATACCACCCCGATAAAATAAAGTCAAGCTATTTTAAGGTGAGAGTATGCACATGTTATGCACAAGGGATATTAACAATAGTTGATAAATATCAGTACATTCCAGACTAACTTACCCACCAAATAATATGGAGTAAAGCAGTTATTTTTTCTCAATTCGGTCCAGTTCCCAACTGGTACTATCGGACAAATCAAATTTTATAATGCCAGTGGGCAGGGAAAAATAGAAATTGACCGGAAAAACCGAACCAACCGGAACAGGGGTTGTATCACCTGGCGAGTAGCTTAAACGAAAATCTCCACGGTATACATCTTGATATAAGTGCTGATGAACCATCAGACTATCATAAAAAACCAGTTTATAGAACCTGTCGGCAGAATCAATGGGGACATCAAACCCACCAATAATAAGCGCAGGAAAATCTTCAATGCCCGTTTGCCAGTATAGAACAAGCTTGGTTTTATCATGATATTTCTTGTGAATCGCACTTAAATTATATTCCAGGTCAATACCGGATCCTGATAAAACAAGCTGGCTGGTTTCGTACCTGAAATACTTATTTGTGTTGACTCCTGAAGGTGATTCAAGTAATTTGTTAATCATGGGAGTTGCTGTTAATACCAACTCCGCTGCGCTGCCAGAGTTTATATAAACCACTTTTTCACCTCCGGTAAAGGGAATGTATTGTTGTTCCTCCGGGGTGATTTCGTATGTGGCTTCCAGATTGTTTTTATTGCAGGAGGTGATAAAAAAAACTAAGATTGTCAGGAAAAAGACTTGTTTTAAGGAATTCATAAATTAAGATTTATATAAAAACGAGTAACTTATTAAACTAAAAACTATATCCAATTGAAAGCCTATAATACCGGTTATAAATTGAATCCATATCATTGTAAACGGAATTTATACCATATTTATATTCTGTTAGGACCAGGAACTCATGTTTCAGCATGGGAATTTTAATGCCCATCCCCCCGCTCCCGCCAGTTTGCAACTGGTGGGTCAGACATATAAGAACAATATTCAGTATGGTTCAAAAGCATATCGTTTTTCAAAAAAGCAATTCAACATGAATAATATAATCAAGCCCGGCATAATTCCTTGCACTACTGTACAGATAATCCTCTGGCTGTAACACTATGCCTGCTTCTACCGGGTTTTGATGAATATAATCCAGTTTCTGGTCAATTACAGCATTGGAATACAACACAATCGGATGGCTATCCTGCTGCCAAAACTGATATACTTTATTATTCGCATTACCTTCCCCGGCTTTCCTAAACAATGAAATCATCCATTCTTTCCGTGATTCACCAGTATTGTCCTCAATTGCTTTCAGTATTTTCTTGGCGGTAAACTTTTTAAAGTCACGAATAATGCCACTCAGTTCAAATCCAAATTCTGCGGCTACGATTAAATGCAGATGATTCGACATAATCACATAGGCAAACAAGCGCAGCCCCTTATCCTTTATGCAGAAATCCAGGCTATCGATCAATATGTCACGATACTCCTGACGTGTAAAAACATCTACCCATTCTACTGTGGAAAAAGTGATAAAGTAAAGTCCTTCCGGATCGGTCATCTTGTATGCTCGACTCATTTATTATTGATTGTAAAAGTTTAAAGGTATAAACTTTCTTTGTCATGGCAATTCATAACTCAAATTTATATTGAATAAGAAAGACAAGACCCACCAGTTGCAAACTGGCGGGAGCGGGGATGCAGAAAATAGAAATACATAACACAAATCTCTTAGTTCTCATGTTGGTTTCTTTTAGTTTTCAACTCTTCAACTAGGATATTCCTCAAATCTATCCAAGGATTGGGGAGTACCGAATTCCTTGCTGAATTTTCTTCTCGCTGTTGACATACTATTTAAATTTAAAGTTAATACTTTAAACTATCTGTCCTTTTATTGGTGAGTATCATGGTAATTTCCCAATACCGTCAGGTATGGCCGATATTGTATCCCCGGAATTCACAGGCTGTGTGAAAATTTAAGTTTGGGTGCATTTTCTGGATTATTCTTTTTTAAGATGAGATTATAACTTTCAAAGATAT
>JAUYGX010000126.1 GCA_030690365.1 Bacteroidales bacterium | reverse complement strand
ATATTGCCAGCTCCCTTGTGCAAAGACCGAGTCGTAGTAACAAACGGTGATGTCCACGGGAATCTCATAGGTGGGCCTGATGGTGAGCACCATCTCATCGATGGAGTCGCAGTTAATGATGTTGGCTGCCACCATGGTCAGGGTGACGGGACCTGTTTCGTTAACTCCCGGGATATAGATCGGTCGGGATACATTGGGATCCACAAAATGGCCGGATCCACTGGTTTCCCAGTACAAAGTGGCATGGTGCATGGCAAAAGATGAGTCAGCAGAGTTGGCAAAATCATAGGGCATACCAAAACAGGTGCTTTCATCGGATCCGGCATGGGCCGAGGCCCCGGGGATAACGACAAGCTGCATGGTGGAGGTGTCGTTACCACAGGGAGCCAAACCATAGCCTACCATGGTCATAGTAAGGGTGTCGTTTTCAGTTAGGCCCTCAGATTGATCGGGGAAGTAGGTGGGGGCAATTAGCCTGGGATCATTAAAATAACCTATGCCGGTGGTAAACCAACGGATTGAGTCAAAATTGGAGGCGGTGGGTGGGGTTTCCAGTCTGGACAGGTTAAAGTACACATCCTGACAGGTGATGGTGTCGTTGCCGGCGAAAACTTGACAAAGCGACTGGATATTGAGCATCAAATTCGAACTGGCCTCAATCGTGCATGGTGCCTGAGCATAGGCGGTAAGGGTCAATTGCACTGATCCGTTCGCGATATCAGTAGAACCTGGAGTATAAATGGCATCCAATTGATCATCATGATCAAAATACCCATCTCCGCCGTTGTTACTCCAACGCAATAAGGAAAAATCTTCAGCAGTTCCGGCTAGAGAGTATGAATTTCCTTCACAAATCAAATCCATAGAAAGACCTGCATTTACGATAGGTGGCGGCTGTAGGCGCAGGGTCATGCTGGATATTACAGGATCCGTACAAGGGGCAATGGGTTGTGCTGTCAGTACTAAAACAACGGAGTCGTTGATCAGGTCCACCGAACCTGGTGTATAGATGGGATTTTCAATGGAGGGATCTGAAAAAATGCCGTTTCCTTGTGTACTCCATGCAAATGAGGAATACTGACTCACTTGCCCTGAAAGAGGGTATGAATCGCCTTTGCAGATAACGTTGTCGGCTCCTGCATTGGAGGTTGGAACAGGTTGTACGTTAAAAGTAATCTCTGAGGTGTTTGACTCGGTGCATGACCCTTGTGCATAGGCAGTAAGCAACAAGTGAACAATTCCTGTCTGCAATTCGTTTATGCCCGGGCTATACATCGGATGAAGAAGTGTAGCATCATCAAATGTTCCATCTCCACTAAAATTACTCCAAAGCAGGGTGCTGGCATAGGTGGTGTCGGCTTCGGATAGTGTGATAGATCCTTCCATACAGAAAAGAGTATCTATCCCGGCGAAAGCCGTTGGAGTCCTTTCAAAAGTAACAGTCAGGCTATCCATTACAATATTCAGACAAGGGTCAATGGGTACAGCTGAAAGTTTTAGGGTGACTTGACCTGACAGTAAATCAATACTTCCTGGAAAATAGGTTGGCGAGATAGAGTTGAAATCACTAAAAGTGCCATTTCCACTGGTGCTCCATTGCAATAAGGTATAATGAGTAACTGCAGCGCTAAGGGAAATGTTATCAGTTTCACAAATCACCTCATTGGAGCCGGCATCTATTGTAGGTAACGGCTGAATAGTAAGTATCATTTGGGAGGTGTCATTGCTACAAGGAGGTGTTCCATAAGCAACCAAGTCAAGTTGCACCAGGCCAGTCTCATTGTTTCCTGGAGAATATACCGGAAATAGTAATTTGGGATCGCTAAAATTACCTGATCCACCAATCCACCTGAGGGAATCACAATTGATGGTATCAGGCAGTATTGTGGAGGTTGCAAAATCAAAAGACAAGTCCGCACAAGTACTTTCATTGGAACCTGCGTTAGAGATGGTTCCTAAAAACAGCGTCATAGCATCTGAAACAGCGTTGTTACAAGGAGCATTCGGCGTAGCTGTAAGAGTTAATATTACACTCCCAGTTACAATGTCTGCAACTCCGGGTGTATAAACCGGGTTTTCATTGGACTGATTATTAAAGGTGCCATCACCTGAACTTGTCCATAAAATGGAACTGTAATCCATAGCCAAAGCCAATGATAGATTATACGGTGAATTGTCGCAACTCATACCGTCAGACCCGGCATCCACATAAGGAAATGGCTCAATGTACAGGGTCATATAAGAGGTATCGTTGCTACAAGGTGGTGTTCCATAAGCAACCAAGGCAAGTTGAACCAAACCAAATTCATTATACTCTGGTGTATAAACCGGATGGATTAACCTGGTATTATCAAAAGTACCTACCCCACCTATCCATCTCAACGAATCGCAATTGGTCGTATCAGGAAGAATAGTTGAGGTAGCAAAATCAAAGAACTGTCCTGCACAAATATTTTCATCAGAACCAGCATTCGATATAGTTCCAAACACAAGTGTCATGGCATCGGAAATATTGGTCACGCAAGGTGTCACAGGCGTAGCTGTGAGCATTAAAACCACACTTCCAGCAGCTAAATCTGAGACCCCAGGTGTATAAACAGGGTTCTCAATGGTCTGGTTATTAAACATACCATCTCCTGATCCTGACCATAGAATAGAATTAAAAGCTGAGGCTGAGGCAAGTGATAATGCAAAGGGTGAGTTATCGCAACTCATGCCATCGGGCCCTGCATCCACTGAAGGTAATGCTTGAATGGTAAGTGTCATTTGCGATGTATCATTGCCACATGGATCCTCACCATAAGCGATAAGAGTGAAAATTATCGCACCAAGTTCATTGGGTTCAGGAGTATAGACAGGATAGATAACATGTGGGTCGCTAATTGTCCCCAGTCCTGATGTTGACCATAATATAGAATTGCAATGACTGCTGTCAGGTAAAATCGACAAACTCGAAAAATCAAAAATCCCGCCCTGACAAAGGGTGCTGGAAGAACCTGCATAAGCGGTGGCAGCCAATTGTACATTAGTTTCTAAAAACAGCTGATTGGTACATACAGTATCAGGTGTAGTGCCCGTATTATCGATGAAATACTTGGTAAAAAATATCTGGTTAAGCCCTTCATTAGCTTGGTCAGGATAAAAAACATTTCCTATCATTCCAGTACCCGAATAAATACCATCTGCAGGTTGTCCCCACAAAGTAACAGGCGAAGAATCCTCACAATACAAAGCCCCCAACCCTCCAAAATCAATGTTGTTGTCAAGAAGTGGAAAGCTAAGGGTGTCGATCACCGTGTTACCAAGCGATTCATATTCTAATACAAGAATAATGGTCTCTGTAGGCTCAAAAATATTATCTTGAAAGGCTTCTATCACGATCGAATCGGAGGTTGCTCCTGCTGGAATAACCAATGAAGCCGGAATCATTGAATAATCTATTCCTTCAGTAGCAGTTCCCAACACATCAATCTGAACAACATAATCGTCTGGCTGAGGCGTATTTAAATTAAAAAAAACAGTTCCATTGTTACAGCCTTCTATAAATGTTCCGTAACTGCTGGAGGATGAGGAAAATTCAGTATGTATGTATGTGTTGACCGACGCAAAGCTGAAAGCCTCTAAAAACACCCCGGAATCCCATGAATGGTCCATTTCATCAGCAATTGAAAGCTTCATGTGATACAGTGAATCAGGGTAAACAAGTGCTTCTGCTGTCAATACGGTTGTAAAACCATTAAAGGCAATCGTAAATCCGCCCCAATTGTTGATATAGTACTCACAATTCATACAGGGGCCATCATTTGCAATTCCATTGTTAACATTATCTACGGAAACAGGCAAATCCGTTCCGGGTATTAGTGCAATATTATTTTTAGAATATGCAGGACCTGAAGGATTTGGACCAGTTATAAAATAGGCAAAAACATCATTGTAATAATTTATTAGATTTGGATACTCCTCTGAACCAAACACATACCTAAACCGAATGGTATCACTCTGAGGTACGAAATCAAATTCAAGTATTGATGCATCATTTGTATTACTAACACCCGGCAAAGCATCCAAATCAGGATCTCCTGGCGTCCAATTTATTAAGGTAATTATCCTTGGATCTAACTGAGTACCTGCTGTATCAGGGATAAGATCTACACTTCCGGATGATAATACAATACCTTCATCCATTCCAATATTTGTGGTATTTCCATTAGTAAAATGACCAATAGCGACATCAAAAGCACCTGAATAAGTGACGTTAGTTGCTATCACCCCATTGCCAATCAATACATTTTGCACTAGTTCCTCAGCTGTTAAAGTATGGTCTATAAGTAGCTGTCCATAAGAAAAATGGTGAAATATTAGCAGAAATATAAAAAGTGCAGGCGAAGCAATTAGTGAAAATCTTTTTTGTTTAATATAATTCATACCGTTTTGTTTAATCGTTTCACCATTTAATGTTCCCTTCAATTAAAATTTTAATTCAAAAGACCCAGCTCCCAGCGTGCATATAGCCGTAGCATAACGCATGACTTTTACTTCTCTTTCCGTCTTTTTCATTGATCCTGGTTTTGCAACAATTTCCGTATTTTGAGTTACAGAATAATACCCCAACAACCCGGTGCCAGTGTCTATAACCAAATGATCTTTGTTCCAAATAGTTACTCCATCACTATAAAACAACAGATGCCGGTTATCAGAAGCTATTGTAAAACCCTCAGCCATAAACATGGCTCCACCAATTAATGTTACAGGAGTACCAAACAAAAATCCTGCTTGAATACCGTCAAAAAAAACACCAGATGCCAGCCAGGTCTTGTGCACTTGTAGTGTTTTGCAGATTATACAAAAAAGTAAAATTACATCTCTTAACCTTATCAAAATTGGCTGTTTAATATGTTCATTTAATTCGCAAAGGATAAAAACTTATATTAATTTGATTCTCATTTTTCGTTAATCCCGCCACAAATTTAATAAAAATGAGCTCCATATTACAGTCTTAGTACAATTTAGATCCTTTTTTTGTATAGTAGCCAAACCGATAATTACTCAACTACTACGATAATAATTAAATTCCCCTGGCGCGCATTTAGCGATACCGTAACGCATGACAATTATACCACTTCAATAATGGTCATATGCAGATTCAATGCGTGCTATCTATTAATTGCACCAGAGGAACAAGAATGTCCTTTTTAGTTCAGGAAAAGCGAGTGATGAATGACTCCCATAGTTCACGTGTCCGCACTCACTGGCACACATTTTTCCAACGTGTGCCTTAAACAATAACGCTAACCTGTAACAACAACTGTTCTCTCAAACTTCAAACAAAACATAGCCCGGTTGGCAGAATTGACAAGTATTCGTCTTATTTATTTACAAATTGTTGTACTCAAGACACGCGAAACATTCATGCGCCAGTGGGGTGTGGGGTGATGGTAAAAAAATGTACCGCATTTTGATCCTTTATTTGATAACTTTCTGGCATAAAACAAAGATAAGAACATAAGGATAGAAAAGCGTAGATACAATCTACGCTTAG
>JAUYGX010000119.1 GCA_030690365.1 Bacteroidales bacterium | reverse complement strand
GTGTTTTTAACAAATCCACCCAACGGCATGCAAACTGTAGCAAAATTCTGTGGAGCAACAGTCACTACTCCGCTGACTTTCAGGGTTTGTCCAAGCGATTTTAATTCAAAATGGCCCAATTCAATATTCGCCAGTTCAATTTGATCGGCACGTAACTCAACGATGTCTTCGGGAAGAATTTCTTCTTCCTGATTTTCAGCATTGGCCGCCTTTTGGTCCTTGCAGGAGATGGTTGCGATTACAATTCCAAAAAGCATGATGGATAATAAAATTTGATATTTTTTCATGATAGTAGTTCTTAATAAAGTTTACCTGTCAGTTGTTCAATGTTAATGATGGTCTGGTTAAAGCTGTTGAGGGCCTCCAGATAGTTTTGTTTAATTTGCAGTGCCCTGTTGAAACTGAGTACAAAATCAAGGTAATCCAGGGCGCCGGCCTGGTAACTTCGGGTGGCCTGATCGATGATCATATTGGCTTCGGGTATGGCCTGGTTTTCGTAGTAAATCAGGCTGTTGTTATATTTATCGTATTCGCCCACAAGCGACCGGAAGCTGCCCGCAAGTGTCCGGGTATAATAATCAGCATTTGTTTTTGTGGCCTGTAGCTTCCATTTCGCTGCCTTGGTTTTCGCTGAATAAGGTGCAAACCACAGTGGAATGGCTATTCCGGCCTGCAATCCGGTAAAGCGGTCGTCGGCACCAAAAGTGCGTGGAATTCCATTTATCTCCTGGATGCCTTGTATGGTCTGACTAAAAAATCCAATGTTGAAATCAGGTAACATCCGGCTGCGTTCCAGTTTAATTTCCAGTTGCGACAGCTTTATCTGTTGTTGCATAAAACCCAGTGCCGGATTTTTGGCCAAAGCCGATGGATCGCTGATATTGGAAAAATCGCAACGACGCAGAACACTATCCACAGGTTGCAGGAATTCATCTGTGTTTAAAAGCGTTTGCAGTTTATGGGAATAGATTTTCATGTCAGCCGTAACCTCTTGCAACTGGTTTTTTACCTCCATGCTTTGAGAACGGGCCGTAATCATTTCCAGTCGGTTGGTTTCACCGGAATTGGCCCTCAGTTCGGCAGCCCGCGTGAATCGGGCAAATAAACTGTCCTGATACCTCAGTAAATTTTGCAAAGAGTGCAAAAAAGCCAACTGCCAGTACACCTGTTTTACCTGAGTAGCGATTTCAAGTTCTGCCGATTTTAATTGCCATTCGCTTTTTCTGACGCTGGCTTCGGCCAATTTATTCTGATTGATGTACACCGTTGGAAAATCAAAGGATTGCGAAACCGAAAAACTGTTGTCGTTTGTGTATGAATTCATTTGTCCGTATTCGCCTTCCAGTTGCATTTTCGGAATATCCCAGGAAGCTCCCTGTAGGGCTTTTTCCACTTCCACATTATAGGCTGAAGACCGGATAGCCAAATTGCTGTCTAACGCCATTTGAACCGCCTGTTTAACATTTAATGAAGTTACCTGTTGCGCTTTTAGCGGATTTAAAACGGAAATTCCGAACAATAGCAATAACAAACCTATTGTGGATTTTGTCTTTTTCCCCGACAGGGGCACTCCCGCTTTGCGCGAAAAGAAGAGAATGTAAAATACCGGCAAGACGATTAACGTTAAAAAAGTGGCTGAAATAAGTCCGCCGATGACAACGGTGGCCAAAGGTTTTTGAACTTCTGCACCAGCCGAAACCGAAAGTGCCATGGGTAGAAATCCGAGTGATGCCACTGCTGCCGTCATTATCACGGGACGTAACCTGGCGTGCAATCCTTTGAGCACCCTTTCGGTGATGTTGGTGATTCCTTCTTTTTCGAGCCGGTTGAATTCCGCGATTAGCACAATGCCATTAAGCACTGCCACTCCAAACAGGGCGATAAATCCAACTCCCGCCGAAATGGAGAAATTCATGTCGCGGAGCCAAAGTGCAAACACTCCACCAATGGCCGACATGGGTACGGCAGTGAAAATAAGCAACGATTGTGCGACGGAATGAAAGGTGAAATACAGCAATACAAAGATGAGCAGCAAGGCTACAGGTACCGCAATGGACAACCTGGCTTTGGCGGCTTCCAGGTTTTGAAACTGCCCACCATAGGAAACATAATAGCCTGTTGGCAGTTGTATCCTGGTGTCAATGTCGTTGGTCACCTCCGAAATAACGCTCTGAACATCACGGTTTCGGACATTAAATCCAATGGTAATACGTCGTTTGGTGTTTTCGCGCGACACCTGTGCAGGGCCTGATTTGATGGCTACTTCCGCCACCTGATCGAAGGGGATTTGACCTCCTCCGGGAAGTGCGACTGTCAGGTTTTGGACATCTTCGAGACTTTTGCGGTAGTCCTTGTCCAGGCGGACCACCATGGCAAAACGTTTTTCTTCATCGTATACTACTCCGGCCTGACTTCCGGCAAAAGCCGCACGCAGCACCTTGTTCACATCATCCACCGAAAGCCCGTATTGGGCCAGTCGGTCGCGGTTGTATTCCACCTGGATCTGTTCCAACCCGGTAACTTTTTCCACGTTGATATCCTCCACACCATCAATTCGCTGGATTATCCGCTCCACGTCAGCAGCTTTTTCAGCCAGGATTTCAAGGTTGTCGCCAAATATCTTGATGGCAATGTCCTGTTTTGAACCTGAAAGAAGCTCGTTAAAACGCATCTGGATAGGCTGCTGGAATTCAAATTTTACTCCGGCCAGCACCAACAGTTTTTCTTCCATTTTTTCGACCAGTTCTTCCCGTGTACCTGCACTGGTCCATTCGCTTTTGTCCTTCAGGGTGATGATATAATCGCCTGTTTCCATGGGTGTTGGATCGGTTGGTATTTCACTTGCCCCGATTTTACAAACACAATGTTTGATTTCGGGAAAATTACTGAGCAAAATCTGATTGGCCATCACTACTTTTTCGATGGTGTTGCTGAGTGAACCACCCTGCAAGGTTATCACACCGGCTGCCAGATCCCCTTCTTCCAGTTGAGGGATGAATTCGCCTCCCAGTCGGCTAAACATCAATAAGCTAATAAAAAACAAAGCGACGGCGGCCGTAGAAACAGCCAGTTTATGCCGGATAGCAAATCCAATCATGGGAGTAAAAATCCGGTGCAAACCATCCATCAGCTTGTCGGATAAATTGCGCTTGTGTAATGTGGCTTTGCTCAAAAACAGAGCGGAGGCCATGGGTACATAAGTGAGCGACAAAATCGCTGCTCCCAGCAGGGCAAAACTAACCACCTGAGCCATGGGACGAAACATTTTCCCTTCTATGCCAATCAATGCCATAATGGGCAAGTACACGATGAGGATGATGATTTGCCCGAAAGTAGCCGAGCTCATCATGCGCTTTGCGGAAGCAAATACAGTTTCATCCATCTGGGTTTGCGTAAGCCGTGAAACACCCTGATGCTGTCCCTTGTTTTGAGTTATCCGGTGGACCGCACTTTCTACAATGATGACGGCTCCATCCACAATTAACCCAAAATCGATGGCCCCCAGGCTCATCAGGTTGCCCGACACGCCAAAAAGATTCATCAGCGAAACGGCAAACAACATCGATAAGGGGATAACAGAGGCTACCACCAATCCGGCACGCAGGTTGCCAAGCATCAATACCAGAATAAAAATCACAATCAATGCACCTTCGATCAGGTTTTTTGAAACCGTATTAATGGCGCGTCCCACCAGATCGGATCTGTTTAAGAAGGGTTCGATTTTTACTCCTTCAGGCAACGACTTTTGGATGGATTGGATGCGGGTTTCCACTTCATCGATCACTTCATGGGCGTTGGCACCTTTCAACATCATGACCACACCGCCAACGGCTTCACTGGTGTCGATTACCAGGGCTCCATAGCGTGTAGCGCTGCCAAACTGAACTGTAGCCACATCGCTTATCAAAACCGGAATGCCCGAAGCATTGTTTTTTACCACAATTTTTTCGATGTCTTCAAGGGATTTTACAAGACCGATTCCCCGGATAAAATAAGCCGTAGGATTTTTGTCGATATAGGCACTTCCGGTATTTTCGTTGTTGCGTTTAAGGGCTTCAAAAATATCGGTAAGCGAAAGATCCATTCCCCTGAGTTGTTCGGGATTCACGGCAATTTCATACTGTTTTACATATCCACCATAACTGTTGATGTCGGCTACTCCGGGTGTGCCCAGCATTTCACGGCGTACCACCCAATCCTGCAGGGTACGCAATTCCATAGGGGTATAGCGTTGTTCAAGGCCTTTTTCAACTGCCAGGTGGTATTGATAAATTTCGCCCAAACCCGATGAAATGGGAGCCAGCTCGATTTTGGCCAGCCCTTCGGGGATGGATTCCTCTGCCTCTTTGAGTCGTTCGCTGAGTTGTTGCCTTGCCCAATAAACATCGACCTCGTCTTTAAAAACAACTGTTACCACCGACAGCCCCAGGCGCGAAATGGATCGGAGTTCGATTATGTCGGGAATATTGGCCACCGCCACCTCAATGGGAGCTGTGATAAAACTCTCAACCTCTTGTACTGCCAGCGAAGGGGCTATAGAAATCACCAGCACCTGGTTGTTGGTTACATCAGGGATGGCATCGATGGGAAGTCGGGTAAGCGAAAAGGTTCCCCATCCCATCAGGGCCACCACAAACAAGCCCACAATAAACTTGTTCTTAATGGAAAAATGAATAATACGTTCAATCATATCACAAATACGCTAAAAAAATGAATACAAAGCGTTTATCTTTTTCTCAAAGAAAAAATCATAAACAAAATAAATACAGTGTATTAGCTTATTTTAGGCGGTTGCCAGATGGTGATAAAAAGTGAGGAAATATACGATGAAGTATAAGGAGTTGAATATTGCTGAGAAATTGGGAAAAATTCAAAATGAGTGACATTTTCCTGAAATACAACGGGCGAAACACAACAGTTACATGTGCAAAAAGGAGAGCATTGATCTTTTTCGTGTTGGTGATTGCCTGCCATATCCTGAGTTTGGGCTGTGGAACAAGCGTTGGTCTCATGGTGGCCATCGACGCACGGAGTGGCAGTAAGGGCCAGGATATAAACGGACAATATGTAGATCAGAATCTTCAAAACAGTGCAAATATAGTTATATGAATTTAAATATCAAGTCAGAACCGGCTTATTCCGGTTTTTATCCTTTGAGTTGGATGCTTACTAAAACTAACTCACTGTGTTTTAGGCCCGTTACATTTATTGTGCTGTTGCAATCATTTTGGATGGAAATCAAATTTCCTTGTTTTAGCATCCATGATTTGTGATTTGAGTCTATTCTAATTTCTCCCGAAAGCAGAAATACGAAAAGCCATTTGTTGATGGTGGTCATTTGAACTGTTGACTGTTGATTTGCAGCCAAAATCAGGGATGAAATTTCTCCGTAGGTTGCTCCTGTGGTCATCAGGTTGAAATCGGTACAGGTTCCAACGGAAGTTGTTTTCCATTCGCCTTCGAAGGATTCTACATCGAATTTTCCGAGCTTTTTTGAGTAGTGGTTTTGATGATGAATGACAATTTCTCCGTCCAAAATCATGAGTTTACGTGCGACTCCGGGTAATGTGGTAAATTCCGATTTTTCAGTTTCCACCCTGGCCGAACTCAGTCGGAAGTCGAAATTGCGCAACTGGTATTCAGCATAGGGAGGATAGATATACAATTGGGTGGTAGTTCCTCCGGACCAGGCACTGGTTTTAAAATCGTTGGAGGTTAGAATTTGAGCTTTCATTTAATGCGCCAGTTTGAGTCCAACAATTCCGATGATAATAAAAGTAGCCGACACCATTCTCCAAATGCTTGCCGAATCTCCAAAAAACATGATGCCAATAACCAGCGTGCCGACGGCACCCATACCGGTCCAAACGGCATAGGCCGTACCGATGGGAATGGTTCGCTGTGCCATCCAGAGAAACAAACCACTCAGTGCCATGGCTATAACGGCCATAATTATTCCTGTAAACTTTGATGACATGGTTTGGGATAGTTTAAACCCAAGTGGCCACCCGATTTCAAAAATACCTGCAATGATTAAGTATATCCAGTTCATATCATGCTTTTATTAATGCGTTTACTTCAAATTTTTATACTCATATTTGCAGGCAAATAAAGTGTATATATTGACATCCTCCAATTTAATCCACAATACATTTAGACATAAGGCAAAAATCACCACTTATCCAGATATTTTACTTACCTTTATAGGCAGATTCAATTGTGGAAGTAATTTTCTATTTTTGGGAAAATGTGGTGTGAGTGTTTTTTATAAATAAATGATATTCAGTTTAATGTAATTTGTGGAACAATAATTGAAAATAATAAGATCTAAGCAGAAACTAAAAAATATTAAATGCCATGAAACGGAAAATCTACACACTTACTGCAATTTTTGCTCTCTCATTGTTGATTTTTTCTTGTCGTAAGAACAATAATCAATCGCAAGACAATCCCAATAATTTTCTTGATTTAAAGGTAAGCGAGCTATTCAATTTTGAGAATTTCTCGGATTTGACAACTGATATCCGGGTGGCCAGTACCAAAGCTACCGGTGTTGAGATTGTTCAGATTTACGATGCACACCCGAATAATGGAGGAAAGCTGATTCTGACCGGATCTGCCAATTCAGCCGGTGTGTTTAGCCTGCCCGTTCGCATTGCATCGAGGTTTAAGGAGGTGTATGTGGCTAAATTATCCTCCAGTGGGGTTAATGAATATGTGGCAGTCCCTGTCAATGGATCTGCCATTCAGTATAACTTTGGTTCCACAACCAAGGAGTTAACTACTGTATCTACCTGCGATTATACAATTAATAACAATTTTTATGGTAACTTAACCATTCCTGCTAACGAAACCTATTGTGTGGAGGCCGGCGATCATGTCACCATCAAAACACTTTCCATTGGATCAGGTGGAACACTAAGTATTAGTGGTACTGCCAGTATTACCAAGAACTATAGTCAGGATGGGCCTGATCAGAATATTGTCGTTAATCCTGAAGGAAGCCTTACCTTACCAAAATACGATATAGAGTACACAGTTCAAAACTATGGTACCCTCAACTTTAGCGGGAGTGGAAGCGGTGAGAATACCTGTCAAATTGATGGTGAACTTCATAACTGGGGTGTTGTCTCCTCAACGGTTAAAATTGTTGTTCATGGTTTGGTGATCAATGATGGAACATTTACTTCTACAAAAGACTTTGAGATAAACTCATCGGGGTCGATGACCAACAATTGCCAGTTCTATATACAAAGTTCTTCAAAATCACCAAATTCGGGTGGTAGCAGAGATTTCAAACAATCAGGTACTTTTACCAACAATGGATATATGATTGTTAGCGGAGAGGCTGATTTTACCGGATCTGGCAACAAAAAAACAACACTCGGGCTTGGCAGTTTGATTGAAACCGATGAGTTTAAAATTGAAGGTGATATTGAAGGGCCTGGTACCCAGGGATCTCAAATAACCGCTGACGATGACAGCCAAACTTCGGGTGGTTCCAGCATCACCGGATATGTAGATTTGTGGGTTAAGGGTAACCATGACATTAGCCCTAACCAGGGAACCAAAGGACCTCACGTTACCTACCATGCCTATACTGTTTCCGCACCCAGCTGCGATGTTAATGTTGCCCCTACCATTACCAGTTCATTACAGATTGGTGGTATCGTAGGTGAGGCCATTACTCCTTATACAATAACAGCTACAGGAACCGAGCCCATTACTTTTGATGCAACCAACCTTCCTGACGGGCTGACGTATAATGCAGCAACACATGTTATTAGCGGAACCCCCACCGTTGCCGGGAATTTTAATATAAACCTCACAGCATCCAATTTCATGGGTGACGATACCCAAACGCTGGTGCTTGTGGTTACGCAACCTACTGCTCCTCCGGTTATTACAAGTGCACTTTCAGCCTCAGCCACAGTGGATGAATCGTTTAACTATACTTTAACGGCCAGTGGAACCGGGTCCATCACCTACAATGTTACTAACTTGCCTGATGGATTAACATTTGATGCCAACACCCAGGAAATTACCGGAAGCCCAACGGCAGCAGGCACATACAATATTGATCTTTTTGCTACCAATGCAGGAGGGTCTACTCACGAAACTTTGGTTTTGGTGGTTGGCACACCTCCTACCATAACAAGTGCATTAACAGCATCGGGTACAGCAGGCGATCAGTTTGTAACCTACACACTAACTGCAACCGGTTCAGCAACAATAACCTACTCTGTAACGAATTTACCACAAGGATTGCAATTCGATGCAAATAACCAAACAATTGATGGAACACCTACATTTGCAGGAGTTTACAATGTTACTCTACAGGCCACCAACAGTTATGGTCAGGATGTTCAAACCCTGGTGATCGACATTATCGAAGGTGCGCAACCACCCGTAATTACAAGTTCGCTAGCTGCCAACGGAATGAAGGATTTCCCGTTTAGTTACACCATAACAGCCGATGGTTCGCAACCGATGATATTTGATGCTACCAGTTTGCCGGCGGGCCTTACCATCAGTGGTGATGTGATAAGCGGTATTCCAACCGAAGCAGGAACTTTTAATATTCCTCTTACTGCCACAAACAGTGCAGGAACCGATTCAAAAACACTTGTTTTGGTGATTGGCACAAATGGTGGAACTGATACCGATGGTGATGGTATTCCTGACAACCTGGACGAATATCCAACAGATCCCACTCGTGCCTTTAATTCTTACTATCCCAATGAAGTTGATTTTGCCAGTGTGGCTTTTGAAGATTTATGGCCCGCCTATGGTGATTATGATTTCAACGACTTTGTGGTCAATCTCAATTATAAGATAGTAACCAATGCACAGAATAATGTGGTTGATGTGATTGTAAAATATCAGATTATGGCCGATGGAGCTTCACTTGAAAATGGTTTTGGACTGGTGTTTGATGCCGTACCTTCTACCGTTGAAAGTGTTACCGGATGTACCCAACTTGGAAATGCAATTGTATACGATCCAAAAGGGTTCGAAGCAGGTCATACCAACCAGACGGTGATCATTCCCATCGACAACATCAATGTGATAATGGAAGGGGGAATGGCCAACACAATTCCTAATGGAAAATATGTTCAAACTAATATCAATACAGTATCCACCCATTTTGGAACACCACAGGCCTCCATTGGCAATCCTCCCTACAACCCCTTTATTTTTGTAGATCAGGTTCGTGGCCATGAGATACATCTAAAAGATCAGGCACCTACTGAGTTTGTG
This sequence comes from Bacteroidales bacterium, assembly GCA_030690365.1. Classification (GTDB taxonomy): domain Bacteria; phylum Bacteroidota; class Bacteroidia; order Bacteroidales; family F082; genus UBA6244. Next base: position 7,784 of record JAUYGX010000119.1, on the reverse strand, counting down.
GATACTGACTTATTTGGAACCGATAGCGATGCATCTGATCCGGCTGCAGGATTGTACTACTTATCGGCCACCGGATTGCCATGGGGAATTGAAACTCCTGTTAATTTTGACTATCCCATCGAGAAAGCCGATATCCTGACAGCTCATTTGAAATTTGCTGCCTGGGCGCAATCATCAGGTGTTGATTACCCCGATTGGTATCTCGATCTGCCAGGTTACCGCAATGCAGCCAATATCTATGTAAAACCGTAAATACCTGCCCGAGGTTGTTAATCTTAGATTGATATGGAAAAATCCCGTAAATCAATGATTTACGGGATTTTTTTATGCAATACCTGATCGTCTTCCGTAAGTAATCATTAGCCTTGTTGGGTGAAACGTCCAGCAAATACCTGGAAATGAAAGAATAAATGCAGTCGGATAAATCCGACTGCAATGGATGTCCAAAAAGTACAATCATTGCAGATGAATAAAACTCCTTAGAATCAATTCATTGCAGTCTGGCTTTAGCCGACTGCAACAACAAGTTCCTTCTGCTTTAGCAACACACAATATTGTACAATGGAAAGGCAAAGAATATTGACTAATAACTCAATGGTAGTAAATTAATGAAGATTAAGCAAGAATTCCAATTGAAGGGCAGTCGGATAAATCCGACTGCAATGGATGTCCAAGAAGTACAATCATTGCAGATGAATAAAACTCCTTAGAATCAATCCATTGCAGTCTGGCTTTAGCCGACTGCAACTAACCCAAAAATTGTATGTAACTGCTGATTTATACCGTAAGATTTTTAGGTAGAAACCAATTCACTTAGTTTGCAAATGGTGTTCCAGTTTCTGGTGGTAGCCGCCGATTTCAGGTTCTTCTCAAAAAACTGATTGGTCAGTTTCGATTTGCTGTAATTTCCCGAACAACTGAGATAAACATTGTTGCCAAGAATGATGAAATCGTCGGGTGGATATTTAGTATGAGATATTTTCTCAAGTTGTGCGGATGTGGGCCAATCCTTTAAAAAAGTCACAAAAAGCCCGGGCATATCCTCACCGTCATTGGTTTTGAAGGGATTGTTTTCGATGATGTTTTTGAGTTCTGTTTTACTTCTGATGATTACAGGAACATCAAAATCAAAGGTCTCCTTGATGGCTTGCTGAATTTTTTGTTCAAATACTACATTCTCCACCTTTTCAGGGAAATCGAAAATCACATTTCCACTTTGAATAAACGTGATGATATTTGAAAAGCCCAGTTTCTCATACACCTTTTTTAAATCTGCCATCAAAATTTTTCGGTTTCCCCCTACATTGATGCCTCGCAAAATGGAAATATATCTATCCATGTTACAGTATGTTCTTCGTTTCGATTTTCAGTATATCAAAACCCAGTCGTACTTCTTTAGCGGCGTGAATCACGCCCCAAAGAACTGCCAATAAAGCAATAAAAAACAGAGTTAACGACAAGACTGTAAGAAGGAGCGATTTCCCAAGGATCAAATATAACCCAATTGAAAAAATGGAAAAGATAAACATGGCAATGGCGGTGGTATAAAGCCAAACGGCATTCCTGATGAGTTTCATTCTGAGAATGAGCAAGGGAAGCTGGGTTCGGATGCTTTCCGACCGTTCTTCACTGTCATTTTCGCTGAGATCTCTGAATTCACTGTTCAACGTTCTTATCCGGTTCACTACCAAGGAGTATTTATTGTTCATGCCCAGTAAGAGCAGCCCGCAAGCCGAAATCATGATCCCGGGAGCCAGCATTCCTTTTATTATTTCAATAATGGTTTCGTGCATAGCGCAGTAGTTTAGTTATTATTTGGATAAACAGGATTTATTTGACATGACAAAAGTACAATTAGCAACTTTAGCAAGGTTTTTCTCAGAGAAGAGTTTTGGATTCTTTTCTATTCCGGAATTCAACCTTAATTCTTTTTTTCTTTCAATTCTTCCAGTCTGGCCTTTATCATTTCTGCGGTTCCTGTATTTTCCAACTCTTTGGTCAGTGCGGTTTGATAATTTTGTCTTGCCCGGGCAGTATCGCCCATTACATAATAATAATTGGCTGTAAGCACATAACCCTGATAGTATTCCGAATTCAACGAAACAAAATGTAGGAGTTCGTGTTCAGGCTTGGGTGTTTTGTTTTTAATCCATTGTTTGACCGCCTCGCGTTGGTCGCGGAATTTTAAAAAATCTGCAAATTCAGATGATACTAAAAACGAATCGGCAGCAATGGTTAAAACGGAATCGTACAAAGATGCATCTCCCTGATAGGTTTTGCCTTCGGCGAATACCTCATCCAGATGATACCCCAAATAATCGCCCAATTGATAAGATTGTGTACTCACCCATCCAATCTGTTTTTTAGGTTCAAAAATCACACTGTGGTGCGAAATCATTTGTGCCATGGTTTTCTCGTTGCCGATGCCAATGTTTTTTCCGTCCAGTCCCAGGTGGTCGCGCAAAATTGAAGCTGCCACAGGTGCATCAATAAAACCAGCCTGTTGCATGAGTTGCTCGCAGCGCTGTTGGCGGTACACGGTGGCCGACTCCGTTTTATAACGTTCGTTGTTTTCGTCCAGCGAAAAGGTGTCACTTTGAAAATGGTTGGCACACACCAGGTGATTGTCATTTACTTCAAATACGCCGAGTTTCTTCGGCGATTTCTCAATGATGATGGCTTTATTGTCTTCAGCGGAACCAATGAGCAACGATTCGGCTACAAAGGTCTGGCGCTTTTCAGCGATGGTCAGTGCCTCTTTGATGTTGCCGGCATGTTGCAGGATTTCCCTTGCCAGAATGGAGATAGGTGTTTTGGCACTGGTGGGGATGTCCGATTTGGCAGCATTGATGGTGACGGTTAATCCCTTAGCATTCATTCCTGAAACCACGCCGATCATGCTGGCCCAGCTCACATACATAAAATCGATTCCCTGGTCGGGATGTACAAAAACCACAATCTTGTTTTCGGCGAAAGCCGGATTGATAAAAAAGTCGAAATTTCGCCCAATAATCAAACTGCTGTCGGTACTGTTGAAATTGGCCCCAAACGAGGTACATCCAACCAGCATCAGGCTTTGCAGGGCATGCCCAATGTCGTGTGCAGCATGATAATTCAACATGCGGTCGTAATTATCCCCAATATATTCGTATCCGTCGGCTGCCGATACCGAAACCCCATAAATTTCTTCCTTGTATTCTTCAGGGATATATTTGTCGATATCGCGGTTAAACCAGCCGGTGAAATATTTCAGAAATTTCAGGTAAGCGGGCGAAGGGATGAGGGTGTTGATTTGGTCAACAAAAGCTGCTTCCTGTTGGGCAATGAGTTCTTTGGTCAATTTTCCGTTGGCCACGCCCATCTCGAACGGACTGCCTTCGAGGTACATTTCCCACAATCCGTAATTGTTCTTTTTAAGCCAGTTGTTTCCTACACGGTAGAAATCCGGGGAAGGATTTTCTCTCTTCCATGACAATGCCGACTGATCGGGAATTACCGGTGGAGAAAGGCGTGTGGCAAAATGGTAATACAGTGCAAAAAAAACGAACGCGATTGCAATAACGATGAAGGTATTACGCAAGCGCCGCCAACGACGGTTTTTCTTCGGTTTAACTTTGGTCATTGATTTTGTTGAGTAGATCGGGCAAATTTACAAATTCTGCACACGTAAGCAGTGCGCTCATGCTCACACCCATAACGCCATGCAGGTTTAAATTTTGTCCGGTGAAATATAGATTCGGAATTTTAGTGCGTACACCTACATAGGATGCCAGCGGGAATCTGTAATCGCGCAAGGTGCCATACATAGAACCGGTAGGCGATCCCACGTAGTCGCGGAAAGTAAGTGGAGTAGCCGTAGTGTAATCTGTAATTAAATACTCCAGTTCGGGAAATTCAAGGAATACCAGTTTGAGCAATTTATCTGCTTTTTCTCTTTTAAATTGCTTATAATCAGCTCCTCGGGCATTGGATGGAAGATGCTCCCACTCGACAACTTCCTCAAAACTCATATGTGTAACGATGGACAAATGGTTTACCCATTTTGGATCTGGTTCATCCGCAGGAAAATGAATGAAATAATGCTCCGGCCAGCGAATTGTATCATAACCGGAAGCATACCAAACATCGGACTGTAGATAGAAATTGTAATTGTTGTTTTGATAGCGGAACTTCCCTGGTTCCAGTTTAAGATAGATGGCAAAAGCGGATAAAGTATCGGTTTTTTGTTCCAGCCGGTTTCTGAACGATTTCCTTATTCTGCCATTTTCAATGAGGTTCATGGTAGCTATCGGATGAATATTAGAGATCATCTTTTCGCCAAAAAACGTACTGCCATCCTCACACAACACTCCTGACAAACGATCTTCATCAAATAATAATTTTGTAACTTTCTGTCGGGTAAGTACCTGTCCACCTGTTTTTTCAATTTCCAGCTTAAGTCGCTCCGGGATCTGGCTCGAAGAACCCACAATGCGGTAACTGCTGCTGATAAAATAATGATTTATCAGCGCATGTACGTACCAGGGCGTTGCGTTTTTATCGCCGGCATAAACAAAATTCAGGGCACTGAAAACCTGTCGCAACTCCGGGTTTTCTGTAAGCGAACAGATGAAATCCCAGGCGTTTACCGATTGTGATGGCTTCTCATGATAATAATTGACAGGTTCGTGCAGATTAAAAATTTCCTGTTCGTTTACTGTGCTTTCAATGGCTGAAACATATCGCCTGACAGATGATTCTTCTTCAGGAAACTGATCAATAAGAAATGCTGCGTAAGCATTCCAACCCATTGGCAATGCGAACTTTTTTCCGCCAATGTTAAATACGTCAAAACCATGTTCGTCCAACCGTTTAAAGGAGATACCATCAAGCAGGTTGAAATAGTGAAATAGCCGGTTTAACACCTGGCCTTCATCGAGGCTGCCCATGTAGTGCAATCCGGTGGTAAATTGAATACCCTTAAAATCAAACGATTGCAGTGTTCCTCCAATGTGGTTGTTTTTCTCCAGCACCAATACTTTGTAACCGTTTCTGCTAAGAATTACACCGCATTGCAGACCAGCCAATCCGGCCCCCAAAATGAGAATGTCGTAGTTGGTTTGTGCTGGTGTGGTCGACATAGTTTACTTTATAAGCTTAACAAAATTCACATTATTGGAGTCGCAAAGATAATCACTATGGACATTGTTTGTTACAAACCCGATTTCATTGGTTTGCACCCAAAAATGCTGCTGATGGGTCGTCCTGATTTCAATTAGTTGTCATCAGGATGATTGGCAAAATCAGCGGGTTTCGGGGGGCGAGGCCACCTTGTCCATCTGGTAAGTTACGGTGATGTTGTTCTCACGCAGTCCATTCCAGATCATGGTATTGCCGGTGATATTAAAATTCCAGCATTCATAGGCCAGCCCTGTACCTCCGCTGATTAAATCGTTGGAATAGTTGCTCACAAATAAATCTCCATACAGAAAATACCTGCCTTCATTATCCGATTTTTTTATCCATTTCTCATCTTCATCCTGGTAATAATAGTTGTAGGTGCCATCAGCAAAATATTCCCAGTAATGAAATGCAGTGTCAGCCGTATTGTCTGAGGTGCATTTTCCGTACCAAACATCGGTAAATTCGGTGCTGAAGTCATCGGTGACTCTGTTGCAGGTAAAAATATTGGGATTTGGAATCTCCACACCATCAATCGAAAATGCCGGAATGGAGAATATCAAAGTCTCTTGATTGAGCGTAATGATTTTAAATTCCATGTGGTATTCTATGTCGAAAATATCGACACCATCAATAATAATCAAATCATTCACTACAGTGTAGGTGTAATTGCTGTTTTCTTTCCAAATTTTACTTGTTTCGTCCAGTTGAAACCCGATGGCATAAAGTTCGGTATGATCCGAAAGCAGCTCCATGATAAAAGCATCGTCAGTCAAAACAGGTGCACTATTGATTTGGGTATTTACCCAAGTGCCAAGCGCAAGTGCAGAATAATCGGGGTTGTCATCTTTGCTTTTGCATCCGTTTAAAACAACGGCTGTGAGGGTAAGGAAAGCCAATAAGGATAAAATTTTTGATTTCATATTTTTTGTATTTAAGTGATTTCCAGTTATTAGGAATTTGGTTTTCAGATTGTTTGTCGACGGTACATGGCCATCCTGATGGTTATGAATGTATTGGTAAAGCATGGGTTGCAAAGTTATAAATTTTATGGTTAGTTGAGATTCGCAGATGAGCCGGACAGCATCGTTGATGACTAATCTACACCGTGATTTAGCGGAGATACACTACAAGTAACAGGTTGTTTGGGTATTCACTTTAAAATCCTGAACGGTTTCTTAGATTGCGAACTGTGGCTTCCAGATCAAGTATTTTTTTAAGTTTGTCGTGTTACCTTGAGATTAATGAGTAATTCTGTAAAGGTTCACTGTATTTGGTGATAAACCTACCTCATTGCTACCTGCAAAATCGAACCATCTATCTTCTTATCTCCTAACCCTGTTAACGAATTTGTTACCATCGGAAACGCTTCAAGAGGTGCAACCATAAAAGGTTTTTAATATTGCAGGTAAGATCATCAATAATCAGCAGGGGAGATGATTGGCTATCCCTTTGGTAACAAAACACTCCAATTCATCTCTATATTTGAGCATCATCTGTCCATTTTAAAAGGTTCTTTCCCACCCCAAGTAAAACCAATAAAATAAATCCCTACATTTACCCCACCAAACGCCCGATGATCCAACTACGATGAGGAAAAAAAACCGATTTAATTATTTATAAACGGTTGAAATTGGATAATATAGTGATAATGAGAGTGAATGAATACTGAAAGGAATATTAGCAACAAAGGTTATATAATAGGCATAACGACAATTGGCGGTATGGGGATGTTATGCACAAGCAAAATAAAACAAGAGAATGAAATATATTTTTATTAACCTAATCCTGATTCTAACATTTGTTAGTTGTAGTTCAGATTCATATTTGAATAAAATCATACCACAAGAAGTAGATTCATTTACAAAGCAATTCATTAATGATATTCAAAACGGAGATATTGAATTATGCTTAACAAAGGTGATAGATAATATCAAAAATGAAGAAAGCAGAACATTTCTAACTAATGTTTCACAAAATATAAAAAACTACAATCTAGAGTCATTAACAATGATCAATGGAAAATTCACAAGGAAACTTGGAGAAGATCCTATAACAACTTATACCATTGAATATGAAAAACAGGTTGCGGATGGATTTCTATATTTAATTTTTAATATTAGAGAATCAAATGGAGTTTTGAAAATTGCTATGATGAATGGGCGAATGATGGAATCCTCACTTTCTGAAGTAAATCAATTTACTTTCCAAAATAAAAATATACGACACTACATATTTTTTGCCTTTCAGATTCTTTCATTTGGATTTATAATCTTTACAATAATTGTTGCCATTAGAACTAAGATTAAATTCAAATGGCTATGGATTATAGGAATTTTAATAGCCTTTGTTAAATTTAAACTAAACTGGACTACTGGTGAATTCGGATTCCGATTAATAAGTTTTCAATTATTTGGCGCAGGATTTTCAAAAAGCGGATTAGTTGCACCCTGGATTATGACATTTTCATTACCTTTTGTTGCAATTGCATTTTGGATTAAAAAATATCTTTTGACAAAGTCAATTGAAGAGAACAAAGAGTTTGATGAAATTTTAGAGAAATATAAAGAAAAAGAATAATGAATTGCCAGTGCATAACATTGCATATACTTTATGGCGGGTTA
>JAUYGX010000114.1 GCA_030690365.1 Bacteroidales bacterium | reverse complement strand
CCTTGTAGTTGAAGTAACCTCCGGTGAAAACACCAAAGAAGTGGTACTCAGGGGTGGTAAAGGTTATGTTGGTGAACCGTTAACTTTTAAAATGGGCAATGCCAACATCAGCATGTTGTACGGATCGAAAAACATTGAAATCCCGTTTGCTTTACAACTGGTAAAGTTTGAACTGGAAAGATACCCGGGTTCAAAGAGCCCGTCGAGTTATGCCAGTGAAGTGATTTTAATTGATAACAAGGCAAACGAGAAAATGCCATACAGAATTTATATGAACCATGTTTTGAATTACAAAGGGTACCGTTTTTTCCAATCCTCTTACGATCAGGATGAGATGGGAACAGTGCTGTCGGTAAACCACGATTATTGGGGCACCTTTTTTACCTACATCGGTTATTTGCTGATGACCATTGGAATGATGCTCACCCTCTTCAATTCAAACTCACGTTTTGCAATGCTCGGCAAGGTAATAAAGGGAAATGCGGTTAAAGCCGGAAAAACTGGTGCCGCAGTGTTACTTATGGGCGGATTGCTTTTCTCTGGGCAAATCCGGGCACAGATGGACCACGGTGTTATGCATATTCCACACCCAACTGTGGTTGACAATTCAGAAGCCACGGCTTTTGGTAAGTTGCTCGTTCAGTCGCGCGATGGCCGTTTAAAACCTATAAACACACTTTCCGGAGAAATTTTAAGGAAAGTATCCCGAAGCAATAGTTTCGACGGGCAGACTTCCGATCAGGTTTTTCTGGGTATGATGAGCAAACCGCTGGAATGGCAGCAGGTTCCGATCATTAAGATTGGCCATCCGGAAGTGTCCGAGGTACTGGGTATTGATGGCAAGTATGCTTCTTATCTTGATTTTATCGACATGGGAACGGGTACATATAAGTTGAATAAGTATGTTACCGAAGCCTATGAAAAGAAACCTGCTGAACGCAGTAAATTCGATAATGAGATTATGAAAGTGGATGAAAGGCTTAATATATGCTTTATGGTGTATTCAGGTGATATGCTGAAAGTTTTGCCCGATCCAGGTAATCCTGATCATGAGTGGTATGCTCCCAATTCAAAATTTATTGGAATGGCTACCGAAGACAGCCTGTTTCTGTCATCCATTATTCCTACATTTCTAACCTCTGTAGCAGAAGGAAATACCAGTCTGGCCAATGATTTGTTAAAAGGAATAAGTGATTTTCAACAAAAATATGGCAGCAAAATATTGCCCAATGCCACAAGAACCAACATTGAACTGGTATATAACAAATTGTTGATTTTTGACAACCTGAGTAAGTACTATGGCCTTTTGGGCGTATTTTTACTTATTCTCATGTTTGTTGAGATGTTCCGTAAATCAAAAGTATTGTCCTGGATCATCAAAGCATTCGTTGTTCTGATTGTGGTAGGTTTCGTTTTTCAAACTGGCGGATTGGCCATGCGTTGGTATATTTCGGGACACGCACCCTGGAGTGATGGTTATGAATCGTTGATTTATATCGGATGGGTAACTCTGTTGGCGGGGTTAATTTTTTCCGGAGGTTCAAAAATGACCATTGCAGCTACCACAGTGCTTGCTTCCATCATTTTGATGGTTGCGCATCTAAGCTGGATGGATCCTGAGGTTACCAATCTTTCACCCGTGCTTAAATCGTACTGGCTTACCATCCACGTTTCAATTATCACTGCCAGCTATGGATTTTTGGCGTTGTCAGCCCTTTTAGGCATGGTTAACCTGATCCTGCTTATTCTCCGGAACAAGAAGAATCAATCAATGATTGCCACGCGCGTTAACGAATTGACTGCTATTAACGAACGTGCGGTCATGGTTGGTTTGTATATGCTTACCATTGGTACTTTCCTGGGTGGCGTTTGGGCCAACGAAAGCTGGGGCCGTTATTGGGGATGGGATCCAAAAGAAACCTGGGCTTTGGTGAGTGTGCTTATTTATGCTTTCGTTTCGCACATGAAATATATGCCCGGAATGTTCTCAAGATTCTCTTATAATTTCGCCTCTCTGATTTCATATAGTTCTATCTTGATGACTTATTTTGGGGTAAACTATTACCTATCAGGGATGCACAGTTACGCCAAGGGCGACCCTGTACCGGTTCCAACATTTGTTTATTATACCGTTGCCGTTATATTTATACTCTCATTGTGGGCTTATATCAGGGAAAAGCAATTGGAACGATCCGGTGGGGAATAGAAGATATTTAACTAATTACAGCAACCTGCCTGCCAGCAGGCAACGTTATTAAATGAGACGAATGAAGGCAATGAATTTAAAGACATTGTAAAACCAATTGGTGATGAAACCGTAATTAAAAAGAATGTGAATAGTGCTTTTATTGGAACAGACTTAAAAAAGCAACTTGACAAGGCAAATATTTCTAAACTGGTTATTGTAGGGTTAACAACAGATCATTGTGTTTCGACAACTACCAGAATGGCAGGAAATTTTGGTTATAATACATATCTTGTTTTGGATGCAACTGCAACATTCAATAGGAAAGGACTTGACGGACAAAATTTTCCAGCTGAATTAATTCATGAAACTGCACTTGCAAGTTTGAATGGAGAATTTGCTACCGTTGTTACAACTGATTTCATAAAACAAATATTTAGATTATAAGGATTATAAAATATTAAATTTAATCATCGGAAAATTGATTGAAATAACCTTTAGCCTGGAACCAATAATAACAACCGCCACTAGTCATGCTTGTAGCGTTGTCATTTCCCGGTTACAAATTAAAACGTGAGAGAGAAATATTTTATTCAGAAAACGTTTTAAAATTGACATTGGCATTTGTTTTAAGTGGAAGCTTTCCTCCTGATAATGGGATTGTAAAATAAAAGCACGAGCCGTGTTTATCACTATCCTGATCACTCTCAACCCAAATATTCCCTCCCAGCATCTCCACATACGCCTTGGATATCGCCAACCCCAATCCAGCGCCCTGGTTAGCCATTCCGTTGGCTATATCTGCCTGTACAAAGCATTCAAAAATGGCTTCCTGCCTGTCTTTTGAAACCCCAATACCTGTATCTTGCACAAAAAATTGAATATATGGTTCCTGAGTCGTATATTCAATTTTGCACCCAAATTCAATCGATCCTTCTATGGTATATTGAATGGCATTTTTAATGAGATTAGTCAAAATTGAAACTAATTTATCAGGATCTGTTTTTATCTTCGCCTCATTAGATGGCAGTACATGTTTAAAAGAAAACCTCAGTCCCTTTTCCTCAACTTCTGACTTAAAATATTGATAAAGAGATTCTACCTGCTCGTTTAAATTCAACTCGCTTATATATACGCCACATTGTCCTGATTCAATGTTCGAAATAAGAACAATATTGTTGATGATATTGAGCATTCGCAAACCACTTCTCTCGATAATCTGGATATACTCCTGCTGCTCATCACCCGTCAGTTTAGGTTCTTTTAATAATTCAGAAAAGCCAAGAATACCGTTCAATGGTGTTCTGATTTCATGGCTGATATTAGAAAGAAACGCTGATTTAAAGAGCTTGCTATCTTCCATATATTTGGCGGCTTCGGCTAAATTGGCTGCCATTGTTTTTTTTAATTCTTCTTCAAACTTCTGTGTCCTAATTCTTAACTTTTCTTTGAAGAGGTCATTTTCTAGCTGAAAATAATTTTCAACGTTCTTATTTTGAATAATTGAAGAAACCTGTGCAACCAGTTCTTCCTTTTCAATTGGTTTTGACAAAAAGGCCTGAACTCCTGCTTGATAAGCTTTTGTCCTTATTTCTGAATCCGTTTTAAAAGAAGTTAGCATAATGACTGGTATGTGTTTAGAGAGTTGATTCTCTTTCAGTTTTTTGCATGTCTCAATACCATCCATTATGGGCATCACAAGGTCTAAAAGGATTAAATCGGGATGTTCAAATAAAGCATGTTCAATTCCTTCGCGACCCGATAGGGTGGTAATGATCTGTGCGTCAGGAAATGTATATGAAAGCCATCCTGCCAATGTAACAAGATTATCGTACGTATCATCGATGGCAAGGATCTTGATCATCATTCGCATAAATAATCTACCAGGCTTTCAAATTTTTCAGTTTTTATGCTTGCATTTGATCGCAACATTTTTTGATATCTACGGATTTTAGTAACCTGCTTTAATTCAATGATGTTGATATCTTCTGGAAGACACTTATTGACATGATGATAAGCACCGATAAAGGCTATTCCTGTTTCGTTTTCGCCCAAAGTTTCAGCAATTCGCCTGGCTATAAACCGATCCCTTTTTTTTAAGTTAATGAGTTTAAAAATTTTAAACCTAAGTATATAAAAGAGTTTAGTCAGGTTGTTTTTTGATTTTAAAATACGCTGAAGCCCATTGTATTCATCTTTAACCATTTTAAAGTCTTCGGTTTTAACCAGGATTGCACCTTGGTCGATGAGTTTTAAAACCAATTCAGAGTTTTTACTTCCTGATTTGATGCCTTCCTGTATGATATTCATGGCTGGATATCCATCCACAAACATGCCATCCTGATATACCTTGATCCCTTTTACACCCCGAACATTTTTCTCAATATAGGCTTCGATCATGTTCCAATACCGATTAACGGTATCGACATGTGTTTGCCATTTAATTTCGCCAAGACGTGAAATACTTGTTTGTTGCAATTCTTTACCAAGCGATCCCATATCGGCGATTGAATGAATAATAGGTACATAGATAATGGTTTTCATTTTAGCAGCATTCTTCTGGTGATTTACATCAAATCGCCCAGCGGTCCCAGATTGATATTTAAATCCCGATCGGTGAGGTTGAAGTATTTTTTTAATTCTTCCATTTTCAATTCGAGCTTCATGAGGGTTTCGCCAAGTCGCTCTATTTCATCCTCTGTAAGTAATCCGCCATCTACCCTTCGCATGGCTTGTTTTTCGACCAGTTTTCTGATCAGCTCAACGAGGGTTAGTACAAGTTTTGCAATACTGGAATCGGCATTTTCCGGAGTGAGTGAAAGTTTCGAGTCAGCAGCTTTTTCTATTCTTTCTATTTCACCAGTAATATCCTGGATGGAAAGATCAACCGTTCCTGTATTACAGAGTATTTTATTATTTTCCATCTTCCTGTTATTTTAATGTAACATCTACAAAATTATAAGGAGGCCACGGTCCTGTCAGCACGAACGACAGCCGGGGATATTTGGCCTGTAAACCTTCAATTGACCGAACCAAATCAACTTTCCCGGCCCGATTGATTAAAAATACCGCATCCACTACTTTGGCTGAGGTGACCATTTTCTTGATTTTACTTTTAGCATCCCATTGGCCGATTATTTCAGAAAACTCCGCTGTAACGCCTTCAATATACGACAACAACTTTTGTTCAAGCCTGTGAGCTTTAAGTTTTTTATTCACATAAACCCGGTAAACAGAAACGCTATGTTCGGTATTGGAGTCATCTAATATTTCGCTCTCCGACTCTGATTTTAGCCTAAGTTCTTCTTTAAGTTTTTCAGGGTCACAATAAATCTTTAAACCAAATTCAACCTTATTTTCTACTTCAACCAGGTTCTTAATAAACCCCTGATAATTTGTTTTAAGCATTTGAGAAACGGTATCAAGCGTATCCACGATCGATCCAAAACGCATCGGTAAAAGGGTAAACTGCTGATCAAGTTGATCAATTATTTCGGCAAACCGGATGGCATTTGCCTGATTGGCAACCAGTTCGATTTTTTTAATTTCGCTTACAACCGCCGTAATCTCACCCAAACTAATAGCCACTAGATTTGTTCCATTCAATCCATTCATGGTGATAAGTTGATCGTTTAACTGAGCCTGGCGATCTTTTATAAAAATCAACGAGTAAATCAATATTGCCATGAGGATTTATTTTTAAACAATTTACACATTAAAACAGATTCATAAGGTGGTTTTTATGGTTGCACTTCATACGTATTTTGATATGCTATTTTTTTAAGAATAGGCTTACCAGCCTTTAATTGTTCCATGGTTTCCACGGAGCTGAGCATGAGTTTAACACCCAGGTAAATTAAATCAATACCGGCAACAGAAATTACCACATCTCCTGTAATAATTACTCCCTTGGTAAGCACTCTGTCGAGGAGCTCCAGTATGGTGATCTCTTTTGACCGGTCGATAATACTATCGTGCATTTCTATTTTTCTTTTATAGATATAAAGCTAAATGTTGGCCAGGGCCCCGTTGCTACAATAACAAAACCAGAGGTGTTACTTTCTTTGGTTAAGGCATCTACCTTTTTTACAAATTCAGCAGATTTATCCTGGTTTACCAGAAAATTGGCATTCAGGATCATGGTATCATTTCTTCCCGTAAAATCCTTTGGCAGCAAGTTATTCAGATTGGTGGCTACACTAAGGCTTTTCAATTCATCATAATATTTTTGACCATACAGTTTGCATAGTTGGTCAATTTCATTTTCTATCAATTCCGTTTTTTTTCGTGATAGCAAAAATGCTTTCCCCGGTGAGCTGGCCATGATCTCTCTTTCGAGAGCGGCGGATTTTTCGCTCAGCTCATCAATCCGGGCTTTAAGCACTCTTATATTGGCGTAGATTTTAACGGCCCATTCTTCCTTTCCTTTGAGATGAATAAAATTTTCTTTTAATGAATCCGTATAACCTGAAACGAATTTTTGAAGACTGGCTTTGGTTTGGTATATAGTCCCAAAATTAAAGGGGATTACAGTAATAAGTTTCATTATTTCGGATATCACCCTGATATGTTCCCGTGCATTGGCTTCAAGCCATTGAATGTTCGACAAATTATTTTTGAAGTTTTCTTCCGAGAAATCATTTGCATTAACATACTTTCCAAATACGGTAAAATTGCCAAAAACGAATGATGTTAATCCTTCCGAAATAATAGGATTGATTTTTTCAGCCGAGCCAGTTGTAATGCAATAAACATATATTAAATCTGCACTCATGATATTTTGTTTTTAATTGTAAACTCACTGGTCTGCACTATCCAATCCTTCAAACGAACTAAGTCGCTCAAAAGAGATAATCTCCAGGTTCTCATCTAGTTTAAGCATATAAAAAAGACGTACCTGTTTGGGAGGTAAGTTCATTGATTTCAGAAATGAATCATCCTCGTAAACCTCTGCCACACATCTCCAGATATCCTTTACCTTTTCTATTTTTACGACTGTAACGTCATAGCATTTAATGTTTTCTTTTAAAAAACTGACGACTATTTTTTTTACATCAATAATGTTTCCCATTGCTTTTCCTCCGATTGATTATATTGTTCCTGTCTGATACAACTTGGCAACAATTTACTTTTCCTTGTACGATTTTTTCGTATTTTCCAACCTCATTCTCCTGCCACAACCAGGACAGAATTTGTATTCAAACATAAAACGTCAGCTTTCGCCGCAATCAGGGCAAGTGATATTAAACTGCTGGCCGCATTCAATGCAAAACTTTTCGTTACCTCCTGTAACCTTATTACATTTTGGACATTTAAAAGCGTTCATGTACACCTCCTTTTTTTTATATTCAATTGAACTTTCACACTTTATCATTTTTGACTCCCAACCTATTCAATTATCCCTGTTTCTCGGCCCTGATTCGCTCCAGTTGTTTTAGGAGTTCATCTTCTCTTCTATCGTACTCTTCTTCGTCAATTTCATCCATTTCAAACTTAAGCTGTAGCGACATGAGCCTTTCCTTTACAGAACCTTCATCCGACATTTCCTTTTCAAGCACCTCATTAATTTTATTGGCGATGAAAATAACTCCTTTCAAGGGAGCGAGCAATAAATCATCAATTAAAAACATATTATACTCCTTTCGTGTTAATAGTAAGGTTTACAAAATTATAAGGAGGCAATGTTCCAACATATTTAAACGTCATCAGGTGGCCATATTTGGCATCTAAAACATTCACTGCTTCATCAAAAGCTGGTTCCTCGCTGTTCTTGATGAGAAACGCTACGTTAAGGATCATCATTTCTCCATAGTTGTCGTTAATTTTTACGTCTACACTCAATGGCTTTAGTGCATCGAGTATAATATTCTTGTAATTTCCCGTCTCATTTTTTAGCGCTTCGACTACCATTTCTCCGATTTTCATGCGTTGATAATGGGTTTTATCCGCCGGCAGATTCATCAGTTTATCTCGCATCGTCCTGATATCATCATATTTTTCAAGGATGCTTTCATACATTGGAGCTTCGTTGGCCAGTATTTTAAGCCCCAGTTCTTTTTTACCGTCCATTTTATCCAGCAAATCGCTGAATTTTACAAATTCTTTTTCGAGAATTCGCAGGATGCCTGAGTCATCATCTTGCTCTGAAATAGTGGAGAACCGAACCGGCAGAACAGTGAAATTTTTCATCACTTCTTCGAGTGCTTTTTGGTGTGCAATCATATGGACACGTCTGGCCTCGTACTGGATGTTTGGGGAATTACTAACTACAGCACAAATATCTCTAAAATTAACACCATAAACTTCGTCTCCCCGACCTCCGATCCCAATAGGGCCAAAAGTTACCGTCCCTGCCTGCCTAATGATTCCGTATATATATTTTCCTTCGTTTGGCATTATTAATTTACTTAAGTTACGTCAAATATAATGAATTACAGTTCCCATTTTTCCGGGAATATCTTCAAATCGATAAAGTTAAAAATAGGCAGAGGGGTGGTATATACAAAGTCGCTCCTATCTTTATATTTTTCACCCAAATCCGCCATGATGTTGTCAAATTCAACATCACGGCCACTGTTGACCAGGAATGCCATGTTGATAAACACATTGTCCTTTGTGTTTTTGTTGGGTTTAAATTCAAAAACCGATCTGCGAAAAGCATCAATAATCTTTTCTGCTTCTTCTTCTTTCTTTTTAATAAGCGCAAGTTCAACAAGTTCGCCGGCTTCTTCAATCTTACGATTTAGCTCAGTTGTGTTTGAAATTTTTTCTATCTCTGTCCGGAGTTCCTGTAATTCAGCATGTTCTCTGTCTATTTCATGGTAAATCATTCCCATGTTTTTCCAGATTCCCCTCACATTGAGTTCGACTTTATTTTCGAACTGACGCAGCAATTCCATAAACTCGCTGTATCGCCTGTTGAGTAAATTTCGTATCTCATCGGGGGTAGCTGCAATGGTGCCAAACCTGATTGGTAGCACACTGTCAAACTCTTTCATCACCGTTTCTATCACCTTTTGATGCGCAATGATATTTTCCGGATTAACAACAAATTTGCTTAGTGGATGGTCACTTACCACCATGCACAAACCATCGAATCCAATTGTAGAGACCATATCCCCTCTTCCTCCAAGTCCAATAGGTCCAAAATTGGTGTCGTAAGG
>JAUYGX010000095.1 GCA_030690365.1 Bacteroidales bacterium | reverse complement strand
GGAATAAATTCCATCGATACAATATCGGCCGTGCCGATGGCACTGATCTGTGGCGAATGTCCCAATCCCGTAGGGATGGCCGAAATTGTAACCCGGGATTTCAATCCCGGGCAATGTGGTATTGTTGTTCTTAGGACGACGGAATAAGTTCCATCGATACAATATCGGTTGTGCCGATGGCACTGATCTGTGGTGAATGTCTTAATCCCGTTGGGATGGCCGAAATTGTAACCCGGGATTTTAATCCCGGTTTTCTGGGCTTGTAGTTTGTTTGACGACGGAATTAATTCCATCGATACAATATCGGTCGTGCCGATGGTACTGATCTGTGGCGAATGTCCCAATCCCGTAGGGATGGCCGAAATTGTAACCCGGGATTTTAATCCCGGGCAAAAAAAAAGCCGCCCATTCGGGCAGCTTTTTCTGTTAAAAAAACAACTGATTTTTCTGACTATACCAGACCTTGTGCAAGCATAGCATCGGCAACTTTTACAAAACCACCAATGTTGGCTCCTTTTACATAATTGATATAGTCACCTTCTTTACCATAAAGTACACAAGTAGAGTGAATATCTTTCATGATCTGATGTAATTTTTCGTCCACTTCTTCGCGGGTCCAGTTGAAGCGCATGCTGTTTTGGCTCATTTCCAAACCAGAAACGGCAACACCACCGGCGTTGGATGCTTTTCCAGGTCCGAAAAGAATCTTAGCGTTTTGGTATACCTCGATGGCTTCTGGTGAAGAAGGCATGTTTGCACCTTCAGAAACAACAAAACATCCATTGGCGATGAGAGCCTTGGCTTCTTCCTCATTCACTTCGTTCTGGGTTGCACATGGCATGGCCACATCACATTTAATGCCCCAGGGACGTTTTCCTTCGTAGAACTCAACACCATATTTGTCGGCGTATTCTTTGATACGGCCACGTTTGATGTTTTTCAGTTTCATGATGAAAGCCAGTTTTTCGGCATCAATACCTTTCGGATCGTAGATGAATCCCGATGAATCGGAAAGGGTAACCACTTTAGCACCAAATTCGGTAGCTTTTTCACAAGCATACTGAGCTACGTTGCCTGAACCTGAAATCACGACCGTTTTGCCTTTAAAGCTTTCACCGCGGGTTTTCATCATTTCCTGTGCAAAATAAACAGCACCATATCCGGTTGCTTCCGGACGGATGAGTGAACCACCCCATTCCATGCCTTTACCTGTGAGCACCCCGGTAAATTCGTTTCTGAGTCTTTTGTATTGTCCAAAGAGGAATCCAATTTCACGACCGCCCACTCCAATATCACCGGCAGGTACGTCTGTGTTTGGTCCGATATGGCGGAACAATTCGGTCATAAAACTTTGGGTAAAGCGCATGACTTCGTTGTCGGATTTACCTTTGGGATCGAAATCAGAACCACCTTTTCCACCGCCCATAGGCAATGTGGTGAGTGAGTTTTTGAAAACCTGTTCAAACGCAAGGAATTTCAAAATACCCAGGTTTACGGTTGGGTGAAAACGAAGTCCACCTTTGTAGGGTCCAATAGCGCTGTTCATTTCAATTCGGAAGCCACGGTTTACCTGTACTTCGCCTTTATCGTTCAACCAGGGAACACGGAAAATAATGGTGCGTTCCGGCTCAACAATGCGATCGAGGATCTTTGCTTCGCGGTACTGTGGATTTTCCTCGATAAAAGGAATAATGGTTTCCACTACTTCGTGAACAGCCTGATGAAATTCAACTTCAGCCGGATTTTTGGCAATGACTTTAGCCATAAAGTCGTTTACCTTTTGTTCATATACGTTTGACATTTTTTATAAGTTTGATTAAACAATCAGATTTGATGCTTCAAACTTAACAAGAAAAAAGGCGGCTTTTACAGCAACACTGCGTAATTACGGGGATTGCCTAGGAGATTACGTGTTTCACGTAGGGGGGGAAATATAGGATGGTTTTTATTAGAAGGAGTAATTGTTCTAATACATGAAGGTACTGATTGCTAATCGGTGTGCTTACAACCCCTGATTGGTTGAGTATGTTTAAAATGGATGTTTTATTTTTTTCTTAAATATGATAGCCTCACATTTTTTAAAATATTGGGTCCCCCTACTGATACAATTTGAATCTGAAGATTTTTAGAAATGCTATCCGGTATTGGGTTGAATTCATAGTTATAAATTCCTGTTTGCCACTCATCGAACTTTCTTTCTTTAAAGAGGATTAAAGGAGTTGAATGCCAGTAATAGGACTTATTATAAAGCATATCTTTAATGCTGAGTATAATCCTGGAATTATTTTGTTCATTAAAATGATTGTCCATTTGTAACCGGATGATGTTTACATTATCCAAATCTTTTAATGTGTCTGTATTAATTTTGAAAATTACTGTGTCGGTATCTTTTTCGATTTTCATGTCACCAAGATCGAACTCTGCAACCACAGTTTGGTGATTAAGATCATATGTTTTTTTCCAAACGAGTCCCCTATATTTATCAGAAGTCTTTAGGAAGATATCCCAGTATTTCCTCTCATCCATCAATATCCAGTGCATAATAAATGATTTGTATTGATAGGTTTGGATGATATTTATTGGAATAGTAACAAGAGAGATTAAAATGATTAAAACACTGAAGATGTGATTGATCCTGTTCAAGAAAATTCCCAACAGGATAAAAAAGATTATATAATAATCAATGTATGGCCGTTGGCCATAACTACAACCATAAAACCAGGAATGCCATGAGGAGAGCAAGTAGGTAAGTATCGAAAAGAACAATAACCACGTTACTAATAAATAGAATTGCCGCTTGTAAGCCAAATAAAGCAGGCCAAACAGCGATATAATGAGGATGGGGGTGTAAATAAAGAGCCCTTTCCGATAGCTGAACAAAACATTAACTATCTCCGGTTCTAAAAAGTTAAATCCTTCACCTTGATAGGAATAAACTAAAAAATGACCGGTTTGGGCATACCAAAAGAAACTTTGTATCGAGAACAAACCAAGGATGATCAATAAGCTGAATAGCACTGTTCTTAGGTCTTTAAATATTGACAGACCTGCTTTTAAATCTGCAAATGAACCGGCAAGAAACGGAATAAAAAGTATGATCACCACATTGAACTGCCTTAGGATCAAAATTAAACCAAGGAACAGGCTGGCAAACAAAATGTCTTTTCTCTGCCTGTTAATAAAGAATGTTTTTGAGAAATATGCAAATGCAGTGATGGCAAACATTGAATAGATATGGCTGAAACCTGCTTCGTAATTAGCATAATGCAGAACGCCGGTTGAAAACACAACCAATAATTGAATGATAACAATTATTGATTTTCTGACATCATATAATTTGAGTATCCTTGCTAAAAAGAGTAAACTAAGAAACAAATAAAAGATAGCAGCATGAAAAACAGTTCTTTGAAACGGTAACTGATAACCATCATTTTCATCGCCTGCCAAGGGCGTGGTAAGGTAGGTGTAGAAGAAGAAGGGAGCTTCTAAAACAGCCGTTCCACATGGGTACTTATTGACTTTGAAATTTTGATAATTAACATAAAATCCATATTTAGATATTCGTTCATACAGCGTTGGATCCTGTTCAGTTGTTGAGTTTTTTCTGAAAATATCATGATGGATGAATAAAGAGGGCAAATATTCATAATACCCTTCTCCATCGGCATTTATGGTTTTATCAGCATTGCCAAGATAATTGTTGATTAGTAAAATGTAAAAGAAAATAATGAGGATCTCTATTGTAATATTCTTTATAATCTTAATCGTTTTATCCATGATGGCAATTTAATTATTGGAAGGCAAAAATATGATATTAAAGTATTCATTTTTAGCAAAACCAATTATCCTTTAAATAGATTATATTTTAAAATACTGTAAATAGCCCTTACCCCATCTTGCCAACCAATTTTTTTTCCTTCCAGATAGGTGCGTCCATAATAGGAGATGCCGACCTCATAAATGCGAATTTTAGGGATTCTGGCTATTTTGGCCGTTACTTCGGGTTCAAAACCAAAACGGGGCTCATTTAGCTTCAGCGATTTGATGGTATCCGCTTTAAAGAGCTTGTAACAAGTCTCCATGTCGGTCAGGTTTAGATTGGTAAAGGCGTTTGACAACATGGTCAGGAACTTATTTCCGATGGAGTGCCAAAAAAACAAGATGCGGTGAGGGTTTCCACCCATAAAACGCGAACCATATACCACGTCGGCGAAACCACTCAGCATAGGCTTTAACAGCAAATTATACTCTTCGGGGTCGTATTCTAAATCGGCATCCTGAACAATGATATAATCGCCCGTTGCTTCTTTAATTCCCCGGTGAATGGCGGCTCCTTTTCCCATGTTTATGGGTTGTTCGAACAATTTGATCAGTACAGTATCGTGTTTCTGAATATATTCCTGAATTACGACAGCTGTGTTATCGGTTGAACAATCGTTCACAATAACCAATTCCTTTTCTATTCCGCCGATTAAGGTAACATCCAATACCTTGTCGAGGATTACATTAATGGTTTTGGCTTCGTTATATGCAGGAATCAGGATTGAGAGTTTTTGCGGCATGTTTTCTATTTTAAAAGAATGCAAAATTAACAAGAAAAATGGTGCTAATTGAGTATAAACAAAAAGGGGTTCTTAATTGGTTTCGGCAGGTGTGTACATTTCAATTGTCATATCGTCAAAATAAATGCTTTTCTTGCCTCGGTTCCAAACATAAACAATCAGGTTGTCATTTTTTGAGCGAACTTCCGGTGTTAGATAATCCATGTTGATTTTGTTCCATTGATTCAGTATTAACTGTTCAGCAATTTCAGGTTTGTTCAGGTCAATTCCCCTGTATTTGTAGTTATCGCCTTTGTGTTGAAACGATACAATGAGCGAGGTGGAGGTTTCGTTTAGTGGATAAACAGGATATACCCAAACGGAAATCCTGAACCATGCGTATTCTTCACAATTGATGTCCTTATATTTTATTTTAAAGGCGGGTGAAAATTGAATGGAGCTGTCCATTACAAGAGAATAAGACCCCTGATGTGCATATAATTTTGAATAATGTGGATCAGTGTTGGAACTGTCTTTTTCGAAATCGAAAATTTTCAAAACTTCATGTTCAAACGATTGATTATCCGGTACTTTTTCATTTAGGTTTGATCTATCAACTAAAAGTAGACTATCATATGCCTTATTATGCACCATTTTGCCAAACGTATTAAAATAATATGGCATTGTCATTCTATCCAGGCTAAGAATTCCTTTGCTGAATTGCCATACCTGAAATTGGTTTAAAATCACAAAAAATAAAATGATAAGTGACATTACTATTTTCATTATTGCTGATTTCTTCGACAAACTGGTGAGAAAATAGCCAAATGGAATGGCCAGAACTGCGTATGATTGTATTAAAGCACGTTGCCCCATGCTTTGTGCATACCACCAACATGACCAGCTTGAGACAATATAGAGGTTGACAATAAAAAAGATGAAAATGGAAAAAAATTTGTTTCTGTTTTCTTTATACAAATGGATAAATCCCCATAAGGCAAAAATCATCATCGGAGTATAAATCAGCCATCCTTTTCTGAAACTAAACAAGGTTTTCAGGGTGTAGGGCCAAAGAAATTCAAACCCTTCACCCGGATTTTGATAGCTGTAATAAATAAAATGACCACTATAGATTTTCCAATAAATCACCTGTAGTGAACCTATCAATAAAAGGATGACCATAAATTGCCACATCTGTGATTTAAAGGATTTAATAAGGTTGATTTTTTTAATCAGTGTTTCCTTATTCGTAATATTCCATAAAAGCGGGATTAGAATGGAGATAATTTCTGTTGGTCTGGCCAACGTTGCCAGGCCTATAAAAAAAGCGAGTGCCCAAATGTGTTTTCTTTTGTGATTTTCATGCCAGAGAATAGTTTGCCACAAAATAAGGGCATACATAGTAAACAAATAGTTGTGTGGCATTTCGGCCGAAAAGGTGCTATATGAAAAGTAATTGGTTCCAAAAAATATGAGAATCAAAAGAGTAGCCGTGATTTGATCCGTGAAAAACCTGTTTAGTATTTTTCGCAATACAAGTAGCCCAATAAAGAAAAACAGGATACTATTGGCAATTAATGCCCACTGATAAGGTTTTGAAAAACCATCAGTTGGGTAATCCATAAACTGAGCCAATATATGTCCTACAATAAATCCTGGTGAATACAAGATGGCCATACCCATACTATACTTCATTATCCAGTTTCCGTTTTGAACATGCGAAGCCTGGTAAAATGTTGACGTTGAGTGGTATTTGTCAATAATGTTGTCAATTACTGCTTTGTCTTTTAACCCCAGATCATGATAGATAAAAGTAGCTGGAAGATAAAGGTAATATCCAAAAGTATCCCAGCTTATTGGGTTTTTAGGTGTATGGGTAATCCTATCATAAATATTAATGCTAAGAATGAAAATTAAGGCAAGGATGGAATAAAACTTAAACCTAAAATTAGGTTTCCTTTTGAATATTTGAGATTCAGTCATTGCTATTATTTATAAGGATATCATGCAAAATTAAACGCATTTTGTTCTGCTAAATTTATTTCTTATTGATAAGATCGCTAAAGCACATTTTAAATTAAAAGTCTTGTATTTTTTTTGGTGAACAAAATGCCTTTACTAATTTAAACAATTATTTTTTCCCAGGAGTCGATTCAATATCAATATTAATAGCTGCCAGTAAAAATTGCGTCCCAAGTATTAGCGGAAGTACAGAAAGCATAACCGTACCCGTATTTGTTTCAACCATTATGGACGCATTTTGAAACCATTTGACAAAGCCAAATATAAGCCCCCATAAAAACAATGGCAAGCCTAAAAGCACATAGACTGAAGCCATGTTGAAATCATAGATGAGGTACTTATAAAAGAAGCGTTTTACTATTCCTTTAAATAGTTTGGGTGGAAATTTAAACAGGGTACTCCAAACATTTAAAGAGCTGATTTCATCTCCATACCTGGCCGGAATAGCAACATCTGATATAACAACGTTCTGAATGTTGAGGTTGATTAGAAAGTCTGACTCAAAAAAATATCTTTTTTCAAGTTTATCAAGATTAATGATTGACAGAACAGATTTGGAAATAGCAGTATAACCATTGGTCGGATCCATTATGTTCCAATAGCCACTCGAAGCTTTCACCATAAAGGACAATACACTATTGCCGAGAAGTCGGCCTAATGGCATGGATTTAAGTGCTTTGAAATCCACAAACCGGTTCCCCTTTGAATAGCCTGCAAGCTTGTTAACAATGGGATCAATGAGTTTTTCCAGATATTTTGGATCCATTTGATCGTCACTGTCCATTTTAACAATGATGTCACAACCCAGATTGAGAGCTTCTTTGTAGCCTGTCACTGTAGATGCTCCAACACCCTGATTCGTATCATGAAAAACAACATTTACCCGTGGCTCACTTTCATAATTTTGCCGAACAAAGTTTCCTGTACTTTGCGGACATTTGTCATCAACCACAATAATATGATCAACCCAGTCGGGGAGACCATTAATAACAGAATGAATGTATTGTATGGCCTTGAATGTTGGTATTACAACACCAATTTTATTGTTCTTATACATCAGATTCTTTTTTGCCAGAAGCGGTAATTATTCTTCAAAGGTATTGATTCTTTCATCCTCATATTTATAAATTCCTTTCAGTGCAAGTTCATAATCGGGTTTTCTGAGTTTCTGATAAAATTCACCAGTTGGATGAACTCGCCAAAAAGAATCAAAATAGGCTTCTTTTGTCATATAGGCCCAGTGTATTGATCCACCATAGTATTTTTTAAAGTGCCATATACCTATAACTGAAAAAAGAACAAATATGGATAGTAAAATGGTTTTTGGCAATCTTTTCGTTTTGAATACCCATGTTAGAAAAGTGGCAAATCCAATGGAATAAATGCCGTAAGAATCAATAAAGGGCCTCATACTGAAACTGCCACCATACCACCAATCCCACCATGATGAAATAATGTACCAACTGACCAAAAAGTAGATTAATACAGGCCAAAAGAATTCTTTTATGTTGTTAAACAGCATGCCAATACCAACAAAAGCAAAAGCCATAATCGGCGTATAAATTAGAAGTCCCTTGCGCCATGAGAACATGGTGTTTAATAATTGTGGGTTTAAAAAGAAAGCCCTCATTTTATCAGGATATGAATAAAATATATAGCTACCGGATACATATTTCCAGTATATAAGTTGAGGTACCCAAACAATCAGGGCCATAACGATCATGATTAATATGAGATGCCACTTTTTAATGAAGAGGGAGATCCTGGCAACCAGTCCTTTCCAGCTTGTTACTTTCCAAAAGATTAGCAAAACAACCACTACTGCATTGGTTGGCCTTACTAATGAAATAACACCAACTAATAAACCAATAATAATTGTTTGTTTAAAAGTTAAGCTCTCAATCCAGCGATCAATCATATATACGAACAGGGATATCAGTGCGAAGCTATAAACATGTGTCATAGTAGCCTCAAATGTTACATACCAAAGCATGTTTGTGGCTAAAATAACTACCAAAAGAGTAATGGCTACTATTGGTTTTGGATAGTACTTAATTAAGAACTTTCGCAGAAAAACTGCTCCCAACATTAAATAAAAAATGCTGCTCATCAGAAGAGCAAAATAGTATGGTTTTGAATAACCATCCGCTGGGTAGCCCAATAATTGTGCGGATGAGTGAGCCATAATAAAAAAAGGAGAATAGAGCATTGACATTCCGTAACTTGTAATAATTACGGTGTGTCCTGTAGGGCTCTTCTTTCCCCAAAATTGCTTGCCCAGCTTATCTCCTCCTCCCTTGAGAAATTCAAGGCTTAAATCGTGATATATGAATGTTGCAGGCAAATAGGCATAGTACGATCGTGTATCGTGCCCAATTACTTTTTCAGTTTGATTCCAGATCGTATAATGAAAGTTAATATACAGCACTACAATTAGGCTGAATACCAATGCCCACAAACTGAGATCAAATTGTTTGATATTTATGTTTTTCATTATTCTTAAAATGAATGGTATATATTTAAGGTGACAAATTTAATGGAATAATTGTTTAATGCGAATTTGTTATTAACGCTAAACGATCTATTTTATCACATTTATAAAATATTGTTGATGGTCAACTGGCGGGTATGAATTCACATAGCCATTATAGAAATATTGCGAATAAATAACATATCAGATTTTATTCATCTCATTTTGTAAGACAAGCTTAATATAAATGGTAACTTTCTTATGATTCTCCATATCAATTTAACTATTATTTTCTTTTCAAGTATATTTGCAATATAATAATGGCAAAAGGTATATTAAATGCGGAGAATTATTATTTATTGTTAACTATTGAAATGGACATTGTAATGTTTGAAAAATACCCCAAAAAGAGAACAGTATTACCTGAAGCATATAGATCAATTTATGTTGAGCAGTATAAAAAAAACAGAGAAGGCGAGACCACTGCTTCAGGGCTTGCACAAAAAATGGAGGCTTGGTTACACAAGAAGATAGCATATGATGTAAAAGAAGATTACAATAAAAGAACCCTTGAAATTGGTGCAGGGACCCTCAATCAACTTGTATATGAAAAAACAAAGTATTATGATGTAGTTGAGCCTTTTAGAGAACTTTTTTCAGATTCACCTCTGCTTAATAGAATTAACAATGTCTTTGCGGACATCGATGACATTGAATTAAAACAGCAATATGATCGAATAACCTCGATTGCAACTTTTGAACATATAACAGATTTACCAAAAGTAGTAGCTAAAACCTGCATAATGTTAAATCCAAAGGGTACTTTGCGTACTTCAATTCCTAATGAAGGTAATTTCTTATGGAGATTAGGCTGGAAAATGACCACGGGATTAGAATATAAACTTAAACATGGCCTGGATTATGGTATATTGATGCAACACGAACATGTAAATACTGCTGATGAAATTGAGCAAGTTCTTAATTACTTTTATGGTAAAAATAAATGTTCCTGCTTCGGTATAGGAAGGAACTTTGCTCTTTACAGATTTTATGAAAGCAGTGATCCAAAAATAGATTTAGCTAAAAAATATTTAAAATCTATTGAGACAATCAAGCCTGAATGACCACAAAACCAGTTTGTGAATTATTCGGGCTAAATATTACATATACATGTGGAATTTGTAACCTGATGGAACAGGCCGTTGATAAAAAAAATTGAAGAACACAGAATAGTAAAGGTTGGTAGGGTTTTCTATTTATATTCCAGAAATCAATTTAAACTCCCAGGTGAGCCGTTTATTTGTAATATCATGTTTGAATATTAAAGCCTTATTTTCATGAGAGCCCGCAGAAATTCCCGAAGCCAAAAAGTGTAATCCTTCTTTTGTAGTATAATGAAATTCTTTCGCGTTGAATCCAATATCTCCGCCAATACAAATAACTTCTATTCCTCTGCGCTTTACTTCTAATAATTTTGGATAGAGGTCTGTATAAAAGTTATTTGGATTAATACAGAAGAAACAATCGCCAAATCCACCATTAGGTATTGAATCTATTTGAGGTTCTAAATCAGGATTGTTATACATCCAAATTAATTTATGATGTAAAATAACCAAGTGCGATGATTTGTTGATAGTGTCAACAACATGATCGAATAATTCTTTTTGAAAACCAACAATGTTGCTCAGACTGTCCTGAGTGTCCAACACAATATATGTGATACCATCTTTATTGTATGAATAGTAAGGAGGCCTGTTTGTAAATGATTGAATTCTAACTAAATCTGAATAATCATGATTGCCCAACGACCAGAGTGTATTAAAATTTCCCAGGCCGAGAATGGAGTCTATATGATACATCGTTTCATCATCTTGCGATGTTAAATTGGCCATGTCTCCACCAAGCCATACCATATCGAATTTTTTATATTCAATAAGTTCAGCTATACTATCCATGTTTGGATTGATGCCTGTTCTGGTATGAGAAATATGTATATAATTTTTTTGAATAGGATCAACTTCGGGTGATGGTGTTTCATTTTTATTACAGGAAGAACCTAAAGAAACCAGTGATATGAATAATATACTCCATTTTATTTTCATCGCGATTATTATTTGGGGTTATTGCTTATTTATGATATTTGGCTTGATGGTTTAAAGTAATTATTTTTTTAACAAAAATAGAAAATATTTCTCAGTAAAGGTACAATACTAACACTTGGTGTTTCACTTGTCTTTGACTTTTGCCATAAAATCAAGCAAACAAAGGATAAATGCCCAATATTCTTATATTTGCCCTTGCAAAAATCGACGAAAAGTTCGATTTGTAAAATGGTCTTCAGCTTATAATTATATTTGCATTTTTAAGTTGTCGGGAATGAACTGTTATAAAATGAACCATTATGTCAAGAAATTGAGGCGTAAGATCCCTTTGCTCAAAAAAATATCAGAATTGGCCAAACACACTCCACTTTTTTATCCCTTTTTGCTCCTGATAACGGTTGCATTTTTTAGCTCCTGCGTTAGAACTACACTTCCTCCTGTTTTTACAATCAATAGCGATCTGGAGGTATTGTCAAAAAACAAAGCCAATTTTTTGGCCAACAACGATAGTATCTATCAATTTAAGGGTGGTACGCAACAAACCACCTTGCGCCACCGATCAGGAACCCACTCAGCTTTTTCAACTCCAAAAAGTGCGTTTATTCTCTCAACGGAAATTGCTGATGTATACCGTGACAGCTATGTGAATATTGAAGTTTGGAAGCAGGGTGAAAATGCTCATCTTGTTTGCTTTTTACCTGAAACAAAAGACTATTTCAGTACTTCTGAAGTTGTTGAAACCGATGCCAATGGCTGGCAAAAACTACATTTAACTTTTTACGTGTCCCCGGTAAAAGAATTTTATAAACTAAAATGTTATGTCTGGAATTCAGGGCAAGACACTGTTTTTTATGACGATATCAGTTTAAAAATAATTAAAAACAAACCATTCCCTGAATACTCTTTACCAGCTTTTTATGTGGAATTAGATACATCTGCCATGATGAGCCTGATGGAAACCAGGATCAAGGCATTTAAAGCAGGCATATTGCAGTCGTCAGAAGATGGGGATTGGGTTGAAGGATTTGCGTTTGCTGACAACAAGGATATGAAAGCCAAACTAAGGCTTAAAGGGGATTGGCTCGATCACCTGCATGGAAGCAAGTGGTCGTATCGCGTAAAACTCAAAAAAGAGTTTTCGTGGAACAGGATGAAGGTATTTTCTCTTCAAAATCCAATGGCACGATTGGGTGTAAATGAATGGTTTCTTCATCAGGTAATGATGTCGGAAGGGTTGCTTACTACCCGTTACGGATTTATTCCCATGACATTAAATGGAAGAAATATGGGCTTATATGCCTGGGAAGAGCATTTTGTTAAGCAACTTGTAGAATCACAAAATCGCCGCGAAGGCCCTATTTTGCGTTTTTTGGAAGATGCCTTATGGGATACGCGGGTTCTGGATGAAAATAAAGTGATGAATAACAAAAAAACTCCTGTTTTCCAGGCAGCGGCTATCGAACCATTTTCATCTGGTAAAATTGCCGGGGATTCCGGCATGTTTCAACAATACCTGATTGCTCAAAATTTAATGTACCAGTATAAAAACAGATTGGAGAAAGCTTCTGATATTTTTAATGTTGAAATGTTGGCAAAATATTTTGCCATGGCGGATGTGTTTTTGGCCAGACATAGCATCATATGGCATAATCAGCGTTTTTATTACAATCCAGTGTTGTGTAAATTAGAGCCAATTGCATTTGATTGTTATTCGGATATTGGATTGGAAAACCAGGAAAAACAACCCATTTGGGGATTCCAGCATCGGGATTTAACTCAACCAGATGAATTTATCATGATCAATGAATTGTTTAATGATACTGGTTTTTTGAATTCGTATGTTCATTATTTGTCAAGATATTCAAATGTTGATTTTCTGGATTCTGTTTTTAAGTACTATCAACCTAAAACTGATTTCTATGATTCTTTGATTAAACGTGAATATCCGGATGTAATTTTCTTTAAAACGAATGTGTTGGTTAATGCACATGAAATCCGGGATGTACTTCCTGCTTTTGAAAAGCAGATTAGCGATATGAAAAACCACCATAAGAGTTGGAAGAATTCCCCAAGTCAGAATCTGGTATACGATTCGATTCTGCCGGCGTTTTTTGCCCCTAATCTGGTGCTTGCATACAAACAACAAATGATGGGAGATTCATGTCGACTTAAGGTAAAGAGTTTTTTCCCTGAAAGTATGGTAATATTGGGGGTTGGAAAGACTGCAAAAAAAATAAAGGAAATTATTGTTCCTGTGCCTGAATTACAAGCAAGTAAAAAGGGAAACCCAATGCAGTCGTTTTTTATTGCTCATGGCATCGAAGTTAACTACTTGTTTTTTTCATTGGCTTCATCAGATGAGGTTTTTTCCATAGAAATAAAACCCTGGCCGGAGCCTGATGGTACATCTACACCACAGCAACAATTGACCACATCATATCCTTTTCCTGACACTTCACTGATTTCAAAAGTAAATGGTGACCGGGTATATATCAAAAAAGGCCTCACTGTGATCAATCATCCCGTATGGATTCCGGGTGGGTATAGGGTACATTTTGAGCCTGGTACAACAATCAACTTTATCAATAAGGCTGGTTTTATAAGTTATTCCCCCGTCATCATGCAAGGCACTCCCGATGCACCTATTGTCATCACCTCCTCCGATTTTACCGGAAATGGATTTACGGTGTTGCAGGCTGAAGGCAGGTCGCAAGTGGAGTACACCCGGTTCGAAAACCTCAATACATTGAATTACAAGGGATGGGTACTTACAGGTGCTGTTACCTTTTACGAATCAGATGTGGATATGATACATTCGGTGGTGTACCGAAATCAATGCGAAGATGGGTTGAATATTGTAAGATCACAGTTTTTGACAGAAGATGTTACCTTCGACTACACCTGGGGCGATGCCTTCGATTCGGACTTCAGCAATGGGTTGGTACTCAACTGTAAATTTACCAACCTCGGAAACGATGCCATCGATTTTTCGGGAAGTACCATTACCATTCAGGATGTAACCATCGACCAGGCTTCCGATAAAGGAATCAGTGGTGGTGAAATGTCACATCTTACCGTAAAAAACACCAATATCAGGAGATGCAATATCGGTATCGCAAGCAAAGATTTGTCCATCGTTGAGGTAACCGGCACACTGGTACAGGATTGTAATTATGGCTTGGTCCTATTGCAGAAAAAACCTGAATATGGTCCCGGAACACTTTACTTTAATCAGTCAGTTATCCAAAATCCCCAAACACCAATGCTCATTGAAGTGGGATCGAAAGTGTTTCAGGATGGCAAGGAAATACAAGGCACAGTTAAAAATGCGGACGATTTGTTTTATTAATCGGTCTGGGTTAGTCAAAAAAATGCTTAAAAGTATTTGATGTTAGCCGTTTTAGTTCCGAAATGTATTACATTTGTAGTTCAAACCTGCGAATATTAAAAACAAAAACTAATAATCATGAAAAATTTAAGCCGATTATTTCTACTGTTCCTGATTTCGGGCGTAATGTTTTCCGGATGTAAGGAAGCCAAGAACCTTCTTGATGTCACTTTTCAAGCCGATTACGAATCGGATATGGATATTTCAGTTGCCCCTTCAACAATGAAAGGAGGCATTAATGGAACCTTTAGTTCTTCTACAACCATCGATCCTCTAACCAACGGAGAGTTTCAAAAGTATGCCGACAAGATTAAGTCAGTAGAAATACTAGAAGTTACAGGAACCATTACTTCAGTCAATAAAAATGCGGTAATGCAGGATGCTGACCTGAATATAACAGCCGACGCAATGCCCAATGCCCAATGGCTGTTTACCAACGAACCTATTGAAGTTGGAAATGTAATCTCATTTACTAACGATAATGGTCAGTTGGATAAATTGAGTGCCATTTTAAATGAGAAAAAAGCATTTACCCTGACATTTTCCGGACAAACCGATGAAGATGATGTAACTTATAACATCTCTTTCTACATTCTGGCCAAAGTAATTGCGAACCCACTTTAGTAGTTTTGTGCCTCGTCGTTTTAATGACACACTCCATTAAATCGCGATCAAAAATTATCCCAAATTCCCCAACAACTTTCTCAAACGTTGTTGGGGAATCTTTTTTTAGGTTGGTTTATTTCTAAATGATTCTTTTCTTACAACAGTACCTGCATTTAGGCAATGATTTTTCAATGTAGTTCCTATTCGTAAACATCCCGAGTTTAATAATTGTTTTTCCTGATATTTACTTATTTTTGCGCCTGCATGAACTAAAAGTAATTTTATTCCTGATGAGAAAAGGTAAAATTGAACATCATCACGTACAGTCGCTACTAAAAAATCCCATATATTTCTATACCAATCTGAAGCATTACAGCTTAATTCATGTCCTTAAGTTTAGCCTGTTTTCAAACCCGTTTCTGTTTGAAGAAAGGGTAAGTTTCCGCGAACTTAAACAGTTAAGTGATGGTATTTAGCAGTATTGTTTTTATAT
Source organism: Bacteroidales bacterium (assembly GCA_030690365.1). Classification (GTDB taxonomy): domain Bacteria; phylum Bacteroidota; class Bacteroidia; order Bacteroidales; family F082; genus UBA6244. Next base: position 5,793 of record JAUYGX010000095.1, on the reverse strand, counting down.
TTTACTTTTTCCCTGCATTTTTAATCACTTACTATTTTGTTGGTAAGAAATACAAAAATATTGTTATCCTGCTGTTTAGCATTTTCTTTTACAGTTGGGGAGCCCCAAAATTTATCTTTGTCATACTTGGAACCACCTTTATCGATTTTCATTTAGTAAAGTGGATGTCGCTAACCCAAAGCAAGAGAAACAGGCGGTTGATGCTGACCTTGTCCGTTTCAATCAACATGGGCCTGCTTTTCTATTTCAAGTATTCCAATTTCTTTATCGAAAATGTCAATGGGATGCTATCCATGTTCGGAACGGGCAATATTCAGTGGACGAAGCTGTTGCTGCCTATCGGGATTTCATTTTATACTTTTGAAACTATTACCTATGTGGTTGATGTTTATCGAAAGGTGCATAAACCACTCACCAATTTCTGGGACTATCAATTGTATATCATTCTGTTTCCCAAGTTAATAGCAGGGCCTATCATCCGTTATAACGATCTGGCGGATCAGATCACCGATCGTTCGCAAAACGACACGATTGATAACAGGTTAACCGGGTTTTATCGGTTTGCCATTGGTCTGGCAAAAAAAGTGCTGATCGCCAACCACATGGGTCAACAGGCAGATGCTATTTTTGCTATGGACTATGCCGGATTGGGAACAACCACCGCATGGATTGGAATTTTGGCTTATACGTTCCAGATTTACTTTGATTTCTCAGGCTACTCGGATATGGCCATTGGAATAGCCAAAATGATAGGCTTTAAATTCCCCGAAAATTTCAACAACCCTTATATATCTCAAAGTATTACAGAGTTTTGGCGACGCTGGCACATGACGCTTGGGAGCTGGATGCGCAATTATTTATACATCCCGTTGGGCGGAAACAAGGTATCCAAATCCCGGCTTTACTTTAATCTTTGGTTTGTTTTTTTAATGTCAGGATTGTGGCATGGAGCTTCGTGGAATTTTGTATTGTGGGGAGCTTATCATGGCTTGTTCCTGGTATTGGAACGTGGCTTCTTGTTAAAATTTTATAGTAAAATAGGTAAATTCCCCAGCACCTTCATCACCTTTTTTATCGTTGTAATTGGGTGGGTATTTTTTAGAATTGAAAGCGAGTCTGATGCATGGTTGTATTTAAGTCGCATGTTTGCCTTTGATTTTGTGAACCCGGTAACATTTGATTCGGAGTTTTATACTTTCTTCAGCATCGCCATTTTCTTCGCCTTTTTTACCTATTTCTCCGTTGGACAAAAAATTCAGGATTCCATATATTTTAAAGATTACACCTACAGACGGCATTTGTTTGTAACAGCCATCTCGATTGTACTGCTATTATTGTCAGTAAGCTCAATTACTGCTTTTGGTTTTAACCCGTTTATCTACTTTAGATTTTAGACATGAAAGCAGCCTCCCACAGACCACTCGTTGTATTGTTTGTCATCATTTTACTGGTGCTGACGGCTCCGTTTTTTCAGGGACTATTTAATTTTGTTGAGATGGCTCCTTTAAAGGGTGCCATCAGTCAACCGGTACAAAAAAAATTCACGTTAAACAATTGGTTTACCGGTGAATATCAACTGAAGGTAGAGGATTACTTAAATGATGCCTTTGGATTCAGAAGCTTCTTTGTCAGGGTTAACAATCAATTGGCTTTCAGCTTATTCAATAATGCAAAGGCCAACGGGGTAATTATTGGAAAAAAAAATTATTTGTACGAGTTAAATTATATAAAGGCCTATTATGGTACTGATTATATCGGGCATGATAGCATTGCACACCGCATTGACAAACTGAAATTTATCAAGGATACACTGGCCAAAATGAATAAGGATATCTTATTGGTTTTTGCTGCCGGAAAAGGCTCTTTTTATCCTGAATTCTTCCCTGACAAATACCATAAGGACAGAGGAACAACAAATTATGAGAAGTATCTTGAATTGGCCGGAAAATCAGGGTTAAATTATATTGATTTTAACCGGTATTTTCTTGATCATAAGATAGATTCGAAGTATCCATTATATCCACAATATGGCATTCATTGGAGTAAATATGGAATGTGCCTGGTGGCTGATTCTATGATCAGATATGTCGAAGACCTGAGACACATTAAAATACCTCATTTGTATTGGGATACCATCGAAATGGACCAGCCACGTGGAACTGATTACGATATTGCCGATGGCATGAACATTAAATTTCGACTGAAGACGTTCGAAATGGCTTACCCTCAGGTAAAATTTGAATCCGATTCTGGAAAGGTAAAACCTTCGGTGATGGTTATTTCCGATAGTTATTACTGGGGGATTTTTGATTTTGGCATGTCTAATGTTTTTTCAAACAACCAATTTTGGTTCTACAATAAAAAGGTCTATCCCGAAAGCTTTAAGTCTGATCTTTTAGCCAGTGACGTGAATCTGAGTAAAGCCATTGCCGATCACGATGTAATTATTCTTATGGCAACCGAGGCCACCCTGCCCGGACTGGGCTGGGGTTTTGTTGAACATGCTTATGATATGTTTACAAATCCTGATTACAAAGAGATCGATCTTGATGAATTCCAGGAAAAGGTAAGAAGGCTTCGAAATAAAATAAAATCGAGTGAAGAGTGGATGAAATCCATTGAAAGCAAGGCAAATAAGAAAAATATTAGCGTGGATTCGATGCTTACACTTGATGCCATTTGGATTATTAAAAATGAAAAAGCCAAATAAGGAGATTAAAAATCAGTGTAATGCAGGCCATTAGAGTGTTTGCAAACGCCGGTTTTTTTTGATATGCTCTAAACCTTGCTTATTTACACTTTTTTCTACCTTTGCAAATTCATAAAGAAATCTTAAACCATAAGTAATATGAACGATAAATGGGGATTGTTCCAAAAATTTTTAATCACGCAGGAACAACAGGTGTCATTGACTGATTTTTTGGTAAATTCAGGTGTTATCATCATTTTGGCCATTATTCTTGAATTTTCTTACATCAAATGTGGCAGAACCATCTCAAACAGAAGGCAGTTTGCCGGAACATTTTTGCTCATTGCTTTCACCACGATGTTAATTATCTCCATTGTAAAATCCTCACTGGCATTGTCTTTGGGTTTGGTAGGAGCACTCTCTATTGTGCGCTTCAGAGCGGCTATTAAAGAACCGGAAGAACTGGCCTATCTGTTCTTTGCCATTTCTCTTGGATTGGGCCTTGGTGCCAACCAAACACTGGTGGTGGTCAGCGCTTTTGCTGTGGCGATGGTTATTATTTGGGGCCGCCACCTACTCTCGTACAAAGGTACGTACCAGAATCTATATCTTAATTTTACTGCCAAGGCCGGAACCGTTGAATTGTCGCAAATTGTCGAAAGTGTGAATCGGCAGTTTGGTAAGAACTCCTTAAAGCGATATGATGAAAATAAATCGGTGGTAGAAGCTTCGTTTGTAGTCAATTCGCCCAAACCTGAGAAACTTCAGTCGTTTAAAAGCGAAATGGCCAAATATGGAGATGACATACGGATTTCATTTATCGAAAGCAAGTCCTTTTAAACAGTTGCAATCAGATGATGTTGTTTCCTCCATTTGATGAAAACACAGCCAGGTATGAGCGTAAGTTTGTACAGGGTGAGCTTTACCATTGGGATATACAACAGATCGTGAGAAATCATCCGGCTGCTTTTCATACCATTCATTATCCCCGGTACATCAACAATATCTACCTCGATACAACCGAAATGGATTTCTATTTCGACAACGTTTCCGGTAAAGGAAGCCGCAAAAAGGCACGGATACGCTGGTATGGCGACCTAAAAGGTGAAGTTCATACCCCAGTGTTGGAATTTAAAACCCGTGAAGGCATGTTGGGCAACAAGCTGTCGTTTATTCTGCATCCGTTTACCTTTGGTGATGCCTTTTCGAGCGAAAGTTTGCAGGAGGTTTTTCGCAAGTCAACCCTCCCTGAGTGGGTAAGAGAAGTCCTGGCACTTTTAAAACCTGCCTTGCTCAATCGCTATCTGAGGGAGTATTATCTGAGTTTCGATCACCATTTTCGGTTGACCATCGACCATGAGTTGTCGTACTTTGCCATTGGAAATCAAAACGATCATTTTCTGGAGAAATTTACCTCAGCAAACATTATTGTTGAGCTTAAATACAATGCCGACGTAGATAAAACGGCTGCCGCTGTTACCAATGCCTTGCCTTTCAGGCTTTCGAAAAGTTCAAAATATGTGAATGGTTTCGAATTATTTCATCCTCACGCGGGATAAATCAAAAGCAATCTTCCCGGCTTATTCATGGTAATAAATCCGTTTCACCCTTCGTGAGATCCGGCTTAAAATTTCATAAGGGATGGTTTCAATTATTTCAGAAAGCTGGCTAACCGTGTGTTCTTCATCAAAAACGATTACATCATCATTCTCCATGGCATCGATGCCGGTCAGGTCAACCATGCACATGTCCATGCACACATCCCCGATGATGGGAACCGGATTTCCATTGATGAATAAGTTGGCGCGTTGGTTTCCAAGGGCACGAAGCAAGCCATCCGCATATCCAATACTCACCACTCCAACGGGTGTATTTTTATCCGCAATCCAACTTCGGTTGTAACCTACACTCTCCCCTTTTTTTACCTCTCTGATCTGAACCAGCACCGATTTCAGCCGGACTGCATTGTCCAACTGCATTTCCCTCTCGCCGATGCCATACATGCCAATACCAATGCGAACCATGTCGAAGTGGGCATCCGGAAAACGGCTGATGCCTCCCGAATTGGCCAGATGAAAAAGGATTTTATGCTCAAATTGATCGGTGGTCATTTCCTTTGCCTGAGTTAATTGCTTGATTTGATCACGGGTAAATTCATCGAATGCGGGTTTGTCGCTGGCGGCCAGGTGCGAGAAAACCGACTGAAGGTACAAGTGCGGGTTCTTTTTAATGGTTGAAATGATTTCAGCAATTTCCTCCATTCCAAACCCGAGTCGGTGCATCCCGGTATCCACTTTTAAGTGGATTTTAACCGGTTTGTTTTGTGGGATTACATTGCGCTTGATGGCCTTCTCCAGTAATCTGAGGGTGCGAAGGTTAAATATTTCTGGCTCCAACTGGTGCCTGATCATCGTGTCGAGGGCATGTTCCTCTGGGCTCATCACCATAATGGGCAAATCGATGCCCGCTTTGCGCAGGTCCACCCCTTCATCAGCGTAGGCCACTGCCAGATAATCCACCTGGTGATATTGAAGCACATTGGCTATCTCGAAACTGCCACCTCCATACGAAAAAGCCTTTACCATGGCCATCACCAGCGTTCCGGGCTGCAGTTTCGACCTGAACTTATTCAGGTTGTTGATGATGGCATTCAGGTTGATTTCAAGAACAGTTTCATGGGCTTTTTGTTGCAGAATTCTGCTCAGTTGCTCAAACTCAAAAACACGCGCCCCCTTTAGCAAAATGGTTTGCCCTGAGAAACTTGCAAACGAGAAATTCCTGATAAAGTCTTCGGTGCTTTCAAAAAATTGCGATCCGGCTTCAAATTTATCAGCTTGCCTCCTGATAGCCGGCCCAATGCCTATTAACTGGTGGATGTTTTTTTCCTTTAGCAGTGAGGCCACATTTGAGTATAGTTCCACTTCATTGAGTCCGCTTTGGAAAATATCAGACAGGATCACGGTTTTTTTCTTGTGTTGGTTTTGCTGATTTAGAAAATCGATGGCAATCACCAACCAATTGAAATCCGAATTATAAGCATCATTGATGATGGTGCAGTTGTTGATCCCTTCTTTCAACTCGAGCCGCAGGGCAATGGAGTTGAG
>JAUYGX010000092.1 GCA_030690365.1 Bacteroidales bacterium | reverse complement strand
AAAAATTAAATGGGCCTAACTTGGCGCATATACATAAAAAATAAAGTAATCAAATTTATGCACATGGAGGTGCAAAATGTTTAGCAAGTCAAATATAAATCGTCGTAGAAATTTCTGGATTGCTGTTGCAATTATGATTTTCCTTAGTATCTTCGGATGCATAGGATTTTCCTCAATTCGCAACCGTCAATCCAAACCAGCACCCGCACCCGCGGCCTCTGCTACGCCATTTTTACCATTGGCGTCGCCTACAGCTTTTCAACCAAGTGTTGCATCACAGACACCACAAGTTGTGTTGCCGAGTGTTACACCGCAACCTGAAACCGCCATATCTGCACCTGAAGTAGAGGAAATTGTCGAACTTAAAGTTCCGGCAAATTATTTTCCAATTTACGATGGTGATGGCGCGCTGAAAGTTGTGACATATTCGCTGAATACATCTGGTCCACATGTGGTCGAATATCCTTATCAATCAACATTGGTTTGGGCTTCCGGCAAGTTTACACTCGCTGGAGATTTGTTAACTGTCTTTACCGGAAAGTACGGTTTTGCTGAAGACATTGGTGACATCATTTTTGACGTCTGCCAAAAAAAGTCTGGATGTAAAGCTGGTTCTATCGGTATGACAGCTGGTCACGCGGCAGTCACTATTGTTTTTGGTGGCTATGAGGATCCAAAAGATTCACTTGCGTGGGCGATTAACAATATGTTTGACCCCAAAAGCGGTAACTGCGGAAGTGGCTGTAATAAAGTCTATGTTGGCAATATGCAAACAGGTGAAGTTCACGAATATACATCTGATGCAACTTCCGACCAATTGACCTACGCAGTTATGCCTCCAGCACCATATGTAAAAGTATCACTTGTAGGTGCAAATATTCCTACTGGCGCTGGTCTGTTGATTGAAAAAGACAATCCTGTCGGTCATGTTTATTATCTTACTGATAAGGATGCGTTTGTGTCAGTCAACGAAGCTGGAGGAACAGTCATCTATTGTGGTGCAAAATGTAACATAAACAATCACGACTATGATGCTGGAACAGCTGTTTCGTTCATTGGTGTTGAAACCGATGGCTCAACTCCTGAGGATTTGAACTACACGATCGAAATTAAATCATCTGATCCATCGATGATTCGTGTATATCTGGTCTATGCTGGATCATTTGAGAACCAAGTTATATTACTTGAACAGCAATTTCCAGATTGGAAATGGATTGAGTAGGTCATTCAAATGGGGGATGTCCTTATCTTTTTTTTAACCTCGATGTAATCGGGTAACCATTTTTATCTAAATCTCTCTGAGATTAAA
>JAUYGX010000091.1 GCA_030690365.1 Bacteroidales bacterium | reverse complement strand
GTCAACTTGAAGGAGGAGACAGCACCACTCAACAACAGGCAACCTCCGCGGCAGATTTACTCAGACAGAGACAACAAGGACGATAAGTCTACATTTTTAAGATAATTTATTCATTACAAGCCCCGCTTATTGAAATATTTTAACCAAAAATTTTTAAAAAAAGCTAATGACAGATTCGAAAGAATAAAAGCTAATACAGGTGTAATGAACTGGGATGCTGGATTTCGTGGAACAGCTACTATCACAGCCTATTCAACAGGACTTTGCGGTACAACAACTGCCGACTTATTGGTAACGGTAAATCCTTCCACGGGACCTACCCTCTTTACAGCCGGAGCAACAACGCTATGTCAGGATTCACCCGATGAAACCTACACTGCAACCGCTGCGAACAGTACTTCAATTACATACTCTGTACTGCCTGTAGCAGCAGGCATGATTGATCCAAATACAGGTGTAATGAACTGGGATGCTGATTTTGTTGGAACAGCTACTATTACCGCTACTTCAACAGGTGTTTGCAGCACAACAACTGCAGATATTTTGGTTACGGTAAACCTTAGTACAGGTCCTACCCTCTTTACATCTGGAGCGACAACACTGTGCCAGGATTCACCTGACGAGACCTATTCTGCAACAGCAGCAAATAGCACTTCAATAATTTACTCGGTTTTACCTGTAACAGCGGGGGTAATCAACTCAACTACAGGTGTGATGAACTGGGACGCTGACTTTAATGGTTTTGCTACCATCACAGCTACTTCAACCGGATTCTGTGGTGAAACAAGTGCAGACAGGCTGGTAAATGTAACGCCAACACCAATTGCAGCGGCCACTGGTAATTCACCGGTTTGCGAAGATGAAACGATATTCCTTACGGCGCAAACGGTTGATGGAGCTACCTATAGCTGGACTGGCCCGAATGGGTATTCGTCTACTGATCAAAATCCCGAAATTCTTTCTGCTTCCATTACAGATGCAGGTACCTATACCTTAAGCGTTTCCGTTAATGGTTGTAGTTCGGTTCCTTCACCTGTGATAATCGAGGTAACCAACTGCGCCAGTTCTGATTTGGGTGTTGTTAAAACAGCAGATAATTATCTCCCGTTGATTGGACATACAATCGTATTTACCATTATCGCGACGAATTATGGACCATCAGATGCAACAGGTGCTACCATAACTGAAATATTAGAAAACGGATACACCTTAGTTTCATCTACAACCACAATTGGTACATACAGCCCTTCAACTGGTGTTTGGACGATTGGGGCCATGATAAATGGGGCATCCGAAACGTTAAGAATTACGGCTGTTGTAAACTCAGAGGGCACCTATATTAATACCGCAACAATCACTGGTATTGAACCCGATGCAAACCTGGCAAACAATGTTTCAACCATTGAACCAGAACCCAGAGATTTCTTTATACCGGAAGGCTTCTCACCTAATGGTGATGGCACAAACGATTTATTTGTAATCAGAGGGATTTTGTATTATCCTGATAATAATATAATAATTTTCAATCGTTGGGGAAATAAAGTGTTCGAAGCAAGTCCCTACCAAAATTCCTGGGATGGCAAAACAACCATGGGATTAAGCATGGGAGGAGATGAATTGCCAGTAGGAACATACTTCTATCTGCTTGATTTGGATGATGGTTCTGAAGTTATTAAAGGAACAATTTATCTAAACAGGTAAAATATTAACACGGTAAATAATTGAAATATTAGTAAGATGAAAACACTAAAAAAGATAACATTCGTTCTGGCTTTAACTTTAGGGAGCTTGAGTATAAACGCTCAGCAAGAGCCCATGTTTACGCACTACATGAATAATACACTAGCTGTTAATCCTGCCTACGCAGGAAGCAGGGAAGCATTAACTGTAACGGCATTACATCGCTCTCAATGGGTTGGTTTTAAAGGTGCACCATTAACTCAAACTGTAACATTGCATTCACCATTAAACAACGAACATGTCGGGCTGGGATTGTCGGTACTAAACGACAAAATAGGTCCAACTAACAATACCACAGTGGTTGTTGATTATGCTTATAGAATGAATCTCACTGAAAAATCCAAACTGGCACTTGGTTTAAGTGCCGGTGCGAGCATATTTCAGGCCAATCTGAATACACTACTCTTGGATGAAGAAATTGACCCGGCATTTCAAAACAACATTAATAACCGGGTTACCCCTAATTTCGGCTTTGGAGTGTATTATTCCAGAGAACGTTTCTATGCTGGTATTTCGGTGCCATATTTAATAGAAAACAGGTATTCTTCAAAAGAGAAACTTGATGGAAGTCTTCTCATTGGCAAAGAAAGAAGACACTATTATTTCATTGCCGGGGCTGTGATAAATCTAACAGAAGACCTCGCCTTTAAACCCACAACGCTTGTCAAAGTAACTGCTGCGTCTCCTATCCAGGCAGATTTGACAGCATCCTTTATCATTATGCAAAAATTTCTGGTAGGTGCCATGTACCGTACCGGGGATGCTTTTGGAGGTCTTGTAGGATTGGATATTACAGAACAACTCCATATAGGCTACTCATATGACTGGTCATTTGGCCTTAAAACCTCTAAATATAATCAGGGAAGCCATGAAATATTATTGAGATATGATTTTGTATTCTCCAGCAAAAAACAAATCCATTCACCCAGATATTTTTAATCAATTTAAAAACATAAACCATGAAAAAAATATTTATACCCATCATTATAATTTTAGGTATTGGAATAAACGTTTTTGCGCAAGAAAAATCGAACAAAGAATTAAAAGGTGATAAATACTTTTTTAATTACTCCTTTGATAAATCCATTGATGCTTATACCAGTGTAAAAGAGTTGACCACAGAGGGGCAACGCAAGCTGGCTGAGAGTTATTACAACCTTGATCAAAATATTGCATCGGAGGCGGTTTACTTAAAATTAATAAGCGAAAAAAAAGACGTCATACCGGAGGATTTTTACAACTACGCGATGATTCTGAAGATAAATGGTAAATACAACGAAGCTGGTAAATGGATGGATAAGTTTATTGTGCTTATGCCGAACGATCTACGCTCGATTAACTACCTGGCCAATAAGAACAATTTAGACAATTTATTAATCGATAAAGGTATTTATACAATTAAACACCTGAATGTAAATACGGACGCACTCGATTTTGGCACCAGTTATTATAAAGATAAAATAGTATTTGCATCCACCAGATCGCACAACAACATCATTGTTAGAAACTACAACTGGACCAATAAACCATTTTGGGATATTTATGTTTCAGAAGTAAATGGTGACCAGTTGAACGACCCTGAAGTTTTTGAAAAACGCCTGAATGGTAAACTACATGATGGCCCGATAAGTTTTAGCAGCGATGGCAATTATTTAGCCTTCACAAAAAACAACCCACATGATAAAACAAAAGACAAAATTGTTGAGCTTCAGATTTACCTGAGCAATTTTATCGATGGCGAGTGGTCGGATCCTGAACCATTTATTCTGAATAACGAAAAATACTCAGTTGGACACCCCTGCCTGACTTCCAATGGATTGACCATGTATTTTGTAAGTGATATGATCGGAGGATACGGTGGCACAGATATTTATAGAATCACAAGAGATGAAAAAGGAGTTTGGGGAAAAGCCGAAAATCTCGGCAGTAATATCAATTCAACAGGAGATGAAATGTTCCCGTTTTTTGAAGAAAAAAACGGCAAATTATTTTTCACTTCTAATGGGCATTATGGTCTGGGTGGCCTTGATATCTACGAGTGCTGGATAAATGAACCTGGATTTGGCAAAGCATACAATGTCGGATTTCCTTTAAACACGCGATACGATGATTACGCTTTCATAGGTAACAACGAACTGACAAAAGGTTACTTCTCTTCTAATAGAGAAGGTGGCAGCGGAGGCGACGATATTTATTCTGTTGGTATAAAAGCTCCGGATGAACCAGAAGTTTTGTTTACAGTCTACTCACCTGAAAATATTGCGACTGAACGCATGGTAAGGGAAACCTTCCCGCTTCGCAATTATATTTTCTTCAATATTGGATCCACAGACATTCCCGACCGCTACATTTTGCTAAAAAAGGATCAGGTGAATGATTTTAGAGAGGATCGCCTCGAACAGTTTGTAACCATCGATTTGCCAGGTCGTTCAAAACGACAATTGATTGTCTATTACAATGTGTTGAACATCCTGGGCGACCGCATGTTGAAAAATCCATCCTCATCAATTAAATTGATTGGATCCTCAGAGTTAGGTCCTGTTGATGGCTCTAAAATGTCGGAATCAGTTAAAACCTACCTCACAAGCATTTTTGGAATTGATGCCTCAAGGATTAGTGTCGAAGGCCGCTATAAACCAAAACTACCTTCTGAACAGCCGGGTGGCATCCTCGAACTTGAACTTCTTCGTGAAGGGGATCGCCGGGTATCTGTTGAAAGCAGTTCGCCAGCCTTACTGATGGAGTACCTGAGTGGTCCGGATGCACCTCTGAAACCAGTACAATTTGTGGCCTCGCAAACCGCACCAATCGACAGTTATGTTGCCTTCAATGCTACCGGGGCAAATAAAGCGTTCACATCATGGTCGATGGAAATCAGCGACGAAAAAGGAGAAGTGCAGCATTATGGGCCTTATACCCACGATACGGTCAGCATACCGGGAAAAACAATTTTGGGTACCAGACCAATGGGAGATTTTAAGGTAACGATGGTAGGTAAAACCAAGCACAATAAGACGGTAATACAGGACACAACGGTACGCATGGTACTTTGGAACCTTCCTGAAAACGAAGAAGGGCTGAGGTTCAGTATTATCTATGAATTCAACGACTCGGAGGCTATTAAAATATATGATAAGTACCTTACCGACATCGTATTGCCAAAGATCCCAACCAACGCAGCCGTTATTATTCATGGGTATACCGATGTGATCGGAGAAGAAGCTTATAACCTAAATTTGTCGCTGGCCAGAGCCAATGATGTGAAGCAAATTATGGAAACAGGCTTGTCGAAGGCAGGTAGAAGCGATGTTACCTTTGAAGTGCATGGATTTGGTGAGGATGAAAACTTATCACAATTCAATAACAAATTTCCTGAAGAACGCTTTTACAACCGTACGGTTATAATCGATATCATTCCCAGGAAGTAATTATTCAATCATTAATTACAACTCCTTTTAAATAAGGCTGCCTGAAAAAAATCAGGCAGCCTTATTTAGTAATAGTGGCTCGTTTAGAAAGTTTGCCACAACTCTACTACTACAGAATAATTTTCACTATTCCTTTTGTTGTGAAGCACATGTGTGAATCATGTAACTTATAAATAAAGTTATGTAATAACAATCCTTTTACCTGGTGTCACCTTTGTAGCGAAACAAAATTGTTTACAAACTAAATGATTATACTATGAAAAAATTATTAATCAATTTATTTACGGCAGTTATGCTGCTTTTTATCCCGCTTATGAATTACGGGCAGGCTCCTCCATTAGGAACCACTTCCTCTTTTGCGCTATTTACTGCAGTAGGTGCATTTAGCAACGACGGAGCGTCAATTGTAACAGGTGATATTGGCACCAATGTAGGCTCATTCACCGGATTTCCACCAGGAACAGTAATCGGGGATATTCATGTAACCGATCCTGTTTCGGTTCAGGCGGCAATTGATGTGGATGTGGCATACAGTGCTTTGTTTGCAACTACCTGCGATGTGGTACTTGGAACTACATTGGGTAACAGCCAGGTGCTTTCACCTAATGTTTACTGTCTGGGTGCTGCTTCGACATTAAATGGAGATTTAATTCTGGATGGTGAGGGTGATCCTGATGCCATATTTATTATCAAGATTGATGGCGCTCTGGCAACAAGTACATTCTCAAACGTTGTGTTGATTAATTCAGCATCGAATTGTAATGTATTTTGGCAAATAAATGGAGATTTTGATTTAGGGGAAAGTTCAGTCTTCAGGGGTACAGTCATCGCTAATGGTGCAATAACTTTATTGGAAGGCTCTTCACTTCTGGGCCGGGGCCTGTCACGTGGAGGAGCAATCGCATTGCACAACAATGTAGTTACAATAGCAATGGAACCCCTTGCTGCAACTATTACAGCAAGTGGACCAACAACATTTTGCGAAGGCGAAAGTGTAATCCTTTCAGGAAATGTTGACGGAACCTGGAGCAATGGTGCAACAACAGCATCAATCACCGTATCTATAAGTGGTGACTATTTTGTAACCAATACAAATGGCTGCGGAAGTGTAACTTCCAATCACATCGTAGTGACTGTTAACCCACTGCCATTGGCTATTACAGGTATCGATTCAACCATCTGTGCGGGAAACAGTTTAACACTCGG
>JAUYGX010000081.1 GCA_030690365.1 Bacteroidales bacterium | reverse complement strand
AAAAAAGAATGTAAAAGAGGCTTTTATTTTGTTAATTTTGAACTTCATACTCATTTTTTGATAAAAACATGGCAAAAGTGGTTGTGTTGGGAGCAGGGATTGCTGGTCATACGGCATCGGCTCTGCTAAAGAAAAAACTTGGTGGCAAACACGAAGTCGTGGTAGTGGCTCCAAATACTTACTATCATTGGATCCCGTCGAATATTTGGGTCGGCGTGGGCCGGATGACTATCGACCAGGTGCGGTTCCGACTCGACAAGCGTTATCAGAAAGCCGGGATTATTTTTAAACAAGCAAAGGCAGTATCCTTTCATCCTGAAGGTGATAGCGAAATCAACAAAGGCTTTGTTACCATTGAATATACAGGTCAGGACAAAGCCGGAACCATTGAAAAAGTGGACTACGATTTCCTGATCAACGCAACCGGGCCCAAACTAAAGTTTGAAGCCACCGAAGGCCTCGGGCCGGGAAAAAACACGGTTTCAGTTTGTTCCTACGATCATGCCCACGAAGCCTGGGAAAAACTTCAGGTGGCCTTTAAGAAGATGGAAAATGGTGAACATCAGAAATTTCTTATTGGCACCGGACATCCGGGTGCCACTTGCCAGGGGGCTGCTTTTGAATACATTATGAATGTAGCCTATGAGGTTAAAAAACGCAAGCTCTCGCATCTGGCAGATATCAGGTGGATCACCAATGAATATGAAGTGGGTGATTTCGGCATGGGTGGCGCTTATATTAAGAGAGGAGGTTACATCACTTCTACCAGGGTATTCGCCGAATCGTTTCTCAAGGAAAGCGGGATTACCTGGCTAAAACGCGCCGGTGTTACCAAAGTTGAACCCGGCAAGGTGCATTATGAACTCCTGGATGGAACTACCGGTGAAGAAGATTTTGACTTTTCAATGCTCATTCCGGCATTTTCGGGACCCGGATTTACAGCTTTCAACAAACAAGGTGAAGACATCACCACTTCTATTTTTGCCCCCAACGGCTTTATGAAAGTAGATGCCGATTACACTTCAAAACCATTCGAAGAATGGAAAGCCGCCGACTGGCCACAGACTTATCAGAACCCGCTTTATCAAAACATGTTTGCTGCCGGAATCGCATTTGCGCCCCCTCACAGCATTAGCAAGCCCATGAAAAGCCCCAATGGAACGGCCATTTTCCCTGCTCCTCCACGCACCGGAATGCCTTCGGGCGTTACAGGCAAGGTGGTAGCACAAAACATCATCGACTGGATTAATACAGGAAAACCAACCCTCAAACACAAAGCCTCCATGGCACGCATGGGTGCCGCCTGCATTATCTCGGCCGGTTATGGAATGATTGGCGGTGCAGCCGCTACCATGACCGTTTCGCCCATCGTTCAGGATTGGGACAAATTCCCCGAGTACGGCCGAGATATCAATTACACCATGGGCGAAGCCGGATTGGCAGGTCACTGGCTGAAATGGTTTATGCACTATATGTTTTTGCACAAAGCCAAAGGTTATCCTTTCTGGTGGCTGTTGCCAGAATAATTTTAATCGTCAGGTTTTAATTCAATCAAAAATTTACCAAAATGAAAGAAGAAGTTAAAAGAACCACCGCATATAGTCAGGAATCCTATCCACCCATGCCCACAAAATCAACGCTATTCTGGCGCAGGAATGTCATATGGCAAGCCTGGCGATGGGTAGTATTGAATATTAAAATCATGAAAATCGTCGTGGGAGGTCACTCCTAGGATTTGAATGTTGGTTCTGTTCCACGCAAAGACCGCGAAGCGGGGACACGCGAAGATCGCAAAGTAAGTTGAACCTGTTTCAAATGCCTCTTTGCGCACTTTGCGTGAAACTTTTCTGGCTAGTCCAGGTTACTATATGTAATATTTGAAGCATTGGTTATTCCCTGGTCTAATTTTTAAGGAAATGAGTCGTCATTCTACTCAAAAAGGTGGCGTATTTCCATTATTTTTGCCGCTTAATTGATAAGATGTCACATCCTTCCACCCTACATATTGATGAGTATGATTATCCGCTTCCCGATGAGCGGATTGCCAAATTTCCATTAGAAAACAGAGCCGATTCAAAACTGTTGTATTTTGATGGACATACATCGTGTGAGAAAAAATTTATCGATTTACCACAACTGCTTCCAAAAAACTCCTTTCTGATTTTTAACGAAACCAAAGTAGTCAGGGCCAGGTTATTATTTAAAAAACCGACAGGTGCCACCATTGAGATCTTCTGCCTCGAACCCTTTGAACCGGTGAATGATTTTCAGCTTGCTTTTCAACAAACTTCGGGTGTGGTTTGGAAATGTTTGGTTGGAAATGTAAAACGCTGGAAAACAGGTTTATTATCCAAACTCATCCGGATTAACGGAGAAGATATTACGCTATTTGCAGAAAAAATCACTGATTTGTCAGATGCTTTTCTCATCCGTTTTACCTGGCAACCAGCCGAAATCCATTTTCATGAAATCATCAGCGTAAGCGGCCTTATACCGTTGCCTCCATACCTGAATCGTGAAGCTCAGCCCGACGACACAATCCGTTACCAAACAGTCTATGCTAAACATGACGGATCGGTGGCCGCGCCCACGGCCGGACTACATTTTACAGAAGAAATACTAAACCAATTGTCTGTCAAAGGCATTGAAAACGAAAAGGTGACTTTACATGTGGGAGCCGGAACATTTAAACCCGTTTCGAGTGACACCTTAGCCGAACATGAGATGCATGTTGAAAAAATGGTGGTACCCCTTTCGGCTCTCAGGCATCTGCAAAAAAAATTGGGACAACCTGTTATTCCGGTGGGCACCACCAGCATGCGCACGCTGGAAAGCCTTTTCTGGATGGCCGTAAAACTACATCAGGGTGATGAATCCATGACCGTAGAACAGTGGGATCCCTATCAACTCAAGGTTGAAGAAGACTTTTCTTCAGCGAAAGCGCTAAATACGATTATCGATTACCTGGAAAAAAATCAACTAGGGGCCTTGCACGGACAAACCCGCCTGATGATTGCACCCGGCTACCAATTTCGTTTTGCCAACGGATTGATTACCAACTTTCACCAGCCAAAAAGCACGTTGTTGTTGCTGGTTTCGGCACTTATCGGCGAAGACTGGAAAACCGCCTACGACTTTGCATTGACCCATGACTTTCGGTTTTTGAGCTATGGTGACAGCAGCTTATTTTTACCGCAGACATTTCAATCCAATGAAAATACACCATGACAAATCAGGAAAATAGTGAACTAACAGGTATTGTATTGTCGGGAGGAAAAAGCCGCCGTATGGGCAAAGAAAAAGGACTTTGCCACTTTCGTGGAAAAGCACTGATTACCTATGCCATCGATACCCTGAAACCCCTTTGCAGAACACTGATTATTTCTGCAAACGACAAAATCGATCAGTACGAGCTGCTGGATTATCGGGTGATCAGCGATGAAATCCCTGATGCCGGTCCCATCGGTGGTTTGTACAGTTGTCTGAGACAAAGTCAATCAGCCATAAACCTGGTGATTTCGTGCGATACGCCTTTTGTTACAATAGAAGTATATCAGGAACTTCTTAAATACAGCCATGATTACCAGGCGGTGGTCCCCATCCACGAAAACGGGTTTATCGAACCACTTACCGCCTGTTATCACCTTTCATGTATTTCGGTTGTTCAACAACAACTGACAGCAGGAAATTTTAAAATGATGGATTTGTTAGAAAAACTAAACACCAAATATGTACGCATCGAATCGGCCATCGAAGGATCGAAGGCTTCACTTTTTCACAACCTGAATTCACCGGAAGACCTGCTTTCATGTTAAAAAACGCAACAAAAACCGAAAGCGATCTATGGACAAAAGCCGCCGTGGTGGGTGGGCTGTGGGCATCGGTTGAAATAATCGTTGGCAGTTTTTTGCACAATACCCGCATTCCGTTTGCAGGTTCATTTCTGGCGGTGGCAGGCACCATTCTGCTCATCGGTTTTTATCAGATATGGCCACAGCGGGGCCTGATTATCCGGGCCGGGCTTATTACCGCGCTGATGAAATCGGTTTCGCCCAGCGCCCTTATCCTGGGACCCATGACCGGGATTTTCATGGAAGCCGCATTGGTTGAATTGGTTATAGTTCTTTTAGGAGCCAACCTTCCCTCCTATCTCCTTGCCGGAATCATGAGCGTATCCAGTGCCTTGTTTCACAAAATCATCAGCCTGATCATCGTGTACGGATTCGACTTGCTCAAAGTATACATCAACATGATCAACTTCGCACTTAAGCAATTTCGCATCAAGGAAGCTGAGCCACTGGAAATTTTTACAGCTTTATTAATTGTTTATGCCATTGTTGGCGTTATGGCCGGATGGATGGGAACCTGGGTTGGTAAGAAAGCCTTGCAAATGGGCAGACAAAAACTGGATATTCCTGACAAAGCCGTTTCGAATAACCAGGAGTTCTTTCCCATGAATTCGGAATTTAAAACCTCCACCATCTTACTGTTTACACACCTGATGGCCATTCCTCTGGGCCTGTTCCTGTTAAATTATGTGGGTTTTTATCAGGGATTAACCTACGTTGCTGTTTACACGCTTGTTTTTGGTTTTCGTTACCGCAAGGCCATGCGGCGATTGCGAAAACCCATTTTTTGGATGCAACTCGTACTCATCTTATTGTTTTCTACTTTTTTTTGGAACATTGGAGAACAAGGCTTTAGGCCCAGCATGGAAGGTGCCCAAATCGGTTTTGAGATGATGGTCAGGGCACTGTTTGTTATTATGGCTTTTACCTCACTAAGTGTTGAGTTGCGTAACCAGCGTGTTCGCGATTTTTTGTTTCGTGCCGGAATGGGTCAGTTTTATCAGGCACTGGGCCTGGCGTTTGGAGCATTGCCCATCATGATTTCTCTGCTCCCCGGCTCCAAAGAAATCATGAGAAGCCCTTTAAAATCGTTGCTAAAACCCATTGTGATGGCCGATCAGTGGTTGGAGATATTTAGCAATAAACCAACCGAGTAAACCGAGTGACCAGGATTTAAATAGTCTAAAGCCCAAATAAATACGTACAATACCGTATATTTTTCCCCTATTTCCCACTATATATTTGCATTTAAAGTTGTTGAATAGCTTTTCAGGTAAAAGGCATCCTGTTTTTACGGCCTGTACCTGGTTGGTTTTTGATTGCTAATAATATGCTTATTTGTTGACAATCATTAATTTATAAGTGAATAGATTTGTCGTAAAATGTTCCAAATTTAATTTGCAAGATGAATACTACTAAAATACTTTTTCTGCTAAAATTGCTTGCCATTGTACTCATGGCTGAAATGGTTACGGCCCAAAGTAGTAACATGAAGTTTGAACGGGTAAGGGTGGGAGATGCCAAACAAATTCTATGCGGTCTGGACCTGGCACCCGATCATTCCTATCTTGCCATCAGCAGCATACAGAGTTTCCCTTTTTATCAATTTAATTTTGAAAACAAAAACGTAATTCAGCAATTTGACGTAGGTAATTGGTACGCGGGATCAACTGTCAGGCATTCAGCCGATGGAAAGTTCGTCCTTCTGCAACAGTTGTTCTATCTGGATTTTAGCTTGAATAAAGACCGCGAAGTTGATTTTGACATCATCCATGCAGCCACTGGGCAAAAGATAGTCCATTTTGAAAAATGTCATGCAGTGACCATCACGCCTGATAGCGAGCATGCCATCTCCATCTCTGGCAATGAAATCACCATTTGGAAGTTGCCATCCGGCGAAAAAATCAGGTCGTTCATCTTGAATCAGGCTACAAATGGACTGGCTGTTTCGCCTGATGGAAAATACCTGGCTGTTTCGCATAAGCCAAATGAAAAAGAATTAAAAAAAGAACCCTATTATAAAAAGAATAAAAGGGCCCTTAAAGCAGCCCTTAAATATAAAAACCAGATCAGCGTGTATGACATCGAATCCTTTTCGTTGCAATATACCGTAAATAGCTTATACGACATCATTTACAGGTTGGAATACAGCCCCGATGGAAATACGTTGTTTTGTTTGCAAATCCCCCATATCAAAGTCCAGTCTTCAAAATCAGGCCGGCAATCCTATATCTCGACCATCAATGGCAAAACCGGCGAACCACAGCGAAAGGGATTTACATCACAGGCATCTTATGAACCAGAGTTTAAATTAAGCCCTGATGGGAAGCTGTTTGGGATGGTTTCAAGAAATGGGCGCTTTACTGAACTTCAACTATTTGATTTTGAAACTGGTCGTATAAAAGACAGGTTTGAGGAATCGTACAGGTTATTTGAGAAAACGGAAGTCGGAATGACCATGGGCGATGGCCGTATGTCGTTCGCCTTCCTTCCCGACAACAAAACCCTTGTTATGACCATGGGAAACCACCTTATTTTCTGGGAACCTAAACTTTAAAATTGATGTCAATGAAAAAATTATTCCTGATCTTCCTTTTGCTGTCATCCATCACGGTAAATGCGGATAAAAAACCTTTGATTGAAGACTACGATGAAGTGGTGGCTACCGCCAAAACCGCCATCCAAAAATCAATGGAAGCACCTGAAGGTGAGTTGCATTTATTTGTACAAGAAAACAAAATCTCCGGACGTTTTGAATTTGAAATTACAATTCATGAAAAAGGCCTGGTGGCAACGGTGTTTGTTAAGAGCAATGAGGGTGGTTCAATTCAATCACAAAATAAACTCAAGGATTTTGTAAAGAATATAAAATTCGACTTTAAAATGCCAAAAGGCAAAAGCTATAAATTCAGCTATCTGTTTAATTTCAGTTAACCCTAAATTCTGCCAACATGAAAAAATTTTTACTTATTACGCTACTCGCGCTGGCAACACAATTTGTTGTTGCACAGGATGACATGACCATCGTCTGGGAAGCCAAAATGGGTCACCAGATCGACTACTACGGAACCGACATCTCCGACAAAGACAATTCTTACAGCTTTGCTGCAGATGACAAAAAAATCACCGTCTTTAAGAATGCTGACGGATCGATGTTGTGGACAAAAGCCTATAAAGATATAGCACCAAAGCTACGCAAGGTGGATGAACTGATTGCATTTTGGGAATCGAACACCATTTTTTTATTCGACCGAAAAATGGGAAAGGATCAGATTGCCTGCATCGATATGGAAACGGGCGCCCTGCGTTGGAATACCGATAAATATCAGGATGTAACGGAAGGTGCCGTGGTGTATGTTCCTGAGGAGGAAGGATTTGCCATATCCCTTAAAAAAGAATTGGTATTTATTAAGGCCCATACTGGTGAAGAGGTATGGAGTACGTCAAAATTCATTGGTACCGTTGGAAAATATGTATACAACAGCATTGACCGAACCATGGTGATGGTAAATTTTATGCCCAGCGGGTTGATGGCCTTTTTTACAGGTTTTAAAAATCAGATTGCACGAATTAACATGACGAATGGTGACATCATCTGGGAAAATACTTACGTCGGCAGGGCCGAACGCAAGGTAATTACCCGAACCTTTCTTTATGATCTGGATATTTCAAATGACAAAGTATTCCTACGCATGAATGGGATGCAGGTCTATGATTATAATACGGGCGCCAACTTATGGTCGGCAGCGTTTGACTATACGGCAGATGTGGTAAAAGCACCCCAGGGGGCTACTAAATTTGGTGTATATGGTGCAGTTGCCGAACCTGTTATCGTGGGCGAAGACATTTATGTTTTAGATATGTCGAACAAGAGAAGTCAATACGTAAAAAAATACGATATACAAACCGGAAAGCTCATCTGGACATCCATGGAAATCAAAGGTGCTCGTGCTATTCCCGGTATGAACGTAGTTGGTAACAAGGTAGCATTACAGATTGGAGGAAGGGTAGAAACGCAATTTCACAGAAGGTACAGGTCGGGAGATGATTGGATTACAGAGTGGGGGGTTACTTTCCCTGAAGTAAAACCTTTTGGAGTTCAGGCTCTTAATACCACCGACGGGACTTTGGCCTGGGAATCGGAAAAATTCAGAAAGGGAATTACCAATTCTATCACATTCGATAACTACTATATTGTTTGTAGTGGCAAAGCCCTCTATGGCATCGACATCAATACCGGAGAGGAAAAATACGAAGTCCCCGCTGCAAAAGGTGGCGTTGGACAAGCCAGCCTGATTTTACCCTACCAGGACCATATTGTAGTTGTGATTGGTGAAAAGGGTGTTTCAACTTTCGATGCTGCAAATGGCGATCTCATCAGCAGCGGAAAGTACAAAACATCTACACTTTTTGATCGAAAGGACGATTTGGTCATCATGGTTACGGATAAGGCTGATCTGGCTGCATTCGATGTCGATACCGGTAAATACAAGGAATTTAAAGCCAAAAAAGGCGCCGGAAACTCACTTACCAGCGATGGGGAACACTTATTCGTTTATGAGAAAAAGGTAATTACAAAATTAAAAACCAGATAGCCCAACCAGACTTGTTAAATATGCTTGCCGTCATAAACCCTGACAACTTAATGCTGTCGGGGTTTTTGCCCCATGCTCCCCAGCTCCATGCCCCATGCTCCCATCTCCCTGCTCCCAGCCGACAGGTACCATATCTTTACAACCCAAATGAGAAATGAGACCCAAAGACCGACTTCGATAACAATCGGGAAAAAACGCTTTAAAATAATCCCTTCACTTTTTCAACAACCAGGTCTTCGTCCGGATTGACACTAAAAGATAATAACGGCCGGAGGAAAAACATTTCCCTACCCGCTTTAAATTTTGCTTCACCGCCACCGGTTATATTCAACATGATCAGGTCATCTTTTTTCACCAATCCCGTTTTAGCGGCTTCGATTAGTGTTGCAGTAGCTACGGCTGCTGCACAATGGATGTCGTTGCCTTCGGTTTCCTTAAACAAAATGGCTGCATCACGGCTTTCCTGGTTGTTGGCCAACAAAACATCGCCACCGGCATCTTTCATGGCATCGTACAGTCCGCCCACGATTCCATAGGGCGGCTTTCTATTCGACAAAACCTTGGCTTCGATGATTTCAACCTTTTTGCGGGCATCAATATCTTCCATATGAAGCATATCGCGCGAGTCCGCATTCCAGGCATCGTAAATGGGATGAAATGGAAAATTCTGCGATACCATCAGACGGGCTTTTCGGTTTCCGAAACGGCCGTCAGCAATTAGCCTTAGGTTGGCTTCCCAGGCGGCAATGGCACCTGTTCCACTGCCTATGGCCTGAAAATAATACTCCGGGATTTCGCCAATGGTAGTAACTGCCGATAACATGGTGGTTCCCATACCATCTCGACGGGCCACGTTTTTGGCACCGCCTTCGGGTACAAAACCGCCTATTTTGCTCACAATGTTTGATAAGTGGATGGCGTCGAAATAATCGCTACCGGCTTCGCAGGTGATAAGCTTGACACAGGGATTGAGCGGTGCTTCGAACCACAGCGCATTCAAATTATCGTGAGGCACGCTTAAAAGCAAGGGTATTTGATTGTCGGAACAAACCTGAGCAAAAGCCCTGGCCGTATTCCCGGCCGATGCTACTACCAATACCTCCCGGTTACTCCCGTCCAAACGGCCGCACACCGAATAGGCTTCAGTTTCCTTAAACGAGCAGGTTTTCATTTCAACACCCCGTTCCGGCCAGTATCCGCTAAAAGTAATGTACAACCTGTTTAATCCCAATTTCCTGGCCAACCCTACGCTTTTATAGGTGATGGGTGCAGAAGAACCCACAAGATACCGGTTCACAGGTAACCAGTCGGCAAAACGGTAAATGCCAAAAGAAGGATCCTTCAGTTGAAGTTGTTTGGTTTGGTAAAGAGCGCGGATAAGCGTGGGAATTTTCTCTCCCGGTGCATCCAGCAACCAACCGGTATCAGTAAATGTATTGCCGGTAGCCAGTGATTGCAGAATATAGGGTGTTTTCTCAGAGGAATGAGACATGAACGTGGATTTTACGTAAAACTGCAAAAATAAGAAATCAGGTACTTGGTTTGATCGGGGATTAAAAAATATGGTCTTTGATCACTTTGTGATCGCGTTCGCCTTCAAATACCAGGTTATAATAATGCACATTGGAATTATATGACCACAAAGCAGCTTCCGCATTCCTCGACTTCTTCAAGGCATTCATAAATTTCCTTTTGAGATTCTTGTCATCATACAGCAACGCCCAGTTTTTTTTAATCTCAGCCGTTAGTGCTTGCGGTGACATTCCAGTGGGTTGAAACACAACCTCCACAAAATCGTAACGCGACCAATCTTCCGGAAAATGATTGTGCACCAGCCTGCCTTCGGCTTTCATCCTGTTAAATAACGGAGTTCCAGGCAACGGGGTTAAAATGGAGGCTTGCATGGCATCAATATCGGCGTTGATCATATATTGGGTACGGTTGGCCATGGTTTCAGGTGTGTCGGTATCCAACCCAAAAATAAAAGCACCTAAAACTGCTATGCCATGTGCATGGATTTTTTGATATACTTCATCAAAATGATCGGTGCCAATCTTTACATTCATTCTTTTGTTGGTGAGTTCCAACTGTTCGATGAGCTCTGATTCGATGCCCAGAAAGATCATCTTGCACCCGGCTTCGGCCATCGCCTGCAAGGCTTCGTCATGCTCGGCAACATTCATGGAGGCGGCACAGAGCCAGTCCTTTTTTATTCCGCGACGAATAATTTCCTTACAGATTTCCACTACCCTTTCGGCTGACTTCTTTGAATATCCAATCAGGTTATCATCCACAATATAAACGTTTTGCTGGGGGATTTTTTCAAATTCGTCCACCACATCCTTTACAGGTCGAAATCGGTATTTTTTGCCGTTGAAGGTATGAACCGAACAAAAATCGCAACTCATTGGACAGCCGCGTGTGGTTTGAACACTTCCAAAAGCATATCCCGAATGATACAAATCGGTGCGTGGCTGCGGCGACTCTACCAATGGCATCGATTGACCATTGTATCTCTTTTTAAGTTGATCTTTCTCAAAATCTTCAATAACCACCGTCCAGATACTTTCAGCTTCGCCAATCACAATGGCATCAGCATATTGTTCAGCTTCTTCAGGCATCACCGAAACATGAATTCCTCCCATCACGATAGGGATACCTTTTTCACGGTAAACCGAAGCCACCTCGTAAGCTCTTGTTACCTGTGAGGTGAGCGCGGTGATGCCCACCAGATCTGCTTCCCGGTAGGTGAACCTTTCAAAGTTTTCATCCAGCAGTTCAACATCCCAATGATCAGGTGTAAGTGCTGCTACAATGCCCAATGCCAAAGGCGGGTATATACTACTTTGATCGCGGATCAGGCCGTCGCGTTTGGTACTCAGCGGGTTAATCAGTAAAAGTTTGCGCTTTTTAATCATGAGGCCGTGAGCTAAACAAAAGGATTTGTATTAAAGGAAGACAAGCCGAACACATCCACCAGGTTACGCACGGGACGTTCACCCTCAAAGGCCAGATTATAGTATTGCAGGTTGGAGCCATAAGACCAGATACCAGCGGTGGCGCTCTTGGTCTGCTTAATGGTTCTGATAAATTTCTTCTTTAAGATGGGTTCATTGTATAGCTTGTCCCAGTTTTTTTTAATTTCCTCCATCAATTCTTTCCGGCCCATCAAATCGTGATTGAACACCACTTCAGCGAAATGATAATGTTCCCAATCCTGAGGAAAATTGTTTAGCACAATTTTATTCTCCCTGGTCATGCGGTCGAATAAACCTGTCCCCGGCAAGGGTGTCAGGATGGTGGATTGCACCGCGTCGATGGAAGCGTTGTTGATATACTCGGTGCGTTGCGCCATGCTTTCAGGGGTATCGGTCTCGAGACCATAGATAAAAGCGCCCAACACACTGATTCCATATTGATGAATTTTTTCAAATACCCTGTCATAGCTGTCGATGCCCATTTTCGCGTTCAGGTTCTTGTTCATGTCCTTCAACTGATCGATACGTTCCGATTCGATGCCCAGCAGTACCATCCGGCAGCCACTTTCGGCAGCGTATTTCAGCACTTCCTCGTTGTCGGCAAAATTCATGGAGGCAGAACAAAACCATTCTATTTTAATGCCGCGTTCAATGATTCCCTTGAAGAGCTGAATGGCCCGTTCCTGTGATCTTTTACCATATCCTATCAGGTTGTCATCCACAAAATAGACCAATGTATGGCTCACTGTCTCCAATTCATCCAACACCTCTTCGTTGGGGCGTTGACGATAGGTGTTGCCATTAAACGTATGCACAGAACAAAAATCGCACCTCATGGGACAGCCACGTGAAGTCTGAATGCTTGCAAATTTATAATCAGGATGAAACAAATGACGTGAAGGCAAGGTTGCATTTTCCATAGGAAGCATCTGGCCCATGTAGGATTTCTTCATTTCCCCCCGTTCAAAATCTTCTATCAGGGTTAACCATACACTCTCCACTTCTCCTATCACCACGGTATCGCAGAAACGAATGGCTTCATCGGGTACCATGGAGGCATGAATTCCGCCAATAATTGTTGCGATACCTCTTTCGCGGTAGATGGCTGCCAACTCATAAGCCCTGGTCACACTGGATGTAAGCGCGGTAAAACCAACTAAATCAGCCTCTTTATAAGCAAATTGCTCGAAATTCTCGTCCAGGATTTCCACCTCCCAGCGATCGGGAGTAAGGGTGGCAATAATGCCCAAGCCAATGGGGGGATAGATGACATGTTTGTGGATAATCAAGCCCTTACGTGTGGAGTTAAGCGGATTGATGAGCAGTAATTTTCGTTTTCTTTCAGTCATTGAAATGGTAGATCTTTCAGGCAAATATAAGTATTAATTCATAGAAGGTTATTTTGACTTGCCGGTTTAGGATTTTTAGGGTCAACAATTACTGATGCAAAATTAGAATGCAGATTGTGATGATTTTTAGGATCTACGCAGATTGAAAAAATCATACCAAATCATAAGGACCATAAGAATCAGCGTTCCATTATCATTATTTCCGCAAAAAAAGCCTGCCGTATATTATTATCTAAAAAAAACGACCTTTGCAGGATTAGTGCATTGTGAAACCGGATACCATGGCAAAAAGGGGATTTTTCAGGGATTTTGTGGGAGTGCTCAACAGTAACATCGTGTCGTTATTAAGTGCACTGCTGATGGTAGTAGTCCTGACCAGAGTACTTGGTACTGAAGGCTACGGAACATACAACGCACTGATTGTTATCCCTTTGATTGTTGTTAGCTTTACGCATCTGGGCATCCGTGGTGCTTCCATTTATTTATTGGGTATTAAGAAATACGACGAAAATAAACTGGTTTCTTCTGTTATCCTGATTTTAGCGGGTTCAGGTCTGGCTGGGATGATCCTGAGTGCTGTTGCCTTCTGGTTTTATCAGGTTCCTGCTTTTAACCTGCTGTTGATTACCCTGGTTTTATTCATCATTCCTTTGCGGCTAACTACCATTTATGCAGGTGGCATTTTTTATGGAAAAGATGAAATCAAACAAGCAAACCAGCTTAACTGGATGATAAACTTGCTGAATCTGGTACTGGCGGTAGTGCTGGTCTGGTGGCTGAATTTCGGCCTGACCGGCGCTGTGGTAGCCACTCTGGCAGCCAATCTGTATGTTGCCATCAAGGCTTTGGAACTTCTATATCAGCAATTCAATATAAAACCAGCCTATCATTCCGTGATTGTAAAACATTTACTCAGCATGGGTATTTTGTTTTCGATGTCGTTTTTTGTGCTGCAACTCAACTATAAGATCGACATTCTTTTGCTCGAAAGATTATCCACCATTGAGGAAGTCGGCCTTTATTCGTTGGCCACCCAAATTGCCGAGCAACTATGGCAAATTCCGCTGGCGATAAGTCTGGTGTTGTTCACCAGGACGGCCAACAATGAAACTCAGTCTCAACTATCCAATATCCTTCCCCTCACCCGAACCACTTTGATTTTGGTTTCTTTTATTGCTGCTACACTTTTTTTGATCGCACCTTTTGTGATCCCCTTATTTTTCGGGGAAGAATTTACCAACAGCAGTCTGATATTACAAATCATCTTACCCGGAATTGTGGTCATGACGGTTTTCAGGGTACTCAGCGGACAGTTGGCTGGCATGGGAAAGCCTCAGGTAACCATGTATATTTTTGTTCCGGCCCTGATCCTGAATATTTTACTCAACTTTTTATGGATTCCAAACTATGGTGGAAACGGGGCTGCCATGGCCTCCAACGTCAGTTATTTTTTGGGAGTATCAGGATATTGGATTTACTATTCGCGTCTCCACAAAATTTCACTTCTTGAGATTGTACATTTCAGAAAATCAGATTTTAACGCACTTAACCAACTGATTCAAAAAGTTAAAAGCAGATGGACAAACTAACCGAAATTCCTTTTTTGTTTATTGTAGGCCGACCCCGGTCGGGCACCACATTGTTGCGGACACTCTTTGATGCCCATACAAACGTGGTTATCCCACCCGAATGTCAGTTTGTGGTGAATCTTTATGGTAAATATGGCAAAAAGACTTTCTGGTCAAAAACCGATTTGGAGCACTTTTATCAGGAACTACAAACCCAATGGCGTTTTGAGTTATGGAAGCTGGACAATGACCTGCTAATGAAGAGACTGCTAACTCAGGAAGGCCAGAATTCTTACGGGAATATCTGTAAAACTGTTTATGGCACCTATGCATCTGTTTTCCCAAAGCAAGAAGTGCTGCTCTTTGGGGATAAAAACCCGGGATATACTATTTACACAAAAAGGTTGCTGAAAATTTTTCCCAACGCGAAATTTATCCACATTACAAGAGACTACCGCGACAATTTTGTATCGATCAAAAATGTGGATTTTGAATTGCCACTTCCCGCACTGGCAGGACAAAAATGGGTGTATTTCTACAAGAAAATAC
This sequence comes from Bacteroidales bacterium, assembly GCA_030690365.1. GTDB lineage: Bacteria > Bacteroidota > Bacteroidia > Bacteroidales > F082 > UBA6244. The sequence continues at coordinate 5,848 of JAUYGX010000081.1, read as the reverse complement.
ACCACGATGCGCAAGAAAACCCGGAGGCTTATTTTCATATTCGCTACGAAGATCTGGTAAGTAATCCTGAGTCTAATATGAAAGCGATGTGTTCATTTGCAGGAATTGAATACCAGCCGGGCATATTGAATTTCCACGAAAAAAAGGATGATGTAATGAAGTTGTACTCCCCCGTTATCCTGCAAAAGTATCAGGCCAGTTTATTAAAAAAAATAAATACAAACCGGATTGGTTTATGGAAAAAAGAACTCACCGAAAAGGAAATCAGACTGTTGGATTACACGGTGGGCGCTTATGCAGAAAAATCAGGGTATCAAAAAATAAATCATCATTTTAGTCCTGTGATTGCTCTTCAGGCACTTCCGGGAAGAGCCATTGCCGCATTATTGTATGTGGCTACACAAACCGCAGACAAGCTACCGGCATCTTTACGAATGACCATCCTGAGCAAAGGCCCACGCTTGCTTGGGAACACTTTTCTTAGAATTTTTAACCCTAAGAAACTGAAAGAGATGAACACACTATTGGAGCAGGAAGAGAAATAATCTACATAACCAATACTGCCGACTGAGAATGCCCGAAAAATATACGGCCGCGAATTCATAATTAATTTGTTAATTTTGCTCAAAAGAAAACGCAATGAACATTAATGATTTTATCACTAAAGTAGAGGCTGAGTTTGAAGATGTAACACCCGGCACCCTTACACCAACTACCATACTAAAAGAAGCATTTACATGGGATTCGGTGAATGCGCTCATTTTTCTGGCACATGTGAATGTAGAATATGATGTGGAAATCAGTGCAAACGAACTTATCGAAGCTGAAACCGTGCAGGATTTGTACAACCTGGTAGAATCAAAAATGATAATAACCGCATAGATGGCCCTCTTTTCGGTTCCGGATATTAAAATTTCAGGAATTTCAGCCTGCGTTCCCGAGGATGTATACCGCAACGCGGATTACGACTGGGTAGAGGAAAAGGAACGCAACACACTTATCAAAACCATCGGGGTGGAACAAAAACGTCATGCCCGAAAAGGCACTACCACCGCTGACTTGTGTATTGATGCCGCTGAAAAATTGCTGGAATTACTGCCGTGGGAAAGAAATGAAATTGAGCTGATCATATTTGTCTCACAATCGCGCGATTACATCATTCCTGCTACAGCCGGATTGTTGCAAAATCGTTTGGGATTGTCGCATTCCACCATCGCCTTCGATATTGGCTTGGGTTGTTCGGGTTATGTGTACGGACTTTCGGTGATTGGCAGCATGATGACTACCGGACGAATAAAAAAGGCACTGCTGTTTACAGGAGATATTTCTACCCTCAACACATCGTATCGGGATAAGAGTGCCTTTCCCCTTTTCGGGGATGCAGGAACGGCTACTGCTCTGGAATATAAAGTAGGGGCCAGTCCCATGATGTTTAATTTGCAAACAGATGGTTCCGGATACGATGCCATCATCATTCCCGATGGAGGCATCCGTAATTTTGCCGAAAAAGACACTTCCTTCGAATACCAAAAAATAAATGAAGGCATCTACCGCAATGGGTTCAACATCGCCCTCGACGGCATTAAAGTATTCAACTTTTCGTTGCGTGAAGTAAAACGTAATGTACATACGCTATTGGAGTATGCCCAAAGCTCTCTTGAAGAAGTGGATTACATCATTCTGCACCAGGCCAATAAGTTGATGAACGAAACTATTCGCAAACAGCTAAAACAACCGGAGGAAAAAATGCCGCTTTCGCTGAAAGAGTATGGCAATACCAGTTCGGCTTCCATTCCCCTGACCATGGTGACCCAGATCAGGGAAGCGATGGAAAAGAGTAAAAACCAACTGTTACTTTCAGGATTTGGAGTGGGCCTCTCGTGGGGAAGCGTATTGCTCGAAACTGATCATATTATATGTCCTGAAATTCTGGTTCATCCAAATAGTTAGTACCATGAACTTTTGCAACCTTACCGGAAAAACCATCCTGATTACCGGAGCCTCATCTGGCATCGGACAACAAGCGGCCATATCCGTTTCTCAACAAGGAGCCCTGGTAATGCTAGCCGGACGCGATGAAAAACGGCTGAATGAAACGCTTTTGATGATGAAAGGTGAAGGACATCAATTGTTTAGCGGAGATTTAACTCAGGAAGAAGTCCTCTTTGCACTGGCAAAGGCCTGCCCCGAAATCGATGGTTTGGTACATGGAGCAGGCATTGTAGGACCTACGCCCACCAAGTTTATCCGGCAGGCCGACATCAGCCGTTTGCTGCGCATAAACTTTGAAACTCCGGTGTTACTAACCGCCCGGTTGCTGTTGTTGAAGAAATTGCGCAACAAAGGTTCCATTGTGTTTTTGTCAACCATTGCAACCCAAAGTCCCTATTTTGGAGGTGCTTTATACACCAGTGCAAAAGCCGGGCTCGAAGCCTATTCGCGTTCGCTGTCACTGGAATTGGTAAAACGTGAAATTCGTTCCAACTGTCTGCAACCAGGGCTGGTCAATACACCGTTGATTAACAATCCGGCGCAAGAAGGCCAGATGGAGATGATGGAGGAATCGCTTCAGCGTTATCTGCAAAAATACCCTATGGGTGTGGGAGAAGCCACCGATGTAGCCAATGCCATTGTTTTTTTACTTTCCGATGAATCGAGCTGGATTTCAGGAGCTTCCATTCCTATGGGAAGTGTGATTCAATAGCTGAAATATATTCCTATCGGGATACTTATTTTCCTCCAAGTGCATAGATTGACGCAGACGGGACTCGTATTCTTAGGGTTTAGACAATCAATCCAACATAAAATCCGATTTTAGTTAATCGAAAATCCATTACTTTCGCTTTTCAAAACCAATAGGACCATGAACAAAGATTTTTCTGTAGTTGTCCCCGTTTATAACAGTGTCGATTCACTGGAAGAACTCTTTAACCGATTGAAGGTTTTTTTTGAAGGAATCGGCAAAAGCTACGAGGTCATTTTTGTGGAAGATGGAGGCACCGATGGAAGCTGGGAATTGCTGAAAAGGCTAAAAGAATCACATCCACTTCTGATTAAAGCCATTAAACTCGACCGAAATTTTGGTCAGCATAACGCCACCTTGTGCGGATTTGAGTTTGCTAAGGGCAGACAAATAGTCACCATCGACGATGATTTACAGAACCCACCGGAAGAAATTGCCAAACTAATTGAGACATCTGATAAGCAACAAAATGCTGTTACTTACGGTATTTATACTAAAAAACAACATTCGTTTGCCCGAAATGTGTTGAGTAAGTCAGTAAAAACTTCTTCCAAATATTTTCACCATGGTGCCGAAAATGGATCCTCCTTTCGGTTGCTGGACAGGAAAATAGTTGACCAAGTTCTGAATCACAGAATAAATTTCGTGTTTATTGATGAAATTATTTCCTGGTATACCGACAATATTGGTTTCGTGTTTGTTAAGCATGTAAAACGTAAGCATAATAGCTCTGGATACAGTTCAATCAGGTTATTCAAAATGGCGGCAAACCTCACCTATTTTTACTCCAATATTCCACTTAAAGTAATGGTTTACAGTGGGTTTATCATCTCATTTTTATCTTTCCTGATGGCTGTTAAATTCATTATTCAAAAATTATATTATAATGTACCATTGGGCTATACCTCAGTAATTGTCACCATTTTGTTTTCCACCAGTATCATTGTATTTAGTTTGGGAATTATTGGCGGGTATCTGAGTCGGATTCAAACCATCCAAAACAACAAACCCTCCTATCACATCGATAAAGTGCTGGATTAAATCTTTTAAAACAAACCTTTTCGGGAAAGTTATAAATCGCTAAACCCGGTCAGCCTTTTAGGATTAAAAATTCTAAGGTACATTTTTGCCAGCATCAAAGGCCAACGGCTGAGAATACGTTCACGCCAGGTATAAGGAAAATGATCCACTATTTTGGTGAGCAATCGCAACTTCCAGGCAATGACAATTCCGGGAAACGTCTGCACCCGTATCCAGATTCCGGGAGATACATAGTCTCGCTGATAGCCTACCAACTCAGCATACTTGCCCGCCGCTGCATCTGCCATTTTTATCTGTTTTGTAGTAAGTTCCTTTTTATAGACCCCGATTTTATCCGGTTTGATTTTCTTAAACAAATTCGAGTGGAACTTTTTAAACACCTCTGATTTAGCCATTTCATGGTCCTGATCAGCTTGTTTGTAGAAATCAAAAATCTGCGGATCAAACGGAATGCCTGTAAATCTGCACAGGCGTTTCATCTCCTGCTCGGGATCTGTTACCAAATCTTCATATTTGATTTCCAGGTGAGTATCGGGATATTTTTCCACCATCTTGCGAAAATGCTTCACAAATAACCGCCATTTAAACACCACCAGAGAGACCATGGGCAGTTCAAAATCAACGTTGCGTACTGACACAAAGTGATCGCGGTAGTCACGAATAATATGGATAAACTTAGCTCCCGGAAATATCTTCGATAAAAGTTCAGTATAAATGGTGTAGCCTGGGTTTTTATCTCCAAAAAATAAAATTTCATCTTTTGAAAATATAGAGTTATACTTCAAATAAACCTCCTTGCAAATATCACCATATGAATGATCGCCCGTCAAAGGAAGCAATGCAACTTTTAATTCTTCTTCCGCGATTTTCCAGGTAGAAAACAACCATTGCTTTTGAACATCTTGAATAAATTCCATCAGCAACGACTGATTCCAGGTAGTCACACTGCCATATTTAGGATATAAATTCACCACAAATTGCGATTCAGGTGGAATAGCAACATGAGGATTGGCATCGAACAAGGTACGCAGCAAAGTGGTACCCGATCGTGGACGGCCCACAATAAAGAAAAAGGGAATATTTGATCGTTCGGTCATTGGCCGGATTTTCAATTAAATTGATCGGCAAAACTCGGAACATTTTTTTATTATACAATGGTTTTTTAGCAATTCTCTTTGGATTGTAGGTTTACAGGTATCAAGCTGATCCAACTATATAGTAATTACATTTCGGTAACGCTATCTTTATTGGTTAAGTGACTAACCACAAAAGACATACAATTTATACAAAACAAAGCACGAAAAATATTTCAGAAATGAAGATCCAACCTACCCCATTCCCCCGAAACGTTTAATTTTGCATCCGCATTTGGCATGTATAAATTGGTTGAAAGTCACTCATTATGATCGTACAAAAAGGAAATCTAGTATTCAGAAGACTTACCATTGATGACCTTGAATTGGTTAGAAACTGGAGAAATTCTAGTCATATCAACCAATACATGGAATACCGCGATTACATTACTCCTGAAATGCAGGAACGATGGTTTAATTCGATTAACAACCAGAATAACCTGTATTTTATATTTGAATTTAATGACGAAAAAATTGGTGTTTTCAATGGGAAGGATATTGATTGGGAAAAGGGGATCATGGAAACAGGAATATTTATCGCCGAGGAAAAATATTTAAATACTGAACTCCCACTGATGGCTGTATTTACATTTGGTGAATTAGGGCTAAGGGTATTCAACATGACTAGCTATGCCCACATGCTAAAATCGAATAAACGTGCCATACGATTTAATAAACTATTAGGCTTTGAACTTTGCGAAGGACAAGATACGCTTGATAACCAACTTTATAAACTTAACAAAGAAAGTTTTTTCAAGAGTGTGAAATTACTTCGCCCTACACTTAACAAGCTGATGAAAGGAAAAGAAACCATCATTATTTTTGAAAAAAATGACATTGAAAATGGAATTAAAGAATTCCTGTCCACCAAAATTGACCAGGCAACCGATACCAAAACATAAGATAACCCTGACTCTTTTTCGTTATTATT
>JAUYGX010000079.1 GCA_030690365.1 Bacteroidales bacterium | reverse complement strand
TTCAATAGAAAATTGTCAACTTACAGAGGAAAGGTTTTCTATAGACTTGTGCAGCAGGCCATGACAACAGCACCAGTACCTCTGAAAATTTTAACAGGGAAGGAAAATAAATTACATGTGTAAAGCAGATAAGCAGTTTATAAAGCTATGAAACAAAAATTATTTACTATGATGATGCTGGCGGTGATGCTGGTGTTGTTCGAAAAAGGAATGAGGGGACAGATTCAGCCAGGAGATATTGCCTTTATTGCAGCAAATGCCGATGGAGATGATGATTTTGCATTTGTAACCTTTGTGGATATTTCTGTAGGAACTAGTATTTATTTCACCGATAATGAATGGAACGGAACAGCATTTACTGATTTAAATGAGGGTGAATTAACATGGACCAATGGAGGAACCACACTTTCTGCTGGCTCAGTTATTGTTTTTACAGATCCCGGAAGTTCTGGTTCTGTAAATGTTGGATCCATATCTGGTTCTGGCTGGAATCTTGGAGCTTCCGATGAATGGTTTTATGCTCTCTTAAGTGCTCCTGCAACATCTTATGGAACAACGCCCATATTTTTAGCAGCAATGGCAACAGATGCAGGTTCAGGTTGGCTCACAGGTACTGGCTTAGTCGAAGGAACTAATGCAATCGACTTCAATGATGATGCTGATGGCTATAAATATATTGGAGTTAGGGCTGGTCAAACTTCTTTTTTTGCATACTTGCCCGTAATAATGAATTTAGATAATTGGCAAATTGAATCGTCTAATGGTGAAAATATTTTACCTATTGCAACCACTGCATTTACAATTAGTGGCGGTGGCAACACCCCTCCCTCTATCACCAACATAGCAAACACCCCAACCCTGCCAAACTCATCGCAAACTATTACCGTTTCAGCAGACGTAACCGATACAGACGGCACCATTTCCGGGGTTGAACTGCATTGGGGCACCGTTTCAGGTGATTTAAACACAACCATTGCCATGTCTGTTTCATCTGGAGACACCTATACAACAGATACCGAAATTCCTGCTCAGGCAGCAGAAACCACCATTTATTATGAAATACAGGCAACCGACGATGGCAGCGAAGTAACCACAACTTCAGAACAATCCTATCAGGTGTTATCCGACGAACCTTCTTCTCATGTAACATCTTTTATTGCTACTGCGAACAGTGCAACAGCCATCACAGTTTCATGGTCCGATTCGGATGCAAGCAATTATTTGGTAAAAGGAAGTGCCCTGAGCTATGTTGATATTATTGCGCCTGTGGATGGCGTGGCAGAACCTGATGACGCTTTGGTGCAAAATGTGACATTAGGTATCCAAAGTTGTCAATTTACAAGCCTGTCACCTTCAACAACCTACTATTTTAAAGTATATCCATATAATGGAGCCACTTCAACCATCAATTATAAAACGGATGGAAGTGTTCCCGAAGCTTTTGCAACAACAGAAGAAGCACCTGTTGCCCCCAATGTATTTATTTCAGAGTATATTGAGGGAACCAGTAACAACAAAGCCATTGAGATTGTGAATGCAACCGGTGGAAGCGTAAATCTGTCCGATTACAAAGTTAACTTGGCTGGCAACGGAGGTGGTTGGGGAGGCTCTCCTCTGACGCTTTCTGGAACATTACATGATGGAGAAGTTTATATTATTGCAAATAGTTCAGCCAATTCTATTATATTAGAAAGATCAAATGTAACATCAGGAGTCACCTATTTCAATGGTGATGATGCCATTGGATTATTTTATCAGGATGTGCTGATTGATGTAATAGGTACACCTGATTTAGATCCGGGAACTTCTTGGAGTGTTGCTGGTGTATCCACAGGCACTGTTGAGCATACATTGGTAAGGAAATTGTCTGTTACCACAGGAAATACAGATTGGACAGTTTCAGCTGGAACAGATGCAACTGATTCAGAATGGATAGTATTTGATCAGGATCACTTCTTTAATTTGGGTGTTTTTGGTACAGGATGGAAAGGTATAACAGACAATGATTGGGCAACGGCAACTAACTGGGATGTACAGATACCCGATGCCACAGTTAATGTACTGGTGAGCTCATTTGCAAGCAACATGCCAACCATTACTTCCTCTGCTAATTGTAAGGATATTATTATTGAAAGTACATCATCAAGTAACGCGTCCCTTCTGGGCGATAACAACCTTACGGTAAACGGATCTGTTTCTGTAGAGCGTTATATCACAGGTGGTGTATGGCACGATTTATCGGCTTCAACGCAAAGCCAAACTGTTAACAACCTTTATTTTGACGGAACGCCAGACGTTTGGTTAAACACTTATGATGAAACAGACAATACACGTAACCCCATCACCTTGTTATCCACGCCATTGCCTTCAGGAGCCGGGTTTGAAATCTGGGTGGAAGCGGGTAACAATGTAACTGTAAATTATAATGGTGCATTGCAGACCACGGATGTAACATTAACAACAGGGACTTCACCACCATTAAGTTTTTCAGGTGCTGACCCACTTGGCTACAACCTGATTGGCAACCCTTTTGCCAGTCCGCTTGATTGGGATCTTGGAACATGGGCTTTATCAAATATGACTGATGGCATTTGGGTTTGGAATGGGAGCACATACCTGGATTGGGTAGGAGGAACAGGAAGTTTAACTGATGGAATCATCCCCATGGGACAAGGTTTCTTTGTTCAAACTACTTCAGCAGCAGCCTCAATAACCATACCGTTGGATGCCAGGGTACATAATTCTCAAGCTTATTACAAAGGACCAACATCTGTTCCTGACCACATGTGGATAAAAGCCATTAAAGGTGAGAAAAACGACCAGTTAACCGTTGTTTTTGCCGAAGATGCTACCGAAGGATACGACAATGGTAGAGATTCACGAAAAATGTTGGCTTTTAATGGACATGCACCACAAATATATGCCTTGGAACAAGACGAGAAATTTGGTATTGACGGTTTACCCACGCTAACCGAAGCCGGACGAACTGTAAACGTAATGTACCATGTAGGTGAAAGTGGAGAACAGCAACTGCTTGCCAACCTGGAATCGTTACCCGATGTAAAGGTATTACTGGAAGATGCACAAACAGGAATTGTACAGGATTTGAATGAAAATCCGGAGTATTTGTTTGAAGCAGCACAAGGAGACAACCCCAACCGTTTTACTTTGTATTTTAATCCAACACCAACCATGATTAGCAATCTGGGTGATCATTCTGATGTTCATGTATATGCTTTCCAAAATGAGATTTACGTAAGAAGTGAAGGTGAAGCAGTAAATGCATCAAAAACAATTTGGGTATATGATATGTATGGACAGGTGATTCTGAACACAGTAATCCCCCCGTCAACACTTACCAAAATACCACTTGACGTTAGAAACACACCTGTGATAGTTAAAGTAGTTGGAACAGGCTCTGTTGTTACTTCAAAAGTTGTTATTAATTAGTAAAATACATAGATATGAAAAAGAAGATATATTCAACCCTGCTGATCAGCGCATTCATGATACTTCCTTTGTTTACCATCGGTCAAATGAGAGGACCAGAAGATCCGGGTGGCGGACCTACCGGTGGCGATACTCCCATTGGTGGCGGTGCCCCCATCGGCAGCGGATTGGTTATTTTGTTAACCATGGGTGCGGCCTACGGTGGCAAAAAGCTGTACAACCTCTATTCAGATCAAAAGGAAGAACTGGAAGATTGATTATTCCGACAGTTATTTAAAACTTGTCTGGAATTGTAAGTTTAAAAAGCAGGAGGGAATGACTTCCTGCTTTTTTTGTTGGTGTAACATTCGCTATGGAGATTTCTCCGCTCCTTCGTCGGTCGAAATGACACCCTTGCGCTTTGGGTTTTGTCATCATACGATGAGGCCCCCATTTAAATCGTATTAATCAGTCAGATAGCACGACACACAAATTTGCCACTCCCTGATTCAGCCCAAATGCTTTGGGAATATTAGGTTAAATGAAATGAGCCTGTTATAGTACAACCCAACACGCTGCCTATAAACCTCAAAACAAAATCCTTTATCAAAAACAAAAAATAGCAGTAATTGGGTAATTAAATACTTTATTATATTTGCAGCCTAGCATTTGCCCATTCCATGATCAATATCGTAATAATTGAGAACGACCCAAAAATTACTGATGCTATTACTCAGGTAGTTAGTCATTACTTCGAGCAATTTCGGGTAGTTGAGGTAACAACTGACATACATTCTGGCAGGCAAGCCATTATGAATCACCATCCCGACCTGGTGATTATGGAATCAAATCTACCTGATGGCAGTACCATCGAAATGCAAAAAAATTTACCCGAAATTCATTTTGAGATCATTTTTCTGAGTGCAAATCAGGATGAGGCCTTGCAGGCAATACAGACAGGTGCATTTGGTTTCCTGATAAAGCCTTTAAATACAACCTCTTTTGTGAAAATTTTAATCAAGCTAAAACTGGAAATTGAGAAAAAGAAAGTGATATTTTCCTATTGCCGGCAATGCCCTGAATTGAAGAAAGAAAACAGCACCCTTGTTTTGCATACCCTTACGGATATTCATATCATTCAACCAAAAGATATTCTTTATTGTATGTCAGAAGGCAGCTATACCCATTTTTATATGACAAACCAGTCAGCAATCATGGTATCGAAAAACTTAAAAGAATTTGAAAATAAGCTTACGAAACAAAAATTTCTAAGAGTTCACCATACCTATTTTGTCAACATGCAACATGTGGCAAAATTTAACAAGGCCAATGGCGGGATGATCTTTTTAAACGATGGCACCCAAATTCCGGTTTCAGTGCGCAAAAAAGCAGATTTGTTTAAGTTGCTGGAAGCCATTCCGCAACAATAAGTTCTCATTACAACCTCTCAACACAACCTTATTTTGCTTTGGAATCCTTTGTCAACTGTACGTTGAGGGGGTTTCGTTGCCTAAAGGTTGCAATCACTTATCAAGTATATCAAAACACATGTATTTGTGATCTCTACAGTTATCAAGTGGCCAAATCAATACCTGGTGAAAGTGTATTTAATGCATAGTTTTGCCATAATAAACTGCCTAAAGCCTTTAAGAATCTTCTTTAAATAACTATTGAAATATGAAACGAAAATTACTATTGGGAATTCTTACAATCCTAATTATTGGATTTAACATGAACACGTTTGCTCAGGGAGAAACCTGTGGGACAGCAGTTGCTGTTACAACTGGTATTCACACTGCAGATGGCCCGGCTACAGGTGGCGGTGCTGCAAATATTTGTTATACAAGTGCTACGAATGCAGACTGGTATTCATATACACCTGCGGAAAGTGGAACTGTAGCTATTAATTCATGCGGTGGTGGTGCTGATACAAGACTTTCTTTTTATGACGGAGATTGTACAACTCTTAGTTGTGTGGCGAATAATGATGATGCATGCGATATGGGTACCGGTGATGCTTATGCTTCTGAAATTACTGGTATTAGCGTAACCGGGGGTGTAACCTACTACATTGAGTGGGACAATAGGTGGGATAACACAGGTTTTGATTGGACACTAACTTTTACGCCGCTTCCAGCTTGTCCCGTACCTACAGCACAAACGGAAACCAATATCACCTCATCCACGGTCGATTTAGGCTGGACAACCGGAGGTGCCACTACCTGGGATATCGAGTGGGGAATTTCAGGATTTACACCGGCAACAGGAACCACCATCACAGGAATTACTACCAATCCTTATAGTTTATCTGGCCTAACAGTCGGAACTAGTTACGATTGGTATGTGAGAGACGATTGTGGTGGCGGCGTAAGCGATTGGACAGGACCGCATACTTTTACAACCTTACCCGGGCCCCATAGCTTTCCGCTTACCGAAGATTTTGAAAGCGGGTTTGCTTCGTTTGATAATGCAACCGGAAACTCCGTCGACTGGGTACTAAACACGTCTATTTACCATAGTTCAACAACCTCAGCGCACAACGCATATACGAGCAGTAATGCTAATATTTTACATGAAACGGGGATTCTTGATTTATCGGGTACCTCGGCCGCTATGATAGAATTTTGGCAAATTGCAAAAACCGAAGGTACCTATGATAAATGCTACATTGAAATATCAACAAATGGCGGATCAACTTATACTGCATTACCGGCAGGGTCATATCAGGGAGCAGGAACCGGTTATGCAACGGCTGGTTATTTTGATGAAGATGATTATTCCGCCTGGGGAACAGGAACAGAAACTCCCGATAATACCTGGTGGAGAAAGGAGACCTTTAGTCTGGCCAGTTACAACACCACCAATGTTAGATTTAGATTCAGACTGACATCTGATGGGTCGGCTGAAAGAGCTGGGTGGTATTTGGATGATATCCATATTTATGAACCAAGCTGTCCTGCCCCATCTGCCTTAACCGAAACCAATATTGGTATTACCAGTGTCGATTTGGGATGGACTGAGAGCGGAACAGCAACCACCTGGAATATAGAATGGAAAGCCGGTGCCGACTTTACACCTGGAACAGGGGCAGAAGATGGCTATTCTACTATCCTTACAACGCCAACGGATTACCTTTCCGGATTAACAATTTCTACTACTTATTATTGGTATGTTCAAGCTGATTGCGGTGGTTCAACAAGCACCTGGACCGGCCCTCACAATTTCACTACCTCCGATGGAAAGGCCATCAATCCAACACCTGCTGATGCAGCCACCGAGGTTGCTGTTACGGCCACAACCCTGGATTGGGATGATGTTGTGGATGCCACCAGCTATACCATTTCCATTGGGACTACCACGGGAGGAACTGATATTGCAAACGGAGTGGCCTGTGCCACAAGTACCTATACTTATGGTTCAAATTGGGATTATTCAACACAATATTTTTGGACTGTAACCACTGAATATTCAGGTGGTACAGCGGTTGGTAATGAATGGGATTTTACAACAGAGTGTGGCACCTATTCTACACCATTTAGCGAAGATTTTAACGGAACTTATGTACCCTCATGTTGGTTTGAGGCTACAGGTGATGTGCCTACACCCACTCCGGGTTCCAGCGTATGGGGTCAGTCCGATAATTTCGCCAACGCAAGCGGAAACTCCAAAGGCGTAAAAATGAACGTTTATAGTACAGATAATGATTGGCTTATCTCACCTGATATTAATTTGGGTACTGGTAATAGACGTATCATATTTAAGGTTGCAGCCACAACTTACAATGGAACAGGTGCTGTAACAATGGCAGCGGAGGATAATGTATATGTTTTAATAAAAGATGCTGCCGGAACCTGGGATTTAGGCAATGCATTAGCGGACTATACTTCCGGGAATACTCCTTCGAATACCGGTGATGATATTATTATTGATTTAACCGGATGGACCGGAGTAGTAAATTTCGCTTTCTACACGAAAGGCTCAGGAAATAGTCCTGATATGGACATCCATTTTGATGATTTTGTTGTGGAAGAAATTCCTTTGTGTACAGAACCAACTGCTCTTATCAGTAGCAATATCAACGCAACTTCCGTTGATTTAGGCTGGACTGAAAGTGGATCTGCTACTTCCTGGAATATAGAATGGGGATTTAAAGGCTTTAGTCAGGGATTTGGTAATACTATATCAGCAACTACAAATAATCCTTATTCACTCACTGGATTATCTCCGGGTTTTGAATACGAGTGGTACGTACAAGCCATTTGCGGTGTTGGTGACGAAAGCCCTTGGGCCGGGCCGACAGGTTTCTCAACAGAGCCATTAAATGATGACTGTTCAAATGCAGTTTCTCTTACTGTTGGATATACTGAAGATTGGACACTTGGCACAAACGTAGGAGCAACGGATTCCAATAACAATCCGGATCCGATACCTGCACCCGGGTGTGCAAGTTATTCAGGTGGGGATGTTTGGTATTCAGCAACAGTTCCTGCTTCCGGGTATTTGGTTGTTACAAGTCAAAAAGTTGTCGGAAGTCCATTCTTAGACAGTGGTATGGGTATTTATACAGGAACTTGTGGTTCACTGGTTTTATTCGAATGTGATGATGATGATAGTCCCGATGGTTTCATGTCACAAGTGACTATTAATGATATAACGCTTGCAAATACAACTGTTTATATTCGTTTTTGGGAATACGGCAACAATATATTTGGCATGTTCGAAATCACCGCTTATTCAGCCCCGACATCTACTAATTGGGCAGGAACAACTGACAACGACTGGTATACCGCCTCCAATTGGGATGTGGCAGTACCTGGTACAATAACTGATGTTACCATCCCTGCCGGATTAACCAACTATCCAACCCTGACATCTGCCGGTTCTTGTAATAACCTCACCATCCAAAGCACAGCTTCAGGCTCCGGTTCCCTCATAGGCCAAAGCTACCTTACCGTGAACGGCACCACTATCATTGAACGTTACACCACCGCCGGGGTATGGCACGGTATCTCAGGTCCGTTGGACAATGATGATTTCAACAGTTTGTATCTGGGTGGCAGCCCGAACGTTTGGGGGATGTCATATAACGAAGCGGGCAATACATATACCAATGCCAGTAGTTTATCTACCGACCTGGGTGATGCCAAAGGCTGGATGGTCTGGATTGAAGGATCAACAGCTCAAACATTTAGCTTTACAGGTGATTTACGCTCAACTTTAAGCCCGTTAAGCCTGACCAATACAGGCCCGGATGCTCTGCATGGGTATAATTTCATTGGCAATCCTTATCCTTCAGCCATCGACTGGGATGCAGCTTTAGGCTTGACAAAGATCAATGTAGGTGCAGGTATTTGGGTTTACAATCCCGATGGGGGGGGCGGTCCCGGTTGGGCTACCTATGTTTCTGGTTCCCCTGGTGTAGGACTTAACGGTGGAAGCCAATATATTTCAACAAGTCAGGGTTTCTTCGTTCAGGTCGATGCCGGACAAAGCACAGGTACGCTTGAATTGACTGCAGATATTCAGGTTCACAGCAATACAGCCTTTATGAAAGCCCCTGCTTCCTCACCTACTGACTTTATCAAGTTGAAACTGGCCGATGGCTCGCTTTATGACGAAAGTATCATCCGACTGGATGCCGCTGCCACCGAAGGCTATGATGGACAATTTGATATGCACAAGATGTTTAGCTGGAGCGAAGATCAACCTCAGCTTTACAGCACCGCCAACAACTTTATGGCCATCAACGTGCTGCCACTGGAAACGGTAAGCGTGCCGATGGATGTAAGAGGTGTAGATGGCAACGAAATGACCCTATCCCTCGAAGAAGTAACTGACTTTGTACAGGTGTACTTAAGTGACAACTACACAGGCGCACAAACCAACCTGATGGAAACCCCATATAGTTTTATCTATGATGCAGGTCAAACCGATCGTTTTACCATCTACTTCACCGTGGTGGGAACACAGGAAAATGAGTTGGACAACATCCGGGTATTTAGCTTCGATCAAAAAATCAGGGTGGTAATTCCAATGGAGATGAACTCGCACGTGGAAGTGGTGAATATGCTGGGACAAAAGGTGATTGCAACAGATGCTCACCTGGGAACCCAGGATATTCAAATCAATCAACGCGGATATTATCTGGTGAACATTACAGGAGAAAACCAGTGTATTACCAAAAAAGTGTTCATCCAGTAAGTTAAACCAGAAAAGACAAAAGACATGAAAAAGAAAATAGTTTCCACATTGATTATAAGCGCTTTGATGCTTATCCCCATGTTTACCATCGGTCAGATGAGAGGTCCCGAAGATCCGGGTGGCGGACCTACCGGTGGCGATACTCCCATTGGTGGCGGTGCCCCCATCGGCAGCGGATTGGTTATTTTGTTAACCATGGGTGCGGCCTACGGTGGCAAAAAGCTGTATCACCTCTATTCAGATCAAAAGGAAGAACTGGAAGATTGATTATTCTGACAGGTTTAGAATATGAAAAAGCAGGAAACCCCGGTTTCCTGCTTTTTTTGTGTGTATCAGCCAGGTGTTTGATTAATTCCCAGCAAATGCTGATCACATTTATCTGGTGCCCCCCAATACAAAGGCTGTCATTTCGACCGTAGGGAGACCTGCCTACCGCTGGACAGGAATCCCACAGAAACATAGCCATCTCTCGTCGTTGCACTTCCCTCGATATGACAGGGTGGCACTTGGGGGATGTCTCGTCGCTGCGCTTCCCTCGACATGACAGGGTGGTGCTTGGGGTTTTGTGACTGATTGGGATAGGCACGACCGATATCGTAACCCTGGATTTCAATCCGGGGGAATTGGCTTCATATCCGAACCATAAAAATATTATTTTTATAAAATTGCAACCCGGGCATCACTTGCCTGTCTTTAACTTTAAATGAAAGCCATTTGAACGTGGAGCCTGAAATACACAGGGAAGTCATAGAGCAGAGTAAACGCGGCAGCGCACGCGATCAGTATGTGTTGTACCATGCTTATTCAAAAGCTATGTTTAACATTTGCTACCGCATGATGGGCAACCGCGAGGAAGCCGAGGACATGTTGCAGGAATCGTTTACCGATGCTTTTCGCCGATTGGAATCTTACAGGTATGAAGCCACCTTCGGGGCCTGGTTAAAAAGAATTGTTGTGAACCACTGTATTAACGAGATAAAAAGAAAAAAAGCCGACCTCATGTACTTTGAAGACATGCACCTGTTTCAACAACGTACCGAGGAAGAGGATGAGTTGCCAGAGGTGAGTGTCCCCATGATCCGTAAAGCCATGGAAGCATTGCCCAACGGAAGCAAGATGATCTTTTCGCTATATCTGCTCGAAGGCATGGACCACGGTGAAATTTCCCAAATTCTCGGGGTAAGCGAGTCGAACTCAAAATCACAATATATGCGGGCCAAACAGCGTGTCCGCGAAATATTAAAGGAGGTAGTGTATGAAAACTGATCAACTGGAAAAATTTATCCTCGACCACAGGGAAGAGTTTGATGAATTTGAACCTTCTCCGGACTTGTGGAACAAAATTGCAGCACCAAAGCCTGTTTCACGCGGGAGCCATATTTCATGGAAAAGGGTGATGTACCGGGTAGCGGCTGTCATCGTCATCTTTATCGGATCGTATTATGTACACGACCTGATAAACCCTCCTGCCAAAGGCATTTCGGCCATTCAATCGTCTGCTTCCGAAGAGGATCGGCAAATGCTATCACAGCTCATGGAATCCAAAGCCTACTATACCAGCCTGATCGACACCAAAACGGAAGAAGTGTTTCTGCTGGCCGCCGAAAAACCCATGTTACGGGACGAAATTCAGCAGGAGATGAAGGACCTGGATCGGGAGTTTTTGGAACTACAGAACGACCTGCACGACAATACCGACAGTGAAGAGGTGATTGCCGCCATGATTCAGAATTACCGCTTAAAACTTCAAATACTGGAAGAAACCCTGATGCAACTACAAGTTCAGAAAAAAGAAAATAACATTCGCCATGAAAATAAAAGTGTTTCCATTTAACCTGATGGTCCTACTGATTGTGGTGATTTTTCCACTCGTTGGAACCACACAAACGGTAGAAAAGGAGCGAACTGTCAGCCGTTCGTTCGTCCTGAAAGAGTCGACCGAAATAGAGGTGTCGAATAAGTACGGCGATATTCACCTGATTCCATGGGAGAAAGATTCTGTGCGGTTCGATATCCGTCTGCTGGTAAAATCCACCAAACAATCGAAGCTGGATAAAACCTTCGATTTCATCGACTTTAACTTCAAAGCCAATGACTATTACATCATTGCACAAACGGTTTTTGAACAGGGCGGTTCCTTTTGGTCGGAGGTGAACTACATCGCCAACAACCTGTTTTCGGCCGGTACCACCACCTCCATCGACTACACCATCCACCTGCCTGTAAACGCTCATATCAGCTTAAAGCATAAATATGGCAACATTTATATGACCGACTTTACAGGAGATCTCAACATCGATTTATCCAACGGTAACCTGAAAGCCCACGACCTCAGCGGCGAGATATTGCTCAGGGTAAATTTCGGTGATTTGGATGTTCAGTCTGTCAAAAATGGGCAGATCGACCTGAGCTACGGCGAGTTACACCTGGATGAAGCAGGCGAGATCCAGGTCAGTGCAAGCTCGGCCAGTATTTATTCTGACCATATCCGGCGACTTACCTTGGATGCAAAACGATCGAAATTTTACCTGGGGAAAGTGGGTAATATCAATGGGACGACCTATTTCACGACCCTCGAAGTGGATGACCTTAGCGAGTTGATCAGCCTGAATTCCCGTTACGGGAGCATGGATTTAAAAAATATCGGGCAAAAAGTGTCGATGGTTAACCTCACCACTTATGATACAGACCTTGCACTGACCCTGAATCCTGAAGACACCTATGGTTTGGACCTGTCGGTGAACGATAAAACCGAAGTGCTGTATTCTGCAAAAATCACCAATATTGATACGCCGGATAAACCTGCCGGGGATAAAAAGATTCAGGTACAATACTCCATTGGGGATAAAAAACACAAGGCTATTCCGCTGAAATTGAATTGTGAAGCTGGTAGGGTATCGCTAAAAATGAAATAATCGATTTAAGGATTGATGATTTAAGATTTTAGATTTAGGATTTCTTGCCTGCCGATAGGAAGGATGATTTATGATTTATGATTTTTGATTTAGGAAAAACCATTGAAACTGATTCGTAATGATTTGATTAAACTTTAAACTTTAAACTTTCCTGCCTTTCGGCAGGCACGTAACTTTCAACTCACAAACACATGAAATGTATTAATATAATCACAATAGTAAGCCTGCTGGCTGTGTTTTCACTGGCTTCATGCGGCAAAATGGGAAGGATAGAGGGCAATGGCCACGTGATCACAGAAACCAGGCAGAATGTCTCGTTTAACGAGGTCATCAACGAAGGAATCTTTGCTGTTACGGTAATCCCCGATACTGTTTACGAAATCACCATCGAGGCCGAATCGAATCTGATTCCTTATGTGCGAACCATCGTCAACGGAAATACGCTGGTCATCGACAGCCGCGAAAACCTCGATCCGATGTATACCATCAAGGTAACTGTAAGAATGCCTGCCGTACAATCGGTACGCCTGTCTGGTTCGGGATCGGTAACGGTGAACGACATGCCGGATTCGAACCTTACAGCCATACTGTCGGGTTCGGGAACGATGAATGGAAATTGCAACGGAGGTACTTTTAAGGCCGTATTAAGTGGGTCGGGAACCATCGACTTTTTCGTCAACACCAATCGGGTGGAAACCACTTTGAGCGGATCGGGAGCCATCCGCCTGGGCGGTACTACGGCCTATGCCAATCACCTGATCAGCGGTTCCGGAAACATCGATTCCTATTCCATGATCGCCAACGAATGCGATTGTAAAATCAGCGGGTCAGGCAACATGTACCTATGGGTAAGCGAGAGGCTTAATGCCACCATTTCGGGAAGCGGCTCGGTTTATTACCATGGATCTCCAGTGGTAAATACCACCATAACAGGCTCAGGAACAGTGAATGGAAACTAAAAAACCAGAAACAATGATTAAATCAGGACTTATATCAATTATTCTCCTCTTTTTCATCTCACCGCTGATGTCGCAGGGGTTTGAACGACAGATAGGAGTAAGATCAGGTTATACTTCGGGAATTTCGGGGAAGGTGATTAAAGATAACAAGGTAGCCATCGATGGCATGTTTGGATTTCGCCAGGGCGGCATGCAATTGGTGGTATTGCTCGAATCCTATCATCCACTCATCCCATCACGGGCCCGGGAATGGCGTATTTATTTTGGTGGCGGAGGTCATGTGGGCTGGGTAAACGGGTACAACCGCGTCAGGCGATGGAGTAATTCCTCAGGTTACTATTGGGAAGAACGACGACTGGCCGGGCCTGTATTCGGACTGGATGCCGTGTTTGGTACCGAATACAATTTTATCAGGACACCCCTGGCGCTTTTTGCAGAGTTTAAACCTTATGTTGAATTGCAATCCTTTAAAAGCATAAAAGTTAATTTTTATGATTTCGGTGTCGGAATCAGATACAAATTCGGAAACAATTAATATTTATAAAAATGAAAAAAATCGCATTACTACTGATGATGATGTGTCTGGTCGGGATGATTCAGGCACAGGAAAACGACCAAATGAAAACCTTATTCTCACGTACCAACAAAAACGGACATATCAGCCATGGTGGCTACGGTGCTTTTTCGGTGGGATATACCCAAATCGACAAGCAGGATGCTATTCTGGTAGGCGGACAGTTTGCCTGGATTGCCAACCACAGTTTTGCCCTGGGTCTTGCCGGTCGCGGATTCTTTAACAGTCTTGATAAAAATTATAACTACGACGATCCGGGTGCTTATTCACTGGCTGGTGGATATGGCGGGTTGTTGCTTGAACCCATTATCATGCCCAAATCCCCGGTACATATCTCTTTCCCGGTATTGTTGGGTGTTGGTGGAGTAGCCGCCACGCACCGTGATAAATGGGACAATTATCAAAACAACAACAACTACTATTACGACAATGATGTATTCCTTGTTTTTGAACCGGGAATCGATATTGAATTCAATATTGTTAAGTTTTTCAGGGTAGCTGTGGGTGGTTCATACCGATTGACCAACGGTGTTGATTTACGCTATAAATACATCGATGACAACAACATAGAACAGCAAAAAATCATTGCAAAGGATGCCCTTGATTCCTTTAATTTAAACCTGTCGCTGAAGTTTGGCTGGTTTTAATTTTACAAACCCTGGCAGGTTTTTTTAAAACCTGCCAGGGTTAATTATTACTCTCCTCTTTTAAACACGATCGCGATTACCGTTACATCATCACCACCCATGTTGATGGTCATTCCGTAAGGTTTATCGGCTTTTATTTCGATCTGTGCATTTCCGGCTTTTCCGGTAAGCTGTTGCCAGATGGTTACCGCCTGATGAACACCGGTAGCTCCTGTGGGATGTCCCCATCCGATAAGTCCGCCGGTGGTGTTGGTTGGAAGTTCACCTTTACGTCCGGTTTTTCCGGCAGCCACATAGTCGCAACCTTCGCCTGGTTTGGCCAGTCCCAAAGCCTCGATCACCAGAATTCCGGCAATGGAGAAGCAGTCGTGCAATTCGAGCGTACCCAGCTGATCGACTGTGACGCCGGCACTTTCCAAAGCCTGGTGTGCAGCTTTTTTGATGGTCTCCAGTTCGGTTAAATTGGTGGGATCGTTGGTAATATTGCGTATCACCTGAGCCCATCCAACCACCTCAGTGGCATCTTTTTTATTGATCCCTATTTTTTCAAGACCTTCTTCGGAGCAAATCGCAATAGCGGAAGCACCATCCGAAACCTTGGAGCAGTCGAGAATGGTGAGGTGATCTACGAAACTTTTCCCGTTGGGTTTCATCCCATAAGCCTGGGCATAAGGATCTTCCACGTTGTTTTGAAATTCCTGAGCGGTTGGGTCGAGGCGTGCATTTTCGATGGCATTCGCATACCAGCGTGCCATGCCTTTGCGGGCGCGGTCGTAATCGTATTTTTCGTAGTAAGCTCCGGCACGGTCGCTGAACTGTCCGGGGAAGAAATAGGCATGGCCTTCCTTGCGGCGTTGATACCAGCCTGCCCCGGCCAGAATATCGGCTCCATAGATGGCTTTTACTGTGTTCTGAACTTCCACGCCCAGTGCGAGTACCACATCGGCCGTTTCTGAAAGCACAGTTTTAATTCCGTTCATCAGTGCCAGTCCACCAGAACCACAGGCACCTTCAACGCTGGTGGCGGGTTTCCATTGCAGACCTTCGTCGATGTAAGGAATAAATCCCGGCAGGTTGGCCTGTTTGTTGAAACGGGCAGCCATAAAATTCCCGATAACGGCTTCATCCACATGTTCGGGACCCCCGATCTGGTCGAGGACGCCTTTGCCGGCTTCTTTAATGTAATGTTCCAAACCCGGACGGGGTTTCCTGGGGTTGAATTCTCTTCTTCCGGTTCCCAGTGAGGTGGTGTTGTAACCGGCAGTCATGTATATTTTTTTTCTTAATTTTTTCATTTTATCCTCAAGTTTTAATGTGCTTCAAAGCGAAAGTATCCTTCTGACGGAGCGATCCGGTCAATCAAAAAAATCGTTTATAGGTCCATAGGCGTGATAAAATCCGGTGAGCATCACGGTATTTACATCGTTGTGGGTGTGAGCCACCTGATCGTTAACCAATTTTAAACCAATTTCTTTCGATCGCAAACCATAATCGATGGCGATGGCTGCTCCCAGAGCGTCCAGTGCTTTGAGATCATTGAAGAAGGTCGCCAGTCTGGCGTCTTTGTTTTTGTCGCGCAGGGTGTCTTTCCAGAAAACCTGGCTGTCGGGAAGTTCGCCCAGCATCTCGTCGCAGTCTTCCTTGAATATTTCCAGGTCCATGTATTCCTGTTTGTGCACATCCCAAACCGCAACAATGCGTCCGCTTTTGTATTTAAAGATCCCATCCTTTTGAGCGCCACTCGAAAGCTGGCCTCCTGTTACTCCCTGTAACATCAGTTTGTCGAGCAGGTCGCTGTGCAGATCTTCATCTTCCACAAAGGGATCCATCACATTCAGGATAAACTTAACCACATCGACACCCACGTAATCAATGAGTTGAAAAATACCCATTGGGCGCACCAGGTAATCCTGGGTCACTTTATTCACCATGTAAATGGCTTTATAAAGCGGAAATTCATTTTCGGCGGCCAGTTCTTCGGCTTCTTTGATGCCATGCAGGGCATCGCGCATGAAGTGTCCATTTCCGATAAAACCGGCAATGTCGTTGGAAAGCACCACCACTTTGCGTAGGTTTTTGGCATATTGATGGGCAAAATCAACTACTTCCTGGGTGGTATTGTTGGTCAGGATAAGCTCCACCAACCGTTGAATGGCCGGAGGATTGTAGAAGTGAAATCCCAGTATACGGCCTTCTATCCCGGCTTCCTTTTCCACCAGGTTGATGGGCACCGACGAGGTATTGGTAAAATACCAGGGCTGGTTGGGGTTGTTTTTGTCGATAGCAGACAGGAGTTTTACCTTCAGGTCTTTGTTTTCGCTAACGGCTTCAAAAATCAGGTTCGACTGATAGGCGGCCTCAATACCGGTCACGGGTCGTACAATGTTCAATACATCGAAAATATATTCATCGATGATATCATAATTTTCGATCAGGTCGTCGCGGTCGGCATAAAGCTGGCGGAGCAGAACGGTTTTCTTTTCGGCTGCTTTGCGTACCTGATCACGTAAATATTTCATCAATCCGGACAAGCCGGCTGGTGACACGTCGATGGCATTTAAAACAAAGGATTTGTCTTTGTTTTCCGGTTTCAGGCTGAGGTCGGCCATTTCGAGGGCGGTCAGCAGCAGGATACCACTTCCCATTTTGCCGGCAGCACCCAATACCGAAACATGTTGTAGTCTTTCGTCGTAAGTCATGTTATCTTATATTATTATTCGGTGTTTATTAAACGATTCATTTATTCTCTGTTCCATTCGGGTTTTCTTTTTTCCAGAAAGGCTGTCATGCCTTCTTTTCCCTGGCGGCCTTCGCCGAAGAGGGTTCCGAATTCAACTGCTTCGAGGTTTTCTCCTTCTGCAAAAGTAAGTTCCATGCCGTGCCTGACTACTTTTTTAATTTTTTTTACCGCTTGCGGACCTTTTGAAACGATGTTGCGTACTATCTTCAATACTTCTTCCAGAAAGTTTTCAGGTTCCAATACCTTTTGTACCAGTCCGATACGAAGTGCTTCTGAGGCATCAATCATCTCAGCTGACATCAGCAAATACAAGGCGTTTCCCATTCCCGTAAGGCGCGACAACCGCTGTGTAGCTGCATAACCCGGAATAAGTCCCAGGTTAACTTCCGGCTGGCCGAATTTGGCTTTGGCGCTGGCGATGCGGAAATCGCAACCCATGGCCAGTTCCAGACCTCCACCCAGAGCGAATCCATTGATGGCCGCCACCACAGGGATTTCCAGTCGGCCAAAGCTGCTAAAAGTATTTTGACCCAGCCGTGAAAAAGCTTCGCCTTCATCCTGATTTTTGTTCACCATTTCGGCAATGTCGGCTCCGGCTACGAACGCTTTTCCCTCACCGGTGATGATCATGGCATGAATAGATTTGTTCAGTCCTATTTCCTGAACCTGTATGTCCATTTCCTGGAAAAACCGGGTGTTGAGGGCATTCATGGCCTGTGGTCTGCTGATGGTGACAATGGCGATGCCATCGATAATTTCTGTTTTAAGGATTTCGTATTGCATGGCTGTAATTTTTAGCTTTCAAAAGTAGCAAAAATAGCTCATAATTTAAAATATTCATGTCTCGATGCAATCGATTTAGAATTCACTGTTGGTCCTGATTCGACCCGCCGGGTTTTTTTCAACGCGGCGGGTGGGGGTTTGTTTTTTCGATGGAATAAATTCCATCGTTACAATGTCGGTCGTGCCTATCCCGATAGCCATCGGGACTTTGCCGCAGAACTCCCCAATCCTCCATACATTCGGGATCGGGACTTTGAAATGGGATTTTTCAATCGAGAAAGCTATCGGATCAGGGTCAGGTACATTAATGAATTGAAAAATTATCTTATGCCGATTAGCAACAAACCTGACTAATTATTAAGCCAGTCAATCTTTGGCTATATTTGCTTCGTGTAATGGCTTCATTTTTTTTATTTCAAGCTTATGGGGTGGCAAAGAGTATTCAACAAAGGGTCTTTATCTAAGTTCTGGAAAAGCCAGGTTAAAGTAGAAGATTCCATGGACCGGGTGATCAACTGCCAAAACTGCGAAACGGAGTTCAAAGGCCACTATTGTCCGCGTTGTGGCCAGTCCATTAAAGAATTCGACAGGCCTTTCAGCATCCTGATCTACGATTTCATGGGTACGATTTTCGCCTTCGATGCCCGATTTTTTAAGACCTTTAAAACGGTGCTCTTTAATCCCGGCAGGTTATCAACTGATTATATGAATGGAAAACGGGCCAGGTACATGAAACCTTTTCAGTTTTATGTTTTTGTGAGTTTTGTGTTTTTCCTGCTGCTCAGCATTCAGACCAACCGCTTGATTGAGCGAAATATAAAATTGGCGGAAGGCTATACTTCTGACAGTCTGGAAATTGATAGTTTCGTCGATTCAACTAAGCAAAGCGTGCTTCAGATGAACTGGCACATCGACAGCCTTGCGCAGGATAGCCTGCGAATTGAGAGCAAGGGGACGGAGAAAAAAGCAAGAATGCTGGCTAATTTGTCGAAGGTAAAATCAAAAATTGAAAAAACACTGGCAAAAGGCGGACATACAGAAAGTGAGGAGCGAATATTACAAAATGCCTTAAAGATGATAAATTACCCTGATGCCTTTATCTCCAAGCTTTACAAGTACTTATCCTGGTCGTTCTTTTTGGTGATGCCGATATTTGCCTTTTGGTTGTGGCTGTTTTTCCGAAAAAAGAGAAAATACTATTCGGCACATTTTATCTATTCGCTGATCCTGCATGCCACCATTTTTTTGGTTTTTACCCTGATTCTCGTCATTAAAATGATTTTTCCCGATAAAACAGTCGACTGGGAGAACTACCTGTATTGGCTGATTCCCGTTTATATGTGGGTGGGTATGAAACAATACTATGACCGTTCTGTCCTCAGGACCACATTCAACTTTCTGTTTCTGGGAGGGGTTTATACCTTTTCGATGTTTGTTACGGTTATCATGGTATTTTTGGTGTCATTGTATTTTTAATGGAATTTGGTTGGTACATCCGTTTTTTTATTTCCTTGGTGTACACGCCAGATAAAAGTTGCCTTTATTTCGGGTCTACCTGATCTTGACAAACCAGAAAAATTTCACACAAACTGCGCTAAGATTATCGTACGCAAAGTTCGCAAATCAGAACTCAGTCCCGGAATATATGTCGTCGTACTTGTAATAGGAAACAACAGCAGTCGAAAAAAGCTGGTGATAAACTCCCCTAACCGGGCGTAAACATTCCCAGGTTTTTTTAACCTGGTGGTTCTTTATAGAAAATTAAGGCCCTGTTATTCAGCCAAATTAATCCATCAACAACATTCTTTTTGTCTCGATGGAGCTTCCGGATGCTACCTTAACCAGATAATAGGCTTCAGGTAAACGAGTACCATTGTGGCTATATCCATTCCAGGTTACGCTGTGTTCGCCGGCTGACAATTCTCCATTTAATAAACTTGCAACCCTGCTGCCCTTCAGATCAACAACTTCAATTTTAACATGGCCGCTCTCCGATAAAACAAAACCAATTGTTGTCTCACTATTAAACGGGTTAGGATAGTTTTGCTTTAACCGGATAATTGAACCTTCGTCGCTGGCGATATTTTCGTCAATACCAACAATAGTTGTCAGGTCGAGTTTATACATCGAGCGGGCATGGGTGCCGATAGCCAAATAGTGATCTGTAGAATGGATTTTCAGGTCATAAATGGTAACCAGAGGGAGGTCGGCATCGAGGTATTGCCAGCTTAAACCCAGGTTGCTGCTGTAGTATGCACCCAGGTCAGTGCCAACAAATAAATAGTTGTGATCAATAGGATCTACAGCAATCGCATTAACAGGAGCATCGGGCAAATTACTGCTGATATCTTCCCATGTTTGCCCTGCATCAGTAGTTCTGAATACATGAGGTTCGGCATCGGCCCATTTTAAACCAGTAAAGGTAGCATAAGCGGTGTTTTCGTCCGTTGGATCTGCAACTACACGACTTACCCAGCGATGAGGCAGAGGGGCCGACACATCTGTCCAACTTATTCCATAATTAGCGCTCACCCATATATGTGAGTCGGATGTCCCTGCCCAAATAATATGGTTGTTTTGTGGCGATACTGATATGGTTGAGATAGTCCCCGGACGTTCTCCATTGAGACCTTCGGTTAAATCGGGGCTTATTGAAGTCCAATAATTGGCACCATCGATGGTACGGTAAAGATGATCTGTACCTGTGTAAAGAATATTTGGATGTTGTGGATCCATCACAATAGGAGTAGACCAGTTTTTAGGTTCATTTTCATCAATACCATTTTGTACCCAATAAAAAGAACTGCCTCCATCATACGACTTGACCAGATTACCATTTTGAGATTCCGCATAAATAATATTGGGGTCAGTATAATCTACAACCACATAAAAACCATCGCCACCGAAAATCCTGTCCCAGTCGTTGGTGCCACCAAAATTGGTACGTAGTGTTCCGTTATCCTGGGTTCCTCCATATAGTTTTTGAGGGTTGTTGTGGTCTAAACCAATTTCATAAAATTGATTTATAGGCAGATCGGCAACTTTTGTGAAGTTGACCCCTCCATCGGTAGAGATATTCATCCCACCATCATTTCCACTGATTATAAAATTGTGATTGGTAGGATTGATGGCCAACGCATGCTGGTCGACATGAAAATTATAGGGACCTCCATCGTAGCCATAAATGATGGGCCAGCTATTTCCTCCATCAACCGAGCGCATATAGGCAACATCCAAGGCAAAAACAATATTGGGGTTTGTAGGATGAACCCGTACCTGTCCGAAATACCAGCTAAAACTGCCCGTTCCGTTGGATACTTCCATGTCTGGATCGGCATTTGTCCAGGTGACCCCAAAGTCGGTGGATTTATATAATCCAATATAATACGTTCCATCGGTGTAAAGTGTATAAACAATATCGGGCTGTGTTTGGCAAAGGGACAGTCCTATGCGACCCACATTTTGTGCCTGAGCATCCGGCAATCCGGCGGAAGGTTCGATGTAATCCCAGTGATCTCCACCATCCAGGCTTTTATATAATCCACTCGACGGGCCATACAGATGACTGGTGTTTGGCCTGCGGATCCTTTCCCACATGGCCACCATCAATCGTGATGGATTGTTGGGATCCATAATGAGATCGATTGCCCCGGTGGTATCAGAAATATATAATACATTCGTCCAGGTGCTTCCTCCATCATCACTTCTGTAAACACCTCTTTCATGATTAGGCTCAAAATAGGAACCCTGTGCGGCAACAAATACCCTGTTGCTATTGGAAGGATCCACCAGCACCCTGCCAATAGAAATTGTGTTCTCGAGGCCAAGAAACTGCCAGGTTGCTCCTGCATCGGTTGATTTAAAAATGCCGCCGCCAGGAAAATTGTTGTGTCCACCGTTGGCTTCACCCGTGCCCACGTAAATAATGTCAGGGTTATTGGGATCGATGCCAATGTCGCCAATGTTGAGGTTTGCCTGGTCATCGAAGACGGGAGCCCAGGTATAACCCATATCGCTTGACTTAAAAACACCGCCAGTGGCCGCCCCTGCATATACGATATTGGGATTGACAGGATTAAATTCTATATCGACAACGCGGCCACCAATGTTGGTTGGTCCTGCAAAATCGATTTGTCGGAGATTACGGCTTGAAACCTGAGCCTTCATGGCCTGTGCTTTTTTTATTTCCTGGCGAAAAGCCTGAATATCGGCTTTATAATACGGAAATGTACGTCTTTCCCAAGCCCATTCTGAAGGCCGTTGATCAGGGCCTGACTCACTCAGGGTTTGTTCGTTTTCAATACCCGGCACCTTTTCAAAACCATCAGAAAACAAATTGAACAATATTGTTACCAGGGCAGTTGCAAAGAACAGCACCATAAATGATTGCAAATACAGTTTGGCTGAAATCTTCTTTAAATTCTTCATTTTTATTTAATATTTGTTCAAAATGTTGGCTCAAAAAGTACTCTTCTGGAAATTCACAAGTCAGTACAATAGGGTAAACTGTTTGCACCTATTATCATGATTGACAAATTTTTTAGATAACGGTTGTCTGAACAACTGTTGTAGAAAGCAAATATAGGATTATTACATGATTCATCTTTTCAAACCGGACTTATTAATATTAATCAATTATTTTAGCAACCTATAAATTACTAATTTATCTGCCAGAAATAATTAAAACCAGTAAATGCCAGATGTTCAACATAAAACGATTGCTGTTCTACCCTTTGCCAACATCAGTGGCAGCGAAGACCTTGAATATTTTAGTGACGGAATCACCGAAGAAATTATCAATGCATTGGCCAAAATAAAACAGTTAAAGGTCACCTCGCGTACCTCTTCTTTCTTTTATAAAGGCAAAAACATTCCCATAACTCAAATAGCCAATGAATTAAATGTTGCTGCCATTTTGGAGGGCAGCGTGAGGTTGTCGGCACAAACAATCAGAATTACGGCCCAGTTAATTCATGCTGAAGAGGATTTTCATTTTTGGTCGGAAACCTGGGACAGAAAACTGGAAAACATCTTCGAAATACAAGATGAAATCAGTCTGCACATTGCTGAAAAACTCAGGGAGCAATATGGCCATTTTGAAATTCAGGAACATTTGGTAGATAAACAGACCTATAACTTTAGTTCCTATGAATATGCATTAAAGGCCAAATTCTTACGAAACAAATGGAATCCTGAAGATGCAAAAACGGCGCTCTCTCTTTACGAAAAAGCATTGGAACTGGATCCTGCTTATTCAGAGGCGTATTTGGGACTGGCTGACTGTTACAGCTTTCTGGGAACAACCGGTTTTATGCCTTTTGAAGAAGCCTGGAAAAAAACAGTCCGGTACACCAATCAGGCAATTGAACTAAATAACCAATCTTCCGGCGTTCATTATCAACTTTCTAATCAGGCTTTTTTTATTGAAAATGATTACAATAAATCGTTGCAAGAAATGAAAAAAGCAATTGCACTTAATCCCAACAATGCTGAAGCGCAGCAATTCATTTCTTTTCTATATATCATTGCAGGCAACCGGTTAAAATCACAACAGCATCTCGACATTGCCTTGAGCATCAATCCGCTTTCGGAGGAAACGCATTTTTTTAGAGCTTATCACCAATACATGATCAACGACTATACGAAATCGCTTGAAATGCTCGACAACTGCCTGTCTGCCAATCCAAAAAACATCCCTGCCCACTCTATTAAAACGCTGTGTCTCCTCATGCTGGGCAGATACGATGAAGCAATCAATTATTATAACACCATTCCAAAGGATGTTGTGATAGAGGCTGAAAGAACAGGTATTATGACACTGGCTTACTCCCTGAAAAAAGACATGACCAACGCTTCCCTGTATCTGGAAAAGCTAAAAGCACAGTCGAAGGAAGTGAATGGATTTACGGCAGATTCATACCTGTTTTTGATGTATGCTGTTAGCGGAGCTAAAGACAAAGCTTTTAAATGGGTTGCTCAGGTAATTGATAATCGCTCATCCTTATTGTTGCTGAGATATACTGACCCATTGGTTAATACCTTAAGGAATGATCCCAGGTATGAAGCATTTCTGAAAATCATCTATCAAACGGAAGATATTGAAGAAGCAGAGGAGCAAAAGACTGCTTTATTGGATGCAGCTACAACTGCTGGATATTCGGATAAATTATTGGCATATCTCTCAGAAACCAAACCCTTTTTAAGTCCAAAATTGTCGTTACGCAGCCTTGCCAGAGAAATAGAAATACATCCTAACCATCTTTCATGGTTACTGAATAAGAGTCTCGGAAAAAACTTTAACGAGTTCATCAATCATTACAGAATTGAGAACTTTAAAACCATTGCAAAAGACCCCGGTAATGCTCATCTCACCATTGAGGGGTTGGCCTATGAAAGTGGCTTTAATTCAAAAACGGTGTTTAATAATTATTTCAAAAAAGAAACCGGCTTAACACCCAGGCAATTCATTAATCAATAAGCAATGGTGCTTCTCTTTTCCAATAAAAAAGTTCACCTGGTTTGTGCAGATTTATAATTCCGTACTCCTTTTTTATAATTCAGAACGGCCGCTCCGGTTCACTGAAATACTTTTGCCTCATAATTATCAACAAAAAATGATTTTTGCAGCATTTTTCTTGATCGTACTGGGTCAATGCCACGGCCAGACAATGGCACAGTTGAAGACGGTTAAAAACACCGACCGGGAAGGCCTGATCTCATGAAGGATATATGGAAGAGCAGGAATTATCTGCCCGTTCATTCCGGCGCTTTGTATATGAACTTTAACATCATTGCATTTATATTATTTGTATTCTTGAAGCAAAATCACAGTTCAGTTAACTAACCTCTGACGAAAATTAACTATTACAAAATGAAAAATAGATTAAGTATTATACTAACCATTGGACTTATCATCCTCATTCAACAGTTTGGAAACGCTCAGGCAATTCAAAACCAACAGTTTTTACAAAAAGTTGGTATGATGGATAGTCTTTATTCCCAAATACTAAACGAATCAAGAAAGATTTATATACAACTACCTCCCAGCTATACCCCAGATAAAAATCAGAAATACCCGGTGGTTTTAATTTTAGACGGAGAAATATTTCTTCCAACTCTTGTAGATGTGCATAATTATTACAGCGGTGGTTTTATGCCCGAAATGGTACTTGTTGGAATTTCCAATGACAAAAAAAGGATAAGAGATTTAACTACCTCAACCATAACTACAAATTATGGAATGCCATTTAATGATGAAAACGGGAAGGCTGAAAATTTCAGTAATTTCATAGAGAAAGAACTCATTCCATATATTGAAAACAAATATCCCGTGACCAATTACAGAACATTAATCGGTCATTCTTACGGAGGATTGTTCACAATTTATTCACTTCTAAAACACCCGCATTTATTTGCCAATTACTTAGCCATCGACCCAAGTTTGGATTGGGACAACCAAAAATTATTGAAAGAGGCAGAAGAAGTAGTTGCCACTCAAAAATTCGAAAACAAATCGTTGTTTATGTCTTTAAGTGGACAATTGAATATGCAGGACCCGAAGGTAACTATCGATAATGTGATGCAGGATACAACAGAATTCACATTGTTTGCCCGTTCCAATATTGTCTTTTCAGATGTGGTAAGGCAAAATGCCAAAAATGGTTTGTCTTTTGAATGGAAATTTTACCCAAGAGATTTACACGGCACCATTCCATTTCCATCAATTATGGATGGTTTAATCTCACTTTTCGAATGGTATCAATGGGAAAATACATATAAATTCAATTCACCAGAGACACCAAAAGAAGAGCTTCTCAGCATCATAAAATACAGGGAAAAGAAACTCAAAGACCATTTTGGATATGCTGAACCACCTTATCCGGAAGAAATTTTAAATATGTCAGGGTATATGAATATGGATATGCAGCAGCTTGAAAAGGCAAAAATGTACTTTGAATTGGCCATTGAGTATTATCCTGAAAGTGCAAATGCCTTTGATTCTATGGCTGATTATTATGAAAGAAAAGGTGACTTTACCAATGCTATAAAACATGTAAACAAAGCGTTTGAAATAAGTGGTAGCGATTACTATCAGCAAAGAATTGAAGTACTTAAAGAAAAGAAATAACTGAGGCTACCTTTTGGGAAAAAAACATTAAACGAAATATTATTAATATTGAAAAATGAAAACTAAAGAAATAGACAGAAAATTATTGCTTTCCACTCTTTGGATATTCGCAATTTTAAATTATTTGTATTGCGACATCATGGGAATAATGGATGTAAACCTATTGAAGCAATATTTGACAGGAAATGTAAATGGAATGGAAATGAATGAAAATTTCTTATTAGCTGCTGCAATCCTGATGGAAATTCCGATTGCAATGGTTCTACTGTCGAGAATATTAAATTATGGGTTCAACCGGTGGGCAAATATTATTGCTGGAACAATTATGACACTTGTTCAAACAGCGACACTTTTTGCAAGTGCTCCAACTAATTATTACTTATTCTGTAGTATTATCGAAATAGCAACTACCATAGTTATTGTGTGGCTCGCGTGGAAATGGATAAATCCAGGTAAAGTGACCGGTGAGTAAAATTTAAAAAAGAAACTAATAGGTTAAATTTGCGATAATTACTTCAGAGCACTAGCATCTGTGTTCTTTAACATCCATAGGTGAATAGTATCTTGAAATCTAATTATCGTCATTTCCTTAAAAAGACAAACTAAAATGAAGAATAAAATGAATAAAAATAGAACTTTCGCAAAGATTACCGGATACTCGCTTTTATTGATGACAATAATAGCTGGATTTGCATTTGGATATGCATTCCCAAAAATATTTAACCCTGGTCAACTTGATATAGTCCAAAGCAACCTTGCCGGCAATTTGCAACTTTATAAGTTGATGTTATTAGCAATTCTAATCGTGCTTCTGCTTGATCTATTGGTTTCCTGGACGCTTTATCGTTACTTTAAAAATGACAATAGGAAGATTGCACTACTATCAAGTATTTTGAGAATTGTTTACACCGTAATATTTGGAATTGCGGCATTTTATCTGACTAAAAACCTTCATCCTACTGAAACAAGTAACGAGATTATTATCCATAATTTTCAATTGTTCCAATCCATTTGGAGTGCAGGGTTAATCATATTTGGAATCCATCTTTTCTTAGTTGGAATTTTAATGAAACTTCATATGCGAATACCAAAGATTTTATGGTATTTGGCATTAATCGCAGGAATTTCTTACGTAGTTGTCCACTTTCTGAAATTGACTCTTCCTCAATCAGATATTGTAAGTATTTTAGAAATGATTTTAGCGCTTCCTATGGCAATTGGAGAACTTGGACTTGCGGTTTGGTTAATTATTAAAGGTGGGAAAACGAAATAAATTTGATTGTAAAGAGTCCATCCACGAACGATGAACTGAGCTAAAAATGAAACAATTACAAGCAATTTTTATTTGTATTTTAACACTAAATGTGATGGGACAGGAAAATCAACAAGCATTTTCATTTGATGAAATAAAAGGGAATGGCAAAGATATCAGCGCAGAACCACTGCAATTTGAAAGTTATGATAAGACTAAAATTAATTATTACCAATTTATTCCTGATTCCAGTGTAATTGCTAAATTGATATTTATTCACGGAGGAGGAGCACACAGCAGGTTAGGCTATTTTAAATTAGCTCAAAAGCTAAAAGACAGTTTTAATATTGAAACACTCCTGATTGACATCAGAGGACATGGATTATCAGAAGGAAATAGAGGAGACTGTCCTAACATTAATAGTCTGAATAAGGATATAAGTTCAATGATTCAAATAGCAAAGACAGGGAACAAACTACCAATTTATTTAGGAGGTCATTCATCAGGAGGGGGATTGGTTCTTAATTATAGCAATTGGAAGAAAAAAGAAACTGTAAACGGTTATTTTTTTATTTCGCCTGAATTAGGTTACAAATCGAATACAGATAGAGAAAACCGAATGCCATTTGCGACCGTAAAGATTTGGAAATTTGTAATTAATGGAATGTCACAAGGTTTGTTTTTGCAACACTCTAAGGCTGTATTTTTCAATTATCCGGAAACAATAATTAAAGATAATCCTTTAATATTGACTTCTATAAGTGTTAATATGGCTAATGCTCTGACGCCAAATAATCCAAAGAAACAATTTCGAAAAATAATTGAGCCAATTGCACTATTTATTGGTGAACAAGATGAATTATTTGAACCTCAAAAAGTTATTGAATATGCAAATCTTCCAATATTAAAAAACAATAAAACTATCGCTAAAATACTGCCAAATCGAAAACACTTATCTATTCTAAATGATATTGGATATGAAATAGGATCTACGATTAAACAATGGAATGAATGAACACCAGCTAGCACACAACATAAAACAGTTGGTGTTCAGCTGCCCATTTCTCATTTTTCATTCCCACCCACCCCCAATGTCAAAACAATAAAATTTATTCCTAGCTTTACCCCACCAAATACCAGATGATCCAGTCTATTTATGGATTTTGAATTTTTTAAAGAAAAATCAATGCGTGCATATTATTATATAATCTTAGTAATACTTCGGTCGCCTGCATATAATTGATCAGTCCCCAGGATGCTCCAACATTTTTACCGGATTGTTGGAAAAATCTGGATTGACTTCAGAATGGTTCCGTTATTGAAAATGCAATTACAAAATCTAAATCAACCAATCGTAAAGTTATTACTTTGGAAAATACTTCCCATTCGATGACGTACCTGAATAAAAACTACCCGTATTTTCAAATACTATCACCCGAATATCTTCCTGCTGTAAGCGATTGGTTAAATAAAATTCTAAGCAAATAACTATGAACGCTGCTACACTTAGTATTTTTATCGGGGCATCTATGTGGTGCTGATAGGTCTGCTGTTGGTATTTATTCCCGGCAAAACACTCATCCTATGTGGACAGGAGAACCCGAAAGATCATTGGGCCAGAATTGCCGGAATTATTATTATTTCTCTTGGACATTGTTAGCCTTGATGAATTTAGATTAGAAGTTTTTGATGTCCAATATTCTCTGTGAATTGTATATTTATGGAAAAGGAAAAGGTTTATAAAGTGTAACTTCAGTGAGATAGAATGTAACATTTATGCCTAACCAACCAGAACGGGATTAAAGAATTTATCAAGAATGAACATTTGTATTTGCTCATTTTATACTTTCAAAACCTTATATTTGTCGCAATTGAATTCTGCTTTTTTATGAGTGAATTGACTATTTGGCTGGTAATTGCAATCCTAACTATTGTTCAGGGATTCTTTCTGTCTGTAGCTATTTTGGTAAAATCTAAAGGAAAAAACACAGCAAATATTCTTTTGAGCCTGTTTGTTTTCTTGATTTCTTTGTCGTTAATTGGAAGGTTATCTTATTATTTTTCATCTGTAGGAGACACATTTCTTCCGGGTGGCCTGGTGGATATTATTATTTTCTGTTACGGGCCCTTGTCTTTTTTTTACCTCAAAAATTTATTTGACGGAAAATATTTCCCAACCTGGAAAGATTATCCCCATTTTATTCCTTTGGCCATTTATTCAGTTTATTTCTTTTACAGGCTGTTATGGCCACAGCAATTTGAGAATTCCATTTTTTACTCCAACATGGGATCTGTTTATTTCTTTTTGGAATTATTGGCGATAGTGCAAAATGCGATTTACATTTTCATAGGCTACAAATTGGTGAATGATTATGAAAAAAGGATTGTAAAAGAACTGTCCTTTTTACCTCAGGTTAAATATGTCAAAACTTTTTTGGCAGTTGTATCTGTAATCATTTTATTTTGGTTTTATGGATTTGTTTCAAAGTATGTTGAAGGCCTTCAATTTAGCACAGTTTTCACCTATAATTTCGTTTGGCTGCTGATTTCGTTTTTAACCTTTTTGTTTGCCTATTTTAGTTATTTCGATTCAGACATATTATCCATTCCGGAAAAACAGACAAAGTACGAACAAGGATATTTTTCAGCTGATTTTTACGACAGCCTCAAAGATGAATTGGAAAACGTAATGAATTCTGAAAAACCTTTTCTTAACCCCAAACTAACATTAAGTGAACTGGCCCGGCAGATGGGTAAAAACCAACGGGATCTGTCGAGGGTAATCAACGAACACTACCAAAAGAATTTTTATGAATTTGTAAATACATATCGAATTCAAAAGTTCAAAGAATTGGTGCAACTGGAAGAAAATAAAAATTATACCATACTTTTTCTGGCTCATGAGTCAGGATTTAATTCTAAAGCCACATTTAATTCGGCATTTAAGAAAATAACAGAACTTACTCCGCGTGAGTATATTAACAAAATAACAAGTTAATTTCCGATCCTTTTTTTCGGGTAAATATGTCTTAAAGTAAGTGTTCGGACGATTTACACATGCCGTCAACATAGTTTTGCCACATCCTTAAATAATTAAAAGCAAAAACTATGTACTCTAAATTTTTTACTCTGATTGTAGCTGCCGTTCTACAGCTTCAGGTTTATTGTCAAGTAGTGGTAACCACTATCGCCGGACCAAATAGTAGTATTGATGACGCACTGGCAATGGACCAGTTTGGTACTCTTTATGGATCTCATTTCGGAAATCCCTCGTCAGGTGCGGGAACTGTCTATAAAATAGAGCCCAATGGTAATATAAGTGAATTCTCTACAGG
Source organism: Bacteroidales bacterium (assembly GCA_030690365.1). Classification (GTDB taxonomy): domain Bacteria; phylum Bacteroidota; class Bacteroidia; order Bacteroidales; family F082; genus UBA6244. Next base: position 59,285 of record JAUYGX010000079.1, on the reverse strand, counting down.
ATACAGTGCTTGCAACGGTTTGGCTTTCGGCCACGACGGCCAACTTTATGTTGTTGATTTCGCTGTTAATGTTGCCAATAGTCAAATCTATAAGTTGGACAGTCTCGGAAATAAATCGATTTATGGCCCGAAAATTCCAGGGGCTTCAGGAATTATTTTCGATCCAATGAGCGACACGCTTTTTGTAAGCCAATACACCAGCTCTCAAGGAAACCAGATTTCCAAACTGAGCTCGGACGGAAATGTAAGCTTGTATTGTGGCGCAAGCGAGTTGAATGGTCCTGTAGGAATGGCCTTTGATAACGATCATAATCTTTACGTTGCAAACTTTAACAACGGGAAGATATTCAAGGTTTTACTAAATGGCGATTCATTGGCTTTTATAGCAGAAGTCCCTCATACAACAAATTGGGGGGTTGGTTTTATGACGTTTGCTTCAGGGTATTTATATGCAACAGGAATTGGAGTGCATAAAATCTTTAGAATTAGTCTGGAAGGTGAAGTAATCGCGATTGCCGGAACAGGAACTCCCGCAACAACAGATGGAGCAGGAGATGTTGCGCAGTTCAACAGGCCCAATGGAATAATTACTAATGCTGAACAAGATAAACTGTATGTTTCTGATTATGCAACAAAGTCGGTGAGGGAGATTACCGGTATACTTGATATAACCAGCATTGGTAATCTTGAATCAAATGACAATATCAAACAGTTGAATTGTTTTCCAAACCCATGTGATACTTACACAACTATTTCTTACAAACTAGATGCTGATTGCAATACTGATTTACAAGTATTTACCTCAAATGGGAAGCCAATCCAAATCCTGGTTTCTTCAAAGGAAAAATGTGGTGTTCAAAAGCACGCTTTCTACACAGGAGAACTGGCATCTGGTATTTATATAGGCAAATTAAATTGCAATGGAATTTCACAAAGCATTAAAATATTGGTGTCACATTAAAAAAGAAAAAACATGAAATATATAATCACAATGCTGCTTTGCAGCTTAATTCCACAATTATTTGCACAAAGCGTAACTACAATTGCTACAATACAAACGAATTTCGGTGATGGGATGATTGTTGCACCCAATGGTAATGTATTGGTCTCGGGAGGTTATAACAAAGATAATATCCTAAAAATTACCTCTGAAGGTGTTGTTTCTGACTATGTGACCGGATTGCCAGGCCCGGTGGGAATGGGCTTTGATTCGCAAGAAAATCTTTACGTTTCAAATTATTCTGGTAATTCTATCAGTAAAGTTACACCCGAAGGTGTAGTCACCGAATTTGCCACTGGATTGGATGGCCCGGCAGGACTGATGGTGAGTGATGAAGATGAGATTTTCGTTACTTTATACGGAGCAAATTTCAGCGGGAATGGCAAAACCGTACTCAAATTCGACTTAAACGGAAATTCGGAGGTAGTTGCTTTTGGCTCAGGGATTAAAGATGCCGTTGGTATTACAATGGATGAAAACCATGTAATGTATGTAACCAATTTAACGGGCGGGAATGTGTTTGAGGTAGATACAAACCAGAATATCTCCAATTTCAGTTCGGTTTCAGGAGCCAATATTAACCAGATTGTTTACGCTGATAATTATGTGTATCTCCCAAGCCCAAATCTGAGAAAAATCTACCGGGTAAACACACTTAATGGTGAGGAAGAACATTATGCAGGAACAGGTGGCAATCAGATAGTCGATGGCCAATTGTTGGAAGCCCAGTTTAACTTTCCCAATAGTTGCGCTATTAGCAAAATCGGAGACACACTCTATATCCTCGACGGAAAACTTGGCAAGATACGCATGATAGATTTGAGCAACGTCACGGGTATTGACGGTACAAAAGAAGTACATAACAAGAATAGTCTTCAACAAAACTTCCCAAATCCATTTTACTTAACTACAAGCATCCATTTTACTTTAAATGAAGAAGATTTCGTTACGCTTACTGTATATGATTTGCAGGGCAAAAAGGTAGAGCAACTTATCAATACTACATTAAGTGCAGGTAATCACAGCGTGTTATTCAGCGCTAACAATATTACAGCGGGATTTTATTTTTATCAACTTGCTACAAATAAATTTGTTGAAACTAAAAAAATGTTGCTCCAACGATAACCTGCAAAACCAAACTGAAAAAAAGTAAAAAATCATAAAGCATTGAAAATCTGCTTTATAATTAAACCATTTTTAAATAATCACCATAAAACAATCTATAACTTAAACCGCTATGAAACAGATGCTTGCACTTGTCGTATTCATTATTCTAATGAGCAAAATTTATTCCCAGGTTACTGATTTCAATTTAAGCACTTCAATCAATACGGATGGCTTATTTCCAGATAACGATACGCTTTATGTTGTTGAGGGCTGGTCGGGGTCTTATCTTTTTAAGATCCTTCCTGATGGCTCAATTACCATCTATGCAAGTGGTTTGTCAGGCCCCATAGATTTAGTGAGAAGGTCCAATGGGAATTTCTACGTTTCCGAATGGAACAGTGCCCGGATTTCAGAAGTAACTCCTATGGGATTGGTATCAACCTATGTGAATATTCAGCCCGGGCCTGGGCCAATGACGATGGATGAAAACGAGAATATTTTCGTAACGCACAACATGAATAATGGTTCAGGTTTCATTACTAAAATAGATACTGCCGGAGTAGCCACCATTATTTTTTCAGGTGAGCCGCTTATCAATCCCGGTGGAATAGCGTTGGATGAACAAGACAATATGTATGTGGCCAACTTCAACAATGGAAATATTATTAAAGTTAGCCCAAACATGAATAGCACGATTCTGGCAACAATTCCTGTTTCAGGAACCTGGAAGACCGGCCACATGAAATATCATGCCGGCCTTCTGTATGTTAACTCGCTGGCTGGGAACAAGGTGTTTTCAGTGGATACCACCGGTCAGGTGTCTGTTTTTGCCGGCTCAGGTATTAATGGCCATCAGGGAGGCACATTGGACGAGGCTCAGTTCTCAAATCCAGATGGAATTTGCATTTCTCCAGATGGTCTGGAGTTTTTTGTGGCAAAAGGTTTGTCCAGTGCCAATTATCTTCAAAAAATCGATTTGACTGTAACCTCCCTTTCAGAAAAAGTTAAGAAGCCTATCCAATCTATTCATATTGCTCCAAATCCATTTTACTTAACTACAAGCATCCATTTTACTTTAAATGAGGAAGCATTTGTTTCACTTTCCATTTACGATTTGCAGGGCAAAAAGGTAGAGCAACTTATCAATAATACGTTAAATGCTGGAAATCACAGCGTGTTATTCAGTGCTAAAAATATTCCAGACGGATTTTATTTTTATCAACTTGCTACAAATAAATTTGTTGAAACTAAAAAAATGCTGTTAAAAAGATAGCCACCTATAGCCTGAGTGCATGTATCTGCCAGTGACAATAAACCACGCCGAGTCAAATACAGAGACAAAAGCAGCAATTGAAATTTAAAAAAACACCAATAAAATGAAATTATTTACTACATGCCTACTTCTCTCTTTTTATTATACTATGTTCTCACAGTCAGAATCAAATTATGGCTATGCAGACAAGTCTATCCCGGAACTTTCTCAATTTGAATATTACCGTGGAGAATGGAAATCTGAAATGGAAATGAGGCAAGAAGATGGGACTTTTACAAAATTAGAAGCGATAGGTACAATTAAAGGAAAGTTTTTGGAAGACCACAAAACCTTCCAATCGCAATTTACAAATACGAATAGTTTTTTTTCAACTGATATCAGAACATTCAATACCACTTCAAAACAATGGGAAGCCCTATTTTTAAATGCAACTGCCCAACGCTGGCATGATTTTACTTCCAGTATAGTAAATGGATAAAATGAAAACATGGATTCTTGTATATAAAATGAGTGTTACAAAAGTTAACTAGTAAATAAAATGAGAAAATTAGGAATCATATTCGCTGTTTTCTTAAGCAGCTTAGTATATGCGCAGGAAAAAGGGCGCACAGAAATAAAATGGGATAACTGGGGCGTGCCTCATACCTCAGGTAAATCGGATGCAGATGTTTATTATGGTTTCGGATGGGCTCAAATGGAAGCCCATGCCAACATGATTCTAAAAGAGTTTGGAAAATCAAGGGGACAGTCGGCGGAATATTGGGGAGGAGACCAGAATCTGGAAAGCGATCAATTGATTAGTAAGCTTGATATTCCAAATCGAGCGGTAATGTGGTTTGAGGCACAATCAGATGACATGAGACTCAATCTCACTTCATTTGTAGCCGGGATGAACGATTATTGCAGAACCCATCCCGAAGCAATAAAGGAGGAATTAAAAATAGTACTGCCTATAAGGGAAATCGATCCACTGGCTAAACTTCAGGTTAGTTATCATTTAATGGTGGGTGCATTTGCTATGCAACCTCAGGTATCGGAATGGAAAAATGCAGGTTCAAACGCATGGGCCATTGCTCCTTCAAAATCAGAAAGTGGCAATTCGTTGTTGCTTATCCAACCGCACCCGCCTTGGTTCGACGATTATTTGTTTTTTGAAGCACATCTGAAGAGTGATCATTTCAATATTTATGGCATCTCATTACTTGGAGTCCCTTCAATTGCAATGGGGTTTAACGAGCATTTAGGTTGGGGACTTACCTTCAATCAGGCTGATGCCATGGATTTAATTGAAATAGAAATCAAGAACGATTCATATTTGGTTGATGGCAACTGGAAACCACTGGATATTCGTTCTGAAATACTAAAAATCAAACAGGGAGATTCTATTATTACACAAAGCATTCAGGTTAAAAACTCGGATTTCGGATTAATTATTGAAGAAAAAAATGGAAAAGCACTTGCCTTAAGACTGTCAGGTTTAGACCGTCCATATTTTTTGAAGCAGTTTTACGACATGGCAAAATCTAAAAACCTGAGGGAGTTTCAGTCAGCTATGGAAATGCTTCAGCTACCTTTGCAAAATTTGATTTATGCCGATAAACAAGGCGAAATATTCTATTTATACAACGGAATACTTCCTAAACGCCCGAATGGTACTTTGCAAGATTGGTCTGGAGTTATTCCATCCACAAAACCTGGGGCACTAGTAAAAGAATATGTAGCATATTACGATTTGCCAAAAATTCAGAATCCAACATCTGGCTTTGTGGCCAATTCAAACAATGGACCCTGGACCAGTACTTATCCATTTGTTGCTGAACCCAAAGATTATCCTTCCTACATTACTGGCCAACCTTTTGCAAACTTCGATTACAGAAGCAGGCGTTCCATTAAAATGATACTAAGTGAACCCAAACTGAGTTTTGATGAAATTATAAAAATGCAATCATCCACTTACTCAGAATTAGCAGATAGAACAGTAGATGAATTGGTAAGTTATGCTGAAAATTCTGATGAATCATTGCTGAACCAGGCAGCTGTGGTACTAAAAAAATGGGATAGGAAATTGGATACTGAGAGTGTTGGGGCTGTACTCTTTACGAATTGGTATTTTGCGACAAGAAAGATGGATATTTTTATTGTAGATTTCAACCCGGTTGATGCTTTAAACACTCCTAATACCCTTTCGGAAGAAGCAAAGAAAAAATTATTGAAAGTTGCAGAAATTACGATGCAAAAATATGGAAGACTTGATGTTACCATGGGTGAAGTTTATCAAATAAATTATGCCGACAAATCTTATAATGGCGGATTAGGTTTGAGCGAATTGGGAAGTTTCAATGCCGGATTTTACCGTCCGATGTCAAAAACAACATATACCCTGCTAGGCGGATCCGCTTATACTTCGGTAGTAGAATTTGGCAAACAAATAAAAGCCAAAGGCATACTAAGCTATGGAAATTCATCGCAAATCGATTCACCTTTCAAAGGAGATCAGATACAACTATTAATCGACAGAAAGCTAAGAGAAATTTGGTTTTATGAGGAAGATATTGACGCGAATCTGTCTTCAAAGGAAATTTTGCAATTCTAAAAATTAAGAACTAGTGTTAAGTTAAGTATAATATGACGTAATTATTTGTATCTTTGTTGAAAAACGATGGTAAGATACACTGTAAAATTAAGTCAGGAAGAGGTCAAAGATCTTATGGCAATCATAAACAAAGGGTCGCATACATCTCAAACGTTTCGTGGCGCATACATTTTGTTAAACTGTGATGAGGGAGAATATGCTGAAAAAGTTACTAACGAGCAAATTAGCAAGGTTTTAAAAATTGGCATGCGCACCATTGACCGTGTAAAGAAAAAATTTGTCGAAGAAGGATTTGAAGCGGTTTTGGAACGTAGGCCAAGTTCCCGCATATATGATGTAAAAATTGATGGGGATGTAGAGGCAAAGTTAGTTAAGCTCTGCTGTAGTGAGCCGCCTACTGGATTTGCAAAATGGTCTTTAAGGTTATTAGCTGACAAGATGGTTGAATTACAATATGTAGAGAGCATTTCCTATGTTTCTGTCGGTAATGTTTTAAAAAAAATGAACTTAAGCCTTGGAAAGTAAAGGGTTGGGTAATTCCACCAGAATCTAACAGCGAGTTTGTAGCAAACATGGAGCAAGTGCTTGATGTTTATAAAAGACCATATGATGATTGTAATCCAGTAGTTTGCATGGATGAATCCCCAAAACAATTAATATCGGATGCGCGGCTTTCAACCCCAATGAAACCAGGGCAGGATCGAACAGGATGAGAAATGGGATGGGCTCAAGGGATATCTGACCAATACTGATCTTGCTGCAAAAGAAGTATATGAGCAATACAGCGGCTTATGGTCAGTCGAAAGGGCATTCAGTATCACCAAGGGGACGATTGAAATGAGACCGATGTTCCATTTTACCCCAAAAAGGATTGAAGCCCATGTCTGTATCTGTTTTGTGGCATACAAGGTTTACAAGGAGCTCGAAAGAGTGTTGAAAATAAATCGCATAAACATGAGTGTAGACAAGGTTTTGGGTATTGCAAAAACGATTACCACGATAAAAATCAACTTGCCAGTTAGCGGGAATACCTTGACAAAGACAATGCTTCTAACTACAAGGCATAGGTCAATTGCCATGCTATTCGATGAAAATTTTTGGAAAAACTTTTAGGGAGTCCCAGTGTCGAAGTCAGGAGGTAAGAGTAGATTCCTCCGTTCGCTCCTGGCGTCCGCTCAGTCGGAATGACAATCCACTTTTAATGAGCATCCAATACCGTCAGGTATGGCCGATATTGTAACCCTGGAATTTATTCCTGGGTTGTGCGCTGCACCTTGTCATTTTTTCCTGACTTCGACAACATGTGTCTCGGCTTGTTTTAAGTGCTTAAGAATCGCATAATCAACAAAAAAATATGAAATGATTTCAAATATTGAATTCTCGGAAGCTTATCGTAAATTTGGGTGTCCCAGTGTCGAAGTCAGGACATCAGATAAGCAAGTACTTGAAATATCATACATTGAAAAGTAACCACCAGATCAGCACATACTCTACCCCAATCCCAACCCCATGCTCACCAGTTCGGCAATGTCGTAGTTCTTCACCGACTCTTCCTTGTTTTTGTATTTGATGCCATCGGTCATCATGGTCATGCAGAACGGGCAGGCGGTGGCGATGATATCGCAACCTGTGGCCAGCGCTTCTTCGGTACGTTCGATAAAGACTTCTTTGGTGCCTTTTTCTGCTTCTTTAAACATTTGTCCGCCACCGGCACCGCAGCACAGGCCAAAACTTTTGTTCCGTTTCATTTCTGTTTTTGTGGATGGAATGGCATTGAGAACCGAACGGGGAGCTTCGTATTCACCGTTGGCACGACCTAAATAACAAGGATCGTGGTAAGTAATTTTTTTATTGGCCAGATCTCCCTGAATAGGATTGATTTTTCCGGAATCGATCATCTGTTGCAGGAACTGAGAGTGGTGGGTTACCTCATAATGTCCGCCCAGGTCGCCATATTCATTTTTCAGGGTGTTGAAATCGTGGGGATCGCAGGTGAGGATTTTTTTCACCTCGTAGCTATTAAGGACTTCGATGTTGGTGAGGGCTTGCATCTGGAACAGCATCTCGTTTCCTGTCCGGCGGGCTACATCACCACTGTCGGATTCTTCAACTCCCAGCACGGCATAGTCCACTTTGAGGTGATTGAGGATGCCCACAAAAGCGCGCATCACTTTCTTGTAGCGGTCGTCGAAGGCGCCGGCTGAACTCACCCACAAAAGGAATTCAGGTTTTTCGGTTTTGTCGGCTATCAGCGGGACTTCCAGACCTTCGGCCCAGTTCATACGGTCTTCGGCTGAAAACTGCCAGGGAGCACCGTTGTTTTCGATGTTGGCAAACATGCTGTTCAACCCGGAGGGAGCTTTGGATTCTTCCATCACCAGATAGCGGCGCATATCGAGGATGATGGCTGGTTGGTTAATGTTTACCGGGCATTCCTGGACACAGGCATTGCACATGGTACAGGCCCAGAGTTCCTCTTCAGTTATAAAAGTGGTGAGGAGCGATCTTCCATCGTCGAAGCCAACACCTTCCTTGAGCATTCCCGGACCTTTTTCTTTCATCCTGGCACGGGTGTCCATCATGATTTTGCGGGGTGAAAGCAGTTTGCCGGTGATGTTGGCCGGACAAACCGAGGTACAACGCCCGCATTCGGTACACGACAGAGAGTTGAGGTAGTTCACCCAGTTGAGGTCCTGAACATCTTTGGCCCCAAATCGTTCGGGCTCGCCATCTTCTTCGGTCGCTTCCGCGAAAGCGGTATCCGGATTCAACATCAATTTCACCTCTTTGGTGATATTTTCCATGTTGTCGATGGTTCCCAGTGGTTTTATCTTGCTGACAAACACATTGGGAACCGACATAAACACGTGGAAATGTTTGGAATAGGGGAGAATGTTGGCAAAGATGAAAATCAGGACGATGTGGGTCCACCAGTTGATTTGATACAGCAACTGCGATTCGGCAGGGACCATGTTTTTGAAGAAACCAGCCAGATACTGACTTACCGGATAAACTCCCAAAACTTCACCGCCTACTCTTGTTGACCAGGCTACATAAAAAGTGTTCATCCCCAAAAGACTGATCATCAGCACCAGGATGATGATCAGGGCCAGATTGGCGTCGGCTTTTGAAACGGGTTTCATCTCGGGACCATAAAACCGCTTGATGTGCATAAGCAGCCTGCGGAACAGGAAGGCCAGTATCGCCAGGGCAATGACCAATCCAAAAACATCGCCCGATGCCATCAGGAAATTGTACACAGGTCCTAGTGAAAAGAGGATTTTTTCGGTGCCGAAGAGGCCATCGATTACCATTTCGATGCTGCCAAATAAAATGACGATAAAGCCCCACCAAACCATAGAATGCATAAGGCCCACCACGGGTCGCCGTAAGATCTTTTGCTGAAGGAACGCAATCTTAATGGTGATCCACAGCCGTTTGCCGAAATCGTGGATCGGGTATTTTTTGGTGAATTTAAAGTACCTGAAATACCGCATCATCGAGTAAGCAAACACGGTTAGGGTAATCAACAATACGATCAGAAAGATGAGTTGCTTTATCATAAAACGGTCATGTTGGTTATCAAATAAATCTGGTGCAAGATTAACAAATTAGTGCTTTAGAACGAGAATAAATTCCACCCTGCCGGGGGATCTTATTCCTTTTCGGGATCTGCTGATTCCAAATTGTTCGGCATCCCGACCAGTCCGGGTTCATCGGTATAACCATATAAACGGTCGAATTTGATTTTGTATTTTTCTTTCAGAAACTTGCGTCTTACCTTGAGTGTGGGCGAAAGTTCACCGGTTTCGGGAGTCCAGTCGGCACAGGTAAGCTCAAACTTCTTCAACTGCTGGTGATTGCCAAGGCTTTTATTTATTTTGTCTACCTCCTGCTGGTATCTCGCCAGTACCTTCGGTTTCTGAATCAGGTCCTTGTTGTCGCGAAATTTGATTCCATAACGCTGACACCAGGCATGCAAAAAATGAAATGTAGGGCAAATAATGGCGGCGGCGTATTTTTCGCCTTCTCCAACCACCATAATCTGTTCGATAAACGATGATTCCTTAAATCGGTTTTCAACTATCTGGGGTGCCACATACTTTCCGGTACTCAGCTTAAAAATTTCCTTTTTTCGGTCGGTAATTTTCAGGATGTTGTGGTCGAGTAAGATGCCGATGTCTCCGGTATGAAACCATCCGTCCTTGTCGATGACCTCATCGGTCATCTCCTGGTTTTTGTAGTAACCCAGCATCAGGTTGGGACCTTTCATCAGGATTTCGCCGTCTTCGGCAATCATCACCTTCACATTTTCGATCACCGGGCCTACGGTGCCGAATTGCATAAAAGGATAATCTGCCTGATTAACGGAGATCACGGGGGAAGTTTCGGTGAGTCCATATCCTTCCATGATGGGAATACGGGCGCAATTAAATACACGAGCCAGACGCTCCTGCAAGGCAGCCCCTCCTGAGATAACTACTTTGATATTCCCGCCAAGGGCTTCACGCCATTTGCTGTAGATAAGTTTGTCGGCGATAGAACGCTGAAGTTCATAAAAGAACCCATTTGCTTTGTTCAGTTCGAATTTAAGACCCAGGTCCACGGCCCAGAAAAACAGGGCTTTTTTGATGCCGGTAAGTTCTTTGCCCTTTAGTATCAATTTGTCGTAAAGCTTTTCAATTACACGGGGTACGGCTGTAAATCCCTGTGGTTTGATTTCGCGCAAGTTCTCGCCAATGGTGTCGATGCTTTCGGCATAGTATACCGAAGCACCTTTGTTTTGAACCAGGTAGTTCACCATGCGCTCAAGCACGTGGCACAGAGGCAGAAAACTTAAAAACCGGTCATGTTGATTCACAGGAAGAATTTCGGTAGTGCCATGCACATTGGTGATGAAATTGCGGTGACTCAGCATCACTCCTTTGCTTCTTCCGGTGGTGCCGGAAGTGTAGATAATCGACATCAGGTCGTCCTGATCGATGGAAGCCTTGATTTTCTCCAGCTTGTCGGGATCCTGATGCTCGCTGCCCATCTGTGTTATTTCTTCCCAGTTCGGGATGCGTGGAAACTGATCGATGGTATACAGTTTCTCCACATTGGGGGCTTTTTTTAGCAGTGGTTTGATTTTTTGATAGAATTCATGTGATGACACTATCACCATCCGGGCATCGGAATGCGTGAGAATATGTTCGTATTCCACCGGACTGATGTTGGGATAGACGGGCACATGTACCACACCAATCTGGCTCATGCCCATATCCAAAAAATTCCACTCTGGTCGGTTGTTACTGATGGTAATCAATTTATCTCCTTTAGTAAATCCCATGGCCAGCAACCCATAGCTTACCAGGTCGGCCATGTTTTTGTATTCGATGGTGGAAAATTTTTCCCATTTTCCATTTCTTTTGATGGCGAGCGCATCTTCTTTGGCATATTTTTCAACCAGTTGCGTTAAGATGTCAAATGTTCTAAGTACGTTCATGTGAGTAGGGGTTTGATTAGTGATTTCTTGCCTGCCGTATAGGCAGGAGGATTTGGGGATTTGGGATTTATGATTCGGGATTCGGGAAGCGCAGAGGACACAGAGAAATGAGAGAACCACAGAGGTTCACGGAGGAGGTGTTTTATGAATTCAATATTTACATAATGGTTAAACATCGTTCTTTTTTGGTTTAAATGTCCAGGTGAACCAAAACCGGGCTACCACCTCACCGTTGGCATCAATGCCTTCTGTAAAAACTTCACAGGTACGGCCTTCGTTTTCGGCGATGCTTTGGGCGATGGTTTTCTCCATCAATTCACCCTGCAAGCATGTAAAGATAATACGAGTTTTGGCTTTTTTTACAAATTCGGCTTTCAAACCCAAAACCAACATAGAAACTGGAACCGTGTTTTTTCCCAAATGAGCCATGGCCAGTATTCCGGTACTCAGCTCGGCCGCCATGCTCAGTGCCGCAAAATAAATGGACCGGAAGGGGTTTTTATTGAGGTAATTATACGGTAACGATACCGAAGCCTTTTCCAAAGTCATGTTGTCCACCCGAAGTCGGGCGATCAAAGCCAGCGGCAGCTTCCATAGCATGAACATCCTCATTTTGAAATGATTGTTGGCCAATGCTTCGATGTTATTTTTTTGCCTCATAGGGTTGTTATTATCCGGAGCACGGAAATCCGTGCTCCGGTTTTTAAAAGAACAAAGCTGGGGTTTAAAAAGGATATTGATTTTTTTCGATCATGCGGTCGGCAATGCGGCGACGGGCTGCAATGGAGTTTACATTGGATGCTTTGGTAAAGCGTTTCATACCCATGAGCATGGCCTGTTGCTCGTCCCCGGTGGCAAAAGCGTTGACGGCATCTATTCCCGATTTGTTGATTTTGCCAGCCACATCATAGAAGAACACATCTGTCATGTCCTTGTACAGTGCCAGTTTTTCGTCAGATAGTGTGTTGCCGAGTTTTTCTGTGCGCAACAAAGCCGACTCTGCGGCATAGGTTAAAATAATCATGTCGGCCAGGGCCATTAATATTTCCTGCTCATCGGCAAACTTGTCCATGTATTTCTGGATGGCCGCACCTGCCACCATGAGGATGGACTTTTTGAAGTTAACCACCATTTTCTTTTTTGTATCGAAGTAATCTGTCGAGACCGATCCAAAATCAGGGATGCCCATAAGTTCCCCTCCAACGGCCTTTGCCGGGGTCATCAGGTCGATTTCGCCTTTCATGGCGCGTTTGAGCAATTCGCCTACGATCACCATGCGATTGATTTCGTTGGTACCTTCAAAAATGCGGTTGATGCGCGAGTCGCGGTAAGCACGTTCTACCTGGGTTTCGGCCGAATAGCCCATGCCTCCGTAAATCTGAACGGCTTCATCCACCACATAATCGAGTACCTCTGAGCCAAACACCTTGGCAATACTAGCCTCGATGGCGTATTGGCGGATGCCTTCCACAGTTGCCTTTCCCTTATCGAGGCCTTGTTCCATAAACGAATGGATGGCATCGTCGATGTTCTGGCTGGCGCGGTATGTCAGCGATTCGGAAGCATAGGTGCGGATGGCCATTTCTCCCAGTTTCCACTTGATGGCTCCAAAATTGGCGATGAGGGTGCCAAATTGTTTCCGTTCGTTGGCATAATGCAGGGCATGATCGATGGTCCCTTTACAAGCGCCGACGGCTGCTCCCGAAAGCTTGATGCGTCCCAGATTGAGGATGTTCAAAGCAATTTTAAACCCTCCGTTGCGCTCTCCCAGCAGGTTTTCAGCAGGGATCACCGCATTGTCAAAATATATCTGGACGGTGGACGATCCTTTGATGCCCATTTTTTCTTCATCGGCACCAATGGTAATCCCGGGTGTATTGGTTTCCACAATAAAAGCACTCAGGTTTTTGTCGTCGCCAATTTTGGCAAAAACGATCAACAGGTCGGCCACGCCACCGTTGGTGATCCAGATTTTAACGCCATTCATGGTATAGGAGGTGCCATCGGCGCTTAATACGGCTTTGGTTTTCCCCGAGTTGGGATCCGATCCGGCTTCGGCTTCGGTAAGGCAATAGGCACCGATAAATTCTCCTGTGGCGAGCTTGGGCAGGTATTTTTGTTTTTGTTCCTCGGTACCATAATACAGTATGGGAAGGGTGCCGATGCCGGTATGAGCCGAGTAGGCCACGGCAAAACTGTAGCCTTTGCCCATTTCTTCCACGGTAAGCATAGAAGTTACAAAGTTCTGCCCAAAGCCGTCGTACTCTTCCGGTACAGAGATTCCCAGAAGGCCGAGTTCTCCGGCGTCTTTGAGCAATTTGGTAAGCAATTCGCGGTCGTGTTTTTCAAGCTGTTCTACCTGTGGAAGTACCTGTGATTCTGTAAAATCCTTGCAGCTTTGCGCCATCATGCGCTGTTCTTCATTAAATTCTTCAGGGATAAATACATCCTGAGCCAGGGTTTCCTTGATCAAGAACTCGCCTCCGTTTAGTGATTTTTTTTCTGACATGTGAATCTATTTTTAAGTTGTTCTCTAATAATTAATTTGGTTTAGAGCATTTCGAATATGCCGGCACCTCCCTGACCTGTGCCAATGCACATGGTCACCAACCCATATTTTCCTCCGGTGCGTTTGAGCTCGTTCATCAACTGAACGGTGAGTTTGGAACCCGTAGCACCCAGTGGATGACCTAGTGCGATGGCACCCCCATTTACATTGACTTTGCTTTCGTCCAGGCCGAGTTCTTTAATCACAGCTATGGATTGTGATGCAAAGGCTTCGTTGAGTTCGATGCCATCAATCTGGCTGAGGTTCATCCCGGCATGTTTCAGCACTTTTGGGATGGCCGCAATGGGACCGACGCCCATTTTATAAGGTTCCACGCCCGCTACCTGATAATCTACCAAGCGTGCGATGGGGGTCAGGTTGAATTCTTTGAGTATTTTTTCGGAAACCACCAACACAAAGGCAGCTCCATCCGACATCTGCGAAGAGTTTCCGGCAGTAGAGAATCCGTTAGCGGAAAAGGCCGGACGTAGTTTTGACAGGGCTTCCAGGGTTGTTCCACGGCGGGGGCCTTCATCCGTATCAAAAATCTTTTCTTTGGTGATGAGTTTATCGTTTACCACCATGTTTTCTTTGATGGTGAAAGGTACGATCTCTTGTTTAAACTTGCCCGCATCGATGGCAGCCAGTGCTTTTTCAACTGATTTTACGGCAAACTGATCCTGGGCTTCACGTGATATGTTGTACTCTTTGGCCACCATTTCGCTGGTAAGCCCCATGTTTAAATACCACTTGGGATGGTTTTTGGCCACGTCGGGATTAGGCACTTGTCTCCATCCGCCTATCGAGATCATCGACATGCTTTCGGCACCACCTGCAATGATAATATCGGCCAGTCCTGCGGTAATTTTCGCGGAAGCGATGGCGATGGATTCGAGGCCAGAGGCGCAATACCTGTTAATGGTAGAACCGGGAACTTCCACGGTGTCCATGGACATCAGCGAGAGCATACGTCCCATGTTGAAACCTGATTCCGCTTCCGGGAAAGCATTCCCAACCACCACATCGTCGATGCGGGTATGTTGGATTTGTGGGAAGTCGGCAAGTAAATGCCGGATAACTATTGCGGCGATGTCGTCGGGTCGGGTGAAACGAAAACTGCCTCTGGGGGCCTTTCCAATGGGTGACCGGTATCCGCCTACTATATATGCATTCATGATTTTAAGTTTTTCTGGTTTGTTATTGAATTAGTTTCTCAGAATTTTCCCGGAGGTAATCAGGCTTTGGATGCGCTCCAGCGTCTTACGTTGTGTGCAGAGTTCCAGAAATGACTTCCGTTCGAGGTTCAGCAAATATTGTTCTGAGACTTCTGTCAGGGCTTCCGACACTTCGCCACCGGCCATCACTATTCCCAGCTTTTCAGCGATGAGTTTGTCGTGTTCGCTCATGTAGTTGGCGGTGGTAAAACCATCTGCACCCACATAAACCAATCCAAGGGCCTCTTTGCCAAGTACTTTGATGTCGGTGCGTGGCACAGGTTTGGTATAGCCTTTTTCTACCAGGTTCAAGGCGGCCTTTTTGGCATAAGCCAGTTGGTGAGCCCGGCTCACAATTACTTCATCAATGCCCGGACGCAAATAACCCAGGTCGAAAGCTTCATAAGCTGAAGTTGAAACTTTCGCCTGGCCAATACTCAAATAGCGGTTCAGGAATGCATTGGTGCGGATATCGCCTTCCTTGAGTTCATCCGACAGGCGTAGTGCGAACTCTTTGGTTCCGCCACCACCGGGGATCAGTCCTACACCAAATTCTACCAATCCCATGTAGGTTTCGGCATGAGCCACCACTTTGTCGCTGTGCATACACAACTCGCAACCGCCGCCCAGCGCCATGCCATGTGGGGCCGCAATCACAGGAATGCTTGAATAGCGCATGCGCATGGTGGTTTTCTGAAACCACTGAACGGCCATATCCAGTTCTTCAAATTCCTGTTCGATGGCAAGCATATAAATCATGCCCACATTGGCTCCTGCCGAAAAATGCTCTCCTTCGTTGGACACAACCAGGGCTTTATAATCGGCTTCGGACATGTCGATGGCTTTGTTGAGTCCTTCGAGCACTCCCTGGCCGATGGTGTTCATCTTGGTATGGAATTCGATGTTCAGCACGCCATCGCCCAAATCAAAAATGGTGGTGTCGGAATTTTCCCAGAGTACGTGCGACGTGCGCAGCACTTCAAGCGAAAGCAACGCTTCCTGGCCGGGAATTTCCATGTAGGATTTGGAGGGTATATCGTAATAATATTTTTTACCTTCTTTTACGGTGTAGAAGCTGGTGATTCCTGCCTCCAGCATATCGTAAATCCATGGTGCCGGTTTTTTGCCTGCTTCTTCCATGGTCTTTACAGTGTAGGCAACGCCTACGGCATCCCAGGTCTGGAAAGGCCCGAGTTTCCAGCCAAAACCTGCATTCATGGCATCATCTACCTTGTACAAGTCGCCGGTGATTTCAGGAATGCGGTTGGAGACAAACTGGAACAAACTGTAAAAAGAACTGCGGTAAAATTCACCGGCTTTTCCTTTGTCAGACATGAGGATCGGCATCCTTTGACGCAGATCGTCGATGCCTTTGGTTTTTTCGAATACCGAAAATTTAGGACGCGGCGCTTCCACATAATCCATGGTGGAAAAATCCAGATTCAGGAATTTTTTCTCACCCCCTTCATCAACCTTCTTAAAAAAGCCTTGCTTTGTTTTTGAACCCAGCCATTTGTTATCCAGCATTTTTTGGAGATAGGCTGGAATTTTAAACGCTTCATTGGCTTCGTCGTGGGTTGTTTCGCGGATGTTGTTGGCCACATGCACCAGAGTATCAAGACCCACGATATCGGCTGTGCGGAAGGTGGCCGATTTAGCCCTGCCTATCACAGGTCCGGTGAGCCTGTCAATTTCGGGGATTGTAAGGCCGATTTGTTCCACATTGTTAAACAACTCCATGATGGAGAAGGTTCCAACCCGATTGGCAATAAAAGCGGGGGTATCTTTGGCCAGCACAGGGGTTTTACCCAGATAGCGGCTGGCATAATCTGCCAGAAAGTCGAGTACTTCGGGAAAGGTTTTGCTGGTGGGAATGATCTCGAACAGTTGAAGATAGCGTGGCGGGTTGAAGAAGTGCGTCCCACAGAAATGCTGTTGAAAATCTTCGCTGCGGCCTTCTATCATTTTTTCTACCGAGATACCGGAAGTGTTGGAAGTGATGAGGGATCCGGGTTTACGGAATTTCTCCACCTTTTCGAACACCTGTTGCTTGATGTCGAGGCGTTCGATCACCACCTCTATCACCCAATCGCAGTCTTTTATTTTTTGCAGGTCGTCTTCCATGTTTCCGGTGGTGATCCGTTTGGCAAACGACTGTTTGTAAATGGGTGAGGGTTTTGATTTGAGGGCTGCCGTGAGCGAATCGTTCACCATCCGGTTTCGTACCGCTTTATCTTTCAGGGTGAGTCCCTTGCTTTTTTCTGCTTCATTGAGCTCGCGGGGGACGATGTCGAGCAGCAATACATCGAGGCCGATGTTGGCAAAATGACAGGCGATTCCCGACCCCATCACTCCTGAGCCAAGTACCGCAACATTGTTGATTCTACGTATCATATATTAATAGGTTTAAAGTATTATTCTTCATCACAATTGCCTCCGGTAAATGGCAGCAGGTCGTTACAAACCTGCTGACGGATGGCTTCGCTCACCCGGACGAAGGCTTCCATATCGGCCGGATCGATTTTTTCGGATAATTTTTTATTGAAATCTATCACCACCTTGCGCACTTTCGATCGCAGTTCCACTCCTCTGGGGGTTAAAAAAATCATGACAATGCGGCGGTCTTCATCCTTCGATTTTCTGTAAATCAAACCATCTTCTTCCATGTTTTTGAGCAAACGAGTAAGGCTCGATGTGCCCATTCCCATCATGGGTGCAATCTTGGTGGCAGGGACTCCTTCCTTGCCAATATTGATGAGTACGTAGCCGATTCCCTGGGTGATTCCGTTTTCGGCCGCCAGCAGATTGTACATCCTGCGCGTGGCGAAGAGGGTGCTTCGTAAGTGAAAGTCAACTGTTTCCTGGATATTCATTTAAAATATGTTGTGCGTGCATGGCAAATATAATACATAAGTTGTGCGCGCACAACAGTTGGTGTGAAATTTTAACAAATATTTTCACAAAGGGGGGAATGGAACCCCGTACTAACGGGACAGGCGCGGGTTAAACGGATGCCCACAGATTTTATTCTTATTAATCCGTCTTATCCGTGTTATCAGTGTTCAAAAAAAAGCGGCTACCAGAAAAAATCCCCCCACGAGGTGTGGTATATCGAAATAAAACGAAGCGCTAAGCGTAGATTCATGCCTCCATGCCTCCGGTGCCGACAGGTTCACCTGCCGAAGGCAGGATCAACTACCGTAGGTAACCGGCGGACAAATGCAACTACGCTTTTCTATCGTTATGTTTTTTATCTTTGTATTATGTCAGAAAGTAAGCAAATAAGGGATCAAAATGTGGTACATTTGTTACCCTTCCGGGTGGCAGATTGGGGCCGTAACGAAATGATTGAAAGCAGAATAGAACCCATTCACCAAAATCATGTCAGGGCTGGAATAGTTGAATATGAATATCTATACTTAAGTGCCAGGAATTTTTCAGAATTGAACAACATGATTAACAACTTTTTTAATGATTAAGATATGTCTGATATACACTCAAACTCAGAAATACTTATGTATCAAACCGAAGACGGGATTACCAAGATTGAGGCCCGTTTGGAAAATGAAACGGTTTGGCTTACACAAGCTCAATTGGCCGAATTATTTCAAAAAAGCAGGGTTACAATCACTGAACATATCGGTAACATATTTAAAGAAGGTGAATTATCCGAAAATTCAGTATGTCGGAAATTCCGACTAACTGCCGCTGATGGTAAGGAATATGATACCACACTTTACAACTTAGATGTCATTATTTCAGTTGGCTATAGGGTAAAATCAATCAGGGGTACGCAATTTAGAATTTGGGCTACCGAACGCCTGCGCGAATACCTTATCAAAGGCTTTACAATGAACGATGATTTGCTGAAAAAAGGGAGTGGATATTTTGAAGAATTACTTGAACGTATTCGCGAAATCCGCTCATCGGAAAAAGTATTTTATCGGAAGGTTCTCGAAATTTACGCAACGAGCGTTGATTATAACCCCAATGTGGAAACCACCAAATTGTTTTTTCAAACGGTACAAAACAAACTGCATTGGGCTTCACATGGCCATACTGCTGCCGAAATTATTTTTCAACGGGCAAATGCGCAATTACCGTTTATGGGTTTAACAGCTTTTAAAGGTAACAAACCGACTAAAAATGAAATTACAGTCGCCAAAAACTACCTAAAGGAGGAAGAACTGGCAATTCTGAATCGACTGGTTTCGGCCTATCTTGATATAGCAGAAGTAAATGCCATGCAGCGAAAAACATTGACCATGAGAGATTGGATTGAAGTCCTTGACGGGTTTATTAAAATGTCGAGACAAGATATTCTGACCAACGCCGGTACAATTTCAGCCGATCTGGCACAAAAAAAAGCATTGGCAGAATATGAAACATATCAGATCAAAGCAACTGAAGAACTTTCGGAGGTTGAAAAACAATTTATTGCAAGCATTGAAAATGCGAACAAAAAGTTAAAAGCTATTAACAAAACAAAGAAATAATATTCCGGCAAAATACATTCCATATTACCCAAACATGGTTGAAGGACCAGCCATTTTAGACAACATTATAAGTAATATAGTCGTTATTAAGTTAATGGGGAGTATTAGCCGCACCATTTACCAACAAATCCTTCACGAAATATCAGACATCAAAAAAAAAGCGGCTACCGGAAACGGTAACCGCCAACTATTTCTTTGGCTTTTGAGAAAACCATTGCTCAGAAAAGGAAGGAATTCAGGAGGAGATTGAATTATTCCTCCAGCTCTTCTTTTTGATCTGTATAGAGCTGGTAGAGTTTTTTGCCGCCATAAACAGCACCCATGGTTAACAAAAAGACCAATCCGCTGCCAATGGGTGCCCCGCCTCCAATGGGAGGGTCGCTTCCTGTGGGTCCGCCACCCGGATCCGAAGGTCCCCGCATTTGACCAATAGTAAGCAGGGGCAACAACAGCATGGCTGAAATCATCAAAGTGGAAACTATTTTCTTTTTCATGTCTTTTGCTTTTTTGGGTTATTACCAGATAAATACTTTACGGCTGATACTTCCGGCGTTTCCGATAATTCTCACAAGGAAGTAGCCTGTTTTTTCAATACTTATTTCCTGACTACCCGAACGGGCATTAACTTCTTTAACTGTTTGGCCCATTAAATTAACTATCTGTATTTGTCCATCCATCTCAAGAGGTATTTCTACTTTAACCTTCTTTTTGTAACTATAAATCTTTATATCTTCCAGTTTATTATTCTCAACACCAACAATAGTAAAATACACCGTGAAACGATCTGTTTGAGATGCATCATAATTGAAACTATATGAACTTTCCATCAGGTTAGTCTGAATACCAAGATAATCATCACTTAGGTATACATTTGCAAAATCGCTTGACTCGACGATTGAAATATTCATCTCATTTCCATCTTTTCCAATAACGTCTATGGGCACACTGACTATTTCCAAAGGCAGAACGTTTATTGCCATTTTATCGTTGGCAGTACTAAATAACTGTGGGGAATCTTCATTGAAACTAAACATTTTATGCATATCTAAATGACTGTCGAAGCCTTCGGTAGCTTCGGCGTCAAGACGAATTATTGATTCATCTGAACTATTATCATCCGACACTTTCAGTTTTATAAAATTAGAAATTGCATTTTGTTCCTTAAGGAATCCCACTCCATTATGCACCTGAACGGCATCCGTCATCGTTAACGTTCCTAAACTCTGTCCGGCGTCAACCTGAACAAAGAAAGCCTGACCTGAAGAGATATACCGAGATCCGCCATTTAGGCCACCTGATCCAGTGTTATAGGTTGCAAACAGATTATTTGCATCATCCAATATCCAGAATCCATCACTAATGTTAGTCTTTGTCCAACCCGAAGCGGCATCCCAATCAATTGCTGATGGGAAAGGATTACCAACGAAATTGTAACCGTGCGTTGCATCGCCAGCCTGATTAGTAAGATTATTAACAGAGCCAACAGTTCCTCCTCTAAGGTTGCCAAATATATTAAATGTTTGGGCTGCGACTCCATCTATCCAAAGCATCCATCCTTTCATATCACCCAAGGGCGTGGACAAACTGCTGGCGTAGCTGTAAGAATTATCCAGTTCGTTATAACTTTTAGCCCAAACATCAGGGCTGCCGTTTAGATAGAGACTATTAAAGTCTGCACCAGAAACCGGCGAAGAAATACCATGCCATGCAGATGCAGTAGTATACCTCTGGACTTTTGCAGCAACACCGGTTGTACCTGCAATTAATGATCCGGTGGCAGAAGAAGAAGTAGATTGAATGACCAAACCTGCATTTCCGGCATTATTGGTCAACGTTCCATTTACTGTTAAATTACCAGCGATTGACAAACTTGCTCCTGATTCTATGGTTAGGTTATTGACTGCTGCATCGGTGGTTCCTGAGCCGATTACCGGGAAAACGCCTCCGGCTGGTGAAGTTGGGATTGTGACATTTAGAGATGAAGTTGGAACAATACCTCCACTCCAGTTGCCTGCTGTGGCCCAGTCCGTGGATGAACTACCTGACCAGGTGTTTTCGGCTGGGAGTACTGTTATTTTGTAATCTTCCACTTCACCATATGTAGTTGTACCACAAGGTAGTCCGCAATCGACATCAAAGTACTTCACTCGAACCCTCATGGTCGTTTGTCCCAATGTTGCATCAACCGGAGCCGAAAAGGAAAATATTCCTTGTGTACTTGACATTCCAATTTGACACACTACATTTTCACCAGAATCTGTAAAATCTCCATCCTGATTCCAATCAATCCAAATACCTATATCGGCATCTGGATAATATACATTTGATGGCTGACCTATTATTGCGACCGTGATTGTGATGCTATTTGATTGACTGATGATCACATTTGTCGATGACGACGCAGTATAATTGATATATCCACTTGATCCTGTACCCGTATTGTTTATTGTTCCCATCTGAACCCCGCTAATATATGGATTTTGGGATATTGCAATAGGGCCAGAAGCAGCACAATAAGTTTGCAAAGCCCCCACTGAAATATAGTTGTTTTTGCTCTCAGGATCGCTGCCATAGGCATTGGTGGCCGTAAGTTGTACCGTATAATCCCCTACAGCGTTAAACTGAACCTGTGGATTTTGTGAAGTTGATAAGGTTCCTCCAACATAGGTTACTGTGGAAGGTGTAAAACTCCATGCCCATGAGGCAGGGCCGTTGGTTGAAAGGTCGGTAAATGTGACCGTTTGTCCTACACCAGGATAAAGGATGTCGGCAGAAAAATTAGCCACCGGAGGTGTAGCGGCAGGGCTGTACAATTCCGATTCCCACAATCCCCTGCCATAAGTTGCTGCGCGTAAACGGCTTAAACTTGGAGTACCGGTGTTGTAATAGATTTCCAATTCGGTTACTACCACATTGGGCAGACCGGTATTAAATGCTGTCCAGCCTCCTGAACCTACTTTTACATATATACCCAAATCTGTTCCGGCATAAAGCTCATTTTCAGTTGTGTTTTGCTTATTTTGAACCACACACATCACCGGAATAGAAGGCAATCCGGCTGAAATATTCGTCCATGTGGCACCGCCATCGGTGGTTTCGTAAACACCATAAGCATTATATTCTCCAAGTGATACCCAAGCGGTTAAAGGATCATCGGCTTTTACAGAGATATAGGTAATTAAGGAAGAACCAACCGGAAGAGTTCCTGTGATGTTAGTCCAGTTGCTTCCACCGTCAATTGTGGCATACAAAATGTTTTGAGTAGCAGCATAGATGTAACTGGAGTTGGAAGGAGCCACAGCCAAAGAGCGAATTGTATTTCCTGCCCATGCGCTGATCTGTGTCCAGGCTGATCCTTGATTTGTTGATTTCCAAACATCCTGACAACCAACATACATAGTTGTATTTACCAGTGGATCAAGTAAAAATGGAGTTACCCATGCTCTGCTTCCACTTAAACCACTAATTATTGAAGTACTGCTCGTCCAACTATTGGTTGTCCGGTAAATATTACCATTTTGGTATTCACCATATTGCGTACTTGAAGTGGTGGGATCTATTGTGCATTCCATTCCATCTCCACCAATTACATCAGTCCATGTGCTTCCCGATTTACTTTTGGTGCCATTATCTTGAAGTCCCGCAATCACACTGGTTGAAGATGTTTGTGAAACTCCGAGTCGGTATAATTGACTAATTACCATTCCGCTGCTGATAAAACTCCAATTGATTCCATAATCCGTAGTTTTGTATACACCACCGTCGTTACCTTCGAATAAAGTGGATGTTCCATTTTGAAAACCCAAAAAATGCTTGTCTGCATGCGTTTCAACAGCTAGACAACCTGGATAATTCCCCGATGACCATATCGTATTAATTGCCCATGAGGAGCCTCCATCTGTGGATTTCCAGGTATTAATGCCTCCAACAAAAACAGTGTTTGCGTCGTTAGGGTCAGCTGCAATACATAAATCATAAGTTCCTTGTCCTCCGGATACGCTTCCATCGCAACTACTTCCCAAAATGTTAGTCCCGGAAAATACTTTGGTATAAGTAGCGCCACTATCGGTAGATTTATAAATACCTTCCAAACCAGAAGCATAAACCACCGCATAAACTATGGTAGGGTCATTGTCTGTTACTGCCAGTTGAACCCTTGATGCACCTCCTACAGTGAGAACAGCATTCCAATTTATGCCGGAGTCGACAGACCTGTATATTTCTCCTGCTCTCGTACTTCCATACATAATTGTAGGATCGCCGGGTTTAAATTCCATGCTTACGAATTCAACACCAGTATATATGCTTGGCCAGGTTATTCCGCCATCTGTAGTCTGATAGACTTTTCCATCGCTTACAGTTGCATAAATGATGTTGTCGTTGGATGGATGCTTTAGTAATCTGTTTGTTTTTCTCTTTTGGCTGGTTGTAAAAGTCAATGCTGTTGCAGACCAGGTAGTCCCACCATCGATAGATTTAAGTACGCCGACGCTTCCGTTTTCAGGATATTGTCCACCACCCAGTGACCACATACTTCCTCCATCACGGTCGCCTGTTGCAATATAAACTACATCTGTGGCAGTAGTTCCACCTGCAATAATAACCACATCGCTAACACCTAAAACCGCATTGTTATCTGTTAAAACAGACCAATTACTTCCTCCATCGGTGGTTTTCCATAACCCTCCTGTGGGTGAGCCGGCATACAATGTATTGTTGTCGCCCGGGCGGAAGCCAACAACATTAATTCGGCCCAGGCCTGCATAACCACCCGGACTGGTGGAAGGTCCCAGTGATTGCCAGTTCCCATTTGCGTTTCTTGTGCTATTCGATTCTTTAAGTTGCTGGTAAATTTCGGCACTTCCAATGGTCGGAAACTCACCTGTAGTAGGATTTACACGGGTTTCCCAATACCATTCCCAACGTTTAAATTGTTTCCAGCCCGCAGCTTTTTTCTTTTCACCATTTTCGATGTAGTATCCGTTTACAACGTTTTTTGGTCCCCAATAGTCATTAAACGCTTGTTGGATTTCGAAAAAGGTTTTCTCTGAGGTGGCGTTGGTTTTCGTTATAGCCTGTTGAGGTGCTGGTACCTGTGATGCTGCATTGAATACAAAAAACACGATAATTGCAAAAGCCAGGATGTTGCGTAAGAATTTTTTCATAGACTTTATTTTGTAGTGAACAATAGATGGTCGATTTCGGTTAATAAGGATCAAATATATTACTTTATCAGAGAAAAATAAAAAAGCCGGTCAAAGTTTTCTGACCGGCTGATTTTTGATGAGCGTTGAGTTTATTCTTCGAGTTCTTCTTTTTTCATTTCGTAGAGTTTTTTTGCGCCGTAAGCAGCAGCCAGCCCGATCAAAATCAAACTCCCACCACCAATGGGCGCACCACCGCCGATGGGAACATCACCACCACCAGGTGTACCTCCGGGATCACCGGGACCATCCGAAGCAAAGGAAAATACAGGAAACAACATAAGGGATGCTATCAAAATTGTAGAAAATAGTATCTTTTTCATAAGGTTAATTGGTTTTCGATTACTTACTAATGAACAACTTCTTGGTGTATACGTGTTGATCGGTTATTACCCTGATGACATAATAGGCCATTTGATCACCCACCCAAATTTTCATGAATTTTTGATCAGTGGTTTTCAGGTTGCGAACCAGCGATCCCGATAGGCTATAAACCCTCACCTCCCGGATGCTTTCATCGGTGTTGTTTCGCACGTAGGCATGCTGACCAGAAGAATAGATGTCAACCGTTGGTTTGGCGAGTTCATCCGTTCCGGTTGGACCGAAGAAATGAAGGATAAAACGATCGGCAGCATCATCCGGTGAACCGGAAAAATGATATTCAGGTTGATTATTTACTGATATCCAATCGCCTCCGGTGAGTTTGTCTTCGAGCCAGATTTCGGTGCCGATGTCGAAGGATTCTATGTCCGTGAAAGTCAAGCTGTATTCTGTAGTATAACCGCAATCGAAATTCAGGGGGACGCTAAGCATTTCTCCCCCGGTAAGGCTTTCCAACGGAAGCGCATTGATGGCAAGTTCCAGGTTGCCTTCGGCTACCGATCTCAATGAAGTGGCATCTGAGTTTTGGCTTTCCCAGAAAACGGCTTCCATGTTCACATCATAGCCGGAGGTAGCTTGCTCATCGAACCGGATAATAGCATCGTCCCGGTAACCAATCATACCTCCTTCGGCTGCAATGGAAAGAATGTTTGTCATGGTTTCCCTAAATGCAACCGTACTGTGGGTACGTCTGGCATTTGAAAAGTTAAAAGTCCCTGCCGAATTCGTCTCTACAAAGAAGCCTTGTCCTACCTGGATGTGTTGTGTACCACCAACGCCTGCGGCACGTTCCACATAATTATTGGCAGCAGGATCCCAAATCCAGTAAGCATTATTTACTACTCCACTGTTGTCATCGGCCAGCCCGTCAAAATCGATGGAGGAAGGATAAGGGTTGCTGATCAACTCATAATGGTTGCTGCTAAAAGTTAAAGCAGGTGATGAAATAGCACCTGTCATTAATGAACCGGTCATTTCGAGGGTATGTGGCAGATTGTCGATGGTGGAGAGGCCAATTCCGTCGGCGGTTCTAACCTCATAAGATAAGCTGTTGATGTTTTGCCATCCGTTGAGCAGGACTTGTGCTTCATCCCATGAATAGGCGTAGGTACTCCCGTTCACCACATTAAAAGCACTCAGGTAGGCACCTGTACCGGCACCTGTATAGTTTTCTTCATCAACGGTAGGTCCTACCAGGTGAATATCGAAGTTTCCTGAACCTGCCGAATTGGACAAGTAGGTCTGTACCTTGGCCGAACCACTTGCTCCATAGGTGATGGTTCCGTTATCGATAAAGGAACCTGTGCCTGTGGCGGTGGATTGAACAACGATAGAATTAACAGCATTTTGAAAAGTTGATCCATTAAATGTTGCTGAAGCATTTGGTGTAATGATAAAACCGTTAGTTGCGTTAATTGTAGATGAACCTGCTACTGATATTCCAGGGTTTACACTTGATGTAGGGTTAATTGTTACCGTCCCATCTACTAATAAATCACCCGAAATAGCAAAGTTATCAGCATTTACATTTAAAAAATTAATGTTGGCTCCGCTTTCGATTCTAACATTGTTAGCTAATGCCGTTCCTGAGACACCCGCAAACGCATAAAAATTTTGTGGATAATTGGCTTTGCCAGAAGGAATATAGCAGTTTGAAGCTGATGTAGGTGCTGATGATTGTATAGCTCCACACTCACTTTGCCAGTTTGCCGGATTTCCCCAGCTATTTCCATCATAAAAAGGTGCGCTTACGTTTCCTCCTTCCCAAACGTAATTATAAACAACGGTTAGATAAGAGTAGGTGGCATCTCCATTAATTGTTGGTGTATAATCGGTTCCTCCCTGGTTCCAGTTTAAGCTTCTGCCATCCCAATTATTGGGAGCTATTTCAAACAACCCGCTTCCTGTGGCTCCGGATGCATAAAAAACAGCGATATCTTCCCACTCATTTTGAGTCCAATTTGATGGAGGATTGAAAGGTGTGTTACTTGCATTCCAATAGTGATAATCATAGCCCTCAAATGTTTGTTCACCTGCCAATCCATCAATCATATTATAATTGTTTGATGAACAGAGCAGATCAATATCCACAGCACCGTCGGGGTACCTTACCACAAAGGTAATATCAACAATATTGGTGGCAGTGGTTGGCGTTCCTGTTCCTGAGGTTTCTCTCATTTGAACTGTTAAATATCCAATGTCGTTTTCTACAGTTCGGATTTCAAACGTTTGAGCCTCTGAATACAAGAAGCCCAGAATGGCTAAAACAGATAATGTTAGTTTGTAGATGTGTTTTTTCATATTTAAATTTGTTATTTTCTTTAAAAATCTATTACTCAGGTATGTGTGCTGAAAAGACCACTCCCGGGGTTGAAACATCGACAACAGAAAGTATTGAACTCCTGTCGCTGCCTGCACCATTGTATATCACATCCCCATCCATATTTACATCATTTGCTGAGTATGAATCTAATACTGTATTACCAGGGGTGCCAACTCCAACCTCTGTTAAAACAGCCGAACGATCGTTACCTGCACCGTTGTAGGCTACCTCTCCATCCCCATTTGCATCTCCATCCCATAAGGCAAACACATTTGTTTCCACTTCCTTCATGGCAGCATTTGTAGTTATGGTGCCGTCTTGCCAGGCAGTGGCTTGTGCTCCTTCAAAAGTTAAAGTTGGTGAACCGGTTAAATTCACTGTAGAAGTGGATACCACCCCAAAATGGTTGCGGTGTTGTATGGCTATGTAATAAGAACCCGAAACCACCCCGGTCATTTTGCAATCGGTTCCGTCTTCATTAATGATTTGTCCGTTCTGGTCGATAAAACGTGCGAAACTGTGAAGCACAGTGGCATGGTTTCCTGCATCCCGTAACTCAATTTTTATCCAATCTACGGCCGTTGCAGGAACGGAGGATACAGTTGTAGTCAATCCATAAGGGTCGGTCAGGGGGAGGATGGAATTCAGCGTGTTGTCCATGTTGTGGTTGGTGGTATTGTAGGCCCCGGCCAAAAAAGCCTGAAGGTCAATCACCAATCCACTATAAAAGTAGTCGCCCACCATCAGCGTTCCGGTTGAGGTAATTCCAGAGCTTGAATTGGTATAAGGATTACTGCCTGTTGCACTGGAATTACTTCCCCATGATACCGTTGTACCATTGTCAGAGGTAACGCCAACTGTACTTGCTGATCTATCAAAATTGGTTAACTCTTCACCAACGTTCCATTGATTGGTGGCCGTTAGGTCCGAACCACCAGGAACATTTTCGCTTATTTCCCACGAACGATCAACAATATGCGATGTGCCTGCAAAGCTGGCTGGTTTGGTGTCGGCAACCCGAACACTGTATGTATCCGAAGTTCCTGCATTATTTAAGGTAACCGGGTTGTAGGTGGTGTTGCCAACGGGGAAAGCAACATCAGAAGCTCCCACAACGCGTACTACACTTCCTGTACTGTTGGTTACAATATACGATGAAGTGCCAGCTCCGGTGGGATCAGTTGTGCCAATCGTTAAGTTAAACCCATTTAAGGTGAGCTTTCCACTAGTGAAATTCAAGGTTCCGGAAATGGTTTGGTCGGCACCGGTGCTGGTGGCGGTCAGGGCTACCCCATTGGAGTTATTGACGTCGAAGGTACCATAGAATGTGGAGGAGACCGTGCCTGTAATTTCCTGTGCCGAAGTTCCTTCAAAGGTAACCGTTCCTGTGGAGGTTGCATCCATCAGGGCGCCACTGTTGTTGGTTACATCGCCTAAAATAGTGATTTCGCCATCGTTTTTGATGGTTCCTCCCGAACAGGTAATGTCATTGGCAACCACAACAGAACCACTATTGACCACCAATTGGGAACCACTGGAAAGTACTAACTGTGAATAAACTGAAAATACACTCCCGAACAGGAATGCTATCAAAAAGACTTTTTTCATAAAGCAACCATTTTTTTGTATTTAGTTAAATAACTAACAAAAGGTAGGAAATTTGGTCAGCTTTATTGGGTGCAAACATACGAACATTAAAAGCAGAAAAGCAAGCAAAAAAGCAGATAATATAAAGAAATATTTTTAATAATCTGAAAATCAACTATATAAATATATAAAAATGCAGGTAAAAAAATAAATTCTAAAGAAAATAAATTCATATTCTCAACTACCATAATTCATCATGGCCGACAAAAAGCCTTCTTTTCTACGTCTGGCAATTTGGATTTCGGTGTTGTCGTCCAGAATAACGGAGCCACCTTCTCCTTTTTTGTACTCTTTTACGTATTTAAGGTGGATCAGGTGCGATTGGTGGACTCTATAAAAATTGTCTCCTTCCAAAAGCTCTTCATACTCCTTCAGTGGATAGCATACCAAGATTTTTTCTCCATTGTAAAGGAAAAAAGTGGTGTAATTTCCTTCCGAAACACAATGGCGTATGTTTTCAGCTAAAACAAATTTGTAGCCTCCGGTGGTTGGCAGTGCAATTTTTTTGGGTGTGTTTTTGTTAGCCAGAAGCGTCATCAATCGTTGCTGCAGGCTTGAAAAGTCCACCTTTTTTCTGAATTTTTCAATGGCTTTAACCAGCATTTCAGGGTCAACGGGTTTCAATAAAAAATCAATGGCGCTATAGCGGAAGGCCCTGATGGCGTGTTGGTCGTAAGCAGTAACAAAAATGACGTTGATGTTTTTATGGGGGAGCCTTTCGAGCAAGTCGAAACCCGATCCATCCGGCATGTTGATGTCGAGGAAAACAAGATCAGGATTGGTCGATTTAATTAAAGCCAACCCCGTTTCTAAATCATCAGCTTCTCCGGCTACCTCTATATCCTGATATAACTCATTTAAATACAGTCGAAGGGTGTTCCGGCTATCCTGTTCATCGTCTATAATGGCAACTTTTATCACGTGTAAAATGGTTTTACTACAAAACTATATATATTATCTTCACTCTGGTTGCCTAAAATCAGGCCTGATCTTTTTCAAATGGAATAATTAGTTCAACCCGTGTTCCAATGAAATTTCCATTGCTGTCTTTCAGGTCGATAATCACTTGTGATATATGGGTTCCTCTTTTCTTTTTCAGGATTTCAAACCTTTCTTCGGTTAATTTTCCGGCTACCGAAACATGCCCTTTTTTTTGCTTTTCAGCAGATTTTTCTCTTCCGATTCCATCATCCTGTATCACACATTTGAGGTGATGATCCAGCAGTGAAATTTCAATCCTGATGGTTCCTGCGCCCTCCTTTTTTTCAACACCATGTTTGATGGCGTTTTCAATATGTGGCTGCATGAGCATGGGAGGGATGTAAATAGCATCAAGCTCAATACTTTGATCAATTGAAAAAACGAAATCGAATTTATCCTTTAATCGGAGTTTTTCTAATTCCAGGTTTATTTTGAGCGTTTCCAGGTCATCTTCCAGCGAAACCATTTCTTTACGCGACATGCTTAACACATTCCGCATGAGGTTGGCGAACTTGATTAAATACGTGCTGGCCTGTGTTTTTTCGTTGTTCAACACAAAATGCTGAATGGAGTTGAGGGCGTTAAAAATAAAATGGGGGTTTATTTGAGAACGCAAAAGGCGGCTTTCAATTTGCAGGTTTTGATTTTCCAGTTCGATGTGTTTGTTTTTTTGCTTCAACCGGTATCTTATAAAGAGAAAGTAAGCCAATCCTGCCGACAGGAACAGAACGAGTAAAATGGTGAAAATGATCATTCTTTGTCGGGTGAGGTTTGATTTTTGCTCTATAATGGCCAGTTTTTGTTCCGTTTTTTCTGCTGTGAGGCTCAATATTTCCTTCTCTTTTTTCTCGGTTTCGAACCGGGTTTGAAGTTCCGACAATCGGTTGCGGCTGTTTTCGTTGTTGATGCTGTCGTATAGGTTGTGGTATTTCACATGATAAAAATAGGCTTGCTTATAATTTCCTGTGTTGTTGTAAACCTGCGACAAAGCTTCTTCAATCTTGTAAATCAGCGTGTTCATGCCTTCTGTTTCGGCTACCTCAAGGCTTTTAAGCAAATGCGTTTCGGCCTGTTGATTTTGATTCGACTTCAGGTAAATCAATCCCATGTTCAAATGCAACTCTGCCAATGTAAATTTGCTTGAAATCAATTTTTCCAAAGCCAGTGCCTGATGGTAGGATAAGGTTGCCCGATCCAAATCGCCTTCATCCAAATACAGCTTGGCCAGATTACACAGGTTGTTCACCTTTTGTTCCTCATTTCCCGGTTCTTCATCCAGTTTCAACGCCAGTGTGTAATATTGAATGGCTTTGACGTTGTTTCCCAGGTTTTTTTCTACAACTCCAAGATTGCCATATATGATTTCCATCATTGCCCTGTCGTTGATTTTCTCATAAAGTAACAGGGTTTGCAGGTAATATTTCTGCGAATTTTCATAGTCTTTCAAATAAGCATACAATCCGGCCATATTGGTGGTTAATTTGGCCATAGATTCGGGAGGGGCTTTGGCCAGTTCTCTGTATTTCAATGCATCAACAAAATAATGAAAGCCCTGTTCATAATCCCCTTTTCGGATAAAAACCTGGCCTGTATTGCCAAGTGCTTTGCTGATATTCATCAAGTGTAGATGACTGGTATCTTCTGCCGATTCGTAAACATTTTTGAGCAGGGCGATGGATTTAACATTGTACACCAATGAACTGTCGAACTCCCCTTTTTGAAGGAAAAACATACCAATCTGTCCCTGCATGGTGGCTTCACTTTTCCGTTGCTTAAATTGTTTGGCATAGTTCAGTCCTTCTTTCATCATGATCAGAGAGGAGTCATAATTCTTTAAATTGAAATAGCCATAGGCCTTATTTGAATAAGCATGTATTCTTTCTTTGGACCACTCAAACTGCGACAGCAGGCTTAAGCCGGAGTCAGACCATAAGATGGCTTGCCGGGGATTCGATTTTGTAAGCCCATCGGCTAGTTGGTTGAAAAGCAATGCTTTCTCCGAACCGCTTCGTGATGATAACAAGGTTACCAGGCTATCGTTTATCTCGCTTTGCGAAAAAGCTGTCCTTCCGGCAAAAATCCAGATACCAAGCATCATCAATTTACAAGCAATTTTGAACATATAAAGCGATAAAATAGAAGGTTGCAAAGTACATAAAAACCGAAAACAAAACCAAAACGGCCAAATCCTTGTCAAAACCAACCGAATTTAGAATATGGCTTTTTTAGGAGATAAAGCCCCTATACATTTGCGCTATGTTTTATTGCTGGTAACCAGAAATATACGCATATTAAATGAACAAAGATAAAATCAAAGGTAGGAAATTTGGTTTACCCGCCGAATCTCACGATTTGAGTAGTAGGCGGTTTTTTTCATTTTCTTTAAATAAAAGCATTTCTAAATCAAAAACCCATAAACGATGACTAAAACTGTTGTACTATTTCTGGCCATGCTTTTCGTGACAAGCCTTACCATCGCGCAGGTAGCCATCAATGGCGACGCCACCGAAGCGGCTGCATCGTCCATGCTCCATGTTCAAAGCACCGACAAAGGCATGTTGATTCCCCGAATGACCACCCCGCAGCGAATGGCCATTTCGTCTCCCGCCACAGGTTTGTTGGTTTTTGATATCAACACCATCGGGTTTTGGTTTTTCGATGGAACAGATTGGGTGAATCTAAGTACCGGATCGCCTGCTATAATTCAGGATGCCGATGGCAACACCAAAATACAGGTAGAGGAAAGCGCCAACGAAGACAAGATCAGGTTTGATATGGCCGGCACGGAATATTTTGTGATGGATAAGGGGAATCTACAGGTAAACAACAATGGAAAAAACATTTACATGGGAGAGAGTGCCGGGCCATCCGTTGTTCAGGGAACCAACTACAACAATTTCATTGGTTACCTTTCGGGAAGTGCCAATACCTCTGGTTTTGACAACACGGCTGTTGGAGCCAACACCCTGACAGCCAACACCACAGGAAGTTCAAATACCTCCCTTGGCAGGGCAGCCCTAAAAAGCAATACCACAGGAAATTCAAATACGGCAACAGGGTTAAATGCACTTACCTTAAATACCACCGGATCGAGCAATGTGGCCTATGGTTATTATTCGCTGAAGAGTAATTTAACAGGATCATTCAATACCGCCCTGGGGAGAGGAACATTATTGGCGAATACTTCCGGAACCCACAATACTGCCGTTGGCTTCACTTCGCTTGCTTCAAATACCACCGGAGGATACAATACGGCGATGGGCTACCAGACACTTACCCTGAATACCACCGGAGCCAATAATACCGCCGTTGGTCGTGATGCGGCGGCGCAAAACTCCACCGCAGTTTCCAACGTAGCCATTGGCGTGAGTGCGCTTTATAACAATACCACCAAAAGCCATTTGGTGGCTATTGGCGATTCGGCTTTGTTCAATAATGGAATAGGCGGAGATGCTGCCAATAATTATTCAAAAGAAAACACTGCTGTTGGATCGAAAGCATTATTTTCTAACACAACAGGATATTCTAACTCCGGAATTGGATTTATGGCGCTTTATTCTAACACAACAGGCTTCTATAACACAGCCTTTGGCGTTAAATCTCTTATGAGTAATTCAACAGGCTACAACAATTTAGCGATGGGGAGGTATGCACTTACACTCAATACTACGGGTTCAAGTAATGTGGCAGTTGGCGCAAGTAGCCTATATAGTAATACTACTGGTTGGTTCAATGTTGCCATAGGGGCAAGTTCTTTATCAGAGAACACTACTGGCAACAATAATATTGCAATTGGTGGAATATCAGCTGAACTAAATACAACTGCCCACTCAAATATTGCAATCGGAGTTTCTGCACTTACTTACAATAGTATTGTTAGCCACCTGGTGGCTATCGGTGATTCAGCCTTGCATCATAATGGAACTGGGGCAACAGGAGTTGAAGCTACACAAAACACTGCCATTGGATCAAAAACACTGTATGCTAACACAAAAGGATATTATAACACCGCTGCCGGCTACCAATCACTCAACCTGAATACGACAGGTCATGATAACACGGCAACCGGGGATAAAGTGCTTTCTTCAAATACCACAGGAAATAACAACACAGCCTACGGCTCCCAATCACTATATTCAAGCACCACAGCAAACGACAATACCGCTTTTGGATACCATACCCTTTTTGGCAATACTACCGGAAACGACAACCTGGCGATGGGTTCCATGGCCATGAACTCCAACACCACCGGAAACAGCAATGTGGCAGCCGGGAAATTTGCATTGCGCTTCAATACAAACGGAAGTAATAATATTGCCATTGGTGATGGTGCCTCCTATGTTAACACAACGGCTCATTCAAATGTGGCCATTGGTACAAAGGCACTTTTTTTAAATAGTACTATGAGTAATCTGGTGGCCATTGGAGACTCGGCATTATACAATAACAGCACAGGAGGAGGAGAAAATACAGCAGTCGGATCGAAAGCACTTTTTGCAAATACAAGTGGTTGGGCTAATTCTGCATATGGTTACCTCTCCCTGCAGCAAAATACAACAGGATCAAGAAATTCAGCATATGGATACCTCTCCCTGTGGCAAAATACAACAGGAACAGGTAATACGGGAATGGGGCGTAGCGTGTTTTATGCTAACACAACCGGTTCATTTAATACAGCTATTGGTCAAATGGCCCTCGCTAACAACACTACAGGAAATGAAAATACTGCTGTCGGAGAGTCTTCACTATATTCAAATATTGATGGTGAACACAATACCGCCATTGGTTTTGAGGCAATGTATATAAACAGTACAGGGGGTAATTCCACTGCACTTGGCTGGAAAGCTCTCCGTGCAAACACTACCGGGTGGTACAATACTGCAATTGGAGAATATGCACTCAGAGACAATACTACCGGAGAACGAAATACTGCATGTGGCAGCAATTCATTAAGCTATAATACCGTTGGAGTTGAAAATACTGCAGTTGGCTCTAGTGCCCTCCACTTTAATACCACTGGCACTAAAAATACTGCTGAGGGTTTTCGGACTCTATATAATAACACTGATGGCTACGAAAATACAGCCAGTGGTTATGAGTCACTTACGGCAAATACCACAGGATACCAGAACACTTCAAGTGGTGTAAGTGCCCTTTACTCAAATACAACCGGAATTTATAATACTGCAATTGGTTTCGAAGCGTTAAAAGAAAACACAACTGGAGGTGGTAATACTGCACTTGGTCATTCAGCATTATTGGTTGGTACGAATTTAGAAAACGCTACTGCAGTTGGGTTTGTTGCTCTGCCTACAGCCAGTAATTCTGTCCGGCTTGGAAATTCATCAGTTACTACCATTGGTGGCTACACCAACTGGACCAATGTGAGCGATGGCCGTTTTAAAACGGATGTAAAAGAAAATGTAGCAGGGCTCGATTTCATCATGAAACTCCGCCCGGTAACCTATCGTCTGGATATGGATGCCATCGCCGGGTTTACAAAAACACCTGACTCACTGCGTCTTAAAAACAGTGAAAAGTTGAAAGCAGCAGAAGTACAAATTGGTTTTATTGCCCAGGAAGTTGAGGCAGCTGCCAATTCATTAAACTTTGATTTTCATGGCGTTGACAAACCTAAAAACGACAACTCACATTATGGCCTCCGCTATGCCGAGTTTGTAGTACCCCTGGTAAAAGCAGTGCAGGAACAACAGCAGTTGATTGAAGAGCAGAGACAAGCAATCATCGAAATACGAAAAGAGCTGGATGCTTTAAAAGGTAAATAATAAACCCCATTTATCTCACCACCAACTTCTTAGCTGTCAATATCCTGTTCCCTGTCTGCAAGCCTACATAATAAAAACCGGGTGTCAATTCACCGACAGAAAGGGTGACCGATCCTTTATGATTGTCGAGATGCACTACCCGCATCAGCTTTCCACTGATGGAATACAGGGTCAGTTGTAGTCTTTCGATTTCAGCACTCTGGTAATCAACGTTTACAATGCCGTTGGCCGGATTGGGATAAAGTGATAAGGCAACCGGAAAATCAATGCTGTATTTTTCCGCTGTTCCTGTTGTAGTTGAAACCACCGACACGCTTAAATCATCAAAATAAAAACCGTCTTCCCGCTGATAATGATCGCTTACCAGATTAAATTTAATCCTGATTTGACTCTCAGCCCAGGCACTCAGGTTGATCTCTTCTTCTACCCATTGGGTTTGAAGTCCATCGTAAACCGGCTCGCCTTCAGCCTGATATTCGGTTCCGGGGCGGGTGTATTTTCCCGTTAAGGCCATCCAGGTGCCATCAGCACTGTCGGCAGCAAAAACCTGCACATAATCATATCCGGCTTCAATTTCCCATCGGGCCCAGAAACGCAGAAAAGAAGCATTTACACCCCGCAAATCAATCACAGTATCGAGGATGATAGCCGAATTTGCATCGTTTTGATAGGGGCCTACGGGAGAATCGGTCATCGACCGGATGGGCGAATGTGATTCATCCTCAGTTACTCCCCATTGGTCAGAAATCCAGTAAGGCATTTCTTCAAAATCATCGGAGAATATCTCCATTTCAACACCAAAAACCCGTGTAATGGTATCGCTTATAACGAATTGACCGTTGTTTACCGACAACAAATACCTGAAAAGGGTTCCTGCTTCTATGGCCGCATCGAGATCGAACAGAATGGAATCGGTGACGACCTCCATCAGGCTCAGGTTCGAAAAAGTCAACGGATTGCCAACCGATAATATATACGCATCCAGTGGTGTAATAGATACTGTAAACGATCCGCCATCTGCCAGTCCGATTCTTTTTAAATTAAAAGCAGCACTGCTGTTTAGTTCATTGGTGGCCATTGACGAATGACTGTTTACTTCGGCGTAGTTCAACAGCAAACGTGCGGCCATCAAGCTCTGGAATACGTTTTCCTGACAAAGTGGGATAATCCTGCTAACGGCAGGCCAGAAACCATCGGCTGAACCACCTATTTCAGGTATAAAAGCGTAGATTTTATTTTTTACCACCGTGTCGCCATACATCCAGTCGTTGGAGTCGCCGTTGGACGGATAAATGGTGGTGTTGGCCGGACCATAAACATAGTTATTTTCCTCTGTCATCAACCGGGCAAAATCCGTCATCAAATCATTGTCGGCCGATAACTCCGACTGGTAGCCCCAGGCATATAAACACAGGTTGCTGTATGAATGGTAATTTAAGGCGATTTGAAATTCGTGTTCAACGCAAAATTGACGGAGATTGCGGTTTTCAGGTTCCGACATGGGTGAAGCTCCCCGGTATGTTTCGCCATAGGTGATGGGGGTAGATCCATAGTCATCGAAGCCCCACATGTAGGAGTAGTTGCGGTTGACATCCACGCCAAAGGTGCCATCTCCGTTGTCGCACCGGTTCTTTCTCCACAATCCGCCTCCGGCAGGATAGCTCATGTGGTTGTACTCATATCCATCCGGATTTACAACCGGCACAAAGTACATTTCTGTTTGATCAACCAGAAAGCGAATATCAGGATTGGATTCATAATTTTCGAGTAAATACCACATATAATAGATCAGCGACTGAACGCTGATGGGCTCACGGGCATGATGCACGCCGGTATACAGAATTTCAGGTTCATCTTCGTTGATGCCGTGGTTGTCGGAAATCTTTACCCAATAGATCATACGGCCATCGTGGGTAAGTGTGTCGGTAGAAATGGGTAACCGCATACTGATTAAATCAGGATACAAAGTCGCCATCTCATCCAGTTCGGCCATGGCTTCCTCCAGGGTATAAAAACCGGCCATCGATCCCAGCTCAAAATGATCGGGTACCGGATAAAGATCGTTGATGTCCCGTTCGGGGATCAGGTTTCTTTCCGATGCCGCCCTTTCTGCGTAGAACTTTGTGGCGTCAGGAACCAGAACTTCGTACCGGATATTTTCTTCATCCAAACGACCTAACAAGTTGGTGTTGAGGTCGGTTTCGAGAAAAACATTTTTTCTGTAAGTACCTTCAGTAATATCAATTCCAAGCGCGGCCAACTGGTTGAGGGTTTCTTTTTCGAGGTATATCCTCACTTTGGAATAATGGTCCTGCGCAAAAGTGTTTCCATTGAACAAGGTCAAAAGAAAAATTAAAGAAAGTAGGGTAAATTTTTTCATCATGTTCAGAATTCTATGTAAAATGACAAGTGCCAATGGCCAATGGTTGTCAGTCACCCGATTGTTCCAATGAACCGTATCGATTAAATGCCGGAGTTCGCCCACAACCTTGTCGAAATAGTCCTCTTTCAGGTGTACTGCTTAAAATGAAGCATCTGTTCATGCAGCAAAGGAAATTGAAATTTCTGAACAAAACGAGTGGGTGGAAAAAATTCTTTCCCCTGAGTTACGATTGGCAGCCCGCCTTATTCAGTTAAGGTGGGTTTTGCTTTTAATCCATCTAATCAATAGGTTAACACTGACAACTTCTATATATGGTTGACAGAAAATTTATTTGACAAATCGAAAGAGAAGTTTGTACCTTTACTGCTGAAACCTAATTAATTGAAAGAAAAGCTCATCTAAATGAATACAACGCAAAGCCTGTTTGAGGGAGTAATTGTCATGGTGGCCATTATATCGCTCGTCGTTTTACTTAAAAAATTCACCGTTCTGAAGAAAGAAGACAGTTTGTTGTTCAGCCGAATTGTTTTGCAAGTAACTTTACCGGCCCTCATTTTTTCTTCGCTGGCAGTCAAGGTGTTCGACGATCGGTTTGTCATTATGGCGGCCATCATGGCGGTTGTTGAAATTGGAATGATCATCCTGGCCTGGCTGTTGGCCAACCTGTTCAAGTTTCAACGGGGTGAAAAAGGAGCCCTGATTTTGGTTTCTGCATTTGGCATGACCACCATGCTCGGTTATCCCATCATACAACAAGTTTTTCCGAACAACCCTTTGGCCATGGAAGAAGCTGTGGTAACCAGTGAATTTGGGGTTGGCCTGTTGCTGTTCATCCTGGGACCTTTAATTGCCATGTATTATGGCGAATCGAAGGTGGAGGGGAAGTTCATCATGAAATCGGTACAAAAGTTTTTCGTGTCACCCATTTTTATTTCCCTGGTAGCCGGAATTGCCGTTTCGTTTATCCACATCGACCATAACAATCAGGTATTTACTACCATGATCCGTTTTTTTGAACTCATCGGCAATGCAAACCTGCTGATGGTAGCCATTACTATCGGATTAATAATCGAATTTAAGCAGTTTAAAAACATTTACTTGTTTTTGGGAATGGCCGTTTTGTTAAAACTGATTGTAAAACCTTTGCTGGCCGTTTGGCTCACCAACGACCCCCGTTTCACGGATATGATGCGTGAAATTGTGGTGATAGAAACCGCGTTGCCGTCAGCCATTCTCTCGGTTGTTTTTGCCAAACAATACAACTGTCGGCCCGACCTGGTGGCAATGGCTATCATGGTAACTCTGGTGCTGAGCGTATTTAGTGTGAGTTTGTTATTTATCGAGGTATT
Organism: Bacteroidales bacterium; assembly: GCA_030690365.1. Taxonomy (GTDB): domain Bacteria; phylum Bacteroidota; class Bacteroidia; order Bacteroidales; family F082; genus UBA6244. Next base: position 19,515 of record JAUYGX010000079.1, on the reverse strand, counting down.
TTAAATCAAAAACTCATGCATGGATGTAAAACACCTCTTTAATTTGATAATTGGCTCTGGATGAATTTAATTGTTAATCAACATATAAAGTCATGAAATACACAAAAGCAATTTTATCAATTGTTGTTGCGGCAGTATGTGTCGGAAGTCTTGTTTTTCTGGCAAAAAAAAGTAATCCTGCATCAACCAACAAACCCACCACTGAAAAGCAGAAAATATCAAAAGAACTCAATCATGCATCAAAGGCCCTCTACAACGCGGAAGTTGAGTATTTGAAAACCCGTGATCCTAACACCAACTCTGTTCCGTCCGGCATAAGGGCTAAAGAATTGTCATTTGCCGCTACTTTGCCTGAGAAGAAAAATGCCGACAGAAGCCAGGATTGGATTCACCGTGGGCCCGTAAACATGGGAGGCAGGATGCTTTGCGTGGCATTTGATGTTGAAGACGAAAACCACATGCTGGCAGGAAGTGCATCGGGCGGTATGTGGCAATCAGCAGACAAAGGACTTTCGTGGGAAAAGGTAACCCCTGCCAATGGTGAGCAAAGTGCTACCTGCATTGCTCAGGATACCAGACCGGGTAAAACAAATACATGGTATTATGGTACCGGCGAAATACTCAATACCACCGAAAGAAATGTAAGTACAAACGTGCGAACCATTGGTGTAGGAAATGGCATTTTTAAATCAAACGATCATGGGGCATCGTGGCAACCGCTAACTTCTACTCTTGGAGGCAACCAGGGCGAACTCGAAGAGGTATTTCAAGGAATATGGCGAATTGTTACCGATCCCGCTTCTGCGGATAAAGACATTGTGTATGCAGCTTGTTACGGAGCCATCATGCGCAGCGAGAACGGTGGCGATTCCTGGGACATTACACTGGGCGATTTAACCAATAAATCTTTTGCCACAGATATTGCCATCACCTCCCAAGGGGTGTTGTATGCCGCCTTGAGTTCTTATTCTACCTCCATCATGCGGCCACAAAAAGCAGGTATTTGGCGCTCGGAAGATGGTGTTATCTGGACTGAAATCACTCCCGAAGGGCTTCCTGATGTCACACGTGTAATGAAACTCGCCCTGGCACCATCCAACGAAAATGTACTTTATCTGATGACGGAAAAACCGTCTGCAGTCAATGTTCCCTACTCGGGAATTTTTAATTCTGACAACACTTTTTGGAAGTACACCTACAGCGATACCAAAGGTTCCGGAACCTGGGAAGACAGAACCGAAAACATGTTCGGGCACGGGAAAGGTGACTACCTTAGCTATCCAAATGCCCTGATTTCTTATGGCGGTTATACTTTCGTATTGGGAGTTAAACCCGACGATGAAAACGTGGTGTTCATGGGGGGTATGAGTTTGTTTAGATCGGATAACGGTTTTGCGGACAGCCTCCAAACTACCTGGATGGGTGGTGATCCGTTCGATATGGATTCCATTCACATGCTGCATCCCGATCAGCATGGGCTGGCTTTTCTTCCATCAAACCCCAAGGTGTATTATGCTGCATGCGATGGAGGGATTGTGTTCACGGAAGATTGCATGGCCGATCCTGTTTTCTGGATACGAAGAAACACGAATTTGATTACTTCTCAATTTTACTCTGTTACCATCGATCGTGCCGGAGAAGGCGATGATTGGGTTCTTGGCGGATTGCAGGACAATAACTGGTATTACTCGGTTACCGATGATCCCGGACAGTGGTGGTTTAGCGTGGATTTGTATTACGATGGATTTTCGTGTAAGCTTGCTGATTATCATGAATATGCCATTGTAGCAGCCTATAGTGGCAATATCTGGACTACCCTGTTTGATGAGGATATGCACACAAAGGATATTTTTTACCAAACTCCGGATACGCTCCTGAGTTTCTATAACCCCATCATCGGATCGAATCCGGCATTCCCTTTCTATTGCAATTTCGCACTCGATCCAAACAACAACAGTACATTTTACTTACCTACAATTAACAGCATCTGGCGTAAAGAGGACATGAAATCGGCTGCTTCAGATACCTCCCTGAGAAACGTAGGCTGGGCCAGGTTAAATAACATTAACCTGAGTGAATCAGTGGAGATTACCGCTATTTCTCTATCAACAAATCCGGCCAACACTCTGTTTTATGGCACCAATAACGGTCATGTGTACAAAATGGTAAATGCTCATGCGGGTGATCCATTGCCGGTTGAAATTACCGGAGACGGTTTTCCGCTCAATGCTTTTGTGGCCTGTATTGATGTTGATCCTGCTGACGCAAACAAACTGTTTACCGTGTTTTCAAATTATGGTGTAAAGAGTGTTTATTATTCCGACAATGGCGGAACAAACTGGACACATGTTAGCGGTAACCTGGAAGAATACCCGGATGGAACAGGTGCGGGACCATCGCTCAGGTGGGTAAAATCTCTTAACTATGAGGGTGGTACGGTTTATTTTGCAGGAACCAGTGTGGGAATGTATTCCACCACTTTTCTACAAGGCGATTCAACCTTGTGGGAGCATGAAGGTCCTCAGAATATGGGTAGTATTATGGTAGATATGATTGATGCCCGTGAGTCGGATGGGTTTGTTGCTGTTGCCACTCAGGGCAACGGGATCTATAGCACAAATTACCTTCCTTCTTCATCCGTTGGTGAATCTCAGGACAATCAGGTTGTAAAACTGAGTAATTTTCCAAACCCATTTCAAAATCAAACCACTATTCAGTACCAACTGGCTCATGGTGGAGAAGTTAACTTGGCTTTGATGGACATGAACGGGAGAATAATCAGAACTCTTTTTTCAGGACAAAAGCAAAAAGGAACCCATTCTCTCGGGTTGACATCCGATGGCTTAAGCCCGGGCATGTACCTGGTTCAATTAAAGCTGGATCGTTCAGATTATGTTCATAAAATCGTTATTGGAAACTAAAAGAAATACCATGATTGAAAATCCCGAAGAAATTGTTGACCAAAATCTGCTAACAGATGAAAGTGGCAGGAGGATTCACACCGATACGGGCGATTCAACCTGGGGACAGTTGATTTATCCGTCAATTAAAGAATGCCAAAATAAAACAAATGAAGGGTTACGTGTGGTGATTTTTGGAAGTTACCTGCTTGGGTATTTGTTGACGGAGACGCTCCATGAATTTGAAAGGCAACATCCTTCACGGTTAAATATGGTGGGGCTGGTAACCGATGATCCTGCAAGTCCTGCGGCAAAAATATCTGTAAAACGTCGCATCTGGCGAAAATACGACCAGCAGGAAACCATTCACCTCGAAACAGTCATGATTGAGGCAGGATTAAAAAGCGGAGTGCCTGTTTATACAGGAGCGGTTAAAACTGAATATTTCAGGTCTTTGCTAACTACATGGAATCCGGATGTGATTCTGGTTTGTGTTTTCGGACAGATCATCGATGAACCCATTATCAACTATCCTAATCTTGGAATCTACAACTTTCACCCGGCAGATTTGCTTGCCGGCCATGGTGCAGGACCACAACCTTTTCAGGATTTGATCGACCGTCAGGCCAATATCTCCAAAGTGACCATTCATCAACTGACAACCGATTTGGATTCCGGCCCCATCCTGGGGCAATCGCCTCCGGTGAATGTGAGATTTGCTGATGGGAGCATGACCGATAATGTCCTGGTTTTGGATGATAAAATGCTTCAACCTATAGATGTGATGGGTGCACTTTTAATAAAAACGCTGATTCTTCACCAGGAAGCAGGCATGAAAAGAGCCATACATAAACTTGATTTTCAACGGCACTTTAACCCGGAAACCCGTGATTGGCTGATGAAACCGATCGCTTCAACAATGCCATCGCATAGTTTACCAGAATCTTCGGCCTATGTGGATTACCAATTGTAAAGGGTTGTCAGGTAAGTTTCGGTTATGAACTCAAGCTTCGCCGTTAAACCTGTTTAGTGGAAGTCAGATAATTAATTTTTCATTAATGTAAATAACATTGATTTATAGTTAATTACAGATTCCATTCCCATTCAAAAATTCTCTTTGTGTATCTCTGTGACTTCTTTGTGCAACTCTGTGTAACACCTTTTTAGCTATGACACTGAGAACCACAAAGAAGCCTCAAAGTGATCAGGAACAAGACAAAACCATATGTTAATGGTTGTCGATAACCCGGTTATTCCAATGAACAGTATTGATTAGATGCTTGATATCGCCTACAAGAAACCGGATTACCGGATCAAGCGAATCGTTGTTGGGCGTGGTGTTGAAGTAAAGTGCCCCACGTAAAAAATGGCTGGTGCTGTCGGTTACAAAAAACTGATAGGGCGAAGCCGCTCCGCTTCCTTCGATGCGGTAGGTAAGCCCATACACTTGTCGCGAAGGATCGTAAATAACACTGTCCGTGATGGCGTCTGCTTTTGGTATGTGTTTGGATACCAGTGTGTACGCGTCCTCCAGGTAGGTAAAAAGATTGTTTGATACGTACCTATAGCTCAAATGCAAAGTCGCATTAAATTGCGGGTAATTGACGTTAATCCAATATTTTTCGCCCGGCGATTGTGGGTCAGAGGTAATATTGGCATAGGATGGATATTCAAACAAATAGGGCAGCGCACTGTCGGATTCAATATAATTTCTTATCGGCAATTCGATGCGGAAATATCCTCTGGGCTTTGGGCTGTAGTGCTGGTTGCAGGCCATAAAACCTATCAAAGGCAAGACGAATAGCAGACTTATACGAATGGTTTTACTATGCATTTGGTTTTTTATTGATCGATGGCATGACCGAAACCTCAATTTCTTTTATCTTACGTTCGTCGGCATCGTGTATAGTAAACTCAAATTTGCGGTATTTTATTTTGTCCCCCTTATTGGGAATTCTTCCCTGCAATTCCAGAATCAGCCCCCCAAGCGAATCTGCCTCACCCACCACCTTATCGAAATAGTCGTCTTTCAGGTGCAGAATCTTATAAAAATCGTTGAGTGGAGTTTTTGCTTCAAACAGATAGTGGTCGTTGGGCAACAATTTATGTTTAAACTGATGGGGCTCTTTATCGAACTCATCACTGATATCGCCCACAATTTCTTCGATAATATCTTCCAGGGTGATAATTCCCGAGGTGCCACCATATTCATCTACCACGATGGCCAGGTGGTTTTTCTTTGCCCTGAATTCCTGTAGTAAGTCGTTAATTTTTTTGTTTTCAGGAACAAAAAAAGGAGGCCTGATCAGGCTAACCCAGTTTTCGAAATCGGGTTGATTCAGGTAAGGAATCAAATCTTTGATGTAGAGGATTCCGAGTACCTGATCGAGCGATTCATCATATACGGGTATCCGGCTGAAACCCGATTCCAGCACGGTTTGTACCACTTCCAGGTAACCTGCGGTATTGTCGATGGCGGTGATATTTACCCGCGACTGCATGATTTCGGTGGCTTCGGTTTCACCAAAAGTGGCAATGCCTTTCAGGATTTTCTTTTCGTCGTCGGTAATGTTCTCGCCGGCAGTCAGGTCGATGGCATCCGACAAATCGCTCATCGTGATGTTGTGCCCTTTCTTTTTGATTCTCTTGTCGATAAGTGTGGTGGAATTCACCAGCAAACTGCTCAAAGGTTTAAAAAGGACTATCAAAAACCCGATGCCCGACACCATCAAATTGGCTACCATCATCGGTTCTTTATTGGCCAGGATTTTTGGAATGATTTCACCAAAAATAAGAATTAAGGAAGTAACCAGAATTACCTGAATAACAAACACCGTAATGGGATTTACCTCTGGAGATATCAGGTTGTTCAGGATAAACGACGAGAGAATAACAATGCTGACATTGATAAAGTTGTTGGTAATTAAGATGGTAGACAACAATTTTTTTGGTTTTGTCAGCAAAGCCAGAATGGACTTGTCCTTACTTTCGTTTCGGTTTCGCATTTGCTCCAGGTCGAAGGGCGTTAGGGAGAAAAAAGCCGTTTCCGAAGCCGAAATAAGTCCCGACAATACAAGTAAAACCACTAAAAAAATCAATGAAAACAGGGTAACGCCCGAAAATCCTGTGATTACCGACGTCTGCAACAGATTGATATAACTTAAAGGGTCAAGATCGACGCTTTCCAAAGCAGTTGAATTGATTTAATATTAAACGGGGCAAATGTACGAATAATACCGTTTCATGAAATTAATCGGCTGATATTTAGAACGGAAGGTCGTCTTCGATAGACGGTGCCGCCGCAGAGGAGTTGTCAGGGGCGGGGGTGTTACTTTCCTGGTGGTTACGCTGATCGTACGAAGAAGCAGACGAATCGCCGCCCTGAGGTTTGGCCAGCAGGTGGATTTTCTCGGCCAGAATCTCATTGATGTATTTATCCACTCCGTCTTTGTCGGTATATTTCCGGTTTTTAATTTTACCTTCTATATAAATCAAATCACCTTTGGCGATTGTTTTTTCAGCCAGATAACGGTAACCTACAATGTTGTGCCATTCGGTTTGGTCTTTCCATTCGTTGGTGGTTCTGTCGCGGTAGCTTTCGGTAGTGGCCAGCGAAAAGCTTATCTTCTTTGTACCGTCGTCAAATATAAATGTTTCGGGGTCTTTACCGATCCTGCCAATGAGCATAACTTTGTTTAATCCTGCCATGTTACTTCTATTTTTAATGTGTACTTTGTTTACTGCCTTATTAACTGAACATCACGTAAATACTTATCTACCAGTACTGGTACAGGATATTCCAATAGTGATGTATGTTTTATCAAAAGTAATGATTTTATTAAGTGGGAGGACAAGTTGTTTTCAATTTCAATGGAAATAAACCTGGCCAGCAGGATGCGGTGGGTGAGCAGATGCTTGTATTCGTTTGAAACATGCTTGATATGAAACGAATCCGTGGGCAGCCATTTTTTTTCGATGGCATTGTGAATGGCTTCATCCATATCCAGGGGTTGTTTGGTTTCAAACGAAGGAAAATCGAACAGATTGGCCCAAATTCCGGTTTTTTTACGCTGGTTTAACTGTAGGTGAGGGGTTTGGTTTTTGATGACAGAGATCACAAAATAAGTAAGATAAAGCGTTTGTTGTTTGGCTTTGGGAGCCTTTACCGGGAAATTGCCTTGTTGATTTTGTGAATAGGCAAAACACCCCGATTGAAGGGGGCAGTTGGTGCAATCCGGGTTTTGGGGTTTGCAAATCAGAGCGCCGAGTTCCATCACCGCCTGGTTGAACAGAGCGGGCGAATGGGTTGACATCAGTTCTTCGGCCAGTTTCAGAAATTGCTGATGCGCCCCACCAGAATTAATCGGAGTTGAAATTCCGTACACCCGCGAAAGTACCCGGTATACATTTCCATCTACCACTCCATGGGGCAGGTTATAGGCCAATGAAGCAATGGCTGCAGCCGTATAGGGACCTATGCCGGGCAACTTTTTTAATAAATTAATATCCTTTGGAAATTCACCCTGATAGACAGCCACAATTTCTTTGGCTGCCTTCAACATGTTGGATGCCCGGTTGTAATAACCCAGTCCCTGCCAGAGTTTAAAAACCTCCTGTTGGTTGGCTGAAGCCAGATGGAAAACGGATGGATATTTTTCTGTAAACCTTATATAATAAGGGATCCCCTGATCTACACGTGTTTGTTGCAAAATAATTTCAGAAAGCCAGATGAAGTATGGATTTGAGGTTTCGCGCCAGGGCAATTGACGGTGGTTTGATTGGTACCAGACCAAAAGATTGTGGATATTCTCGTTCATGCGGCGCCGAAATTACTTATAAAAGAACAGATTAGAATGAAAAAAAATTAAAATTTTTCTTTTTTTTATTAAAAAAGTACTACTTTTGCCGTCCGAACTAAAAAACTAATTTTTAATCATTTAAAATAATTTTGACATGACAAAGGCAGAAATTGTAACCGAGATCGCCAACAAAACCGGAATCGAGAAAGTAGCTGTACAAGCAGTTGTTGAATCATTCATGGAAACCGTAAAACAAACTATGGTAGAAGGCGAAAATGTGTATCTCAGAGGATTTGGTAGCTTTATTATTAAGAAAAGAGCAGAAAAAACCGGTCGTAATATTTCAAAAAACACCACAATCATTATTCCGGCTCACAATATTCCTGCTTTCAAACCCGCTAAAACTTTTGTTAGCGAAGTAAAAGGAAAATAAATTTTCATTTAATAAATTATCATTATGCCAAACGGAAAAAAGAGGAAAAGACATAAAATGTCGACCCACAAGCGCAAAAAACGCTTGAGGAAGAACAGGCATAAGAAGAAATAAAAGGTTTCTTTTGCGCAATAACACAAGCTCTTACTCAAGGTCTTGTGTTATTGTGTTTTTATACTTCCTTAAATTATTGTTTGTCCCGTACATCATCTTATCTGTAATAGCTGCATGCTATTGTATTAACTTCTAAAATCTTACATGTGAATAGAGAATTAATTATCGATTCAAATCTGTCGGAGGTTAATATTGCGTTACTTGAGGACAAAAATCTGGTAGAATTAAACAAGGAGCAAACCAACAACAAATTTGCCGTAGGCGATGTGTTTTTGGGAAAGGTTAAGCGCATTATGCCTGGCCTGAATGCTGCTTTTGTTGACGTGGGTTATGAAAAGGATGCATTTCTGCATTACCTCGATTTGGGCCCCCAAATTCGAACCTTTAATAAATACGTCAAACTCGGGTTGCTGCAAAAAGCCCACCTGACTTCTCACGAAGAAATGGTTCCCGAGAAAGATATCGAGAAAACCGGGAAGATAAATCAGGTATTGATTAGCGGCCAGCAAATATTGGTGCAGATTGCCAAAGAGCCAATCTCAACCAAAGGTCCGCGTATCACCACCGAAATTTCGTTCCCCGGCAGATTTATTGTACTGCTTCCATTTTCCAATAAAATTTCCATCTCACAAAAAATCAGAAGCAAAGAAGAGCGAAACAGGCTCAAGCGACTGATCATGAGTATTAAACCTAATAATTACGGTGTCATTATCCGGACAGTTGCCGAAAACAAAAAAGTGGCCGAACTGGATACCGACATGCGCGATTTGGTTGGAAAATGGGAAAGTATTATTGGTAAACTACCACACCTTCAGGCACCGCATAAGGTACTGAGCGAGTTGGATCGCACCTCCCAAATACTACGTGATGTGTTAAACGAATCGTTTAACTCTGTGTATGTAAACGATCCAATTCTGTATGAAGAAACCAGAGCTTATCTCGGGACCATTGCCCCCGATAAAAAAGACATCGTAAAACACTATAAAGGCCGTCTGCCCATTTTTGAGAATTTCGGAATTGACAAACAACTCCGAAGCTCCTTTGGAAAAACGGTCACCATCAAAAGTGGAGTGTATCTCATTATTGAGCATACCGAAGCTTTGCACGTAATCGACATTAACAGCGGGCACCGCGTTAACAAGGAGAATTCTCAGGAACAAAATGCCCTTACTGTTAACCTTGAATCTGCCACCGAGGTAGCACGTCAGTTACGCTTACGCGATATGGGCGGCATTATTGTGGTAGATTTCATCGACCTTCACGACGCCAAAAACCGCCGTGCCCTGTATCAAAAATTAAAGGATGAAATGGCCAGAGACAGAGCCAAACACACCATCCTTCCTCCCAGCAAGTTTGGGTTGATACAGATTACACGTCAACGGGTGCGTCCCGAAATGGCTGTCCCAGTACTTGAGAAATGCCCGGTGTGCAATGGCAGCGGCGAAGTAAAATCAAGTATGATGGTTATCGACGAAATTGAAAGTAACCTGAATTATCTCGTTCAGGATCAGAACCATAAGAATTTAACCCTTGGAGTTCATCCATTTATCGAAGCGTATCTTAAAAAAAGCTTCTGGGAATTCCAGGTAAAATGGTTTATGAAATATAAACAATGGGTGAAGATTCATGGTTTAAGAGACTTTCATTTCATGGAATATCAATTTTACGATCGTAACAACGAAATTATTAAACAATAAGCTCAGTACCAAAAAACTAAAAAAGCTGCCTCTTCTGAAGCAGCTTTTTTAGTTTATTCAAGGAATTTATTACAGTCCTTTTTTTTTGATTATGGTTTTTCAGGATGAAGACTTAACACGGGTATTTGGGCGTGGTTTACCATTTGCGAAGCATAAGGGCCCAACAAAAGGTTGCTGGTGGTGGTTTCCTGTTCGGTCATAATCGAAATCAGGTTGGCCTTGATGCTGTCAGCATATTTCAGGGTTTCGTCGGTGATATTGTCGGCTTCTATAAATACCACTTTGTAGCGTACCTCGTTTTCCTTGAGATATTCTTCAGCCTGCGAAATGTAGTTCTTTATCCGGTATCTGATGTCGTCGGCTTGGGTGGTAAACAGGCCCAGCAAGTGAATTTCCGAATTAAAATACTTGGCCAGAAGTGCCGTAAATGGCAGCTTCTCTCTCGAACAAATGGTGCTGTCCATCGGCAATACAATGCGTTTGAGATCAGTATTAACGTCTACCCCGCCGCGAATGGTGATGATGGGTGATTTGCAACTGCTAACAATGCGGTTGGCGTTGCTGCCAATCCAGAATTCCTCAAATCCGGAGGAGCCGTGAGTGCCGATAACAATTAAAAAAGCATCGATTTCGTCCGCAGCATCACAGATTTCCTTATATACTTTGCCTTTTCGTATTTCATATGAAATGGTTTGATCGCCAATATGATAGCGGTATGTTTTAACAAGTTCATCAAATCGTTCGGTTACCTCTTTAACAATATGATCGGGTTCAACCGAAAATATTTCTTTCGAGTAATCCAAGTGGTTTATCCAAACCATCCTGATATCGGCTTTTGCATTGTGGGCAATGGTAATGGCATGTTCTAATGCGTTGATTGAGCAGTCGGAAAAATCGATGCCAACTAAAATGGTTTTACTCATGGTTGTGTGTGTTTGGGTGTAATGATAAACTTGGGAATCTTATATCGTCCTGTATTATCCAGGCACTCGGGTATTTTCGCGAAATCTGCGACAGGAAGTATTCGGCTTCCAGCCGGGTACGAAAGTCACCAACACGAACCCTGTAATAGGGTTCTCCAAAGGTAATATAGGTATGGGTTTCAGGGTATTTTTCGGAAAACTCGTCGGTAACTTTTTTCGATTGCTCCAGGGCATGGTTGCCCGATTCCATCATCAGCTGTATCCTGTATCCCGGAAAAACCGGAAACGCCTTGTTGTAGGCAATATGTAACACAACAATGCTGTCGGCATTCGGTTGGGTAATGAGCTGGTTGTTATACTCGTCTGCATTTTGTGCCTGCAATACAACAGGAGTTATCAAACAAAATACTAAACCGGTGAAAAGGGATAAGTTCATCGTAAATGCTAAATAGTTAATGAGTTTCTTTGGCTCTTACACTCAATATAGGTATAACTGAATTATTAATTAACTGTTGTGAATAAGCACCTAAAAATTTGTTGGCAGAGGTAGTTCCCTGATCGGTCATAATCGATATCAAATCAATGTCATGACTTTCGGCATATTTCTGGATAGAAACGGCCACATTATCGGCCTCTATTTTTTCAACCACAAACGAAACATTTTTATCACTCAGGCATTTCACAGCTTCTTCGCTGAACTTAGATATCCGCTTTCTGATCAGGCTGATAGGTGTGTTATATACCTCAAGCAGGTGGATGGTCGCATTAAAATCACGTGCCAATTGCGCCACCATGGGCAACTTTTCTTTGGTTTCAAGTGTGCTGTCGAGGGGTAGCAGGAAATTTTTAATGTTTGGATGTATCTCATACTGGCTCCTGATAGTAACGATAGGACATGGAGCCTGGGCTACAATCCGGTAAGCATTGCTGCCGATCCAGTATTGTTCGTATCCCGAAACACCATGTGTTCCTGCAAATATCATGTCGGCTCCTATTTTTTGTGCCGCCTTGGCCACTTCCTGATACACTTTTCCCCGGCGAAGAATCAGGTGGATTTTACCATCAGGGGTTTGGCCCTGATATTCTTTCACCAGCGAATCTAAAAGCGCCTTCGATTCGATACGCAACTCGCCGGCAATTGTATCTGCCATGTCTTCGTTAATATGTGAACTGTCCACCCAGATAAGATGTAATGAAGCTCCTAATTTGTTGGCATAAACAATTGCATATTCAAGGGCATGAATCGAATTTTTTGAAAAATCTACGGCAACTAAAAGCGTTTTCATAACTCAAATATTTAGGTAACCTGATTAAACCATTGCAAAGTTTTTGCAAGACTGCTAAGTTATGTAAAAAACTGATATATCCAAATCCGATTTTTACAATATTCCCTTAACAAAAAAATCAGGGATTGATGCTGAATGGGAATCTTGAATGGAGGAACCTTTGGCTTCGGTAGCTGACTTTAATTTTTCAGTTACTTTTGTGAAAAAGTATGATCCTATGAATATAAACCTGGATGCCACCAAATCAAGCCTGAGCGGAGGTGACCTGGAAATAGAAAAAACCCTTCGTCCAGGTCATTTTGAGCAGTTTTCAGGCCAGCCCAACGTAGTTGAGAACCTGAAAATATTTGTCCAGGCGGCCAAGTTACGTGGAGAAGCACTCGACCATGTGCTGTTGCATGGGCCTCCCGGTTTGGGAAAAACCACTTTATCGCATATCATCTCCAATGAACTGGGTGTCAACCTGATAACAACTTCAGGCCCGGTATTGGACAAAGCCGGCGATCTGGCAGGATTACTCACCAATCTGGAGAAAAACGATGTACTCTTTATTGATGAAATCCACCGGTTGAGCCCGGTGGTGGAAGAATATTTGTATTCGGCCATGGAAGATTATAAAATCGACATCATGATCGAAACAGGTCCCAACGCACGGTCGGTACAGATTGTGCTGAACCCTTTTACGCTGGTAGGAGCCACCACCCGTTCGGGTTTGCTCACGGCACCCCTCCGGTCTCGCTTTGGAATAAATTCCAGGTTGTCTTATTATAATGTAGAAACACTTACCAAAATTGTGAAACGGTCGGCCAGCATCCTGAAGGTTGAAATCGCACATGTAGCCGCCATCGAAATTGCCGGACGGAGCCGTGGAACACCTCGTATTGCCAACTTGTTGTTGCGCCGGGTGCGCGATTTCGCCCAAATCCTTGGCAATGGGACCATCGATCTGGACATCTCGCAGGTAGCACTCAAAGCACTCAATGTGGATCAACATGGCCTCGATGAGATGGACAACCGCATCCTGACCACCATCATCGATAAATTTAAGGGGGGTCCTGTTGGGATTACCACCTTGTCAACTTCCGTTGGAGAAGAGGGCGGAACCATCGAAGAGGTGTACGAACCTTACCTGATTCAGGAAGGATATATCATGCGTACGCCCCGCGGACGTGAAGCTACCGAGTTGGCATACAAGCACCTGGGCAGAATTAAATATCCCGATCAGGGGAAACTTTTTTAATTGGGTTCTCCATCATGCTCATTGCCGGACTTTCAAAAGCATCGTTAAGCGATTCCATCAAATCAAAAGCACTGGAACTTGGCTTTTACGGTTGTGGAATTTCTGAGGCGGTATTTTTGGAAGACGATGCGCGAAATATGGAGCAATGGCTCGAAGAAGGATGTCATGGCGAGATGACTTATCTGGAGAAGAATCGGGAAAAAAGGTATCATCCGGCACTTTTGCTGGAAGATACAAAATCTGTAATTTCGGTACTTTATAATTATTATCCCGAAGCCACACTTCCGTCAGAAGACAATTACGTGATTTCGAAATACGCCTACGGCAACGACTATCATTTTGTGATGAAAAACAAGCTCAATGAGTTGCTGGCTTTTGTAGAAGAGAAAACGGGTGAACGTAAAGCGCGTGCATTTGTGGATTCTGCTCCCATGCTCGACCGGGCCTGGGCACGCAAAAGCGGATTGGGTTTTATTGGCAAAAACACCTGCCTCATCAATAAAAAAGGAGGGTCGTTCTTTTTTATCGGTCATTTGTTGTTGGATTTGGAATTGCAGTACGAAGGAGAGGCCGATCCTAAAAATTACTGCGGGAGTTGCACACGGTGCATAGACGATTGTCCTACAGGTGCCATAGAGCCTTTTAAAGTGGATGCCCGGAAATGCATATCATACCTGACCATCGAATACCGGGGCGAGCTGGATGAGTCGGTGAAAGACCGTTTTGGCGATCGGATTTATGGCTGCGATTCCTGTCAGGATGTGTGTCCGTGGAACCGCTTTAGTTCACCACATCGTGAGCCTGAATTTTTGCCTTCATCGCTCCTGACCAGTCTGAGAAAAGGAGATTGGGATAATATGGACAAACCACTTTTTAATCAATTATTTAAACATTCGGCAGTTCAAAGAGCAGGTTATAAAGGCTTGCGCCGAAACATTGAGTTTTTGACAAATAAACCTAACTTTGAACTTTAAACGCAAAAACCATGTTTAGTAAGAAAGTAAGTATCTGGTTTACCCTGCTTTTCTTGATTTTGATGTTGTTGAGTTTATTCGTCTACTGGATGCGCAGCCGCCAGGAAACCTATGCGGATGAAATTATCACCAATTCTGCCCAACGATTTGATAAAAGCCTGCTTTCTTTTTTAGATGTCGTAAAAAAATCACAAACACAGCTTGAGCAAACTGCCGCGCGTCATACTTTTTCACAGTTGAGTCCCGACAGCATCAATATCTATTTCAGTCGCATGATTTCAAACGATCGCTTTTTAAAAGGAGTGGTTCTGTTTAGCGAACAGCTTAATTATGTGCTGGTCCGCGATGGTCAAACATGGGCCACCACCCGCAACAGCAACAAAAACGACTCGCTGATTAACTGGCAGCGATTGGATAATAAACTTGGAGTGGTTAGCCAATGGAGTGATACCTATAGCTATTTTTTAAGCACCGAAAACTATCAGTTTATCAAAGATGAACTAAAACACAGTGTAGGATCGAACCTCTGGATTTCGGTTCAAAGCAAAATGCCTCCGTACCACGACTTGCTTATGACTGTGTTTGATCTCAAGGGTATATATAATCAACATGTTGCGGTGGCTTTTTTGTATAGCGTCGAAGAAATGGGCCGTCAGTTTATCTCCGTTCTGAAATACAAGAACCCGCTGATTTCGATTATAACGGCAAGCAATGGTGTAATCACACCCATTAAAACAACCGACACCACAAGAATAAAATTGTATTTTGAGTTAAACGGGGAAGTAAAAAAACTCATCAACACCTGGGAAGCACGTAGCGATCGACAGAATTATTCTTATTCATTTGCCTGGAACCAACAGGTTTACTGGAGCCGGCTCATCCATATGGATGAAATGCTTGGAATCAGGGGATTCGCTGTTACTGTTTCGGCTTCCGATTTGGCTAAAACCGAGAACAACCAGGAGTTACTATACGTATATCTGGCGGCACTATTCTTTATCTTGGGTTTGCTGTCTTTCTTTACCATAAAACGCAAACACCGCGAACAGTTTGTTACCAACCCCGAACCGCCCGAACCATACCACCAGGAAGAGTTGTTACCACTCATTAAAAAAGGAGAATCCGAGAAGGTGGAATTCAAGTCTTCCCTTCGCTGGGATTGTCGCGAAAAGGTGGTGAATAAAATCCTGGAGGACATCATCTTAAAAAGTATTTCGGCCTTTGCCAATGCCAAAGGAGGCACCTTATTTATAGGTGTGGACGATCACATGGAAATCATCGGCATTGAACATGATTTTAAAACCCTTAAAAAGCAGGATGTCGATTATTTTGAGCTCCACCTGCGCAAGCTCATCAGCAACCAGTTCGGACTCACATTCTCCAATCATTTCCTTCACATACAGTTTCCGGGTTTAGAATCGAAAATCATCTGTGTTGTACGCATTCACCCTGGTGTGCGGCCGTTGTTTATTAAAACAAAAACCAAACAGGGTACCGAGGTGGAGAAATTCTATGTGCGTTCGGGCAATGCATCCCAGGAAGTGGCCTCGCTACAGGAAATGAATGATTATATTAATCGGAGATTTCCGGGAAAATGAGGAAAAGGAGGTGGAAGTTAAAAGTTAAAAGTTAAGAGTTAAAAGTACCCGCAAAACCAATTTCCGATGAATGAATATGTTTATATGAAAAAGTAAGCCGCGACAGTTTCCCCCTTTGGGGGACTAAGGGGGTAGAAAGGAAGGTAAGGGGGGAAAGTTGGAAGTCGGGAGTGGGAAGACAGAATGTGAAAAGACTATGATTATATGAATAAGTTAGCCGCAACAGTTTCCCCCATTGGGGGACTCCAGCCTGCCGCCTGCCTGCCGGTAGGCAGGGCTGGCAGGAAGGGGGTAAAAAGGAAATGAGAAGAAATATCATGTTAACTTTAGGTACTTTTAACTTTAGCTCACTTTAAAATTTTAATTATCTGACAATTAATAACATAACCATATGACCCACGAACTGCTGTTTTGGATTGTTCTCTATCTGGTGTTTATCCTCGCCATTTCCATCCGGCATTTACGCACCTCCGATCTGGATCAATACCTGGTGAACAACCGTCAGACAAAAACGCTGCCGCTGGTTTTTACCACTTTGGCCACTTTTGTGGGAGGCGGTACTTCCATCGGGCTGATCGCCATGGGTTATGAATCGGGATTGGCCGCTGTAGGCATCGGAATCGCCTATGTCATTGGGTTTGTACTGTTGTTTTTCTTCGCCGGACATATCCGAGATTTTGGTGCCACACATCAGTTGTATAGCTTTCCACACTACCTCAACCACCTGTATACTCATTTTGAAAAATCACGGTTTACCCGGACTTTTTCGGCCACAGTCAGTGGCGTGAACATCTTTATTTTCTTTTTTCTGCTATCGGCACAATTCGTGGCCATGGCCAGTTTATTAAAGTATGGTTTTGAAATAGGCTATACCACAGCCGTGGTGATTTCGGCCATGATTGTGGTGCTATATACGGCCATTGCCGGATTGTCGGGCGTTATTATCACCGATATGGTTCAGTTTATGGCTATTGTCATCATGATTGTGCTGGTGTTTATCCCCGGAATTATCGATGACACCCAGTTTTTTGAACGGCTGTCTGAGCTTCCGGCCAACATGCTCAACGGAACGTATTACGGATGGATTTTCCTGATTGCGTTGCCCGTTTTCCTGAGTTGGTCGGTGCTGGTGCGGATGGATATCTGGCAACGTATTCTGGCGGCCAAGGACCGGAAAACTGCACGCCGGGTCAGCCTTTGGTCAGGATTGGGCATGCTGCCTTTTTACATTGTCTTCCCTCTGGTGGGGATGACCATCCGGGTAATCAGCCAGGAGGCACTGAGTCCGAAAGATGTAGCCTATGTTTTTATCGATCGCCACAGCAACGGTCTGCTGTATGGGTTTGCCATGGTGGGATTGCTGTCGGCACTCATGTCGTCGGGGGATAGCTTTTTAAACATAATCTCCATTTCTGCCATCAAGGATCTGGTGGGCTGGAAATTGAAAAATCCAAAATCATCCAGGTTAAGCCAGGGACTGCTCCTTCGAATCGCTACCATTCTTTTTGGCATAATGGCCTTGGCGATGGCACTGGTATTTCCTTACATTGTCGACTTAATGGTGGTAGGCATTTCGACCATCACTATATTTGCACCCATTACCCTGTTTGCCCTGATAAAAAAGGAGAAAGTGTATTCCTACAGAAAAGCTGCATTGTGGAGCATCCTGTCGGGATTTGTGTTAAATGCAGTGCTGTTTGTATGGGGAATCCTGGTCCCCGAACAGTTTGAACCAAAAAACTCATTTGTCCCGGCTTTTATCGTGGCCACACTGGTATTGTTTATAGGTGTGAAATTAACCGAAACTAAAATGAAAGCGATATGACCTTAGGCGTATTTTCGGATGAGCATTTTATGAAGGAAGCTCTCAAAGAGGCTGAAAAGGCCCGGTTGCAAAATGAAGTTCCGGTAGGAGCCGTGATTGTACACAACAACCGGATTATCTCCCGCGGACATAACCTTACCGAAACCCTGACCGATGTAACTGCTCATGCCGAAATGCAGGCTTTTACTTCCGCTGCCGAATTTATTGGGGGCAAATACCTCAAAGACTGCACCCTATACGTTACTCTTGAACCTTGTGTAATGTGTGCAGGTGCTGCTTTTTGGACGCAAATCAGCCGGGTAGTTTTTGGGGCTTATGACCAAAAACGGGGTTTTACTTTGATCACCGGTAAATTGTTGCATCCCACAACAGAGGTACTAGGCGGAGTGCTGGCCAAAGAGTGTGGAGAGTTGGTACCCAGCTTTTTTCAAACGAAAAGAAAGTGATGTAGGTAAAGCAAACTTTTCCTTGTTTACGGCTTCCAGGAACCTGTTAAAAATAGAGCCGGAATTTTCCGGTGTCATAAAATCTTACCACCTTTGACCTCTGATACCTTCATTTATTAGACTTGACGGAAATGGAAGAAAACTATACGGCGAAAGCCAACCGATACGATAACATGCAATACAGGCGATGTGGCAAGAGCGGGATTTTGTTGCCTATCATCTCTCTTGGCCTTTGGCATAACTTTGGAGGGGTGGATGTTTTTGAAAATGGCCGTAAAATGTTGCGCCGGGCTTTTGACCTGGGCATCACCCATTTCGATTTGGCCAACAACTACGGACCTCCTCCGGGATCGGCAGAAGAGAATTTTGGGAAAATAATGAAATCCGATTTGAAAAGATACCGCGATGAGATGGTCATTACTTCCAAAGCCGGATGGGAAATGTGGCCCGGTCCTTATGGCAATTTTGGATCAAGAAAGTATCTAATCTCCAGTTGTGACCAAAGCCTGAAACGCATGGGACTGGAATATGTGGATATTTTCTACAGTCACCGGCCCGATCCGAAAACTCCGGTAGAAGAAACCATGATGGCTTTGGATCGGATTGTAAGATCAGGAAAGGCGCTCTATGCCGGAATTTCTTCCTACAATCCGGAACAAACGCAGGAGGCCGTCAATATACTAAAATCACTCGGCACCCCTTGTCTGGTTCATCAGCCTTCGTACAGCCTGTTCAACAGGTGGGTAGAGGATGGATTGTTGGATGTGCTGGAAGCCAACGGGGTTGGGGCAGTGGTGTTTAGTCCTTTGTTCCAAGGGTTACTTACCGATAAATACCTAAATGGAATTCCCGATGACTCCCGGGCGGCCAAATCGTATGTTTATTTTCCATCTTCAGCCATCACTCCCGAACGGGTGGAGAAGGTGAAAAAGCTACAGGAAATTGCCCTAAACCGTGGACAAAAGATCTCTCAAATGGTGCTTAGCTGGGTGCTGCGCGACCAAAGAGTTACCTCTGTTATCGTCGGGGCCAGCCAGGTAGATCACATTGAAGACGCGGTTGGAGTTCTGGATAATCTTTCGTTTACCAATGAAGAATTGATGGCCATCGACAGGATAGTTTTGGGGTGATGTACTTGACCCCGGAATGAACAGGCTGTGTGAAAATGAACAACTCTATATTAAAAACGTATTATTTTTTGTTTTAAATATGATTAAAAATTAGTTTTATATACTTAATAATCATATCTTTACAATGTGTTTAATAAATATTTGGATGCA
>JAUYGX010000078.1 GCA_030690365.1 Bacteroidales bacterium | reverse complement strand
TTCAATCCAGGCAACCACCATCTCTGGCGCACGTTTTTCCAACACGTGCCTATACCTGCATCAACTACCGTTTTCTCAAACTTTAATCAGAATATAGCTGGTTGGCAGAATTGAACCAGCATTTGTATTAATAATTTGCTTAGAGCCACGGGCTAAAGCCGCATGGCAATGGATATTGTACAATCATGAGGTTGTCTCCCTGACGCGTGTGTTTTTTCAACGCATGACCCAACCAACACCCCTAACCAGTAATAACTACCGATTTCCTAAACTACTCAAAGTCCCGATCGCCATCGGGATAGGCACGACCGATATTGTAAGCCTGAATTTCAATCCAGGCAACCACCAACTCTGGCGCATGTTTTTCCAACACGTGCCACTACCTGTAACAACTAGCATTTTCTTAAACTTTAAACAAAATATAGCATGGTTGGCAGAATTGAAGCAGCCTCAGTTTATTAATTTGCAAATTGTTGTATTAAGGGCACGCGAAACATTCGCATGCCAGTGGGGGCAGTTTTTAGAGCCGTCTCCTGCAAAAAGGCTCTGGTGGGTCGGTTCCACCATCTTATTTGTAGTTGCGTAAAGATTGCTCTTTACTCACAGCACACCGAGGACGAGTTAGGAGCTCAAACGGGGAGTATAAACTTTCTTTGTCATGGCAATTCATTACAAAGATTATGTTGAATAGGAAGACAAGTCCCACCAGTTACAAACTGGCGGGAGCGGGGGGGGTTAGTGTGAGGGATAGAAAAGCGTAGATACAATCTACGCTTAACACTTCGTTTTATTTCGACATACTACGCCTAGTTTGGGGAAAAAAGGCGAGATTAAAGTTGTCGGTGCCTTTTATGATCTTATACAGACGCTGTGTAATTTCCGGAAAACTAATTCGGGGATGTGACAGGAATGCGCAACATTTGAAATATTCCCGGTAAAGAAACGCAAATAATCATCATCAAATTCAACTGTTCCTGCCCCGACAGGGGGTTAGAATGCACCGCATTCTGATCTCTTATTTGCTCACTTTTTGACATAATACAAAGATAGGAAATTTGTGGTAGGAAAGCGTAGTTGCACTTGTATCTCAGGCATGAATCAGAGCTTAGTGTCCGTTATATTTCGTTATACAACGCTTAGTTTTGGAAAGGTTATTCTTCTCCTTTTCTCCTATAACCAATTCGTTTTCTGGGTTGCGGGTTTTCCTGTTTTTCAATGAGTTCATCGAGGTAACTAAATACCAGTTCTATGTTTTTGTCATGGTTTTCAAGCTTTTTTTTGATTTCTTCTATATCAAGCTTTATGCTTAATTTATCTGTTAGCACTTCACGTATTTTTGTAAATATCCTTACAATTTGGATGTTTAACTGTATTGCCCTTTCGCTATTCAAAACACATGAAAGCATGGTCACCCCTTGCTCGGTAAAACAGAACGGAACATACCGCAGTCCCATCTTGTCAGCATTGGAGGTCGCAAATTGCGTCCTCCAATTTAAGAACTCTTCATTCGTCATTTCAAACATAAAATCTTCAGGAAAACGGGCGATGTTCCTTCTTACTGCTTCTTTTAACCGCTTTGTCTCTACATCGTAAAGTTCTGCTAAATCACGGTCTATCATAACTTTTTGACCCCTGATAAAATATATCTTGCTCATTATTACTTCATCCGGCAACATGAGTTGTTTGGGTTTGGGTTTGTCAGGCATTTATGTTCTTTTTAGTGGTCTCAAAATTAACTATTAAATTGTTGGTGTCACAATTTGAGATACCGGGATTTATCCTCCCCCGCTCCCGCCTTCCGATAGCCCCCCTCTCGTACTCGTTACCGCTTCGCTCAAACGAGTACGAGAGGGGGGACGAATCAGGGGAGTTATGTTTCTTTCATCCTTTTTTTTAAGTCCATCTGTTCATGAAGTATCCTAAGAATTTCAATCAACCCTTCTTTAGTTTCTCTGTAAAAAATAATGTGCCTTCCTGCCTTATAGCCTTTTAAATCATCAATTATCATTGAATATTTTTTGCCTGATTTAGGATTCTTTGATACTTTATCGAAACTTTCTATCAACATATGATAGTATATATCTGATTGATATACTGACCATTTTTCATATGTATAGTCCCAAATATTCTTCAAGTCAATAATCGCTTTTTTACTAAGCCTGTATTTAGACATGCTTTGTTGCTTTTAATTCATTTAAATACACTTCTGGGTCAAAATCTGTCTCAAACCCACTATCTATTCCTTCCTGGATTGCTTCCTTTAAAGCTTTTAATTTTATTTCTTCTTCTTCTAAAAGCCTTAAAGCAGCCCGAATCATTTCACTGGCATTTTTATACCTTCCTTCTGAAATCCTTCCTTCGATGAATTTTTCAAAGTAGTTTCCCAAAGATATTGATGTGTTCCTATTCATTATAAGCATATTTGAAATTATTAAGCAAAAGTACCAAATATTGGTATAATTGTCAATTGTTTTTCTCGAATCAAGCAAAGCAGATGGTGGGGTTGGTAGGGCGGATACCTTGCATCCGCGTTACCGCTACGCTCAAACGAGGACGAATTAGGAGAAGCAAATAGTCTGAACTTATGTATCTCACAAACAATTAAAGCAACCCGACTAAAAAACTATATTACTTTTGCATTCAACGCAAAGTAGCTATGGTAAGCAAACTACTTGGGTAATTAATTGAAAAGATTAATCTACGGACTTGATTTCGATGCTGAATAAAAAAAAAGAACATCCCGCTGTAAAGCCAAAAATCCACCCCCGCAGTAAGCACCTCGGGCGTTACGATTTTAAGCAGTTAATTGAGCGTAACCCGGATTTAGCGCCCTTTGTCAGGAAAAATGCCTACAACGATCTTTCAATTGATTTTTCGAACCCTGATGCCGTAAAAATGCTGAACAAGGCTTTGCTTATACATTATTACAACCTGACCGACTGGGATATTCCTCAGCACTATTTATGTCCGCCAATCCCTGGCAGGGCCGATTACATCCATCATATTGCAGATTTACTGGCAACCTACAACCAGGGTAAAATTCCGACCGGACAATCAATTCATTGTCTGGACGTGGGTGTCGGGGCCAGTTGTATTTATCCCATCATCGGAATCAACGAATATGGTTGGACGTTTACCGGAACAGAAACCGATCCGATAGCCTTACTGTCAGCGGACAAAATCATCCAATCGAATGCGGTTTTAACAGGAAAAATTGACTTGCGGTTACAGACCGATGCAATGGACATTTTCAGAGGAATTATTCAGCCGGACGAACATTTCGATTTAACCATTTGCAATCCTCCTTTTCATGCTTCCGCAGCCGAAGCGCAGGCCGGAACGTTGCGGAAATTAAGCAACCTGAGTCAGCAACGCATCACAAAACCCACCCTCAATTTTGGAGGAAAGAACTCCGAATTGTGGTGCGAAGGGGGTGAAATCAGGTTTGTACTCACCATGATCAGGCAGAGCAGGAAATTTGCCTCTGCCTGCTTTTGGTTTTCCACCCTCATTTCAAAGGAGTCGAATCTCAGGGCAGTTTATGGCGCACTCAAACAAGCCGAAGCCATTGAGGTACATACCATTGAAATGGGACAAGGCAATAAAACCAGCAGAATAGTAGCGTGGACCTTTCTTACACCCAACCAACAAAACGCGTGGATGGAGAGCCGGTGGATGAAGAAATAATTCGCATGCAAGAAATCCTGTTTAACAGAAAAGTACCAAATACGGTTTTCTTTGATTTTGGTACTAAAAGAGTTTCTCAAACTGATTTGTTATACTTGCTTATGTCCATTTCCAAAAAGACAGAATAAACACCATTCTCCTTTGAGACCTCAAATTTGGAATCATTTCCGTACAACAGCATCAATCTTTGTTCAATGTTTTTAATGCCAACACCTCCATACTGCGAAGTCCCTTTTTGCTGATCAACATAGGAGTTTTCGACATGAAGGGTCAATTTTCCATCAGATACCACCAATACACTCTTCATCCAGCCCGAAACAATATCATCAAGATTTCCGTGCTTAAAACAGTTCTCATAAATGGGCAAAAAAAGCATGGGCTGAATAAGAACAGGTTTTAAGTTCCCTTCGGTTTCGAAGCGAATATTCATATTGTTTTCTTTCCTGAATTGATGAAGGGCAATAAAATTGCGCAAATACTCCACTTCTTTTTCCAGCGAAACCAAATCTGCATTACATTCATACAAGGCATAGCGCATCAAACCTGAGAGTTTCAATACCATTGGCGCGGCCAAATCGGATTTCAGCTCAATCATAGAATATAAATTGCTTAATACATTAAACAGAAAATGAGGATTAAGCTGATTTTTAAGTTGCTGTAGTTCAGATTTAACTTTTTCATATTTCAATTGATTTCTGAGTTGAATATTGACGAAATAGTCCTTGATAAATTGAATGGAGGAGGTGATCAATAAAATAATGTAAGAGGAAATAAAAATACTTGAAATATGAACCGGGGTCAAAATATATTGATCAAAGGCAGGAATGCTATCTGTTAATGAAAGCATTGGGAAATAATAGTCGGATAGTAGTCGTAGGATTACGGTGAATATGGCTGCAGAGTTAACCAACACAAGGTATAGGATGTATTTTCTTTTTTCAAAATAGCGGGGAAGCAAATAGTAAAGATTAAAATATGCCAATGCGGCATTAAAGCCCGCAGCAACAGTAGTTCGCAACAACACCCTGGTTACTCCAACAAAATCGCCAAAAAAGAAAGTGATGCTGCCGATGTATATAAACCAGAAAAACAAGTGCAACAAAACCCTGTATCGCCTATATGGCGCGAATCCTAATTGATCGGTTGAATAAAATGAATGATCCGGCATGATAACTATTTATGTCAAAATTAGGATAATTAGCCTCGTTGTACCACGAAATCGCTGACAAATTAAACTACTTAAAAACACCGCAAAGATAAATCAGACCCACTTGGAATAAAACATTATTCAACCAATACATGAATATCTTGCACAAACGTTTGGTTTTTGAAACTTAATGCACTACATCCTGAAAAAAGGAGTAGTCCTATTCCAACAGCCATCAGGAGTAATCAATGGTGAGTTCAAATACCTGATAAATTTCATCATAGCATCCCTTCACTTATTAAATCAATACGTTGGCTGAATATAATTGACCACAACGAAAATTTAAAATAATTTCGCAATATTGATGTCAATTCTTTTGCAAATCACCGTCAGTATACTATTGAATTTGTATAAATATATATCAGCACATGAAAAAATATTCAATCTTTCTACTTTTAACAATGTTGTTCTCAGAGTTATTATGCGATGCGCAGGAATGGAAACCCTACGAAGTAAACAATACCATGTACAACATTTTTTACAGTAATTTTAACTACAGCGATACTGCATTTTTAATTACCGACACGAGGGCCGACAGCGCTTATCACTCCATCGAAAGCTACAACATAAAGACACTCAACGTTTTCAGACCACATAATGGCAATGATTTTTTAGACAATCGACCTGTAATTTTCTTTGTTCATGGTGGTGCCTGGACAGACGGCTATGCCCATTGGTATAACTTTATTAGCAAAGCATTCACAGGCGACATGGGGTGGGTTGTGGTAAATATAGATTACCGGTTAACATCGGATTCTGTTTTTTTGGCCGATCAGTATTGTCCCGACCGGGAGCACTGCGGCGACACCATCAACCGCTCAAAAGCCGCCTGGTATCCGGATAATATAAACGATGTGGCCGAAGCATTTAGCTGGACCACAAAAAACATCAGCCAATGGGGAGGCGACACCAATAACATCTTTGTTTTCGGGCATTCTGCCGGAGGACATCTGGTATCACTGCTTTCAGTAAAAACTGAATTTGAGCCTCTCCGCGACAGAATAAGGGGAGCTATTAGCCTGAGTGGAGCTTATAGTATTCCAGCATTGAGTGAAATTGTTTTTAAAGGAGCAATAGAGGAAACTTTTTTAGGGGGCTATACCAACAACGCCGCTGAACTGAATGAAGCCTCACCAATATCTTATGTGTCATCGGGCGGATTATCATTACCTCCGTTTCAATTACTGCATTGTTCGATGGATCTGCCTTCACTTCCCGAAAATAAAATATTGTTTGAAAACATGCTTGATTTATATGGACACCACAAGGAGAGCTTCTTTTTAAACGGATACTCTCACGTAACCGAAATGACAGCCATTGAAGAAGTCACCGAAGTACCCACCTCCCTGATTATTGATTTTGTGGAGCGCAACCGGTATACCTCAATCAATGAGAACAGCAACAATATGCACCAAAAATTATCTATGGAAATCGCTCCCAACCCGTTCACAAATCAACTTAGCATTACGGTTGTGAATCGTGATATGGCGAAAATTAATGTAGAGGTTCTGGACATTCACGGAAGATTTATAAGGCAGCTATTTTGTCACCTCACGGAGGGAGAAACACAGATATTCGTTTGGGATGGCCAAAATGAAAATGGTTCAGAGATCATGAAAGGAATCTATCTTATCAGGGTTAAATCAACCTCTTGCTCGTTAATAAGGCAGGTGGTAAAGCAATAAAATAATCAGCTATTTATAACCCCTCCTTTAAAAATGACATCACATGATTCCGGTAACTTTTTCCAACGGTAAGAAGTGAACCTTTAATCTCTACAGAATTGCCAACAATAGCAGTAACCCTGTTAACCGCCACAATGTACGATTTATGAATCCGTATAAACATATCAGACGGAAGCTTTAATTCCAGATTTTTAAGCGATTCTAAGGTAACGATTTTCCGGGTTGTGGTATGAATTCTGACGTACTCGCTCATGCCCTCAATAAAAAGAATATCATCGAAAAGCACCTTGGTGAGCTTATAATCTTCTTTAACAAAAAAATAGTTTCTTTCCAGGTTAATCTGACCATTTTGCCTCTGTAAATGCAAGTTGTTATAGTTACGCAAAGCCTTGTTTACAGCCTGTAAAAACCGTTCAAAGGGAATAGGCTTCAGCAAATAATCAATAACATCCATGTGATAACCTTCCACGGCATACTCGGCGTAGGCTGTTGTAATCACCACCATGGGTCGGGAGTTCATTGTTTTTAACAGATCAATCCCTGTCAATAATGGCATCTGAATATCAAGAAACATCAGGTCAATGTGCTCCGAATTCACGATACCAAGAACACTCATCGCATCCTGGTAAGTACCAACCAGTTCAATGTCCGGTATGCGGGATGCATAATCGGCCAAAAGTTTTAATGCCGGTATTTCGTCTTCTACAATTATACATTTCATCATAGGTCGTCAGAGGGGTCGAAGGTTGAGCAGAATCATCAGGGAGTCAGAAAAATCATTTTAATTATTATGAGCCTCTGGTGATTGAATACAAAACTAAAAAAAAATCTTACCTAAAGCCATTTACGAAACATAAATAAAGCCGATATAAATCACTTTGATATTCGGAAATCGGCTGTTAGTAGTTGTTTTAAATACGTTGGTTGAAAAAATTTTAAAAAGCACACTCTCCGAAATAGTTTTGCTTCAAATTATAAATCAAAAGCTTTATGAATAATCATTTTTTTAACAGAAACAAAAACATGAAAACAATCTCAGTAATCTCGTTGCTTCTAATTGTGATTTTGATGGCGGGTTCTTGCAAAAAAGACAAAACCATTTTACCTGATATAGAAGCTATCGACAGCCAGACAACAAAAGATGAATCGATGGCTGAATCAACCTACGATGACGTGGTGCAAATGGCAAAGGAGGCTATCGACAGCACCATGCAACAAGCTCTCTCCCCCACTTCACTCAGTGTTGGAAGTTGCGCCACCGTTTCTATTGACACAGCCAACACGCTTATTACCATCGATTTTGGCACGGCGGGATGCACGGGCATTGACAATAGGATTAGATCAGGTAAAATTTACGTTGACTATATTGGAAATTATCGGGAACCCAACTCATCGATCACCATTACTTTCGAGAATTTTGCCACCAATGGAAACGCCGTATCCGGATCAATAAGCTACTACACCCTTAGCAGAAATGCAGATGGAAATCTGAGCTTTGTCACCAACATCAAAAACGGTGTGATTGAGCTAACCAATGGCACAACAATCAAATACAACACAACACGTACTTTCGTGTGGGTAAGCGGAGAACAAACCGGAGAACTGTTTGATGATGTTTTCCAGATTATTGGCGACAGCGATGGATCGAATAGCAATGGGATTACTTTTACCATGCACATCATTGAGCCGATTACCTTTAAATCGTCCTGTTGGCAGGAATATATCTTTTATCCGGTGAGTGGTTTAAAACAAATTACGCCAAACAATTTGGGAACCCATACCGTGAACTTTGGTGATGGTAGTTGCGACAAAGAAGTTACCCTTACCATGAACCATGTAGATTACACTGTAACACTTCCATAATTAACAGAAAAAGTTATCTAACGAAAACAACCTGGGCAGTTCCATTTATCTATAAATCTAAACTTGTCATGAAACGAATTATCGCTTTTTTCAGCTTACTTTTATTAACCTTCGTCGGAACTGCTCAGGTTGCTATAAATGCAAATGGGGCAATAGCGAACGAGTCAGCCATACTGGATGTCAGTTCCCCGGACAAGGGAATCCTGATACCACGACTAACCACCAGCCAAAGAACCAACATAACCACCCCCGCCACAGGTTTATTGGTATTCGACTCCGATTTTTCGACATTTTATTTTTTTAATGGAATTGACTGGATTGCCATCGTATCGAATGCGATAAGCATAAACGATTTAACCGATGCAAAAACAGTAGGAAGCAGCCTTTTTATCGGAGCCGAATCAGGTGCAAACCATACCGGGGAAGCGAATATTAATATCGCTTTAGGAGGGAGTTCGTTGTACTCAAACACAACAGGGAAAAGCAATACATCCATAGGCTATCAAACCATGTATTCAAACTTAGATGGAAATTACAATACTGTGGTCGGCTGGCAATCATTAGAAAATAACACTGCCGGAAGCCTCAATTGCGGATTTGGTTACATTGCCCTATCTCGAAACACCACAGGAACCAGTAATGTTGGCATGGGGGTTCGCTCTTTGTACAACAATACTACCGCCATTGAGAACACCGCTGTTGGCACCTCGGCAAATTATTATAACCAAACGGGAAACTCAAACACAATGATTGGCTTTGAAGCAGGAAAAGGAACATCCTTACTCGATATATCGGGAAATGTATTTCTGGGTTACAAATCAGGATTTTTTGAACATGGAAGCAATAAATTGTATATCGAAAACTCAGCTAGCGGATCTCCTTTGATTTACGGTGAATTCGATAATGATTTGTTTAGAATAAACGGTACTTTAGATATAAACAGTGCCTATCAGTTTCCAACTTCTGACGGGAATGTGAACCAAGCCCTTGTTACCGATGGAAGTGGAAGTATCGGGTGGCAAGATGCCGGGGCTACAGATATCAACGGATTAAGTGACGGGAAATCTGATAATTCGAGTGTTTTTTTGGGCCTTGGCTCGGGAACAAACGACGGTATGGAGCATATGAACCTTGGGGCAGGGGTACTTTCACTAGAGACAAACACATTGGGCATGGCTAATGTGGCCCTTGGTTATAGTGCCTTACGATACAACTCCACCGGCAGCAATAATGCTGCGGTCGGTTCGTATGCGCTTTATTCCAACACCCTTGGTATCAACAATACTGCATCAGGTAGCAAGTCGCTTTATAACAATACTTACGGCTATAACAATACTGCTTCAGGTAGTGAATCGCTTTTTTCCAATACAGAGGGCTTCAACAATACCGCTTCAGGTAGTATGGCGCTTTATTCCAATAGAGCTTACAACAATACCGCCTCAGGTAGTGAGTCGCTTTATTCTAATACGGAGGGCAGCAATAATACAGCTTCAGGTACTTATTCGCTTTATAGCAATACCACCGGAGAAACCAATACCGCTTCAGGTAGTTATTCGCTTTATTCCAATACCACTGGCGACGACAATACCGCTTCAGGTACGTCATCGCTTTTTTCCAATACCACTGGCTACAAAAATACTGCTTTTGGCTGTCAGGCAATGAGTGCTAACACGATAGGAAATGGTAATACTTCAGTTGGATATCGCTCACAATATTTTAACTCCACCGGGAGCAATAATGCTACTTTAGGTGCATATGCACTTCATAACAACACGGTCGGATATGAAAATACTGCAATGGGTTATCGTTCTCTTTATAACAATACTTCAGGCTATAACAATACCGCCTCAGGTATTGAGTCGCTTTTTTCCAATACCACTGGCCTCTACAATACTGCTTCAGGTAGTTATTCGCTTTATTCCAATAGTGAGGGTAATAGCAATACTGCATCAGGTAATAAGTCGCTTTACAGAAATACTACCGGAGAATCCAATACCGCTTCAGGTAGTTATTCGCTTTATTCCAATACTATAGGCGATTTGAATACCGCTTTAGGAGGTAACTCGCTTTGCTTTAATAGTGAAGGTTATGAAAATACCGCGTCTGGTAGTTATTCGCTTTATTATAATACTACAGGCCATAGAAATACCTCTTCAGGTAGGACATCGCTTTATTCTAATACCACTGGCAACAGCAATACTGCTTTTGGTTATTTCGCATTGCATAATAACACCACAGGCGTTGGCAATACAGCGATTGGTAACAGCGCCTTTTCGTTAGGAGCATCCTACTCAAATTCAACGGCTTTGGGTCAGGGCGCAGAACCTAATACCAGCAACAAGGTTGCCATAGGAAACACGAGCGTTACATGGATTGGGGGTCAGGTTACCTGGTCGACTTTTTCGGATGCTAAGGCAAAGAACGATGTTAGAGAAGATGTGGCAGGACTTGATTTCATTATGAAATTAAGACCTGTAACCTACTATTTTGACAAAGATAAAATGGATATGCTGATTGGCATTACAGACAGTAGCGACTACCCGGAGAAATACAACATCAATTCAATTAAACAGAGTGGCTTTCTGGCACAGGAAGTTGAAGAAGCCGCCAAAAAAACTGGATACAACTTTAGTGGCGTAAAAATACCTTCTGGTAATTCAACCTACTACAGTTTATCGTATTCCGAATTTGTTGTTCCTTTGGTAAAAGCCATGCAGGAGCAACAAAACATGATTCTGGAGCAGCAAAAAGCCATCATCCGATTAGAGGAAATGGAAAAGGAATTAGTCATTCTAAAAGAAAAACTAATCCAGTTAGAAGATAAGAACTAAGGTAGGAATTTGGTTCAGCCCACTTTGCCCTTATATCGGGAAAGTGGGCATTTTTAATCAGTCATGGCACAACAAAAAAAACATAAAAATTACCCCCTGTTGCTTCTCAGTTATGTAATCATTATTGATGTGATATCAATAATTGTGATACTAATAAGCTTTTAATACGATGATAAATACAATTCATGATGATAAGGTTAACGGCAATAATATCATTGATACTGATACTGACCAACAGTGTCAAGGGACAAAATTTTTCGATATCAGGGTATGTATTGGATGCAGCCTCTGGAGAAGCACTTCCAAACTCCAGCCTTTATGTGGAACAAATAAAAGCAGGGTGCATAACCAATGCATACGGTTACTATTCACTTAGTTTGAAGGCCGGAAAATACTCTATAAGAATTAGTTATGTCGGCTATAAGGAAGAAAACCTGATGATAAGCCTTGGTAACGATACCGTAATGAATATTAAAATGAAAGTGCTTAGCCATCAAATGGAGGAAATAGAAATAAGTGCCGATAACAACAGCAATGCTCAAAGGAATCTAACCGCTCCTATGAGTTCTGTAAAGCTTACGATGAAAGAAATAAAAGCACTGCCCGTACTTTTTGGAGAAAACGATATACTTAAAAGCCTGCAGCTTATGCCTGGTGTGCAGGCGGCAGGCGACGGAAACGCAGGCTTCTACGTGCGAGGGGGTGGCATCGATCAAAATCTGATATTGCTCGACGAAGCTCCGGTTTATAACGCCGCTCATTTAATGGGTTTCTTTTCTGTTTTCAATCCTGATGCCATAAAAAGTGTTGAGCTGATTAAAGGAGGAATACCGGCTAACTATGGTGGCAGGCTTTCATCTGTTGTTGACGTACGGATGAAAGAAGGCAATATGCAGAAATACCGGGTTGCGGGAGGTATCGGCCTCATTTCATCACGCTTAATGGTTGAAGGGCCAATTGTTAACGATCAAAGCTCTTTTCTACTTACCGGACGCCGGACTTATGGGGATTTGTTCCTTCCCTTATTTTCAGAACCCGAACTAAGCAATTCATTTTTATACTTTTATGATGTAAACTTCAAGGCCAACTACAAAATCAACGCCAAAGACAGGGTGTTTATATCAGGGTACACCGGAAGCGACCATTTCAAATACATAGAGAATTTCTACCTGAAGTGGGGCAACAATACAGCCACTATCAGATGGAATCACTTATTTAACGATAAAATTTTTTCAAATACTTCATTTATCGTGAGCAACTACAATTACTATATCAGGCTCGGTAGTGACGCCAACCAATTTGCTATTCAGTCGATTCTTGACAGTTATCAACTTAAAAGTGATTTGTATTACTATCGAAAACCCGAATCAACCATCAGGTTTGGAATTAACCTCAATTATCATGGTTTTAATCCTGCAAATATTACAAGCGGCGATGTTGGTCCACTGCCAAATGCCGAACTGGCCAAAAAAAACGGGTTGGAAGGCGCTGTTTATATCATGCACGAAGCAAAACGATTTAACCGATTTTCATTTGTATCGGGACTAAGACTTTCCTTTTTCGGACTTCTGGCACCCGGAACTGTTCACTTATACGACAATGGACAAGCATTTGATACCTTAAGCTTTAAAAATGGCTTTGTAAAAACATACTTCGTTTTACAACCCAGACTATCGACCATATATACCATCAATGAGAGTTCATCGGTTAAACTCTCTATAAGCAAAACCGCACAATTCCTGCATTTGTTGTCGAATAGCACCTCATCTAAACCAACTGACATATGGATACCAAGTAGTTACAACACTAAGCCACAGATAGCCCGACAATTTGCGCTAGGTTATTACAAAGATTTTCCAAAAAAACACCTTGAAACTTCGGTAGAAATCTATTATAAAAAAATGTTGAATCAAATTGATTATAAAAACAATGCCGATTTGTTGTTAAACAGCGATATAGAATCACAACTGGTAACGGGTACTGGCTGGTCGTATGGTATTGAGTTTTTTATTAAATACAACTACAACAAGTGGCACGGATGGGTGGCCTACACCTGGTCGAAAACTGAAAGGAAATTTGAAGCCATTAACGAAGGCAAGGTGTTTCCGGCCCGAAACGACAGAAGAAATGACGTTTCTGTGGTAACACAATATAGCTTAAACAATTTTTGGTCCTTTTCTGCAAGTTGGGTTTTTTACACAGGCAATGCCGCCACATTTCCAGCAGGTAAATATCAACTCGATAACACATCAGTGAACCTCTACACAGAGCGAAATGGATACCGCATGCCCGATTATCACCGTCTTGATTTTTCGGCCACTTACCGGTTCAGTAGTAAAAAAATCAGCCACTCAGAGTTAGTATTTTCGGTTTATAACTTGTATAACCGCGAAAACGCCTATTCTATTGAATTTAAACTCAATGAAGAAAATCCAGACGAAATGCAGGCTGTGCAATTAACGTTGTTTAAAATGATTCCTTCAATCACCTATAATTTTCAATTCTAATATGAGCTCTATCCTAAAAATTGCAGGTTATATTATCCTTTTTTTCTCTCTTCATTCGTGTGAAAAGGTAATTGATTTTGAACTCAAAGCTACTGATCCAATTATTGTTGTTGAGGGAATTGTATCGAGTAACGATAGCATAGCCAGTGTAAACCTGAGCTGGTCAGAGGATTTTTATTCCACATCAGCCTATAAAGCAATTGATCAGGCCCTGGTTGCGGTAATCAACGAATCAGGTGAAATTTACGAATTGAATCAAACATTTCCAGGAACTTACCAGACAAATGAACTGCCAATCGAACAAAACACCGAATATCGCTTATTGGTTAACTTTGGGAATAAAACGTATAGCGCAGCCTCACACATGCCCTATGTAACGCCAATAGACAGTATTTTCTATACCTATAGTGCCGAAACCTTATTCGCGCCTGAAGGATATAGGGCGTGGATCGTTTTTACCGATCCCGAAACAAAAGGAAATTGCTACCGACTTCAATTATTTGTTAACGAAGAAAGGAAAACCGATGGTGTATTTTATCTTTGGGATGACAAGGAAAGCAATGGGGTGAGCGTAAACTTTATTTTTTATATGAATTCGTTGGATTTCAACGATCAATTCAATGCCGAATTATGGGCGATAGACCGCCCGACTTATGATTACTTAAAATCACTGCAAGCAATAACCTCTGATCCACAGGGAGCCCAACCATCGGCACCTGCTAATCCTGAAAACAATATCACTAATGAAGCGTTGGGGTACTTTACCGCCGTTGCCGTGAGCCATTCCAAAACCCTACTAATCAAATAATTTAGCACCATGCTTCGTAAATCAATCCAATTCAGGTTATTTCTTCTGTCAGGCATCTTTCTTTTCCCTATAGTATCAAAAGCTCAAAAAATGGCCACAGTTACTATAATCATCACCAATTCTTCTAAAGCTCAAGGAACTGTGAATGCCTTTTTGTGGGATAATGCCGAAAAATTTCCAAAAAGCAAAAAGGAACATTTTGGCATGAGAACGGCTATCGCCGGAACCGACTCTCTACAGTTAATTTTTAATGAAGTTCCTTTTGGGAAATATGCTATTTCTGTTTTTTGCGATGAAAATGAAAACAAAGAATTCGACCGCAGTCTGCTCCGTGGAACCAGTGAACCTTTCGCCCTTTCAGGTCAACCTGATTACAACAATCCTCCGATAAAATTTAATGATTGCAGTTTTATGGTCGATTCAGGTTTTCATTGCATTCACCTGAAACTGCTATTTCAGAAAGATCTGGATAATATCAGAGATTCCATTCAGAAGATGGATGGGAAATAAATGCTGCAACAATGCCAGCAGTAAGTATTGTTGCCCCTAGTGTAACGATTACTTAATAGGTTAACTTATTTTCAAGGGGTCTCCAGAGTATGTCCAATTAAAAGGCTTTGCTCTGGTTTTGTTGTAGGTAATAACGTATTCCATTAGTTGGTCGGCAAGTTGCTCCGAAGATTTCCA
>JAUYGX010000066.1 GCA_030690365.1 Bacteroidales bacterium | reverse complement strand
TTGGGTCTAGTTTAAAATGCGTTTTAATTATATCATCCCTTAATGGTCCATAATTGTCAGTTATTTGTTTTGCAAGAACTTGAAATTGTGCTAAAGGTTCTGTCGAATTATCAAATACATTTGTCTCATAAAATTCAAGTGCATTTCGGTTTTCAACGTCAATATAGTCTCGTCCAAAATAATGGACAATTGTTAAATCATTTGTTCTTGCAGATAGATAATTTAAATCCCTAATTCTTTTTTCGGGTAATTCGGCAGAAGTATTTGCTAAATCTCCCAAATGGGCGTCAGAATATACAAGAGTTATTTTATCTGAATTTGATTTTAGAAAATTGTCCAACAAGATATGAGGACTCAATTCAGGCTTCTTTAGTATTGAAAATAGATTCCAATCAATGTATATTAGCTCTTCAGATCTCAATGTTTTCATCAAATTATGCCCAACCTAACTCCAATCCATTCCATACCTATTATCTTTTTATTCCTCACACGCTGGTTTCCTTTTTTTATGGTTGATAAACAAGAACCTGTATATTTTTATTCATTTGGATCTATTCCGGCTGTATGAGTTATAGCAGTGTGATGCGATTCAGTTCCAAAGGTATCAAAATTATTTACTCAACCCATTTAGGGAGAATTTTTGATTTATGCCAGTAGATTTTTAAGGTGATTTGAGTAGTATTGAGCTTCCATTGGTTTGAAGAACATACTGTCGCCCCACCGTTGCTTCACACAATCGGGATTAAAAAATCATAACCAATCATAAAAATCATGACAATCAGCACCTGTCCCGTGCGTACGGGGTTCTATCCCTAAAATAGTCTCACAAATAAACTCCGCCGCCTTCCCATCACCAAACAACGGTGGAAATTTCAGCCCGATTTCTGTGCTGCGGAAATGATAGTATGCACTCAGGATTTTTTCTTTATCCGCATCAGTTACAATAGCGGCCTGTTCCTGCACAATCTCAACCCATTCGGTTTCAGAACGTAGTATTATACCGGGTTTCTGAAAAAAGTAAGCTTCCTTTTGCACACCACCCGAATCGGTGATCACAAGTTTGCAATTACTTTCCAACTGAATCATGTCCAGAAATGAAACCGGAGGTAAAATTTTAATGGTCGGAGTGCTTTGAAGCTTCTGGTACAAATCACTTCCAAGGTTTTGTTCCAGCAATTGCGAGGTCCTGGGATGCAATGGCAAAACAATGTTTTCCTGATATGTTTCGGCAATTTCGATTAAAGCAGCAAAGATGGCTTGCAGTCGCTCTGGTAAGTCAGTATTGTTGTTGCGGTGAATGGTTCCCAGGATAAATTGGCCATCGGCCAGTCCATATTTTTCAAGAATATCACTTTTCGATTTCGCCAGCTCTTTAAAAAAAAGGCTGTTGTCGTACATGATATCCCCACAATGGAAAATTCCCGGATGGTCAGGATGAAAAGGTGCTTGGCTGTCGGAATTAAAACCTTCCCTGATCAGGTTGTTGTATCCTGTTGCGGTGGGCGAAAACAACAAGGTAGAGGCATGATCGCACAAAATCCGGTTGATTTCTTCGGGCATTTTCTTGTTGAACGACCTCAATCCGGCTTCGATATGCACAATGGGGATATGTATTTTTGAGGCGGCAATGGCTCCTGCCAGGGTGGAATTGGTATCGCCATATAGAACCAGAAAATCCGGTTTTTCATCCAACAGAATGGTTTCTAACCCTTCTATCATACGCGCTGTCTGCATACCATGCGAGGCACTACCCACATTCAGGTTGTAATTGGGATTTGGAATGCCCAGTTCATCAATAAAAACCTTCGACATGTTGGTGTCGTAGTGCTGTCCGGTGTGTACGATAACTTCCGTAATTTGATCGCTATACTGGTTGGCAATGGCTCTGCTGAGGGCTGCCGCTTTGATAATCTGTGGTCTGGCACCAATGATGGTAACAATTTTTTTCATGTTATGGCAGGTATTTAGCGCAAATATCTGGTATTTTTTAGAATTGAGTAATAAATAAGTAACCATCCGGCCAACGGAATAAGCTGTGGTTAAATAATCACCAATTTATGTTTGATGGCATACGCCAAAAGACAAATGGCGTTTTTACATCCGGTTTTTGCAAGCAGGTTCGATTTATGTCCAACAACCGTGCGTTCGCTAATGTACAATACATCTGCAATTTGTTTGTTGCCCAACCCTTCTGACAACAACTGCAAAATCTCCTTCTCACGGGTAGTAAAACGAATGTCATCTTCAGGATGCTTTTCTTCGGTGGTCACTCTTTTAGTGAAAAAATTAAAAAGTTCCTCGCTGTAGTAAGCACCTCCATTCATCACTGTTTTAATGGCTTTGTCGAGGGTTTCTTTGTTGATGTTTTTTATCAGAAACCCACGAATCCCGGCATCAATCATGCTTTGAACATAGTCATCATCGTTGAACATGGTCAATGCAATGATTTTGAGGCCAGGGTGTTCTTTCATGGCGATGGTGGTGGCATCAATGCCTGACATCACCGGCATTTCGATGTCCATGAGTACCACATCAGCAGGGGTGATCCGGATCAAATCCAGAAATTCCTGTCCGTTGGCAGCTTCACCCACAATGCGAACATAGGGTAACTTTCCAAGTACCATTTTCAGTCCATTCCGAAAAATTTCGTGATCGTCAACAATGATAATTTTAATGGCGTCTTCCATGAAGGTTCTTGTGTAGGGCAAAAGTAGCAAAGAAAAACGGATTTTAACCAGATTATATCTCTATAATGATTTTAAATCCGTGTCCCTCTTCGCTACTAAATCGGCAACTTCCGTTGATTGATTTTATGCGGCTTATAATGCTTTTCAAACCAATACCAATCCTTTTGTCACTCATGATTTTCTCAGTATTAAACCCGATTCCGTTGTCGTTAAATTCAACCCTTATTTTTTCGCCTTCAGCTACAATATCGATGGTGATAAGCGATGCTTTGGCATGTTTTATTGTATTGTTAATCAGTTCGCTAATTACCCTGAAAAGGATGAGTTGGATATTTTTGTCCATGGTTTGATCAACCCCGCTTGAATTAAAATCAATCTTAATTCGGTTGGTGAGGTTAACTTTATTACAAAACGCCTGAATGGCTCTAACCACACCATATTCATGAATCACACGTGGCATCAGGTTGTTCGAAATCTCACGCGTACTCGAAACGGCCTCGTCGATAATCTCATTTACTTGTTTGATGTAGTTTATTTTTTCCTCCTCGGTAGTATGTGCATCGGCCAATTCGCCCACATACAGTTTAACAGTGGACAACATGGGTCCCAGACCATCGTGCATATCTTTTGAAAACCGCTCTCGCTCGCGTTCTTCGGTTTGAATGACGGCACTCAACACCTTTCTTTCCAGTTCGTTACGAAGTTTTAAATTTCTGGAAATGCTTAGTACTGCACTTTGCTGATTAAAATCCAGTAATCGGCTATTGATCTCCACAGGAACTATTTTTCCCGATTTGGTGATGTATTCCGAATCGAAAATCAAACTTCCGGAATGCTTTAACTGATCTCTGCTTTCAAAAAACAACCGTCCGAATTTTTCTGGTTTCAAATCCAGGATGTTCATTTCCAGCAACTCTTCCCTGCTGTACTCAAGCGTTTGGCAGGCCATT
Organism: Bacteroidales bacterium; assembly: GCA_030690365.1. Taxonomy (GTDB): domain Bacteria; phylum Bacteroidota; class Bacteroidia; order Bacteroidales; family F082; genus UBA6244. The sequence continues at coordinate 11,439 of JAUYGX010000066.1, read as the reverse complement.
TCGTTCATTTCGATGATGTTGCCCTGCATATCCGAAACAAGCATCTCATCGCTGCTGTTGTTGAACAAAGTCCTGAAATTATATTCACTTTGCCTGAGTGCATCTTTGGCCGACCTGAGTTTGATATTGCTTAACCGGATGGCATTTAGTAATCGGTGAACCCGCCGGGTGGTGGTTAGTAACACCATAAGAATAAACATGATAGAAATTAGAATGGCGAAATAAACCGCAGTAACAATGATGTTTTTTATAGGCAAATAGGTGAGTTCTCTGGTGGGAATCAGTGCCGCAATGATAAATCCGAATTTATCGTAATGGGTACTCGAAAGCAGGTATTCCTGCTGATCTGATGATCTGAATATCAGGCTTGAACCGGCTGTGTCGTTAATCAGATTTTTAATCAGAGCTTCGTTTGCAGCGGATTGCGCGTTGTCGGTGGGGCCAATGATCATTTCCCCATTTTGATCGATCACAAAAATAGATCCGTTTTGTCCGATTTTTAGTTTCTGAAGTATTCCTCTCAGTTTATCCAAATCCTTTTCCTTGTCGCCAACATACAGCATCCCGGCAAGTGTATCATGATAATAGATGGGCTCGTAGGAAGTGATGTACCAGTCGTTTACAACAAACGCCCTGCCCTGGTAGGTCTTGCCATGACCAATCGTCCTGACCACTGGTGAATCGTTGGGGATGAATGTACCCACTGCGGGCTTTCCTGCCGAATTCAACACATTGGTTGAAATGCGCAGATAACCGCTGTCGATTTTCTGAAAAATGGTGGTGGTACCTCCAAATAAATCTTGTGTAGCCTTTGGGAACGTCGTGGATTGATATACCAGAGTATTGTTCCACACCATAGCAGACATACTTATCAGGCAGGTATCCAGCGTATTCTGGTCAACTGCGTCCACCTGAATTGTTTTTTCGGAAAACGAAATCGGATGGCGGTAAAAAAGTTCATGCGCTATCTTCAGGTCGGTTTTTACTTTTTCCATCTTCAACTCTCTTTCACGCTCGAACATATACCGGATGGTGTTCACTTCCAGTTTCATGCTGTTCTCGGCCTGCTTATAAATTTCCTGTTTCGACTTACTTACAAGTACCAGAGTGACCAATGCGATAGCGATAATGGACCCGATAAAAACGGGATAAAACAATTTAAACTTGATGTAAAGATTGTTCATGTTTTTAGTTAGGTTCATTGGGTAATGTTTGGTGCAATTTGAAATGAGGTTAATATACCATAAATCTGGCCCTGCTGCCATCTTCACAAACAATTACATACAAACCGGGCGAATACCGGCCAATGTCTATTATGGATATCCGTTTTCCAGAAAACATTTTCTTTCCTGATGAATTAAATACCTGTGCATTCACCACCCTGTTGATAAAGATGGTTTCTCCCGTTGCCGGATTTGGGTACATCACCAAAGTGGAAAGGTTACCATTCTCGGCAATGGCATTCGGTGAGTTGGTGGAACCCGGCGTGGGGACTTCGAAAAACACCAAATTTGAATTACCATCAGGCAAACGACCGTAGCTGACATCTTCAAACTGCTCACCAAAAACGATTTGATCCACAGGAAGTAGCTGAGTTGAGAAAATCCCTGCTTCTTCACCGTCTTTACTGAACTTAAATCCAGCATGGTGGCTTCCCAGCGAAGGATCACCATCAGCCCAAAACAACTCGAATTCTCCGGCGGGCAGGGTGATATCAGGCATTTGCCACTTATCTGGCGAGCTCAGGTTATCCGTCAGGTAATAATCTCCCAGAAAAACGGGTTCGCTGTCTCCGTTATAAATTTCAATCCAATCGCCATAAACCCCATATTCATCAGCAATAGTACTGGCATTGTCGGCCATCAATTCGTTGATAAACAGCAGTGGTGTTTCTCCTGAGGACGGATTAATCACTTTGGCTTCGCATGGCAAAACCTGCTCTTTACCCAGGCCATCGGTGGCACTGATTTGATAAGTCACCTTTGAATCATCCGGTATGTCGGTTAGTGCGGCAACATAGATCCCATTTTCCACTTCCGTCATTTGGCCAAGCTGAATGGGCCCGTCATTCAATGAATATAGGACCTTTACATCCAAAGGCATTATTTGAACCTCAACAAACGCGCTTATATCAATTTGCTGACCCGCAGTTCGTTTGTGATGGATGTACTTGATAACAGGAAGCATGTCCGCTGTTTCAAGCTGTGTGTTCATCGAGTTTTTCCGGGCGTTTAGGTATGGATAAAGCCCGTATTTTACATGTGCACCGGTGGCTTCGGTGTACGATCTGAGAAAATCATCATACGAATAGCCATAGTCAAGCGGATAATAGGGATCGTCGGTTACAAAAGGTGCAATCATGTTTTTTCTAACCTCAATACTTTGTATGAGGGAATCAAGGTTTAAAACGTTGTTGATCAATAAATCAGCATAAAAAGTAAATTGATTTCTGAGGTCGGGGTGGTTTACAAGCCGTGTATAAATTGGTCTGGACTCGCCCGACGGTGGCCAGTTGTAGATGTCGCGGGTGGTCCAGTCGATATCAAACCAGTCGATACCAAAGGTGTTGTCCACGTCGTAAGGGATGAACTCGATTTTGTTGGTGGCAGTGTTGTGATAGAGATAGTAATTGTTTTTATTGTAAATATATCCATCCCAATCTCCGCAAAATAGGTCTGCTGAAATCATTTTAAGATAATCGTAGGTGTTAAACACTTCATCCATTTGACAAATCAGGTGGTTGTCGGCGGCATTGTTTACTACATTGATAAAAGAGGCCAGATCGCTGTAATCGTCCACCCCTTCGTTTGTTTTTAATTCATAAACGCGTCGTCCATTCTCTATCAGTTTGTAATCATCCGGATTTGAGCTGATATAATTCAGATCGGCCGGATACAGGCATTTATACAGGTTGCCGTCGTTGTTACCAAAACGGGAGAGTACAAATTCTTCGTCAATATGTTCCACATTGAGGTACAATCCATGGTAATTACCGTTTATGTATAGTTGTACATGATTGGCCCGTGGTGCGGGAATACCAAATTTTCGCAGGATATCCCACATGACCTTCGATCGCATGATGGTAGGATCGTTGTGCTCTCCGTTGAGATTTATTTTCTCCACACCATAGTATTTTTGTCCTGAAACAAAGGTGTTTAAAGAAACCTTGAAGGATTTTTTCGCCGAATAGCGGGAAGTGTTTCCCCTAAGGCGAAAGCCAACAGTTTCAAAGGTGTCTATCACACTTCCGTTGTTAAAGACAAACACGGCATGAAATTCTATTTCACTGTCGGGATTCTCGTAAATCCAGGTTAAGGTATCCGGATGAATGGCAATGTCGATCCGCGGAACAACCGTGTCCATATAAAAGGGGCCATTTTCGGGGAAAAATCCTTGTGCCATCAGCATCTGGGCAACAAACAGACTTAAAATCCAACCCAACAAATACTTTTTCATCATGAAAATAATTATTGCGTAAAGGTAGTGATTTATCAGGATTGGCGCAGTTTTTAAAGGTGCTTTCCGTATGTTTGCATAAAATTGATCGTTATGATGCAAAAAATAAATGAAGCTGTTGCTTTTCTGCAAAAGCAGGGCATAGGAAATCCTAAAGTGGGAATTGTCTTGGGAACCGGATTGGGTGGACTGGTTAACAATGTGGATATTAGCCATTCAATACATTACAGTGAAATTCCGCATTTTCCTGAATCCACGGTTGAATCCCATTCGGGAAGATTGATTTTTGGTACCATGAATGGCCAGCATGTGGTGGTGATGAATGGGCGTTTTCACTTTTATGAAGGATACACCTTTAATCAGATCACTTTTGGGGTACGGGTGATGAAAATGCTGGGCGTGGATACCCTCTTGGTTTCCAATGCTGCCGGTGGAATCAATACCCATTTCAAACCGGCTTCATTGATGCTGATTGACGACCATATCAATATGTTGCCAGGTAACCCGTTGGTGGGTAAAAACCTGGATGAATTGGGATCCCGTTTTCCGGATATGAGTGCTCCCTACGATGCCGGATTAATTGCCAGGATGGAGCAAATTGCCGCCAACGAATCCATCGAACTCAACAAAGGGGTTTATGTAGCCTGGATTGGCCCGAGCCTCGAAACCAGAGCCGAATACCGTTTTATAAAAGTGATGGGTGCCGATGCGGTGGGGATGTCAACAGTGCCGGAGGTTATTGTTGCCCGGCATATGGACATGAAAGTGCTGGCCATTTCGGTAATTACCGACCTGTGCGATCCCGACAACCTCAAACCCGCCAATATCAACGATATTCTGGCCAACGCCGCCCGGGCAGAGAAAGATCTTGTGAAGCTTTTTACCAGGTTGATTCTGGAATTGTAATAGTCAATACCCCGCTCATATGAAAAAAAGTGCTGTATTTGATATCCTGTTTATTGTTGTTTCTGCAACGATTTTTTCGCTAATTGTTTATTTTGGCCGATCGAACCTGATTTCCCAATTTATCCTGTTATTTGCCCTGGCTGCTTACTTCGTTGGAAAGTATGTGGGGAAGCTCGAATCTTTGAAAAATTCAAAGCATTGACATTTATAGAATAGTGTTTGTATGTATTGTTAAATAGCACTTTATGAGTATTTTACCTTCAATCCGATGTGCAACTGCCTCCTTAAATATTCTGAAGAGGTCTGGTAGTTTATCAGGATTGTATTACCTTTGACAGTCTTTATTTCAAAATATGGAACTTCATCAGTCGCTCACTCTCCCGGAACTTTTCCAAAGATCTGTTGACCAATTTGCTGATTCTCCGTTTCTTGCATTTGCTGGCGAGGAACCACTTACCTATCGGCTGACACATGAAAAAGTGATGGCTTTGCAGGCCATGCTTCAGGCAATGGAAGTTAAGCCCGGTGACCGCGTAGCTTTGTTAAGCACCAATATGCCCAACTGGGGAATTACCTACCTGGCCATCACAGGTATTGGAGCTGTAGTGGTTCCTTTACTGCCTGATTTTAGTCAGGAGGAAATAAAAAATGTACTCGACCATTCCGAAGCAGCGGCCATATTTGTTTCTTCAGGTTTAAGAAGCAAAATTGCAGATTACAAAGGTGCTTTTCTTACCAACAGGATTTTAATCGAAGACTATTCAGTAATAACCTCCGGTATCGCAGGTTTGTGTTTTGATGAAAACAAACAGCCCATAATGGCTAAGCCCGTTCGGGAAGACCAGATGGCGGCCATCATATACACTTCCGGGACCACCGGAAAGAGTAAAGGGGTGATGCTTTCGCACCGAAATATTTGTTTTACAGCCATTAAAGGGCGTACCATTCAGGAAATTGGAAACAACGACCGCATGTTATCGGTTTTGCCACTTTCGCATACCTATGAAAATACCATCGGTTTTATCCTTCCGATGGTCGGTGGAGCCTCCATATATTATCTTTCCAAACTTCCAACGCCGGCAGTGTTGTTACCTGCACTCAAGCAGGTGAGGCCTACCGCCATGCTTACAGTACCTTTGATTATCGAAAAAATTTACAAAGCCAAAATACTTCCTGCTTTTAACGATAAGCGGGCTACACGCTTCTTGTACCGGATTCCTGTTTTACGTAGGAAACTGAATTTACTGGCCGGCAAGAAACTCATGCGTACTTTCGGTGGAGAGTTGAAGTTTTTTGGAATTGGCGGAGCCAAGCTCAGCGGGACAGTGGAGCGTTTTTTGATTGAAGCCAAATTCCCCTACGCCATTGGATATGGTCTCACCGAAACCTCACCCTTGCTGGCCGGTGTGGCCCCGTTTGCCGGGAAATGGCAATCTACAGGTCCTGCCATGGAAGGCGTAAAGCTAAAAATTGTTGAAAAAGACCGTTGGACCGGTGAAGGTGAAATCCTGGCCAAAGGTCCCAATGTGATGATGGGCTATTATAAAGAACCCGCACTGACCAAGGAAGTCATTACCAGGGACGGATGGTTTAAAACCGGAGATTTGGGACTCATCGATCCAAATGGTTATTTGTTTATAAAGGGTCGTCGTAAGAATGTGATCATTGGGGCCGGTGGTGAAAATATTTTTCCTGAAGACATTGAATCCATTATCAATAATTTCAGGCATGTGGTAGAATCGGTGGTGATTGAGCAAAAAGGAAAACTGGTGGCGCTGGTACATTTTAACCACGAAGAAATTGAACAACAATATCAACACATGAAGGAAGAGGTTTCGACTTATGTGGAAGCTAAACGCGAGGAACTGACCCTGGAGTTGCGCGATTATGTGAACCAGCAGGTGAGCAAATTCTCGAAAATCCAGATGGTAGTTGTTCATATGGAACCATTTCAGAAAACGGCCACCCAAAAAATAAAGCGGTTTTTGTACACACAGCAACCTGCTGTGAGTTAGTTTTTTTCGGCTGAATTATGAAGAATAATAACATCATTGTTTTAGGTGCCGGTCTGGTTGGAAAACCCATTGCATTCGATCTGGCGAAAGACCCTGAAAATTTGGTCACTCTGGTCGATATTAATCCACCATCAAATGAAATAGCTCAACAGCACGGAATTAAAACGCTAAAAGCCGACCTGAGTAAGAGAGAGGTTGTTTTGGACGTAGTTAAAAGCAGCGATTTTGTGGTGAATGCGGTTCCCGGTTTTATGGGATTCAACTGCCTGAAAAATGTGATTGAGGCCGGTAAAGATGTTGTCGATATTGCGTTTTATCCTGAAAATCCGATGGACTTGGATGAATTGGCCAAAAAACAAGGTGTCCGGGTAATTTGTGATATGGGGGTGGCTCCCGGGATGAGTCATTTGTTGGTGGGATATTTTGCCGCTCAGCTCGATCATGTAGAGCGGGCAGATATTTTTGTGGGTGGGTTGCCAAAGGTTCGTACCCAGCCATGGGAGTATAAAGCGGTGTTTTCACCCATTGATGTATTGGAAGAATATACCCGACCGGCACGCTTGGTTGAAAATGGTAAAATCGTTGTTAAACCAGCCCTTACAGAAGTGGAAAATCTTGAATTTGAAGGACTTGGAACTCTGGAAGCCTTCAACAGCGATGGACTTCGTTCGTTGGTTTATAGCTTGAAAGCAGATGTGATGCGGGAGAAAACACTGCGTTATCCTGGTTATACAGCCAAAATAAAACTTTTGGCCGATGCCGGATTATTCGATACTTATCCTATCCTGGTTGATGGGGTTGAAATCTCACCTCTCTCATTAACTTCACAATTGCTTTTCGATCAGTGGAAATTGCACGAAGGTGAAGAGGATATGACCATTATGCGTATCATCGTAGAAGGCAGTAAAATGGGTGTACGTCAGCGTTTTGTAAGCGATTTGCATGATGAATATGACACAGTTTCGGGGGTACACAGCATGGCACGAACTACCGGTTATGCAGCTTCGGTGGCGTTGCGCTGGCTGATGAATAATCCAAAACTGAAGCCGGGTGTTACCTTACCTGAAAAGTTGGCGCTGGAGGAGGGTTCTGTAAAGTTTATTTTGGATGGTCTGGCCAGGAGAAATGTAAATTATCAGTTCCAACACATTCTTTTATAAGATCTTTTTACTCCCGGCAGAGTTCAACACCTTTCTCATTTGTGAGTTTATATCCCGAAAGTTATGTTGGAGCTAAAAAAAATAGTCCCGGCCGCGATGGAAGCCAAGACTATAGTTGTTAGATGAAGTTCATCTTTATATTTAGCATTAGTCGGTAACCAACTCGTCAGCCTGCTTTTCAGCCCAGTTAACCAAAATGGCTTTGTTTTCTTCTGAAAGCGCCGCTTTGGGTTTTCTTTTCACATAGCGGTGCTTGGGCATCTTTCCATCTTTAACTACATCAGCTATCTTAAGTAGTTTATTTACCTGATCTGCAGTGGTTAGTTTGGGTAAATCGCCTAAGTTAAATTTCGATTTTGGTCTGAAATGTGTCCACCAACTGGCCTGTTCTCCATGACAATGGGTGCAGGAGTTGTCGAGAATGCTCTGTACATTTTCGGGGATAACTAATTTCTGATCAGAGGGAGTGACCGACCGTTCAGATATCCGGAATGCAAGTAGCGCGATGAAGACTGGAATGGCAATGAATAACAACAGGTTCTTTTTCATGACTTTTTTACTTCAAATATGAATTGGCTGTATTGAGTGCCCATTCCGAAAGTGTTTTAGCATTTTCTGCACTCAGGGCGATCTCAGGATGGTCGGCAACAACTTTTTTTGGTGGCATTTCACCTTTAATAATTTCCTCTGAAATACCTGATAATCTGCCAACCAGCCTGGCTTCTGACAATTCGTTCAATTTATCAAACATCAGTTTCTTTTTGGCCTTGTCGTTTTTTGAATCAGATTTATGACATCCGATACACGAATTGTCGACAATGTCCTGAATATTTTGCGGAATTGCGAAAGCTTCCTGTTGAGGATTAGCGATTGGTTGTTCCTGTGTTTGGTAAAGGCTGGCCTTTATAAAAACAAATCCCAGGAAAACCACCAGAGAGATTAACAATATTTTCGTCATAGTTCAGTTTTTAAGTTATTTTACAAATGTATTAATTATTACTATTTAAAATCAATTTAAACAAGATGAAATTTGACGGGGATATCAAAATATTTTTAAATGAAAAATACCAACAGTTTTGCAGACCGGAGTTTATTGCTGAAGATCCGATTTCAATTCCAAAAAAATTCCATCGAAAGGAGGATATCGAGATTTCGGGTTTGATTACGGCCTTGATTTCCTGGGGGAGAAGATCGGCCATTATTTCAAAAGCAAATCAACTGATGCAGTTGATGGATGATGAGCCTTATCTTTTTGTCACTCAAGCACAACCATCAGATTTAAAAAGACTGGAGAATTTCGTTTACCGGACTTTTAATGCTTCCGACTTATTGTTTATTGTCAATGCCCTTAAGGTGATATACCTCGAAAAAGGCGGGCTGGAGAAACTGGCTCAGGAGGCATGGGAACAACATGCTGATGTGAAAATGGTGATTGTGACAATCAGGCGGGCATTGTTAGAGCATGCTCATCTTCCCAGGACCGAAAAACATTTGGCTAATCCTGAGGCAGGTTCTGCTGCCAAACGTTTTAATTTGTATTTAAGGTGGATGGTTCGTGAGAATACCGAAGGAGTTGATTTTGGAATCTGGAAATGCATTCCTAAAAGTGCATTGATGTGTCCATTGGACGTGCATTCTGCCAGAGTTGCCAGAAAACTAAACTTGTTAAACCGCACCCAAAACGACTGGCGGGCGGTGGCAGAGCTAACAGATCATTTGAAAAAATTTGATTCGGAGGATCCGGTTAAATATGATTTTGCCCTTTTTGGAATGGGAGTTTATGAGAAATTTTGAAATGGATATTTTAAAAAACTGAGCAATGTGGATAAACCACCTTGAAGTTCAATCTTTGTAATGTTAACAAATCTTAACGTTTTAATAAATTAGGTGTTGAATTATACCGTAAACTGAATTATGATTACTTTTGTCCGTGTAAACAATACTCACCCGTCGCAATTTGGTCGTCAAAAGGCGATCTGAGGCGTTTGAAAGTTCTAAACATTTAATTTAAAACCAATGAAAAAATTTGTTTTTGCAATGGCACTATTGTTCTCCATGGTGATGGTAAACGCACAGGAAGACGCAAAAAAAGCGAATGGCCCTGAAATTACTTTTAAAGAAACCATCCACGATTATGGTACCATCTTTGTTGATGACGATGGAGCCTATGATTTTGAATTTACCAATACAGGCAACGAACCTCTGATACTTAGCAAACCCCGTTCATCGTGTGGATGCACAGTGCCTTCGTGGCCAAAGGAACCCATCCTGCCTGGCGAATCAAATACCATCAAAGTAACTTATAACACGCATAAAGCGGGACCATTTAACAAAACTGTTACTGTTTTTTCAAATTCTGCTACTTCAGCCAATGTGATGTTGCGCATCAAAGGAACAGTAAACCCAAAACCGGGTGAAGCACTTCCAGAAAAAGACAACACCAGTGGAACTGCCCCGATTAACAATTAACATAAAATACATCGTAAAACAGCCTTCACTTGATCAGGTTAGCCTGAAGTGGAGGCTTTTTACAATTATAAGGAGAAAATTTTTTCAAAACGCACTTCAGGATGGAGATTGTTTTTGTCTCTGTTTTGACTACCCTGAAAATTTGAACCAACCAATATATAAACCAAACCATGTTAAGTATATCGAAAAAAGGGCAGCAAATGCCGGAGTCTCCTATCCGCAAGCTTGTGCCTTATGCTGAAGAAGCAAAGAAAAGGGGAGTGCATGTTCATCACCTGAATATTGGACAACCTGATATCGAAACGCCTGAAATTGCCTTAAACGCAATAAAAAATTTTCCCGACAAAGTAATCGCCTACAGCCATTCAGCAGGTATACTTTCGTTTCGGAAAAAACTAACCGAGTATTATAAAACGGTGAACATTCATCTGGACGCAGAAGAAATTATTGTAAGCGCCGGTGCATCCGAAGCTTTACTCTTTGCCTTTCAATCCATTATGGATCCTGATGACGAAGTCATTATCCCTGAACCTTTTTATGCCAACTACAATGGATTTGCAACCAATGCCGGCATCAAGGTAGTTCCCATTTTTTCGAGCATCGAAAGCGGATTTGCACTACCTCCCATCGAAGATTTTGAGAAAAATATTACCCCGCGAACAAAAGCCATTCTGATTTGTAATCCAAACAACCCGACTGGCTATTTATATTCCAAAGAGGAACTTGAAGTACTACGCGACATCGTGAAAAAAAACGGCCTTTTTCTGATTGCGGACGAAGTTTACCGCGAGTTTACCTATGATGGGAAAACCCATTATTCTTGCATGTATCTGGATGGATTAGAAGAAAATGTAATACTTATCGATTCTGTATCAAAACGTTACAGCGCGTGTGGGGTTCGTATTGGTTGGATGGCATCAAAAAACAAAAAACTGATGACTACAGCTTTAAAATTTGCTCAGGCACGATTAAGTCCCCCTTCTCTTGGACAAATTGCGTCAGAGGCTGCTGTAGATACGCCGAAAGAATATTTTGAAGCGGTGATTAAGGAGTATATCGCCAGACGCAACACCGTGGTGGCGGGAATCAATAAAATTCCGGGTGCTTATTGTCCCAATCCGGAAGGTGCCTTTTATGTGGTTGCTAAATTACCCATCGCCGACTCCGACCATTTTTGCCAATGGTTACTCGAAGATTTTTCTTTTGAAAACCAAACGGTGATGCTGGCTCCGGCTTCAGGATTTTATTCTACCAATGGTAAAGGTAAGGATGAAGTAAGAATTAGTTATGTGTTGAAAGTCAGCGATCTGGAAAAGTCCATCAAAGTTCTGGAAGAAGCACTGAAGGTTTATCCCGGAAGAACCAATTAGTGATAAAAATTAAACTGTTATGCACGAGTTTTCCATTGCCATCAGCATTGTTGAGGCTGCCCA
>JAUYGX010000109.1 GCA_030690365.1 Bacteroidales bacterium | reverse complement strand
CCCTTTTGGCAGGTATTCAGGGCCGGCGTGCCCACCATGATGGCAGGCAACACATTTGTACTGCGGCATGCACGCAATGTACCTGGCTGTGGCGAGGCCATCGAAAAGTTGTTTATCGAGGCTGGTTTCCCGCAAAATTGTTTCAACCACCTCCAAATTCCTGTTGAGTTGTCAGAGGAGGTTATTGCCCATCCGGCCATCTGTGGTGTAACCCTTACGGGAAGCAGTCGTGCCGGCCGATCGGTAGCATCCATTGCCGGTAAATACCTTAAAAAATGCGTTCTCGAACTGGGTGGCTCTGATCCATACATCGTTCTGAAAGATGGCGACATTTACACCTCATGCACTACTGCCGTGGCTTCCAGAATGCTCAATGCAGGTCAGGTATGCATCTCGGCCAAACGGTTTATTGTTGAGCAGGAAATCTATCAAGAATTCGTACAGCAACACCGGCAATTGCTGGAAGAAATCGTCGTTGGTGACCCATTAAATCCCACATCGAAAATGGGACCTATGGCCAGAATTGATTTAGTGGAACAGATTGAACAACAGATACATGATTCCATTGCAATGGGAGCCACCCTGGTTACTGGAGGAAAACGAATCCAACAGGATGGATTGTATTTTCAACCAACACTGCTGGTGGATGTAACCCCCGAAATGCCGGTTTATAAAGAAGAAACCTTTGGCCCTGTATCAGTCATCATCCCGGCAAAAAATGCGGATGACGCTATCAGAATAGCCAACGAAACAAGCATGGGTCTGGGTGCGAGCATCTGGACTCAAGACATGAAACTGGCCGAAGAAATGGCCAAACGCATTGAATCGGGGGCTGTCTTTATCAATGGGATGACCAAATCGGATCCCCGCATCCCTTTCGGAGGCATTAAACAATCCGGTTTTGGACGCGAACTTGGTTCCTATGGCATCAAAGAATTTTTAAACATAAAAACTGTCTGGATAAAATAATCCCGGATCAATCAAAAAATGAGAATCGATATCATCACACTTTTCCCTGAAATGTTTGAAGGCCCTTTCAGTCATTCAATTGTAAAGCGTGCAATAGAAAAAGGTTTGGCCGAAATTCACCTGCATCAGCTGCGCGATTATTCTACCGACAAACACAAACGGGTAGACGATTATGCCTTTTCGGGAGGTGCCGGAATGGTGATGATGATTGAACCGGTAGCCAGGTGTATTGCTGCGTTGAAGGCGGAACGCGGTTATGATGCCGTTATTTACACCAGTCCCGACGGACAGTTACTCGACCAGCCTTTGGCCAACCGGTTGTCAGGCTTTAACAACCTGATATTATTGTGTGGACATTATAAAGGTGTTGACGAACGCATCCGCGAACACCTTGTGACCATGGAAATCAGCATAGGGAATTATGTTTTGTCGGGTGGAGAACTGGCCGCCGCTGTTATCAGCGACAGCATCATCCGGTTGATACCGGGCGTACTCACTGATGAATCTTCCGCCTTGAGCGACTCATTTCAAAACAACCTGGTTTCGCCACCGGTGTACACCCGTCCGCGTGATTTTAATGGATGGGTAGTCCCTGAAATTTTGTTGTCTGGAAATGAGAGAATTATTGAAGAATGGAAATACAACCAATCGGTTGAACGCACAAAAATACGCCGGCCTGAATTATTAAATGATTGATATTAAATTATCTTTGCAAAAGTGCGAACGCTTTTTTAATTATCTAAACCGGGAATAAATATTACTAACAATGTCCTTTTAATAAATCGCCAACTTTTTTAGTGGATTTTATTTGCAGATAAATAAATAGCTGTATATTTGCACTCTTTTTGAGTGTACCACGCTAAACCTGTAAGAAGATGAGTCAGAATGAATTATTACAATACGTAAAAAACACAGTAACGATGCAAGAGCTTCCGGCTTTTAAAGCTGGTGACACGATTACTGTTACTTATAAAATTATTGAAGGAGCAAAAGAACGTTTGCAAAAGTATCAGGGCGTTGTACTACAGCGTTCAGGCAGTGGTAACACAGCTACGTTTACAGTGCGTAAAATGTCGGGCAACATTGGTGTTGAAAGAATTTTCCCTGTAGCTTCTCCTTTTATCAGCCAAATTGAAGTAAATAAAGTAGGTGTGGTTCGCAGAGCCAGAATTTATTACTTCCGTGGATTACGTGGTAAGAAAGCCAGAATCAAAGAAAAAAGATTTTAATCAGATTAAAATATATCTTACAAAAAAACTCCGGTTCTTCAACCGGAGTTTTTTTTATTGATTCCTTTGCCGGAATATTTCGTACAACATCACTCCGGCCGCCACCGAAACATTTAACGAGTCGATGGTACCCACCATGGGTATCTTTACCAGGATATCCGAACGTTTTAAGTACTCGGGCGAAACGCCCTCCCCTTCGGAACCCATAATCAAGGCTACCGGACCTGTCAGTTGTTCATCGTAGTAGATGTTATCCCCTTTTTCGGTCGCAGCCAGAATCTTCAAACCGCTGTTTTTCAGGTAATCCAACGTATCTTTCAGGTTTTCGCTTCTGCAAATGGGCAATGTATAAATAGCTCCGGCAGAAGATTTTACAGTATCTGAATTTAACAAAGCCGTTCCTTTGGCAGGAATCACTACTGCGTGAACTCCGGTGCAGGAAGCGGTTCTGAGGATGGCTCCGAAATTCCTCACATCGGTGATTTTGTCCAGAACAATCAGAAAAGGATCTTCCCCTTTTTCAAAAATTCCGGGCAACACATGTTCTATTTTACTAAAGGTAACCGGCGACAGGTAAGCAATAATTCCCTGGTGGTTTTTCCGGGTCACCCGATTTAGTTTTTCAATAGGGACAAACTGGTAGGGAATATCGAGTTTCTTCAACTCAAAAATCACCTCCTTGATTACCTCATTTCTCAACCCATGCTGAATGAGTACTTTTTCAAATTCTTTTGAAGCTTTGATGGCTTCCATCACCGGCCAGGTACCGTATATAAAATCCTGAGCAGGTTTCTCTCTTATGTCTTTATTCATCCGTATCTGAAGTATAAATTTCGGGCAAACTCTTTTTGGTGGTCACCCCCATTATTTTTAATTGTTCAACCTGCCGGATCAGGTTTCCACTGCCCGACGTGAGCTTTTTATGTGCATCCCGGTAGGCTTTATCAGCTTTTTCGATGTTCTGGCCTATGCTCTCCAAATCTTTTACAAAGCTCTCAAATTTATCGTACAATTTACCACCCCGCTCCGCAATTTCCAACGCATTCTGATTTTGTTTCTCATATTTCCAAATGGAAGATACTGTGCGCAGGGTGGCCAAAAGCGTGGTTGGGCTTACGATCACCACCCTCTGCTGCCATGCATAATTAAACAACTCATGATCGGTTTGAACAGCCACGGCAAACGCGGGTTCCACGGGCATGAACATCAGGACAAAATCGGGCGAGTTAATGCCCAGAAGTTGATCGTAACGCTTCTCGCTTAACTCCTTTACATGACGACGGATAGAATCCAGGTGCTCCTTCAATTTTTTATTCCTTAAATGATCGTCATCCGAACTAACATATTCGGTGTAAGCCGTTAACGAAACCTTGGAGTCGATCACCAGATGTTTGTCTTCCGGTAAACGGATCACCACGTCGGGCCGCATCACAGCACCCTGGTCATTTTTGGAAGAAAATTGCAGATAATATTCCTGGTCCTTCGTTAATCCCGATCGCTCCAACACCCGTTCAAGAATAATTTCGCCCCAATTCCCTTGTTTTTTACTATCCGATTTCAGCGCATTGGTCAGGTTTTTGGCATCTTTATCCAGCGTGACGCTCAGTTCGTAGATTTTTTTAAACTCAGCCCGCAGGTCCGATTGATCCCTCAATCCTTTTTCATAGGTAAGATCCACTTTTTTTTCAAAATCCTGAATTCTCTCACGCAACGGAGTCAGCAGATCCTGTAGTCCCTTCTGACTGGAGACATTAAAATCGGCCGTTTGCTGTTTCAATATGCGATGAGCTACATTTTCAAACTCTATTCGAGAACGTTCCTGCAAGGCCTCAAGATTTTTTTTCTCTTCCTCCAGCCTTTGCGTCAGATTTTTCAAATCCGAATCCCGGGAGACCACCATCTTTTCTGCTGCATGCTTTAAATCACGCTCTTTTTCGAGTTGATGGTTGACCTGATCAATTTGATCAGCCATAATTTTGCTTTGACCATTTAACAGGAAAACCCGTTTTTCTTGTTCGATTTGTTGTTGCAAATCATTTTGCAATTCCTGTTGATGATCCTGGATTAGCTGCTGTAGCTTGTTTTTTGAAATTAACTTCATCATGAAGGCTCCCAACGCAGCTCCTGCTATCAATGCAATGATTCCTTCAAGAATGGTCATAATTTTTAGTGTAAAACTAACAATTTATCTCAAATTGGAGTAATTTCACCAGACAAATCAAACTCACTTGGTGATGAAAAACGCTATTACCGTATTTTTATTCATAACACTCATATATATAGCAAATTCAGCAATTGCGCAAGATGTTGTTCCTCCTGAAACGGTTATGACGAATACTGAATTCAAAAGCTTTTTACAAATGTTTATGGATTATCCCGACAAGTCGCTGGAGCCTAACGAAGCAGGGAAAGTAATTATTGAATTTACAACAAATGCCACCGGGCATGTTACCGGAAAAAGAGTAGCCAGCGGGGTTTCGCCCGGAATTGACAGCACCGCTCTGGTGATTTTCGACTATTTGTTGTGGGAGCCAGCCATGGAAAACAAAAAAGAAATTGATTCAAAAAATACATTTGAAATAGATTTTAACAAGAAAAGGTTTTTGCGATTGGCTAAAAAAAGAGGCTATTTGCATCTGCCTGCAAACTATTCGCCAAGCGATACAACGGGAACTATTTATGCATTGAAAAAGGTTCAAACGGTACCTCTGTTTCAAATCGGCGACAACACCTCGTTACCTAATTTTTTATACAACCACCTCATTTTTCCCGAAAACGCATCAAAACTTGGTATAACAGGCACTGTAAAGTTAAAATTTGTGATAGAACGTAACGGAATGCCATCGAATATCACAGTGATAGAGGGTGTTGGCGGAGGATGTACCGAAGAAGGCTTCAGGCTGGTTGAGCTTACCAGGTGGATACCGGGAATGGTTAATAAATTATATGTAAGAACCTACTACGAAATAAACATCCATTTTAAAAAAGGTGACATAAAAGACAGTCACATACCAAATCAATCAAATTCAGGCATTTGAAATTTTTGTTTGTCTTGATTTTTTTCGTATTTAGAATTTCTCAAAATTGTTATTTTTGCGCCTTGTTTACCTAAATAAAATCCCAGGGTACGTCAAACCTTCGGGATATGAATTTACGTTCATTAAACGAATACTAATCAACCTTTACAGACATGAAAAAGAATTACCTGATTTTCTTATTACTTTCACTTGGTTTTTTGCTTCAGGCTCAAACTGATACAACAAAAAACTGGCAAGTAAAACAAAACATCAGCATTAACTTTTCGCAAAGTTATTTTACAAACTGGTCGGCTGGCGGAGTAAACACGCTTGCTACAGCTGGTAAATACACCTTTAACGCCGACTACGTAAAAGGAAAACAAAATTGGACCAACTGGGTGAACCTGGCATTGGGTTACTCAGTGACTGGCAGCAACAAAGCAGTTAAAACGGATGACAAAATTGAGTTTATCTCCACCTACGGATATAAGCTGAAAAAATCATGGTTCGCCACCATGATGCTTTCCTTTAAAAGTCAGTTTGCCCATGGTTTCGATTACAAAGTTGATTCATCGACCTATATCTCAAAATTCATGGCTCCAGGTACTATTGATCTGGGTCCCGGTATTGAATATGAACCCAATGAACACTTTCTCGTGAATTTTTCGCCTGCCTCTATGCGTTGGATCATTGTAAACGACGAACGCCTGGCGGATGCAGGTTCGTTTGGTCTGGCTCCTGCAAAACGGGATACCAACGGACTGATTTTAGAACATGCAAAAAAGGTAAAAACCATGTTTGGAGCTAAAATGCTCATGGCCTTCAAGTACGAAATATTTAAAAATGTTAATTTTTCGACCAAACTTGAATTGTATTCCGACTATTTGAATAATCCTCAGAACATTGACGTCAACTGGCAAACGGCTTTTATTCTCAAGGTCAACTCTTGGCTAAATATTAATATCTCAAGCGAATTACTCTACGACGACAGTGTTATTTTCTATGAATATGATGGAAGTGACAAGGGGCCACGTACCCAATTCAACGAAAATATAATGTTGGGTATCGGTTTCAGTTTTTAAAAATGAAAAAGATAGGATTGCTTTCGGACACCCATGGAACACTGCTTCCACGGGTGTCTGCTTTTTTTGAACAGTGTGATGAAATATGGCATGCCGGCGATATTGGAAACCCGGAAACCTTGCAAAATCTTGAGAATTTAAAGCCTTTAAGGGCAGTTTATGGCAATATTGATGACACAAAAACCAGATCGGCCTGTAAAGAAACAGCCATTTTTAAGTGTGAAGATTTGGTGGTGGCGATGGTTCATATTGGAGGATATCCCGGAAGGTACACGCCATTGGCCCGAAAACTTATTTTAGAATCCAAACCCGGTTTATTTATTTCGGGACACTCACATATACTTAAGGTAATCTATGATAACAAGCATCAGCTACTACATATAAATCCTGGAGCAGCAGGCATTTCCGGACTACACAAAGTGATAACCGCTGTCAGGTTTAAGGTTGAAAAAGACCGGATTACTGATTTGGAGATTCTTGAAATCGACCGCAAGAAACAGATCTAGCGCAAGCGGTCGGACGATCGCACCAACTTTTCGTCGGCTATAATTCCACGCATGGCCAGAAACAAAAAAATCAAAGCCACCGGAATGAGATATATCCCCAATTCGGTTGCAATCAATCCTCCACTTGCTGTTTCCAAAGCATTTACATAATACAAAAAAAACAACCCGATGGCAACAACAAGCAAAAAAATCAACAACCGAACTACCATCAATTGACGCGCCCGGTTTTTAAACATGAAAATGGCAGCAAATGAAAGGATCGCTGTTATGACGACGATGGCCAACAGGGGCATTAAAAACAAAGCTCCAAAATCAGGGATGGAATCAGGTACTTTGCTGACGATTTGAAACACGTACATCACCAACGAATCCTGGTCGCCAAAAAAACTTGCAAGGGGTAAAAAAGCCAATCCTGCCAAAGAAATAACAGAAAGCAATAAAAATACGGACTGTTTACGTTGTATCATAAAATATTTTGTATATTTGAAGCGCAAAATTAATCATTAACCCATGCTTGCTGACCTATAAAGCGTGAAAATTTCAAATTAATTACAAATAACATTAAATGAAACCAAGAAAAGATCCCTCTTTTATGTGAATTGAATTTAAATTGGAATAATAATCAAAATAAATGTTTATTATTTCAGTGCCTAATACTTTTTGTAGTATTTTCGCAACATAAAGGAACTAAGGAAGAAGGACCTGATTATTCCAGTAAAATTAAATCGTTTATTTATTCAATCAAACTTGATCGAGTTTGAATTATTACAAAATCCCCCTATATGTACGATATTGTGGAACTTAATGGCAAACTTGTAGCTGATTTAAGGCAGATTGCCGAGGAATTCAAAATTCCAAAGACAGACAAGTTATTAAAAAAGGAGTTAATCTATAAAATCCTTGATTATCAAGCTTTAAACCCATCGAAAGAAACCCTCCAAAAGGAAGAAACCATCGAGAAGAGAAAACGCGGACGACCGGTTACAAAACACAAACCTGAAGCTAATAAACCAAGGGAAGAAGCCTCGGGCAATGTTCCAAGGGATAATTCCGGGAAGGCAGACGCCAAAACGCCTGTTGAAGCGGCCAGGGTAGTTGAAAAAAATATCCGGGTTGAAGAACCAGTTGCCGAAAAAGTAAAGACTACAGTTCAGGAAAAGCCAGTAGTTCCTACTGAGAAAAAACCTGCCGAACCTGTTGTTGTTCCTGAAAGAAAAACAGAAGCGCCAAGTGCCCCTCTTCAGAGAAGGCCTTCGGACAATGATGCCTCACGACATCGCAAACGCGACCGCATCGAAAGAAAACCGCTGCCTATTGTGTCGACAGCTAATATGATAAAAGAACCTGAAACCACCGCCAGAGTTGATCAGCCCATAGCACGGCCAATAGAGATAAGGCCTGTGGAAAACAAGGACGAAAAAAAGGCATTCGACAAAAGACCCCGTTTTGAAAACGAAGTCAGGACATCGAAACCTTATGTAAAATCCGATTCGCCTAATGTGAGGGAAAATTATCCGGTTCAGCCCAGAACACAACCCCAGCCACAACCTCAGCGCCCTGAGTTTGCCTTTGAATTTGAAGGCATGGTTCCGGCTGAAGGTGTGCTTGAAATTATGCCCGACGGCTATGGTTTCCTGCGTTCTTCTGATTACAACTACCTGAATTCTCCCGACGATATCTATGTTTCACAATCGCAAATTAAACTGTTTGGATTAAAAACAGGCGATACCGTTGATGGTACTGTTCGTCCGCCAAAAGAATCAGAAAAATATTTCCCTTTAATTAAGGTATCGAAAATCAATGGCAGACTTCCTGAAGAAGTACGCGACCGTGTTCCATTCGACTTCCTGACTCCTCTTTTCCCGGAAGAAAAATTCAAACTAACCGGACATAAACAGGAAACCATTTCCACCCGTTTGATGGATATGTTTGCTCCCATTGGTAAAGGCCAGCGCGGTTTGATTGTTTCACAGCCAAAAACAGGTAAAACTGTGCTGCTGAAAGAAATAGCCAACGCCATCGCTGCCAACCACCCTGAAGTTTATCTCATTATTCTGCTCATCGACGAACGTCCTGAAGAGGTTACCGATATGGCCAGAAGCGTAAATGCAGAAGTTATTGCCTCTACCTTTGACGAGCCTGCTGAAAAGCACGTTAAAATTGCAAACCTTATCCTGGAAAAAGCCAAACGGCTTACCGAATGTGGGCATGATGTAGTTATTTTACTCGACTCCATTACGCGTTTGGCAAGAGCTTACAACACGGTTTCTCCAGCATCAGGCAAAGTACTCTCTGGTGGTGTGGAGGCAAATGCGCTTCAAAAACCCAAGAGATTTTTTGGTGCAGCCCGTCAGATTGAACATGGTGGTTCGTTAACCATCCTGGCAACAGCCCTGATTGATACCGGTTCGAAAATGGATGAGGTCATCTTTGAAGAATTTAAAGGTACGGGAAATATGGAGCTTCAACTCGACCGCAAGCTTGCCAACAAGCGGATTTATCCGGCCATCGACATTGTTGCCTCTAGTACCCGTCGCGAAGATCTGTTGATGGACAAAGACATGCTTCAACGCATCTGGGTACTTAGAAACCACCTTGCAGACATGAATCCTGTAGAAGCGATGGAGTTTTTAAAGGATAAAATTAAATTTACACAGAACAATCAGGAATTTCTGATCTCGATGAACAGTTAAGGTTCATTCATCCCTTTCACTAAAAATGACCCGGACTTTCGTTACAGAAGTTCGGGTTTTTTTGTTGTGGTGCATCTTTGCGTACGCTACCATGAATACCAAGTGTGATCTCAGGTGTAACCGGGTCGTTGGTGGAAAGTACCACAGAACGGTGCTGAACCCCTACCCTGCCCCGCATTCTAACTTTTAGGCGAATAATCCCACTTTCTCCGGGTTGAATCACCTGATTTGGCCCAATCATAAGTTTGCAATCGGGTGATACTTCGATGTGACTGATCACCACCGGCAAACCTCCGAAATTGGTGTATTTAAATGAATGATAGAAATTTACACCACGGTACATATGGCCGAAATCATAGTTATATTTATCGAAAAACAGCCGTGGAATGGTATCAAGGTTAACTGTTTCACCTGATTTTTCAGTATTAGGCACAATATGCGTCAATAAATACAGGAATTTATATTTTGCCAATTTATCGTCCGTGTCCAACGAAACTTCTGCTCTAAAGGGCCCGAGCGGCAATTCTTTTACAATATTAATTTCAACATTCACCATGCCTGAAGTATGTGGCATCAACACAGCGGGATTGGGAATGGAAGTAACGAATTTTGACGATTTCCCATCGGAAAGGCTGATGGGCGTATTTCCGAAATTATACACTTCCAGAGGAAACTTCGTTATGGCTCCCTGAGGCACATCAAAAATAATCAGTTCAATACTGTCGGAAGCAAAACCCAGGTTCCCAACCCGGTAATTATACTTTTTAAGTAATGCATTATCTGTCTGTTGACAAAACAATATGTTTGGAATCAGGATTACAAAACAAGATATAATTGAGAACCAACCTTTCATTATTTCAGCGATTTAGCCAGTTCAAGGTGGTTTATTCCATCAAAATTACCGGAACTCATCATCAGGATCACTTTATTTTCGTCCTTCACTTGTCGGATCCAGTTGATTACGTCTTCCGACTGATTGAAAACAACCATGTCGTCCCTGCCAAAAGCCTCTTTGACCTCCTGCTTATTCAACATAGGCAATTTTTTTAAGGCCAGTGCATGTAGATTGAAATAAACACAAGCCAGATCGGCCGGATCCAGGGCATGCAAATATTCTGATAAGAAGTTAATGTTCAGGCTACTGTATGTATGTAGCTCAAAACAGGTCACCAGTTTCCGATCGGGGAACTGATTTCTGACGGCCAGCAGAGTGGCTCTTACCTTAGAGGGTGCATGTGCAAAATCCTTAAAGTAAACGAGATGGTGATCGTCGAACACTTTTTCAAGACGGTTGGCCGCACCTTCAAAACTACCAATGGCCTGATAAAAATCATGATCAGAAATGCCCGAATGTTTACAAATCAACCGTGCGCCATTTAGGTTTTGGAGATTATGGCGCCCGAACAATCCAATAGCCACCAGTCCTTCTTCGGTTTGAAGCCAGGTAACTCCATCCTTTACCACATGTGGATGTACATCATAACCAATGGATTCTACCGAAGAATTCTTCTTGACAAGCTGAACCAGATTTTCATCATTCTGATCATAAATCAATAAGCCACCTGGTTCTATTCCCTGAATAAAAATATCGAACTGCTCCAGATAGTTTTCAAAGGTGGGGAAAACATTCATGTGATCCCAGGCAATCCCGCTTATTAGTGCGATATGTGGTTTATACCAATGAAATTTGGGCCTTAAATCGATGGGGGAGCTGAGGTATTCGTCTCCTTCAAAAATCACGACGGGTGCGTCGTTGTTGAGGCGCACCATCACATCAAAATGCTTTATTTTAGATCCTACAAGATAGTCAAAATCAAAATTCAGGTGTTTCATCACATGCATCACCATTGAAGTAATGGTGGTTTTACCATGGCTACCCCCAATCACAATGCGCTGTTTAAGCATGGCATGCTGTGCCAGAAATTCAGGATATGAAAGCACAGGGACGCCGATTTGTTGTGCCTGAATTAATTCCGGATTCTCGGCACGGGCATGCATGCCCAGAATGATAACATCCAGTTCATTTGTAATGAAATCAGGATGCCAGCCAAACGATTCCGGGAGCAAACCAAAATCGCGAAGGCGGCTTTTTGAAGGTTCAAAAATTTCATCATCAGAACCCGTAACTGAGTGACCTGCTTGTTTTAGGGCAATAGCGAGGTTATGCATCGCACTTCCCCCAACGGCAATAAAATGTATTCTCATATCTTGATGGATAGTTATCCTTTTAAAAACGACCTCAAACCATTGTATTTAACGATTGTAAAAATACCAGAAATATTGCAACAGCAAAGCATTTACAGGCAATTATCAGCATAAATTCAATCATCGGCCATGATTGATTAAATAAGACCAAACCGCGATGGGATTTTGTGGCTAAAAATGAATATGAGTGAGGCCGGGACGGAAATTTTTTGATCTTTACACATCAATTAAAAAATAACTATTTTTATCAAAAATATAAAGCGATGAAAACCATACTTATTCCGGTTGATTTCTCCGAAAATTCGATTGTCACATGCAAATATGCCATAAAAATTGCCGGCATTACCAACCCGACAACCCTGCATTTTTTGCATATATATCCCGATCAGCTTATGATTCCCGACAGCAGTTTTCCATCAGGCATTGATAGTGATGCGTTTATGAATGTCCAGTTTATTGAAGAGCTCAGACAGCAATCAGAACGTAACATGGCTGATTTGGTTAAAGATGTAAATGCCTATCTGGAAGAGAAAAAAGTGACCACCATCACACTTTCGCATACCATTACCGGAGGCGATCCTGAGTGGGAAATACGGAACTTGGTGGATGACCTCAAACCAGATATTATTGTAATGGGAACTCATGGTACCGGAAAAAAAGGGTTTCTGGAAGGAAGTATGGCCGAAAGCATCATGGATCACGCCAGTGTGCCTGTAATTTCAGTTCCTGCCAACATCCAAAACTGTCAGATCCGGAACATCCTGTATGCCAGCAATGGAAGTGAAAATGACTATGCAAAAATCAAATTGTTGTTGACTTTGTTTAAAGAAACCCAGGTTAATATTTCGGTGTTACATTTGGTTTTAGAGAGTAAAAAAGACCAGGGAGCTGCTTTTATGGCAGATTTGAAAGAAGCTTTTTTATTAGAAAAACTGAGCGATCAGGTTCGGTTTTATTTGGTAGATGCCGATGATAAATATGAGGCTCTTGAGACCTTTGTAAAACACCAACAAATTGATATCATTGCATTTATATCACATAAATCCAATATTTTTAAAGCCTTGTTTAGTCAGAAATTAAGTAAAAAGGATTTTTTCAAACTCGAATTGCCTATGCTGGCCATGCATGAATAAGGTGTTATCTCCTAATTTTGTTTGTCAGCACCTGCTGATATAAATCTATAAGTTGTTTACCAACTGCTTCGGGGGTATAGCGCTGTCGCGATTGTTTCCTGATAACCGCTGAATCGAATTTAATCTCACCATCCAAAAATTGATCCATTTTGGCGACAAGTTCTGTTTCATCTCCGGGGGAAATAAGCAATCCATTTGAATCATCAATTATTTCGGCAATACCACCCACACGTGTTGATAATACGGGAATTCCCAAAACAAAACTTTCGATGATGACCACAGGCAGGTTTTCATAATGACTGGTAACGAGCAACATATCTGCCCTACTCATCTGATCAACCAGGTCTTTGCCTTGAAGCAATCCGGTGAAATTTAGCATATTCCCCGGAATTCCCAGTTCTTCAGCATAGCCTTTCATTCTGAGGAAGTCCATCCCATGGCCTACCAATACAAGTCTAAAATCATTTCTTTTACCTGCCAGCAATTTAACAGCGCGCAACAACCCGCTAATGTTTTTTGATTTGTCTTCAAAACAACTGACATGAATAAAGGTTTTGTGTCCGTCAGGCTGCTTCGGTACAATGGTTTTATCAAAAAATGCCGAATCCACCACATTGGGCATCACTACATAAGGAGCTCCGGTGAGGTGATGGCGTTGCATAGCATGGGCCAGGTTTTGCGTAACGGTTGTTACGAATGAGGCATTTTTAATCACCAGTCGGGTAATGAACTTACGCAATCTACCATTAAAGCTACCTGTAAGTTCAAGATAACGCGACCAATGTTCACTCACAATAAAAGGAATCCCATAAAACCAACGATAAAACAAACCTATTATTCCCAATCGGGTCAGGATATGAATATGCAGCAAATCGGGATTACCAATCTCCTTGGTCAGTCGTTTTTTGCCCAGGTAACAAGCTTTGTAAAACCTGGTTATCGCAATAAATTGATTAAGAAAGGCTGTTTTAGAAATGGCTGCCGGGTAATAGACTTCAACGGTATGTACCTTGTTTTGGAGTTTATAAACTATTTCCGGTTTTTTCGGGTTGGATTGATCGGTTACTGCGTGTACGTAAACAACTCCAACATTGCCAAACAACGCTACAGCCTCTGCATGTCGCTGAATAAACAGCCCAAACATGGGATCGTACCGGTTTGGATACCAACGGGCAAAGTAAAAAACAGTTATTTTATCTTTTGTTAAGGTCATATTCTACAAGCCATGTACAAAGCTAACAGCTTTTTGATTTCTAAGCTCTCCCAATCCATCTACCACCCGAAAATTAGCCCCAATTTCCTCCAATGCCTTTTTATATAACCAAAACAAATCCATTCGGTCGTCCGGATTTTGCCTTAATGAGTCCGGCTGCCAGGGTATATCTGGAAAACACAGCAAATATAGGTCGTACAGATTTTGTTTAAACTTGTTTTCAATCCATTGCGGACAACTTCCGAAAACCACTTCACTCCATATTTTTGTCACCGTAAAATCGCTGTCGCAAAAAAGGAACTTACGTGCTTCCTTTTCTGCATTTTTCTCATTTTGATATTGCCCTTTTGCTATAGCTTCAATATCTGAGAGTTGGTAATCCAAACCAATCTTTTGCAGATATTGCCTCGAGAATTCGGGTACCCAACTATCATCAAAATATCGGGCCAAATATTCGGCCAGTTCGGTTTTACCCGAAGATTCCGGACCGGTAATGGCAATGCGCTTTATCATGATTGAACCGATTGATTAATTTCCCGACGCCAATCGATGTAACCCAGGATGGCAATAATGAGAAAAATAGTGTACTGTAATCCGGTAAATCCATATCCTTTTACAAAATACAACGGTATTGAAACCAGGTCACCCACAATCCACAGGGTCCAATTTTCCAGTTTTTTATTGGCCATTAACCACATGGCAGAGAAAAAAATACCTGTGGTAAAGGTATCGAGAAAAGGTGTGGCTTCACGCAAATCGTTTAACGAACCGGAAGTGAGGTGATTCCACGCAAAGGATACACTGGCTGAAAACCCCAATTTGTTGGGCATTACATCATAATATCTGTAAACCACGATCACAAAAACAGAAGTAAAAATAAAAATGCCAATTGCTTTGAGTTTGTCAGTGGTATTGGTCCTGCTGATGGAAATATGATGCTGTTGATTGTCGATTACCTTGTGCCACATATACCATCCATAAATACTCATCAAAGTATAGTAGATGTTGATAATCAAGTCGCCATACAACGACCATTGTGATAGTAAATAAACATAAATGGCTGTGCTGATAATTCCTGTTGGAAAAACCAGAATATTCTCCTTTCGTGCATAAAACACACTGATTACCCCGAATGTTGCAGCTACAATTTCAAGCAAGATATTGAATGGTGTAGCACTTATATAGGGCTGAAGGAAAAAATGAAGTATTTCGTTCATCTATCCCGATTAGGATTGTTTTTGCAAATCGGCATTGATGATTTTGAGTACAAACACGGAATGAGGCAGGCTGAAAGATGCCTTTATTTCGCGTGTGAGGGTTCCCATCACCTCATCATATTCGCCAAAAACCTGGGTACTCATACCATTTGTTTCCACTTTTAAGGTTGGAACCTGATTTAACCTGCTTATAAAATCCTTTATCGATGGCTTAAACTCTTCTTTTAAAGGATAATAACTCACATCAACTGAAATTTTCATAATTTGAAATATTAATCAGACACAAAGGTACATGTTTTTCACATTTTTTTATCTTTGACCAAAATGTAAATCAATGACCAAACAATTCTTAATTACCGCCAGCATCATGGGTGGATCGGCGGTAATATTCAGTACCATCGGCAACTATGTTTTACAAGGGAACATCAGTGAAGCCCATCTGCACCAATTTACTAACGGAGTGAACCTACAAATGTTCTATACGGTGGTATTGTTAGCCATCACATTTATGAACCGATATATGGTACGCTCTTACTTAGGCGTCACCTACTATTTATTTTTGATTGGTGTGGTGGCTTTTTCCATTCCGACGTATTTACTGTCGATTGCTGAATTAACAGGCAATATTTTCGGTGGGCTTAAGGCCTTACCTCCCATTGGTTTATTGCTTCTGTTTGCAGGCTGGGGTGTTCTGTTTTTCGCAGGTTTGGGATACAAACACAAGAAAACAACCAGCAAACATTAGCGCATATCCACCACTTCCACACCAGGATAATCTTTCACATCGAAAACAAAGGTGTTGGCTGGTAGATCAAGGTTTGGCTCTAATGAAATGATTTGATAGGTAAATACATTGCCGTCTTTGTCGTACATGGAAAAACTTTCCAACGAAAGTTTATCGGCATTGACGGTAACGCTTATTTTGTCAAAATTCTTTCCGTCGGTTGCCTTGAGGATAATGGCTTTTAAACTGGCATTTTTATACTTGCTATCCGGATCGAAGCGTGCTTTGTAATCCTCATTGTATTTGGTTAAAATCCTGGTCGGTGATATACTTTCATCACTTTCTTCCACATCGCTAACCATTACCTCTTCCGAATCAGGCAGGTATGTCCACAAAGTTTTACCATCGCTGATGATGGTCTGCCCCTCCATTTCAATGCGGTAGGCATCACCTTTTACATAAATAACACCTGATTTCTTTTCATCGATGTTCATTTCGGTATTTACCATGGTGATGGCCATGTTGGCCTTAAAATTGGAATAAGAGGTGGTTTTGTTGATCACAGCCTCCAGGAGCTTTTCGGCATCTTTATCGTTTTGAGCCCAGGATGTTGCAAAAGCAAACATCAGTAGGAATAATAACCCGTTTTTCATGATATATGATTTAATTTTTATTTGCTAATATGATGATCAATTATAAATCCTGATGAGGATTTTCCTTTGCATAAAGATCCTTCAAATATTGTTCCAAAGCCATTTCGCTGCCTACTTTAACCTCACGTGCCTTGCTGCCTTCAAACGGACCAACTATGCCGGCTGCTTCCAGTTGGTCGATAATCCGTCCTGCCCGGTTATATCCCAGTTTCAACTTTCGTTGAAGCAAAGAGGTCGACCCCTGTTGAGTTTGCACGATAATTAGCGCTGCATCCTCGAACAACTCATCACGTTCTGAAGGATCCAGGTCGGCTTTGGAATCATTTTCTTCATCCTTAAATTCGGGCAGGTGCAGTGCATCCGAATAGCCACGTTGAGATCCAATATAACTTGTAAGTTTCTCAACTTCAGGAGTGTCAATAAAAGCACACTGCAACCGAATCAGGTCGCTACCGGTAGAAAACAGCATGTCGCCCCTGCCCACCAACTGATCGGCACCACCGGAATCGAGAATGGTACGTGAATCGATTTTAGAAATTACCCTGAAGGCAATTCGCGCCGGGAAGTTCGCCTTGATAGTACCCGTGATAATATTGACAGAAGGTCGCTGTGTGGCAATAATTAAATGTATGCCTACCGCACGTGCCAACTGTGCCAACCTGGTGATGGGGCTTTCAACTTCCTTGCCGGCAGTCATAATCAGGTCGGCAAACTCATCAATTACCAGCACCAGATAAGGCAAATACCGGTGACCATGCAATGGACTTAGCTTTCTGGAAATAAATTTCTTGTTATACTCCTTTATATTACGCACCTGGGCATCTTTAAGCAATTCGTATCGGTTATCCATTTCAATACTTAGCGAATTCAGGGTACGCACCACTTTTCGGGTATCCGTAATAATGGCCTCTTCCGAGTCGGGAAGCTTGGCCAGGAAATGTCGCTCAATGCGTGAATAAAGGGTGAGTTCTACTTTTTTAGGATCCACCAGGATAAACTTAAGTTCGGCCGGGTGTTTGTTATATAATAGGGAGGCAATGATGGCATTCAATCCTACCGACTTACCCTGTCCTGTTGCACCTGCCATCAGCACATGGGGCATCTTGGCCAAATCGACTACAAAACTTTCGTTTGAAATGGTTTTCCCGATACCGAATGGCAAATCATAGGTATTGTTTCGGAATTTCTCGGATGAGAATATAGATTTCATCGAAACGATGGTAGGATTGCGGTTTGGAACTTCAATACCAACTGTTCCCTTTCCGGGAATAGGTGCAATAATGCGGATTCCCATGGCAGACAGGCTCAATGCAATGTCATCTTCCAGGTTTTTTATCCTTGATATGCGTACGCCGGGAGCAGGTACAATCTCATACAAAGTTACGGTTGGCCCAATGGTGGCCTTTATGCGCGTGATGGTGATAGCATAGTGTTGTAAGGTTTCAACAATGCGGTTCTTGTTGGCTTCCAGTTCATCTTTATCAACGGTGATGTTCCCGGTATCGTAATCTTCCAGCAAATCGACCGGTGGCATTTTATAATCCGGTAAATCAAGGGTTGGGTCAAATTCGGTATCTACGCCAAAATGGGTGCCGGGCTTTAAGCTGGACGGTTTGGCTTCTTCAACAGGTTTTTCAATGGTCAATTCAATATCATCATTAGCTACCTCATCAGCCTCATCATTATTGCGCTCATCAACTTTGTTGTCAACACTAATTTTATATTCGTTGATTCCCGGGTTTTTTTTAGGGGTAATGAAATCATCTTCCTCATCTTCCTCGGCTTCATCCACCGAAAATTCCACGGTATTATACAAGTCTTCGCCTGGCGCGGATGAACCTTTTTTCCTTTTTTCAGAATCCTCCGATCGGTTAAAAAACCGCTTATCGAATAAAAATGAAAAATGAACAACCAAGAATATGGCCATCACAAACACAAGTACCATGATCAGGCCCACATTTCCAAGATAACTCACCAGCCAGATATTTAATTGATGACCTGTCCATCCACCAAGAATGTTTTCAGGGTGATGCGAAAAAACCAGGTTCATAAATGAGGGCAGCCACAATCCGAGAATCACAATCAATTCAAACCAGGTCCAGAATTTTATCATTCTAACCTTAAGCAGCATTCGCATCCCCAGGGCGAAAAAAGCCAATGGAATCAAATAGGCTCCAACACCAATTCCTTTAAAGATAAGCAGTTCCGATAAAAAGGAACCCAGTCGTCCGGTCCAGGTTTCAACAATTTCTGCATGATCTTTATAAAACATCGAATCGGCGGGCAGGAAAATACTACCCGGATTTGCTTCGAACCAGTTCACAAGATATGAAGTGAAAGCTAAAAACAGATAGAGGCCAAAAAATAATGAAAAGAAACCGGCTGTCCTGACCACTTTTGGATTGGAAAACTGAATTGTCTTTTTTGTACCGGAAGAGGGTTTCTTTTTACTTTCTGCTTTTTTGGCCCTTATTTTTTCTTCGGGTTGCGCAGGGGGTGTTTTTAAAGAATTTGATTTTAACTTATTGGCCTTTGGCGTCATCGGTGTGGGATTATGAAACACAAAAATACGAAATTATTCAGGTTGGCTGAACCGGAATTATGGAAGTCAATAAATCATTTACCAAAAAAGCAGGCTGTTTACCAACCTGCTTTTACGACTTCGTTTAAATACTGGCCATCAGGTGTCGACCACAATAGATTTTATCTTCAACTCTTTTCCGGAAAGTACCTGATGGTACAATCCTCCGCATTTCGGACAGGGATCCAAAAAATCATTGATGTCAAACTCGTTTTTACAGTCGATGCATTGACCCACAGCCTGAATTTTGTTGATCCGGATGTTGGTTTTTTCGAGGTTTGTATCTCTAACAGCAGCTTCCAGAGCTGTTTCTAGTGCCTCAAATTCAATTCCTGCCATGGTACCAATTTCTAGCACCAATTCGGTAATTTCCTTCGCATCCACCTTATCGGCTTCTGTTTGG
>JAUYGX010000055.1 GCA_030690365.1 Bacteroidales bacterium | reverse complement strand
TGATGGTATCATTTTGAATGGATCCCTCGTCAGCCTCAGGAAAATAGGTCGGTCTCATTAAGGTAGGATCGTTAAAAGTACCTAATCCGGAGGTGAACCAACGTATAGAGTCGAAGTTGCCGGCTGTTGGAGGAGTTAACGAATTTTCATAATTGAAATATACATCTTCGCAGGTATATTGCGTCCCGCCAGCATCTACAAAACAGGTAGGGTTCACAGTTAACTGCTGTATTACACTTTCGGTGCATACATCCAATTGTATATCATAAGTTCCGGGTGACGTATAAATTTCAGCCACATCATGACCAACGGCACCATTTCCATTTCCAAAATTCCAGTTCCATGGGGTAAAGTCAGCCACACCAAGTCCGTTTAAGCTAACAGGATAATCCTGGCAACTTGGTGAGGGTGAAACACTAAAATACAGGGCCGACATATCAACAACCGTTCGTGTATGTATTGTTGAATCGGGGCAACCATTTGAATTGGTATATATGGATTTAATATCAAAATTGCCGGCATTACTATAAGTGTGGGTTGTATTTGGCCCAACAGCAACATCACCATCGCCAAACTGCCACTGCCAGCTTACAATATCAGAACTGCCGGTGGCATCCAAATTCATCAGTTCGCCCATGCAGGAAGTATCATTGGGAGAAACTGAGAAATCAGCTACAGGTAAATCACTTACAAACAAATGATGACTAATGGTATCGTTACAATCGTTATCATTCACTACAATTAAAGTAACATCATAATGACCTGAATTGGCATAAGTATGGTTTTCCTGTTGATTTGCACTGGTTGTTAAATCACCAAAATCCCAATACCAATCAGCAATATTAGTGGAAGAACTCCCCGCAAAGGTGATCTCATTACCTAAACAACTGGTATCGCCAACGCTATAACTCATGTTAGCCGCAGGAGCTTCAAAAACCTCTACCTGGTGCGTTATTGTTGCCGGACAGCTCTCGTCACTAATCACCGACATGCTGATTGTTTGCATTCCAAAAACACTATACTGATGGGTAGTTGTTTGACCAACAGCCGTGTTTCCATCTCCAAAATCCCAGTCCCAGGACAAAACAGGCAAATCAGATGTACCCGTTAACGAAATTTCATCATCAGAGCACAAGGTATTACCAGGACTCAGGGTAAAATCGATGACAGGTGTGGCTAGTATAGTGATTGATTGTTGAATAACATCGGTACATGCATTTGAATTCAACACAGAGAGTTCTATCATATAAGTACCCGATGTAGCATACTGGTGTGTAACAAACTGCCCGACATCTTGAGTTCCATCACCAAAATCCCAATTCCAATTGGTAATGGTAGTAGAAGAACCACCCGTAAAACTGATTTCTTCACCCAGACAGCTAATATCGCCAACACTGATAACCATATTGGCGACAGGTGCTTCAAAAACCTGAACCTGATCGACCTTATTGCCAACACAGCTTTCATTACTGGTTGCATTCAAACTGATGGTTTTTAAACCGAAAGTGGTGTAGTTGTGTGATACCACCTGACCTGTTCCCGTAGTACCATCTCCAAAACTCCAATTCCATGAAACAATGGGTATATTAGCCGTTCCGGAAAGAGATAGGGCATCGTCACTGCATATCGTATTGCCCGGATTCATAGTAAAATCAACTATCGGTGTTTGGTTTATCGTAATGGTATGTTGTTCTGTATCAGTACAAGTTTTGTTATTCAATATGGTAAGTTCCACGACATAAGTACCCGATGTAGCATACTGATGTGTAACATTCTGCCCGGTACCCTGAGTTCCATCACCAAAATCCCAATCCCAATTGGTGATGGTGGTGGTACCTGCACCGTTAAAGGTTACCGTTTCGCCGGTACAGGCTGTGCTACCTGTAGCAATAGTGAAACTGGCTATTGGAAGCGGGTTAACCACCACGGTTTGTGAAGTGATTCCATCGCAGCCATCAGTAGAAATTACAGTAAGAGTTACTAGTTTATTACCTGAACCCGAATAGGCATGATTGGGATTGCGCATTGTAGAGGTGGTTCCATCACCAAAACTCCATAGCCAACTTGCAATACTTTGTGTACTGCCCCCGTTAAAGGCTATGTTTTCATCAACACAAATGTTGGTCACAGGGGAGAAAGTAAAAGAGGGTTCCGGGTTAGGATTTATCACAACAATAGTACTTACCGGATCGCTTGATTGCCCATCAAGGGTGATTACAACCTGATAATCACCAGCCATTCCGAGGGTTACATTTGGTCGTGTAGGATTCTGTAGTGTAGACGTAAACCCCATGGGGCCTGTCCAGGCAAAAGTGGCGCCGGGCTCATCAGAAGCATAAAGTTCTAAAGTTTCACCCACACACAAAGGGCCATTGTTACCTACCTGGGGGGGAACAATGCCACAATCGGTTTCACCGACACCCTCAATCTTTTGAAAGGTGATATTCCCTTCATAAGATAGCCAATTAGAGATAATCAAAATAAAATATTGCCCTACCTGCCCATTGATGATATGGGCATATTCAATTGAACTACCCGACCAACTGCAATCGTGCAAGTTGCCTGAAGGATAAAAATTGGGGTTTTCAGTATTGTCTGGACATACGTTTGGCGGACCTGAACACTCTGATGTCAGCTCAAATGGACAAGGACTAAGAGGATCGCCATAAGGACCCCAAAGCGCAAAATCTATATCCAATGTTGTTCCGTTAGTTCCAGTGCCAACCATTTTAATGGTAATGTCTCCCGCTTGTTGTATTCTCATGTGATACCAAACAGGAGATGGTTGTTCGTTTAAACAACCATAGTCTGGACCTGGCTCCCCATAACCAGTTGTTGCTGCAGGAAATGAATAAACATTGCTGGTACAGAAAGGATCCGATTCGGCACACGTAAATCCAGTGATTTCCCTATCTCCAAGGATGAAATAATACAATTCTTCCTCCACATTTTGTTTCCAGTCCTGAATGGCATATCCCAACTCTTCCTTCGACATGTTCTTAAAGTCAGCATAAAGTTGTTTTTCAAGCTCGTCCAACTGCTCCAACAGGCTTGATTGAATGCGTTCCGGTTTTTTTGAAAACACAATTAACTGACCCGGTTGATCGCCCTGATAACATTCCAACTCTGTATCCTGTTGAATGGCGTTAATCAGTTGCAAACGAGGCCCGATCTCTGGTATACCGAAGATGTTTACAACTACCTGGTTTGAAACAAAATGCTGTCCTATACTGTTATTATGGGTAGTATCATCAACAGAAAA
This sequence comes from Bacteroidales bacterium, assembly GCA_030690365.1. Lineage (GTDB taxonomy): Bacteria > Bacteroidota > Bacteroidia > Bacteroidales > F082 > UBA6244. Next base: position 10,871 of record JAUYGX010000055.1, on the reverse strand, counting down.
AAAACAGGTATCATTGATGCTTAAAACGTTTAAACCGGCTTGCCCGAAAACACCTTGAATGATAAGTATAAACGAAAATAAGAGTAATGTTTTTTTCATCAATATTGGTTAATAAGAAGTATATTTTCCACTAAAAACCTGATTTTGATTCCACCTGGCAAGCCACAGATGAAATTACGCCAAATTTAATTATTAACAGTTTCACTTTTAACCACAAATCCAATTTAGACAAATAACAAATAGATTATTCTACCTGTAAAATCAAATCCTTGGGAACAAGACTATTATTCTGGTCAAAGAGTTGCAAGGGTTTTTATTTCAATTGGCTATTATTCCAGCCTCACCCTCGGATCAAGCACCGCGTACATCACATCGGCCAGGATATTCACCAGCACCAGCACAATGGAAATAAACAACACCGAACCCATAATTACCGGAAGGTCATATTTTTCCAACGCATCTACAATCACCACACCGATGCCCTTCCAGTCGAACACGTATTCCACAAAAACGGCTCCGGCCATCAGTGAGGCAAACCAGCCGGTTATGGCTGTAATTACAGGATTCAGCGCATTGCGCAATCCATGTTTTATCACCACCTGAAACCTGCTCAATCCTTTGGCATAGGCCGTCCGGATATAATCCTGCGAAAGCACCTCCAGCATGGAGCTGCGGGTTAAACTCACCACAATGGCCAGCGGCCTGATTCCCAAAGTGATGGCAGGCAAAATCAAATTCTTCAGGTTGATATATTGTTCGCCGGTTACGTCATCTACGGAATACAAACTCCCAAACATGGGCAATCCGGTGTACTCGGCCAGTAAATAGGCAAAAACCCAGGCCATGAGGATGGCCGCAAAAAAAGAAGGAATGGACATGCCCAGTGATGAAAACACCAGCAGAAACCTGTCCAACGGTTTGTTGTGGTTCAGGGCCGCCAACACGCCTAAAACAAGACCAATAAACATGGCCAACAAAATGGCCGTGACAGCCAACAGCAGGGTTTTTGGAAAGGCTTCGCCAATGATGGAACTCACCAGCCTTTTGCTTTGATACGAACGCCGGAGGTATGGTTTCTTTATTACCAGATGCCAGGTGGATGCACTGATCATGGATATGCCGGGTATTTCACCATCTCCGTCAAAATGAATGGAAACCGGGCTTAAGTCGTTGATATATTGCAAATACTGAAAAAACGGCGGTTTATCCAGCCCAAGGTCTTTGCGTATGGCTTCCACGGATGAAATATCTGCCCGTTGCCCCAATAACATGCGGGCCGGATCGCCCGGGAGAATATTAAACAAAAAGAAGATCACGGTAGCTACCCCCCACATCACCAGGATACCATAGGCCAATCTTTTTGTCAAATAACGAATCATGGGGTGAGTATCGTTACCAGTTCGTCCTTCTCGGGAAAATCATGGTAATGCCATTTTTTGATGACAATTCCGTTGTGCAGCAACATCAGTCCGGGATTTGACCTGATCATGGCTTTGAGTTCGGTTTCATCCGCAACCATGGATTCCATATTCAGGTGATAATCCTTTTTAATTTCATCCATCTTTTCAAAAGAAGAACTGGAGACAAGTACCATCGCGACATCCAGTTTGGAAGCTTCGAATTCGATGGCAGAAGCTTTGGTCAGCCCCAGGGTTGAGGCGGCATCCAAATCGTTGGAAATCAACACCAATTGGTAACCCGGGTTTTCAAAAATTTCGGCGGTCAGGTCGTTGCCCTCGGCATCTTCCAGCAACACATGGTGTTTCAGCACCCGCTGCGAATCGTCAATGCGCTGGTCCACAAAGGTCCATTGCGACATCCAGGTGGAATCGCTCCATGGGTAATCGGGCGACAGAAACTCCTGCTCCTCCCCTGTTTGGTTGTTCTTATATTTTACATAGGTTTTCACCTGGTCGAGACCTTCGGATTTCATGTCGTTACCCACTTTCCAGTCGCGAAAGTCAACCATGGGCAGGTGGCGGCAATTGGTGATCACAAACCAGGAATATCCACCTATAAACACCACCAGAATAATCCACTGAAGTGCTGATGGAATGTTCATTTTCAGCCGTTTGCGGTACGAAAAAATCAGCACGGCCAATACAATCAGAAAAATGTTTTTATAAAAGGTTTGCCAGTTGGTGAGTTTCACGGCATCGCCAAAACACCCGCAATCGGGAACCATGTTGTAGCGGGCATCAAGATAGGTGACCACCGTAAAAATGACCATAATCAATAACAATCCAAGCGTCGCCAGTGATGATTTCAATTTAAAAATGAGCGCCACACCGATCAAAAACTCAACAATAATCAAAAAAACACCCAACGCGAGCGCATAATCCATCAGCGAGGTCCAGCCATAAACCAGCAGGTAATCTTCTACGCGATAGACCGTTCCCATGGGGTCGATCCCTTTTACTGTAGACGAAAACACAAATACCAATCCTGTAAATATCCGGATGCCTTTTAGCCAAAGGGGCTCACGTTCTGTTGTTTTCTTACGAATCATGTTCGATGGTGAGTTTAATGAGTGCAAAAATGGAATAATTGATGATGTCCTGATAATTGGCTTCCAAACCTTCGGATACGGTAGTTTTTCCCTGGTTGTCTTCAATTTGCTTGATACGCAGCAGCTTCATCAACACGATGTCGGTGAGCGATGAAATCCGCATATTGCGCCAGGCTTCGTCATAATCGTGGTTTTTGTCCATCATCAGGTCACGGGCCGCCACCAGGTGTTTGGTGAAATTACTTACCGCTTCCTGTGCGCTCATATCGGCCGATTCGGCCACGCCCTTTTCCATCTGTATCAATGCCATCACCGAATAATTTACAATCCCGATAAATTCGGGAACGATGCCTTCATCAATTTTCTGATCGCCTTTTATCTGTATACTTCTGATTCTGTTGGCTTTGATGTAAATCTGATCGGTTAAACTGGCCAATCTGAGTATCCGCCAGGCGGTGCCATAATCCTTTTGTTTGGCCCCAAACACGCCTTGGCACAATTGAATAATTTGGGAAAATTGCTGTGAAGTATCTTTTTTCATGAACATGATAAGCCTTAAATTCTACCTTTGTTGTGCATTTCGGACCGCTCCTAAATGGGCCATAAAAGTACAACTTTTGCTGAAAACAACATGAATTTATCCTATAACGGTCGAACACTTGATTTAAGTACGCCCCTGGTGATGGGAATCCTGAACCTGACACCCGATTCGTTTTTTGATGGAGGAAAACACCAGCATCAGGATAACATCCTGGAATCGTGCGCACAAATGTTGCATGACGGGGCCCAAATCATCGATATTGGCGGTGTTTCCACCCGACCCGGTGCCCCGGAAGTTAGTGAAGAAGAAGAATTGAAAAGGGTGAACCCCATCCTGCAATTGCTGGTAAAAAATTTCCCTGAAACCTGGTTTAGCATCGATACTTTTCGTGCCGGTGTTGCCCGGATTTGTCTCGATAACGGAGCTTCCATCATCAACGATATCAGCGGTGGCGAACTGGATGGCGAAATGTTCAATATCATCGCCCAACATCAGGTTCCCTATGTACTGATGCACATGCACGGTACGCCGCAAACCATGCAACAGCATCCATTGCAGGATGCCGTTGTCACGGAAGTGGCTCAATTTTTTAAACGGAAAGTCACCGAACTAACGAGGCTGGGAGTCCATCAAATCATCCTCGATCCAGGTTTTGGATTCGGCAAATCGCTGGAAGCCAATTATCTGCTGCTAAAGAACCTGGAAAACCTGCGCATCGACCAATGGCCCTTGCTGGCCGGAGTTTCGCGAAAATCCATGATCAACAAAGTGTTGGAAACAAAACCAGATCAGGCTTTGAACGGAACAACCGTCCTCAACACCATCGCCTTGCAAAACGGGGCCAATCTGCTGCGGGTTCATGATGTAAAAGAGGCCGTTGAATGCATCAAACTGGTGACGATGTATCAAAACGTTTCCAAATAAAACCCAGGTATGATCTACCTCGACAAACAAAATACCGACCCTTGGTTTAATCTGGCCGCTGAAGAAGTAGCGTTAAAAAGCAGTTCCGACGATATCCTCATGCTCTGGGAAAACCAACCGTCAGTGGTGTTGGGCAAACACCAGAACGCCATGGCCGAGGTCAATCACCTGTTTGTTTTGGAGCATCAGATTCCGGTGATCCGGCGCATTTCAGGTGGAGGGACGGTTTACCACGACCACGGCAACCTCAACTACAGTGTGATTACCACCGTTGAAAACAGGGAACGTTACATTGACTTTCACCAGTTTGCCGAGCCCATCATCCTTTTTTTAAAACAGTTTGGACTTGAAGTCGCATTTCACGGGAAGACCAATTTATCGATAAATGGCAAAAAGTTTTCGGGCAATGCGGCACATGTGTTCAAAAACAGGGTTTTGCACCACGGTACGCTGTTGTTCAATACTGATCTCAACCAATTGTCGCAGTCCATCCGGCCAACGGAAGCTGCTATCCGGGATAAATCCATCAAATCGGTCCGATCCGAAATCATCAACCTCCAAACGTTGCTTCCCGGAATTCCTGCATTAAGCGAATTTCAACTGCAGTTTAAACAGTTTTTGTTCGATTATTTTTCCATCACGCAAAGCCGGACATTTTCAAAGCGTGAACTCACTGAAATACAGTGGCTGGTGGATGAAAAATATATGAATCCGGATTGGAATTATGGCTACTCGCCTGCTTATCAGTTTAATAAATCAGGTAAACTACCTGGTGGAAAAGCAGAGCTTACCCTGGAGGTAAAAAAAGGAATTATTGTAGATTTGCAGCTGAAATCAGCACTGTTGCCGAATCAGCTAATTCAATCGATCCAACATCAACTCATCAACAAACCACACCATCCGCAGGCCATGAACACGAATATCCAACTTCTTGAACCGCAACTTCAAACTGCTGGCATTGCAGCTTCGGCGCTGTTCAACCTGCTTATCTAACCCTTACGAAATGGAAAAAGCACAAAAATTATTCGATCCTATCTGGGAAGACTACCTAAAGCAAAACCCGGCAGTAAAAAAAGTGTACGATCTCTTTAAAGGCCTGGGTGAGAGCATAGTGAACGACCACATCGCCTTCCGTACCTTCAACGATCCCCGCGTCAGCATCAATGTACTGGCCCGGCCCTTTGAGGAAGCCGGTTATGAATTCAGGGGTGAATATACCTTTGAACAAAAACATTTATATGCCCGGCATTTTGAACTGAAGGGATTCAAACAGGCACCCCGCATTTTTATCAGCGAGCTAAAACTGGAGGAAATGAGCCCGTTTTTAAAGGAAACGGCACTTCGTCTGATTGATGAAATTCCCGCTGACTTATTAAAAAGCCCACAGTTGATTTTGAGCGGGCGTCCCTGGGAAAAACCGTCGTTTGACGTCTACGAACAACTGCGCAAGGAGTCGGAATACGCCGCCTGGGTGTATGTTTACGGCTTCAGGGCCAACCACTTTACGGTGAGCATCAATGCGTTGAAACAACTGGATTCCATCGAAAAAGTAAATCAGTTTTTAAAGGACAACGGTTTTGCATTGAATGATTCGGGTGGCGAAATTAAGGGGACTCCTGAAGAATTGCTGGAGCAGTCTTCCATCAAAGCCGGGACCTTGCCCATCGAATTTACAGAAGGTGTGCACGAAATCCCCAGTTGTTATTACGAATTTGCCCGTCGTTATCCCGATAAAAACGGCAAACTCTACGGAGGTTTCATCGCCAAATCGGCGGATAAAATTTTTGAGAGCACGGATTATTATGAGAAATAATGTCCGGTTTTTAGGTTTATCTCACCTTTTGTGATTGTGTATTTTTGCTTTTAAGAAAATTCAAATGAATATTACCCCATTGCATCAAGCTTTAAGATTATTCGCCCCTTCCCTCAAAGGCGAAGTGCTGACCGATGACAGCAGTCGTATGATCTACGCCACCGATGCATCTGCTTATCGGGAGATGCCCCTTGGTGTGGTATATCCGGCCAACTCTGACGATATTAAAAAACTCATTGCCTTTTGCAGGAAGAACAACACTTCGCTCATTCCCAGAACGGCAGGAACTTCGCTGGCCGGACAGGTGGTTGGCGGCGGCATCATAGCAGACGTTTCGCGCCACATGACTAAAATTCTGGAAGTCAATAAAGAAGAAAAATGGGTCCGTGTACAACCCGGGGTTATTCTGGATGAGCTGAATGTATTTCTCAAACCCATGGGCCTGTTTTTCGGTCCTGAAACCTCCACTGCCAACCGCTGTATGATGGGTGGCATGGTGGGCAACAATGCCTGCGGGGCACATTCGCTGGTGTATGGAAGCACCCGCGATCACACCCTCGAACTGCATACCATCCTGAGCGATGGATCGGAAGTCGTTTTTGGAACTGTCACAAAGGATGAATTCAATAAAAAGTGCGACCTACAAACCCTTGAAGGCACCATTTACCGCCTTTTCAGGGAAATGTTGGGCAACAGCAAAAATCAGGAGGAAATCATCAGGGAGTTTCCTGATCCTCAACTCGAAAGAAGAAATACCGGCTATGCCATCGATTTGCTGTTGCGGAACGAACTCTTTGGACAGGAAAAAACACCTTTCAATATGACACGCCTGTTGGCCGGATCGGAAGGAACACTGGCTTTTACCACCGAAATCAAACTCAACCTGGTCGACCTCCCTCCTATCCACAAAGCGTTGGTTTGCGTGCATTTTAACACCATTGCCGAATCGCTCAAAGCCAACCTGATCGCCCTGAAGTTCAAACCCGTAGCCATCGAACTTATGGACAAAATCGTGCTCGATCTCACCAAAAAGAACATTGAACAGGAAAAAAACCGGTTTTTTGTGGAAGGTGACCCCGGAGCCATCCTGGTAGTTGAGTTTGCAGGTGAATCCACGAAGGAAATCCATCAAAAAGCTGCCGACATGGAACAAGCTATGCGTCAGGCTGGATATGGATACTATTTCCCCATGGTGGAAGGCGCTGACATCAAACGCGTTTGGGACTTGCGCAAGGCCGGACTGGGCATCATCAACAATCTTCCAGGCGATGCCAAACCCGCTCCGGTTATCGAAGATACAGCTGTCAATCCGGAGGTACTGCCAGCGTATATTGAGGAATTCGATGCCATGTTGAAAAAGTTTGGTAAAGAATGCGTGTATTACGCCCATGTGGCCACCGGAGAGCTTCATCTTCGTCCCATCCTGAACCTGAAAGATCCACGTGATGTGGAACTGTTTTATGAAATTGCTTTAGAAACAGCCAAACTGGTGAAAAAATACCGGGGATCGCTAAGTGGTGAACATGGCGACGGACGCTTGCGCGGTCAGTTTATTCCGCTGATGGTAGGCGATCACAATTACTCGCTGTTCAAGCAGATAAAACAAACCTGGGATCCACAGGGTATTTTCAATCCGGGGAAAATTGTGGACACACCCGTGATGAACACTTCCCTGCGCAATGTGCCAGGTGTGCCTACCCGCGAGATCAAAACCACCTTCGATTTCAGCAAGGATTTGGGCATTTTGCGTGCCGCTGAAAAATGCAATGGAACGGCGGTATGCCGAAAAACCGAAATCACCGGAGGGACCATGTGTCCCAGCTATATGGCCAGTCGCGATGAGTATCAGACCACCCGGGCCAGGGCCAACGTGTTGCGCGAATTTCTGACCACCTCCAAAAAGGCCAATCCCTTCGATCACCAGGAAATTTACCAGGTGATGGATCTGTGCCTCTCGTGCAAGGCCTGCAAATCGGAATGTCCGGCCAGCGTGGATGTAGCCAAACTAAAAGCCGAATTTTTACAGCAATATTATGCCAGTCACCGCATTCCGTTGCGTACCCTGATGATTGCGCACATCAGTAAAATAAACACACTGGGAAGCCATTTCACCTGGATTTATAATTTTGTGAACAGCAATAAATTCTTTTCGGGTATTACCGCACGTGTGGTGGGATTCGCCCCTGAGCGTCAGTTTCCATTGCTTTACAAAACAACCCTCGACAGGTGGCAGAAAAAGTATTCACAAACGCAAAAACAAACCTTCCGCAATGGGCGTGTTTATTTGTTTAATGATGAATTTACCCGTTTTAATGATACCGAAATCGGGATTAAAGCCATCAAGTTACTCACCGTATTGGGCTATGAAGTCGTTATTCCTGATCACCTCGAAAGCGCGCGAACCTATTTAAGCAAAGGGCTGGTGAAACATGCCAAAAAAATAGCCAACGCCAACATCGGCAAACTGCAATTTTTGATTACCGACGAAACCCCGTTGGTGGGCATCGAACCCTCTGCCATCCTGACTTTTAGGGACGAATACAAAGAATTGGCGGATCAACCATTGAAAGAAGCAGCCAACATCCTGGCCAAAAATGCCTTGATGATTGATGAATTCCTGCAAAGAGAAGTAAAAAGGGGGAAGATAACTCAGTCCCAGTTCACAACTGTAACCAAGGAGATCAAGCTTCACGGACATTGTCATCAGAAGGCTTTGGCCAGCACCAGTCCAACCTTGTTTATGTTAAACTTTCCTCAAAATTACAAAGCCATTGAAATTCCGTCGGGATGTTGCGGGATGGCCGGATCTTTTGGGTTCGAGAAAGAACACTATGATTTAAGTATGAAGATTGGGGAATTGGTTCTTTTTCCCGCAGTCCGCACCAGTTCAGCAACGACGCTGATTGCAGCACCGGGGACCAGCTGCCGGCATCAGATAAAAGACGGCACCTCACGCACAGCCTATCACCCCGTAGAAATTCTGTATGAGGCGTTGGTCAAATAAAAATAAAGTGTAATTTTGCGCTCCCAAGTTGGTCCAGTAGCTCAGTTGGATAGAGCAGCAGCCTTCTAAGCTGCGGGTCACAGGTTCGAGCCCTGTCTGGATCACTAAGACACTGATAATCAGTCGTAAAAACCGCTAAAATGTTGATTTTTAGCGGTTTTTGTTTTTTACTCCCGCCAAAGATTATCAAATATTGCAGTCTGAAAGGGACCAATAAGGGACCCATTTTTAAAAACCCGTTTTGGGTCCCCGAAACATGTAAAATATTGATATACAAGAATAAAAACCATGTTTTTATACCCTGAAATTGCCTTGAATTTCGTATATTTATAAACTGAAAGGGACCCATTTTTTCCTTTAAAACTTATCATTATGGAACATTCTTTGTACATTTCATTCCAAATTAAGAAAAGCAAAACCAACAAACTTGGACTTGCGCCCATTAATCTTCGCATTATTCTCGACAACAGCAGAACTGAATTATCTTCTCACAGATTCATTTCTCCAAATGCCTGGGATACAAACATTGGTAAAGCCACAGGAACCAGCGATGAAGCCATCATCCTAAATAACTACCTCGATGGATTAAAAAACAAAATTCAACGACAATTCAACATCCTTGAGAGTCTTGACAAACCCATCACCTTAGATTCACTACGTGAAAAGCTGAGCGGCAACACTGAGAAGAAATACACCTTACTTTATGTGTACGAATACCACAATAGTGAAATGAAAAAACGTGTCGGTTTTGATGTAGCCATTGGCACTTACACACGCTATAAGGTTTCAATAAACCGCATTAGAAATTACATCAAATACCAATATGGAAAAAATGATTTGCTACTCGATGACCTCAACCATGCATTTATCACCAAATACGAAGTCTACCTTAAAACCATACACAAATGCAGCACGAACACCACCGTTAAATACCTTGTCCATCTGAAAAAGATTATAAACCTGTCCATTGCCAATGAATGGCTTTTGCGAGACCCTTTCATGAAACACCATTGCACCTACAAACCTACAGAAAGGGGATTTCTGACACCTGAAGAACTTCTACTACTTGAGAATAAGGAAATAAAATTACCCCGTCTCGAAAAAGTCCGCGATATCTTCGTTTTCTGCTGCTATACCGGCTTTGCCCAGGCCGATGTGGAAGCCCTCTCCCCTTCTGACATCACCACCGGCATCGATGGCGAAAAATGGATCATCATCAACCGCAAAAAGACTGATGGCCGCAGCCCCATCCCATTACTCCCCCAAGCCATGGATATTATCAACAAATACAAAAACGACCCCGAAGCCCAGGCAAAAGGCAGACTTCTTCCAGTCAACTCCAACCAGCGCATGAATGGCTACCTCAAAGAAATTGCCGACATCACCGGCATCACCAAGAACCTCACCATGCACCTGGCCCGGCACACCTTTGCCACCACCATCACCCTCTCCAACGGAGTCCCCATCGAGACCGTCTCCAAGATGCTCGGCCACAGATCCATCAAAACCACCCAAATCTACTCCAAGGTAGTCGATACCAAAATCAGCAATGACATGCAAGCCCTCAAAGCCAAACTATCGGTCCATAAACCACTTAAAAAAGTCATGTAAAATACAGTTTGTCAACACGTCACAACTCCCTCCCCTTTGGGGAGGGTCGGGGTGGGGTGTCTCAAAGAATTCAAACTTATTTTCCTTCAAAAAGTCAGGCTTTCCCATCCGTGTCCATCCGACCCACCCGCTCCTGTCCCGTTCGTACGGGGTCATCCGTGTTCTATTCCCAATTATCATCTGCGCTCCGTTCCTCATCCGCCACCAATCTTTATATCCGTGTCCATCCGTCCCACCCGTGTCATCCGCGTTCCATTTCCCACGCACCACCCACAAAAAAAGCCACCCCCTCTCAGAAATGGCCCCTCAATAATCCAACTCCGCCTCCTATCCGATTTCGGATACCCTACGAAACACCATGCTTGTTCCTCTCCAAAGTCTTCATAATCGACTCCATACTATAATACAAAGTCCCCCCAACCTTGGAAAACTCCAACTTCCCTCCTTGACGCAAATTCTGTAAGGTCCC
>JAUYGX010000047.1 GCA_030690365.1 Bacteroidales bacterium | reverse complement strand
CAATAGAAAATTGTCAACTTACAGAGGAAAGGTTTTCTATAGACTTGTGCAGCAGGCCATGACAACAGCACCAGTACCTCTGAAAATTTTAACAGGGAAGGAAAATAAATTACATGTGTAAAGCAGATAAGCAGTTTATTTTATTACTTCGTATTTATTTCAATAAGTTTAATGGTGGTGGTATTGCCCAATATGTTTGCAGTGCATACGACTGCGGGTTTTGAATAAATGTCAAATATGCAAATAATTTTGTTAATGGAGCAGTTGTGCATCGATTATTATCCAGATGGTGAATTACGAAGTAATCCTGAACACCAATGAAAAATCAATTATTCTAGGAATAAAGTCCCCTATAAGTGAAAATCAAGATCTTGAAGCATTAGTAAGTCGCAGGCTTTTTAAGCAGATACATTGGAGGAAATAAATCGAGACTACAGCCCATAAAGCAAGAGGGACTGTTTTACAAATAAAACCGCATTCGTTACCGCATATGACATCCCTTGGGAAAAACCGAAGAAATAGCAAGAACATAATCCGCCTTGGCATTAACCAAGGACCATCTGTTGGATAATGCTAATGCAAACAATTAGTAATTTATTTAACTACAAACTTCCGGGCAACCGATTTTCTGCCGTTTGTTTCTACAATATAAAAGTAAGTTCCGGTGCTTAACGCTTGTGTATTAAGCTGATAAATCTGTTGATGAGGTAGAATAGATTCCTGCCGAAGAACAGTTCCGTTAACATCCAATAAAGTCAATTGTGATGAATACTGCTGCAATTCAGTCGATAAGGGAATATGGATCAAATTGGTAGCCGGGTTGGGAAAGGCATTCCCCATTAATAAACCTGTTGGTTCCGGGATGCTGCTCAAAGTTCCCGGAATGCCATAAACTTTGGTGTTTACGGTATAAGGACTAACAGAGAAATCGTAAACAAAACACAAGAGCTTTGCTTCGGTATCACTCAAATTATACACGGTGGAATAGCCGGCTCCGGGCAGATTTAAAAAAGAAACCCCCACTTCGTTTACGATTTTGGTAGTATATATATAATAACCTGAGGTGTCGCCGGTTGCAACATACTCGGTAAAAACTGCCAGCAATTCAATCTGATCATCACTGTTGAATAATTTCGTGGAAACATAGGCCACATCGTACAGATAGGTATTGGTCGGAGGAACAATGGAGATCGTCTTCCACAATGAAAAATCAGTATTGTAAACAAAACACTCACTCGTGTTATAATCAACGCCATAGTACACTTTGCCCACTCCATCAAGATTTGTAACATAAACCGCATCACTCAGTGTGGTTTCCGGACTCACCTGGCCAAAGGATGTAAAACCAATAAAGAATAATAGAATAATAGATAATGATCGTTTCATAGGGTTAAGATTTGGTTGCAATATTAATGCTATTTACCATTATTTTAAAGCATTTCATGTCCATCGTTCACAATTTTTGGCGAAGCACAGGTCAGCGGTACCTTAAAAAAAGCTAATACTTCTGGTAGTTATACAGTTAGCTATCTATATCGATATTAAAAAAAAGAGGGTATGATGAGTTTAAAACTGGCCAGTAAGAGCACCATGGCCAACAGGTATCTCAATCCGGTAAACGAAAGTTTGGCAGCACCCAGGTGTGCACCCACCAATCCACCTGAAAGCGCGGCGCCAATCCAAAACACAATTTCGGTATCGATGTGGATACCTGTGGTGTAAAGCCCGGCCAATCCGGCAGTGGAATTCAGAAAAATGAAGATGGCCGAAACAGCGGCCGTTTCCTTCACATTGGCCCATCCCAGCAAAAGCAGCACCGGACTCAGGATGATTCCACCGCCAATGCCAATCATCCCTGAGAAAAGTCCCAGAAAAGCACCAATGGCGATGGCCGGTAAAAACTGAAAGCGTGTTACAGCCTCGGTTCTGGCTTTTGGCTGGAATACCATCCGGGCAACGGCGATGGCCAGAAATATACCCAGGATCACTTTATAAACGGTTGGATCGATGTGCAGACGAGCCCCTACAAAGGCCAGTGGGATGGATCCCAGAATAAATGGCCACAGTATCTTAAACCTGAAATATCCCTGCCTGTAATAAGCATAAAAGGAAATGGCTGACACAAACAGGTTTAAGGTGAGTGCAGAGGATTTCATCGTCAGGGTCGAAAGGCCAAAAAGCGCCATCAGGGCCAGATAACCGCTGGCACCACCATGACCCACGGAGGCATATAAAGCCGCTACCACAAAAAGTGCCAACAGAAATATAAGAGGTGTCTCCATTTATACCATTTTTTAAAATCCTCAGACTCCGAATAGCAAAAAACGGCAGAAAACAACCTGGCATGGTTGTAAAAGGCCCTCCTTTCCAAGTCATTCCGCGAGCGGAAATCGGGAGGCTGACCGGTTTCCCTGTCAACCCGTTGGTAGTGCTTTCGTGAGCCAAAGGCTTTTAGAAAGGCTACTCGGAGTTTGAAATTATATGTCTGTTTAAACGTTCAAACGGACATGTAAATATTATTGGCAAAAATAATGAAAATAAAAAGGTAAAATCCCACGAACAAAAGCTGTACGTAATTTGGAAAGGTTTCTAAAAAGCAAGTGTTGAAAAGAAAGGTTGGATTTTTTCCCTAATACAGGTTTCTTTTTTTCATCAAACAACGCCATATTTTATGAGGGTTAGCTTCTTCATTACCAAAAAAGCTGACTTCAAGCGATAATATTTCGAAGAAGGGATCCACGGCCAAAACAATGTCACTGGCAGAGCGTAAAGGTGGCCCGGTACGCACCGGAACTCCGTCACCGTTGCCCATTAGCGATAGCCACAAACCATTTTCTTTGAGAGAGGAAGCCAGTTTTTTCGCCACCAGACTGCGATCTCCGGGAGTATCGAAGGTGTGGAAAAAACCGCGATCGAAGATAAATCCAAAGGCTTCTTTTGGAAGGCGATCTTGCATAATATCCATTGATAACCAATTGATTTTAGAAGCCAAGGCTCCTGCAGAGGCTTTCGCTTTTTCTAAGGCCAGTTCCGAAACATCCATGGCGGTTACTTCAAATCCTTGTTCTGCCATCCAAATCGATTCCACTCCCAAACCGCATCCGGGCTCAAAAGCTTTGCATGGTGAGATGGATTTTTTAGTGACTGTTTCTAACAGATTAAAATCCGGATTTGAATGTACCCAAGGGGTATGCCCTGTTAAGTAGCGATCGATAAAACGGTTTTCTTCAGTCATGATTTTGTTTTTTCACTAACAAGTGATTACACATTATTACAAATGGCGAAAATAAAACCATTTTGTGGAATAAGGTTGTCTTCTCAGATGTCAAATGTGCAATTGAAAATTAAAGCTCAATTCTTTTAAATGTATCTTTGCAGTCCTTTAAAAAACATCCATGAAAAACGGTTTAATCTTGGCCATATTCTTCCTTTCTATTGTTCAAACTATGTTGGCCATTGTACCCGATGATGCGCGCCCCAGGGGAACCATTTCAGGAAAAGTAATTGATTCCTTATCAAACGATCCGGTTGAATACGCTACCGTGGCTTTGTACCTTCACAATTCAAAAAAACTGGTAGGTGGCATGATCTCTGACCTTACCGGATCGTTTCGGTTTAAAGGACTTGATTTTAATAACTACGACGTTGAGATTTCGTTTATTGGATACAATGACCTCATGACAAGAAATGTACAAGTGTCAGAAAGTCAATCGAATGTTGATTTAGGGAAAGTACACCTACAGCGATCGGCACTCAACCTGAACGAAGTGGAAATTGTGGGTGGTACGCCTGCCATTGAATATCAAATCGACAGGAAAGTGATTCATGTTGATAAACAAATTACGTCCATATCAGGAACTGCGGTTGATATCCTTGAATCGGTTCCATCAGTAAGTGTGGATTTGGAAGGAAACGTTACGTTGCGTGGAAGCAGTAGTTTTGCAGTATATATCGATGGAAAACCATCCGTACTCGAAGCATCTGACATCCTCAACCAGATTCCGGCTTCTTCTATCGCCGATATCGAGATTATCACCAACCCGTCCGCCAAATTCGATCCGGACGGCACAGCAGGAATCATCAACATTAAAATGAAAAAAATAAAACTCGAAGGGTTTAACGGTGTTTTTAACGCCAACATTGGGCAGTACAACACATTGGGTGGCGATTTTTTATTGAATTATAAAAAGGAAAAATACAACTTGTATTTTGGTGCTGATTACAATAGACGATACCGGCAAGGTACCATGATTAACAATCGTACTACCACCACAAACGACACCATTTTTCATACCAATGCTGTTGGGGACAGAGAGAGAAACCGAACCGGCTGGAATGTGAGAACAGGAATAGAACTGAACCCGACGAAAAATGATTATGCCAATATCGGTTTGAATTATGGAAACCGCAGCCACGGCGGCACCTTTGTTTCCAAATATGATACATGGATTGAGCCCGGGAATACTCAAAATAGATATACAAGCTATGAGGACGAAAAAAGGAGTGGAAACAACTACAGTGTTAACTTCGATTACAGGCATCAGTTTGGGCATACTGAACATGAGTTGGCATTTCAGTTGATTTTTGATGGCCATGATGGCGATGAAACCTCCATAAACGAACTAAAAGATACGATCGGGCAAATGGTTAGTGGTCAAACTTCAACCGAAAGTGGTCCGATGGCGCGGATAAGATTAAAACTGGATTATACACGTCCCATATTGGAAAACAATAAATTAGAAGCTGGTTATCAGTCGATACTGGCTCGTTCGAAGGAAGAAAACACGGTCAGCGACTACAACCTGGTTACTCACGGTTACGATTTAATTCCGGAATATGGTCATGTTGCACTTTACAACGACGATGTGCACGCGGTGTACGCCACCTTTTCGGGAGAAACTAAAAAGTTTGGCTACATGGTTGGGTTGCGGGGTGAATACACCAACCGGAAAATGGAACTTCAAGACGAAAACACTTATTTTACACTCGATCGTTTCGACTACTTTCCCTCTTTACATGTGTCGTATCAATTCCCCAACGATCACCAGGTGATGGCCAGCTATTCGAGGAGGATCGAGCGGCCGCGGAGTTATTTTCTGGAGCCCTTTATCACCATAGTGGATGCATACAACGTCAGGAAAGGAAACCCGGAATTGTTGCCGGAATACATCGACAGCTATGATCTGAGCTATCAGAAAAAAATCAAGAAAAATTTTGTTTCCCTGGAAGCCTATTATCGGATAACACACAATAAAATTGAGCGGGTACGTAGCGTATACCAGGACAATATCATGATGCAGACATTTGAAAATGTAGGTAGCGACTATAGCCTTGGCCTTGAGGCAATGCTTAGTTTAGATTTGGTAAAATGGTGGAAAATGGAGTTGATGGGCAACCTGTTTAACTATCGGGTGGAAGGTACGTTGTATGATGTTCCGTTTAGCCGCACGAGCCTGAACTGGGGATCGCGTTTAAACAACACTTTTTTTGCCGGCGATTTCACCAAACTCCAGATCAATGGAAATTACTACAGCCCTTCTGTTTCGGCACAGGGAACCCGCGAAGGGTTTTATATTTTAAATGTAGCCGTAAGCCGCGATTTTTTCAGGCGCAAATTGACATTGATTGCGCAGGCACGTGATATTCTTTCCACTGCCAAACATGAATTTACTTCGGAAGGTACCGATTTTTATAACTATATTATGTACCAGCCGAAGTCGCCCTTTTTCTCTCTTACCCTGACCTATAAGCTGAACAATTATAAAATGAAAAAAAACAGGGGAGATGCTGGAGAAGGCCTGGAAGGCGAAGGTGAAATGTAATCCGATTATTGATGAAGGGGCTTTTTAACGGATTATGACTTATTTTTGCCCCATGGCTGCCTGAGGGGCAACTCACTTGCTTTATACTAACTAAACTAACATGATGACTGAAATATCCTCTCCCTGTATGAAAATTTGCCATCGCGACAGCCTTGGTGTTTGCTTTGGTTGCCGCCGCACCAGCGAAGAAATTGGTAACTGGTCGAAATATACCGACGAAGAAAAGCTGGAGGTGTTGGATAAAATCCGTTATCGTACCAATGTAAGAGGCGAATCGCCACCCCACAGTTTTTTACGGTAGAAAGTAGAGCTAAAGCATCGAATGAAATCAATAAAACATTAATTTTGCCACTTGTAATCGGGGTGTGGCGCAGTTGGTAGCGCGCGTCGTTCGGGACGACGAGGCCGGAAGTTCGAGTCTTCTTACCCCGACTTTTAAAGGGTTTAATCTGTTGAATATCAGGTTAAACCTTTTTTTGTTGCACAACATTTGCACAACATAAACTTGTTTTCATGTTTTTAAGAGGGTTTTTGCTAAACTTTGGTTGTCTTTTTATATTTGCATACAGAAGCCTTTTTATCTTTAAAATTCTCAATTGATTTTGTATTGATTAATCAATGGAAATCAAAGAAACTTTAAAAAAAAAGGTTGCCCCAAAATGAAGCAACCCCTTTTTATAATAGGGCAAAAAGAACTGCGTTAAGGGACTGAATTAGTATTTTGAAATTGAAAATTGATATTTGTAAACATCTATTTCGCCTGCAAATAACCCTAATAGAATTTTATCATTGTATTTAATTACAATCGCTTTCTGAGAGCCATTAATAGGGTCTTTGTCTTTCGTTGTACAGTAATAATATTTTCCCATACCGTCCCATGTATCTTCCTTTTCTTCAGTTTTGTTGACTACTAAATAGAGAGTTTCTTTATTGCCATTATTAAAATTGGAAATAGATATTTCCTTGTCGCTAATAATAATTGTTCGCTCCTGTGTAACAGTTACAACATTAATTTTTGATTCTATTACGTATGCACTCTTGTATGTTTGAGTGTAAGACACTAAACTTAATAGCATCATTCCAATAATAATAGTTAAAGTTTTCATAGTTATTTTTTTTAAGGTTAATAAATATAGTAGCTCAAAATATACAGTTCAAAATCAATTGTTTGACATTAAATATTTTAATCTGTTGCATTTATCCTTTCAACATACTTTGTATTCATATTTACTAAAAAATAGGTGTCAATCGTTTGATCTGTTTTCAGAAATGGATTAAAGGCTTTAAATTTAACTTTGTACAACGTTCCGATTATTGTACTCGGGTTTTTATAGTATTTAGACAATTGATTATGATAATTAGAAGCAAGGTCAGTAACTACACGTAATTCTATGTCGTTGTCATCAAGATATTTTAACGTTGCCTCTGTTTCATTTTTCTTTTTTCTATAATAATTGCTGTACTCTCTTTCCCAACCGTCTTGATACAATTTGTATAATTCATTTACTTTCTGTTTTAAACCATACAAACTGTCTATCATTAAGTTATTATAATTGATAATGCTATCAATCTTTAATTCAAAATCGTTGTAACTGTTTGCCCTTATCTTTAGATTATCTGAAAATTTAGGTATCAAGTAATCCAAACTATCTTGATATGTTATTGTTTTAACCACTTCAAATTCTTTAAACTCAATTTTCAAATCAAGTTCAGTACCAACAAATGTCTGAATGTGATCCTTTATAAGTTTCTTTTCATTTGGGAACTTTGTACAGCTTACCTGTATAAAAGTGTTTATAAGTAGCAGAACTAATAATATTGTGTACTTTTTCATAGGTTAAATTTTGAGGTAGAGCATAGGTTCGATTTGTAGCACCTCAAATGTAAATAAAATATTCTAACTTTGAGCACAATATTAGTCAACCCAATAAAAATGAGACCTTTATTATTTGTTCTGCTGTTTTTCACTTCTTACTTTTCTTTAGCTCAAGTTACAGATAATGATATTGTAAAATCAATTATCGGAAAACATTTCTATGAGATTAATTCAAAATTAGATTCATTAGGTGTGTGGTATTGCCCGCACTATCCTGAGAATATTAGTGAATTACAAAAAGTGTTTTCAATTGCAGATAGAAAAGGATCTGTAAAGCTGTTCACATTATCACTTTTTGAGACTATCATTGATGAAATAACGATTAATTACAGGCACGATAGCAGAGAACAATGTGAGGACTTCTTAAAAATAACTGGTCAAACTTCATTTCATGTAGGTAAATATTCATCTGACATGGTTTTTAAACGAAAAAAAATGAAATAGCCTGTTCCGGCTTTTCTGCCTTCATCCTTTTAAACTCGGTGGCTGTGGTTGCAACGTTTTTATACCGTTTTCTGCTGTTAATAGCTGATAATACTCTCTCCTAAGTGTAGTTTGATGCCACCATGCCTTCATGCCTACGGCAGGTAACCCGGAATACAAGTGCAACTACGCTTTACTATCGGAATTCATTGACTTGTTTTATGTCAGATAGTGAGCAAATCAGAGATCAAAATGCGGTATTTTTTTAACCTTTCAGGTAGTAGGCTTGGCAGATATATTTACAAATGTTTAAAATTCCCAACTGCTTCCCGATCTAGATGTCAAAGGAATCTCTGGCTCATGAGCAAAAAGAATGCAAAGTCAACTTGATATATTAATGATTTTGCCGTTGCATACTTTTTCCAAGCTCAGGGATACTAATGTTGTCGGGAAACTGGAATTACGATGATGAGCAAAATTACCCGCAAAAAGAAAAGGATTCGTGGGCTAAAATTAATTTAAAAATGAAACAGCTACCGAATGATCTGAAATTGCTGCATATAGTAATAAGATAAATAAAATACACTTGACTAAATTCCTCATTTTGAATTAAATATCTTATTATGGAAATTAATATGCGATAAACTGAATTATTATTTGCATAATTGGAAATAAATTTCCTATATTTGCAATTTATGGCAATAATTAAAATTAAATAAATGGTAGAATACTTTAATATAATTCAGGCTTTATGCAGATCGGCTCTTTCAAATCCCAATGATGCCGTTATACACCAAATCACAAGATTGAAAAATAGTTTGGAAAAGGATGGGTATTATAAGGAAGCAAAATCACTGGAGGGTTTAATATCGTCTTCTCACGGATCTGTAGATATGTCTCCCAGTAAAGTAGAAAAATCATTTGTCGTAGGTGCAGGAGAAGAGCTAACATTTAAAACACCCATTCCTGTTGATAAGGAAACTTCAACTCCATTAGCAGAAGTTTTCTTCTCAAGTGATCTTCCCGATGATATGCCTTCATTCGATGAAAATATTCAATTGGCTATCCAGTCAGTTGTAAACGAATGGGCTAAGTTTGATAAGCTATTGGAAATAAATGCGACTCCTGCTAGTTCTTGTTTGATCTATGGGTTGCCGGGAACAGGAAAAACGCATTTGGCAAAGTGGATATCAAAGCAAATTGGAATACCTGTTGTATTGGCTAGGTTAGAGGGGCTAATGTCATCTTTTCTAGGGACTACCTCGCGGAATATTGGAAATTTATTTGCATTTGCAAACAGGTATAAATGCGTTCTTTTACTTGACGAATTTGATGCAATTGCTAAACTTCGCAATGATCCACAAGAGGTAGGTGAAGTAAAAAGAGTCGTTAATACTTTGCTACAAAGTTTGGACTCCAGGCACGAGAAAGGCTTCACAATTGGAGTAACTAACCATCAGGGACTTTTAGATCCTGCAATTTGGAGAAGATTTGATATTCAAATTGAGATACCTAAGCCATCTCCCGAAGTTATGATGCTTTTATTACGAAAATTCTTGCTCCCTTTAGAATTCAATGATAGTGAAATCAAATTTTTAGCATGGTGCCTGGAAAACTCTTCAGGTGCTGATGCCGAGACGCTGTCAAAGTGGCTGAAAAGAGCTTTTGTTTTGGAAAGGGAAATTAATTTAGTTTCAGTGATGAAACAGTTTGCTTTGTTAAATTCAGGAAGAGTGGACGCAGATAAGAGAAATGTAATGATACATAGCGATGAAGACTTTATAACAATGTTAGTCAATGCAAAGAACTATTCGTTTAAACAAAAAGATATTGCACCATTATTTGGTATGACGCCTTCATCTTTAAGCAAACAACTATCAAAATTTAAAGAATCATAAAAAATATAAGTCATGGCAAACAGTCCAATACAAATAATCTTGAATACCAATGATTTCATTGAAGCGTGGGATCGAACCGGAGGTGGACCGGCAAAAGATTTTTTTGCCGGGAACGATGTTGAATTTGTGAAACACCGTGATAATCTGCAAAAGCAGCTTCTGGAAATTAAAACCATGCAAGTAGTGAGCAGTTTTGCTCCCATTTCGTATGCGAAAGTCACATTGAAGCAAGTTGCATTAGCAAAAAGCCACCGTCCGACATCACAAATATTTAAACACGATGTTGCACCTGTTATTGGGGCTGGTGACCTCGGAGAATTGTTTATCGAGCTAAATCCTGAGAGCATTGATAAGATATATAAGAAGGTGGAACAAGCCGAATCAGAAACAAGATACAAAGAAAAAGATGGGAAGAATCATCCTAATCCTTCGAGAATTAGGAGTGAAGTAGGAGCCATTCAGGAAATATCCCCATATACAGCCAGTGATAAAAGAAAGTTTTCAGTAAATGAAGCTGTAGAGTGGCTGGCTGATCCACAAACAGGCGGATCATATATTGTTGAGTTATTTGATGCCCCGCCTGCCCGACAAGATTGGGATACATTAAGCTCTTATAAATTTGACTTATTTAAAAGTTTTTTTGATGGATTGGAAAAGATTGGTGGCGGCTTATTCGTTTCCAGGATTATTAGCGGCAAGGGAACTGCAGTCGTTTTCGGAGCGAAATTTGAAAAGAGTCCGACTTCGTCAGTTATACAATTATTTCCATCCTCATCTTCTGCCAATAAGTCGGGAGAAAAAAAAGTAGTCGACTTAGATATAAAAAAGCACAGTGAGTTGCTGGATTTTTTAGGGAAGCATCCGTTAGTTAAGAAAGTTACCCTGCCTCCGATTGTTACTCAGAGTGTTGGTATGAGTGCAAAAAAGGGAGATAGTTTTGTAATACCAAAACTTAAAGAAAAAACATCTTATCCGAAGATTTGTATTGTAGACGGGGGTGTTTCCGATATTTACGATCAATGGATAGAAGATCGATGGGGTCTGATTAGTCCTGCTGATAAAGATGAAAACCACGGCACATTTATCGCGGGATTGGCACTTTTCGGTCAAACACTTAACGGTGGTGCTATTTGTAGGGAACTCGATGGCTGCAAGATTATTGATTTGGATATTCTACCGAGAGCGGATAAATACACTTCTTATTATTCAAAACCGCTTGAATTTTTCAACGAATTAGAGGGTGCTGTTCAAGAACTTACAGCAAGAACAGGCGTCAGAATCTTTAATTTCAGCTTAAATATAGAAGAGCATGCTACCACTACAGGCTATAGCCTGCCTGCTCAAATCTTAGATAAAATAGCAGAAGAAAATGATGTAATATTTGTTATTTCAGCAGGGAACACTGGGCCAAATGATATTAGAAGAGAATGGCCTTCTGACCATTTTGAAGCTTTGAAAATTCTTGCCTCATCAAGGAACGATACGATTAAAAAACCTGCCGAAAGTTGCAGGAATATTAGTGTTGCAGCATTAAACCCTCCACATGTTGATAGTATTGTTCCATTTGCATTGAGTAATTATAGTTGCAGAGGACCCGGCCTGAGGGTTGGGCTTAAACCCGACCTGGCTCATGTTGGAGGTTCTGGAACTATTCATCCTTTATTAGGTCATGGTTTGCTTTCTTTGGATACGACAAGTAAAATTGTAGATGGGTGTGGTACCAGCTACGCTGTTCCTAATGTTGCAAAAACTTTAGCGAGTCTTGATTTTGCGATCGAAGGAATAGTTTCACGAGAAACCTTAATTGCTCTTGGTATCCATCATGCAGTATTGCCAGATGCATTGATTGATAAGAATTTGAGAAATGTGACCAAACATTTAATTGGATTTGGTATTCCTAAAGGTTCAGAGGAAGTATTAAATGGAGACCCTTCGTCAATAACGTTGGTTTTTGCAAATAGAGCAATAACTGGTCATAAAATGAGCTTTAAATTTTCATGGCCTTCAAGTTTAGTGAGAGAAGGGAAGTGTTTCGGACATGCAAAACTTACCATCGTAAGTACTCCCCGTTTTGACTATAGATATGGTTCTGAATTTGTTAGAGTTAACATCGATGCTGCATTGCGTCAGCAACAACGGAATGGAAATTATTTGGGACGTCTAAATGCTATTTATACACCGGATGATGGAGACGGGAGCTTATATGAAAAAGATCAAATAGAACATTCTTTCAAATGGAGCCCAGTTAAAGTATATGAAAAAACCTTTCCGAGAGGTGTTGGCCCAACTACAGACTGGTCCTTAGACGTTGAGTATTTAGCACGTGATGGCGTAAGTTTACCAACGACAGGTGTACCGTTTACTGCAATACTAACTATTTCTGACCCGAAAAAAGAAGAACCTGTCTTTAACGATATGAGACAGATGCTACAGTCTTTAGGGGTACACGCAGTAGACATAAAAACAGCAGCAAGAGTTGTATCAAGAGTTTAATTATAAAATTATTAGTATGGCAAATTATCATGTAACACAGAAAAAAGGTCAAGATGGTTGGAACGTACAAAAAGAAGGAGGGAAAAAAGCTTCTGCTAGAGTTGATACGCAAAAACAGGCAGAATCTCTTGCTAAGCAGTTTTCATCAAACAGTGGAGGAGGTGAGGTTAGAATTCATCGCCCTAATGGTGGTCCAATAAGGGATAGCGATACTGTAAAGCCAGGAAATGACCCAAGTTCAGTAAAGGATACTAAAAACTAAGGCAATGAGTATAATGATATAAATAAAAAACCAGGCAGAAATCACCTGGCTTTACTTCCTTGAAGGAAATCAAAAGCTCTTGCAAAGCTTTTGGTAGTATTGTTTTCGCACTTCAAAACTACCTCCTTTATTTGAAATAAACAAACGCTCATGTGATTTTAAACTTAAGTTGCCATAAATGGTAGCACTAAGGCTAGGAATTAACATCTAACTAGTTAAAAGCAAAGACAAACATCTTCATCCAATCAGGTGTCCCTGATCCATTGCTGAAATGATAGGCAATGATTTAGTTATTATAAACACTTAATTTAGTATCACATGAATTTAGATAATCATGACAGGGCATCTCATGCTCCAAAATTAAAAGTACCCTTGAAGTTTGTTATTGAGGGAAAAGAGTATGAAACTTTAGACCAGTATAAAACTGGTGCAGAATTAAAACAATTTGCTGGTATTCCGTTGGATACAGAGTTATTTCTGTCAATTAGTAAACCTTATGAGGATGAACTGATAGAAAACGAGAAATCAGTCAATCTGGCAAGACCAGAAACCGAGTATTTTTTTATCAAGAAAAAACTGCACTTTACTATCAACAATGTAGCTTACACTTGGTATAAACAGTATATCAGAGGGATTCAAATCCGAGAGTTAGGTAAAATACCGAAAACAGACGAAATCTATCTTGATCTTCCCGGCGGTTGGAAGGACGATCAAATTATGAATGATGAAGTGGTTGACTTAGCTCGACCAGGCGTAGAGCATTTCGTATCTCGTCATCACATGAATGATATTGAGATCATTGTGAATGGATCACGGAAGAAATTCGACAAGCCAAAGATTTCATATGAAGAAGTCGTCATATTGGCTTTCGGTAACTATGATTCTAATCGAGGTTATAAAGTGAAATATACTGATGGACCTTATCAGAATCCCAAAGGTATGCTGTCGCAAGGAACAGAAGTGTTTGTTAAAAATAATATGAATTTCAATGTCGCAAGCACTCATCAATCGTAGTTCAGATCTGCTCAGATTGCAGAATGAAAATTACGAGATAGAGGTAAGTGGTGGATATTTAGCTATCCACCATGTACCCTATCTTAATAGTTCAAAGGAAATAAAGTCTGGTCTTTTAGTGATGAGTTTAACGACATCCGGAAATATTGTTGGTAAACCGAAAGATCACACAGCATATTTCGTAGGAGAGAGACCTTGCAATATTAATGGTAGCTTTGTTCCATCACTCGTAAATTCACCTCAAAAGCAACCACTTTTTGCTGATATTGTAAGTGACTTTTATCTTTCATGTCATCCAGATGGTCGCGATTATGTTGATTATTACGATAAAGTATCGACTTACGTGAGTATAATATCTTCTCCGGCTTTAAATCTTGATAAAGAAGCATGTGACAAATTAAAAAGACCAATTTTAGTGCATGAGGATAACAGTCCAATGATGTATATGGATACAAATGCTAGTCGAGCTAATGTTACATATCTCAACGACTTATTTCGACCTCTGAAAATTGCATTAGTCGGGGTTGGCGGAACTGGTTCATATATCCTTGATTTTGTATCAAAAGCACCTGTTAATGAGATACACTTATACGACCTGGACGTTTTTAATACTCACAATGCCTTCCGTGCTCCGGGATCAGCATCCATTGAAGAGCTGGAAAAACAGCTTCCTAAAGTGGAGTATTTAGCTCAAAAATATAGTAAAATGCACAAACGCATTTTTCCTCATAAAGAGCATATTACGCCAGACAACATTGAAGTATTGAAGGAAATGGATTATATCTTTTTAAGTGTCGATAGCGTTAGTGTGAGAAAAGAAATTGCAGGTTATTTGATTGATAAAGGATTATATTTCATTGATTCCGGGCTGGGAGTCAATTTGTCTGAAAATAAACTTTCAGGTTTGGTTCGAATAACATCTGGATTTCCGGAACATCATGGGCATATTAAGGAAGCTTTTGGTGGTGATGATGCCGAAGATGATGTGTATGCCAGTAATATCCAAATTGCAGAACTCAATGCTTTGGCTGCGATACATGCCATAATAAAATGGAAAAAGATGTTAGGTTTTTACCATGACACAATTTGCGAGGTCAATTCTATATATTCAATAAATGATAACGATTTACTCAATGAATATGCAGGTTAAAGAATTTTCAGTTCAATTTGTGGAGTACATGCCTGAGATAATTAATCATGGTATGTTGTATGTTTCTATGAAATACTCAGTTGTAATTCATTTATGTGCCTGTGGTTGTGGAGAAAAAGTTGTTACACCGTTATCTCCTGATGATTGGCAATTGAATTATAATGGAGAAGCTATCTCTCTTTATCCTTCCATTGGCAATTGGGATTTTCCATGCCAGTCGCATTATTGGATTAATAGGAATATAATAATTGATGCTGAAAGTTGGGGCAAAAGGAAAACTTATAAAAAGAACCCTTTCTTTCTAAAAATGATACTAAAAAATCTAAGGTTAAAACTTTTATAAATGAAAAAGGATTGTATAAATTTATGAAATCCATTTTTGCTAAGTATATGAAAAAAACTCAACATTCCATTAATATATCTATATATACTAAACAGATTATTTGTGGGATAGTTAAGCCCTATTTGAATAGACAACATACTTTTCTTCCGTATGCTATTTTTTATAGACCTAATGGAGTGAAGGCTCCAAAGCATTGCAACTACACTTTCCTATCGGAATGTTCATTATCTTTGTTTTATGTCAGATAGTGAGCAAATCAGATCAAAATGCGGTATATTTTTTAACCTTTCAGGTAGTAAGTTGGGTAGAATATTTACCAAGAGTTAGTATATCGTCGATTCTATGGCAATTGGTTGTCCCCACAAAAAGTGCCGTTGGCACGATTAAGCCTGTAACGATGGAATTTATTCCGTCGAAAAAAAAACTCCGGGGAATCTCCCCGGAGTCAGGTTGTAAATACCATTGTAGTAATTTGAATTGCTATTTTACCGATTGATTTATCCGGTATTCACAACTTTTTTACTGATTTTGTTGCTTTACAGTAATCCTGAAATAGCTATATCCAATTCAAGCTGTGCATTAGCAGAAACTGAAATGGCGTTGAGCAACAAACCCGGAGTTGCACTTGTTGCATTGAACATTCCGGTAAACGTTGTGCTGTCGCCAAGTGTTTTAGCAAATGAAGCCACATGGATTTCGTAATCTCCGGCTTCCAAAAAGCTGAGGTTGTAAGTTCCGTCGGCATTCACTTTTGCACTTGTTACCGCTTTGGCAAACAATATATTACTTGCCCCCTGTCCCTGGCTTTCTGATATAATATTAAACTCACCTTTATGATAAATGAACACATACCTGTCATTTTCTGTAGTGAACAACATGTTCACATTTCCTGAAATCTTACCAGTGTTGTCTTCTGAAAAAACGCGCACTGCACTTTCCAATTCGGCCTGGGTTACAAATGTGTATTCACTTCCGGTGGAGGTGTCGTTTTCCCTGACAACGGCCTTCCGTATGTCGAGATCGACCACCAGCGAAGTTTCCGAGTTGGCTTCTACAATGAATGGTTTTGAAACGGTTATTTCGGTCTGTGTCTCTGTCGAAGCCGAAAGGTCGTGTTTTTCTGCATCAGATGTTAAAATGTAACATCCCGGCGAAACTCCTGAAGCATCCGATTCATAGTCAAGAACCAGCGAAATGGAGGAGTATGATTTAGCGCTCACTTCTTCGCTTAAAATTAACTTTGTTTCTCCATTCTGATATGCCGAAATTTCAACGGTTTGTTTTGCAAATCCTTCCATCGATCTTCCGTCAATTTTTACATCGGCAATGGTTACAAAGGTTCCCTCGATATTCGCATCGTCCGAGGGGCCATCGGTCATTTTTACCATAATCTGCCCTTTTTTATCTATTGTTTCATCGCCTTTTGATGAACATTGAACAAACATCATTGCGAACGCAATTACTGTTGTTACTATTAAAATTCCTTTTTTCATGACTTTTTTTTATAATGAATATTAAATGACTTAAGCAGGTTCATTATTTAACTGCTAAAATTGCGTATTTCGAAATTTTCCAGAATTCTTCCGGGTCTTCAATTTGTAGATATGCAATCATATCATCCTCAATAATAAAACTATACGAGCTATCGGGATGTTCGGAAATAAACTCGGCCTTTTTGGTAAAAATCGGCACCGTACGTACACTTCTTTGGTCGAGTTCAGTAAAATAACTGTCGTTCAAATTATCGGGAACGCTGTTACTTTTTCCCAGACCAAGAATTCCGCCTTCACTGGCAACTACACCATGCTCTTTCAATTCTTTTAATGTCCCTGAAGCAAAGAAAACCTTGTTCAGTTCATTGTCTTTGGCCACAATAATTTGCGATTTTTCAACAATGGAATCTGCCTTTAAGGCAATGTCGCTTTGTAATTGCCCCATTTGAAGATCCATCTCGGTAATTTTATAGTCGCGTTCCTCCAGTTGTGTCTGCAACAGTTGGATACTGTTGTTTTGTTCCTCAATATTTTTATTGAGTTGGGCGATTTTATTTTTGAATGAATTGATTTCAACGCCAGAAGATTTTAGTCTTTTGTCGAGTTCATCAATTTTTTTGCTGCTTTCTTCCAGCATCTCATTCATCAGCTTAATGTCGGCAACCAGCAATTCTTTCTGGTTTTCGTTGCCCTCACCCTGCGACAAAATCAATTGTCCGCGTTTTTCTCTAACGAATCTCAGGTTTTGCTCAATCTCATCGAAGGTGGTAGCCATTTCGTTTACCAGCGAATCTCTTTCGTCAATGGTCATGTTCAAGTTGGTGTTTTGAGCGTTGAGTTGCTCAATTTCGACTGATTTGTTGGAAATCATAATACCGGCAAGTATTACAACTACCAGAAACATCACAGCACTAATTCCTATTATTACAGATTTTTTTTCTGTTTTCATAACATTTTTCCTCCTAAAGTTAAGGTTTATACTTTGTTTAAAAAATTTAATTCAATTACAGCATGCCAAACGATGTGCCATTTGAATGAATTGGGTTCAATGATTTGATATTCAACACTTATAGTTCTTGTTAATGCCAAAACTCCTATCAATTTGATAGGAGTTTATCAATTTGATAGGAGTTTTATGAAAGGAATGCTGTCGGAAAGGAATCAGTTGTCTTCTTTTAGCATCCGGTAAATGGTTGCAACGCCAATATCCAGTTTTTTGGCCACCAGGTTGGTGTTGTTGTTATACTTTTCGAGGTATTTTTTTACAATCCGGATGTTGTATTCGCGCATACTCATTTCTTTAACCGTATTTTCAGAGAAAAGGACTTCATTGCCAAGGATGATATTTTCTACGCCGATTTCATCATGATCAGAGAGCGTTATGGCCAGTTCAATCACTGATTTCAGTTCCCTGATATTTCCCGGGAAAGGATAGGAAAGCAATTTATCGGCCGCAGTGGCAGACAGCGTTTTTAAGGCAAGGTTGTTTTCGGTGCAGAATTCTTTGATAAAATGTTTTGAAAGGATAACAATGTCGTTTCCCCGTTCGCGTAGTGGCGGCAGTTCGATGGGCAAACCAAAAAGCCGGTAATAAAGATCTTGTCTGAAAGTGCCTTTTACAACGGCTTCCTGAAAGTTTTGGTTGGTGGCGACGATGATGCGGCAGTCGGTTTTGACGGGTTTATTACTGCCAATCCGAACAATTTCTTTCTCCTGCAACACGCGCAGCAGTTTTGCCTGGAGCGAAATATCCATTTCTGCAATTTCGTCGAGGAAGAGTGTTCCGCCGTTGGCTTCTTCAAATTTTCCGATGCGCCGGAAGGTTGCTCCTGTAAAAGCCCCTTTTTCATGCCCAAAAAGTTCGCTTTCGGTTAAATCTTTTGGAATTGCGGCCATATTAACCGCGATAAACGGTTTCGCGGCCCGTGAAGAATTGTAGTGGATGGCTTTGGCTACCAACTCCTTTCCGGTCCCTGTTTCACCGGTGATGGTTACCGAAATATTGGTTCGTGTGGCTTTTTCAATCAGCCCGAAAATTTTTTGTGTGGCCGGGTTGTTTCCTACAATGGTATTCTGGTAACTGTATTTCTTTTTAACCTCGCCGCGCAACGAAACAATTTCCCGTTTCAGGTTAACCCCGTTACGGATATTTTGTACCGTATTTAAAAGCCGTTCGCGAATATCGTTCGACTTGACAATATAATCGTAAGCACCGTATTTCAGCAATTCAACAACCACTTCAATTTCATCCTGTTCCGAGATCAGGATGACCTGGATTTCTTCGTTTTCGGCTTTTATATTTTTTAAAATTTCGAGTCCCTGCATGTCGGGAAGGCGATAGTCGAGCGTTATTACATCCGGGTTTTTATGTAGGTTGGCCAGACAATCTTTTCCGTTGGTAAACGACTCGATTTCGTAATCCGGATTTAACGAAAGATTGTGTACCAGCAGTTTGCTGTACCACTCATCGTCTTCAACCACAAATATTTTAAAAGGCTTTTCGTACATGTTTCTTTTGCATAAACAACTTCCGTTTTTTTTATTGAGTCCCCTCCGAAAAGAATGTGCTCATTGATTTTCAACTCATTTACCCCCCTGCCTGCCGGTAGGCAAGTAACCCCTAAAAGGGAATTCGTTGAAAATCAACAACCTATTAAAATCTCCTTTAGTCTCTTTTGGGGTTCTTGACTTTTCGGAGTGAACTCATTATTGGTCGCTGAAAGATAGCTGTTTTTTGGATCGGTAGAAATCGTTGGGTTTTTAATCATGATTATCTTCCAAATAAAGTTTAAGAAATGCGTTGATTTCTGCCGATTCAATTTTTATCTCCTGGAAAGCAGGTGCTATCAATTCCGGTTTTTCAGCCTGCTGAGCCAGTTTTTCCAACTGTTTGATGTTGTTGTACAAATGCATTACCTGCATATGTTTACAAGGTGCAGCCATTTTGTGTGCATTTTCAAAAACACATTTCCAGTCTTTTTTCAGAATGGCTTCCGTGATATTTTCGACTCCTGTATCCATCGATTTTATAAAAAGAAGGATCATTTCACGCAGAAATATTTTGTCTCCACCGGCCATCCTGCTAAGTTCCCCGACATCGATTTTGGGTTGATTTGTTCCAGGCATTGTCCTGTTTTCGACGGGAACCAGTGAAATCAGGGTATCAAAAAGATCCTTCTCAGAGAAGGGTTTTAACAGAAATCCTTTCATTCCTACATCCTCGCAAGCTTGCCGATCCACTTGATCGTTCGAGGCTGATGTGGCCACAATCGTTATTCCCGGATGGGTTTTGATAATTGTTTTTGCCGCTTCAATTCCATTCATTTCGGGCATATGCAGGTCCATCAGGATGACATCGAATTTTTTACGGGATGTTGCTTTTACGGCTTCTTCCCCGTTTTTTGCCTCCTGAAACGAAGTACCCCAGTTTTTCAAAATACCTTTAAGCACATACCGGTTGAATTCTTCGTCGTCGGCAATGAGTATCTCAAGTTGTTTTAACTTTTCGGGGATGGAAGGTATTTCCCATTCCGTTTTTGAGATATTGTCTTTTCTTCCTTCGGGATATTCTACATTGACTGTCAACTCAGTACCCTTCCCTGGTTCACTTTTTACGGTAATTTTTCCTCCCTGCAGTTCCAGCAGTTTTTTCACAATGGCCAGTCCGAGTCCGGTGCCGCTGTATTTTTTTCCGGTTTGGTTTTCAGCCTGTACAAATTCTTCAAAAATGATTTTTTGGTTCTCTTTCGACATTCCAATCCCGGTATCGGCAACCCGAATTACCATTTCAAAAGTTTGATTGACGGTCCTGGCTGTTTTAACTTTTAAAACAACTTCGCCTTTTTCAGTAAACTTTATGGCATTGCTGATGAGGTTAATCAATATTTGTTTTAACCGGAGCGGATCGCCGGTGAGCGCATCGGGTTTTTCTCCTTCCCAGGTAAAGCCAAGCGATATTCCTTTTTTTGCAGCCTCGTATTTTTGCAAAGAAATGACCTCTTCAAAAACATCGGACGGTGCAAAATCGATGGTTTCCAGCTTTAATTTGTGGGCTTGTATCTTTGAAAAGTCGAGCGTGTCGTTAATGATATTTTTAAGGTGGCTGGCCGACCGCGAAATGATCGTTACCATTTCTCTGGTTTCGGTATCCAGTGGTTTTTGCAACACTTGTCCGGTTAATCCGTAAATGGCATTTACCGGGGTTCGTAGTTCGTGGCTTACATTGGCTGCAAATTGTTCTTTTGCCCGGGCGAGTTTTTCGGCTTCCTGTTTTGCATCTTTCAACGCACGTTCGTAGATTCTCGTTTTTTTCAGAAAATTAAAAAGCACAAAAAGGGCCACCAGTAATAAAATCACCGAGGTGATGGTAAATGCCGCAAGCCGTTTGTAGGTGAGTGCTGCAAGCCGATCGGCCTCATTGGTTTTTTCCATCAGGTTGTCCGATTCCCTTTTCTCAGCTTTGGAAATAAGTGCATTTATTTTTTCGCCAATGACAATATTTTTTTCAATTAACCGTGATTCGAGCACATTTATCTTTCGCCATTTTTCGGCAATTTCAGTTTCTATATTTTGAATATCCTGTTTCAGCGAATCTTTTTCAAGTGAACGCTCTACAAGTGTGGTATCTATGGTTACTCGTTCCACTCCGAAAATTTTCCGAAATAATCCCTTTTTCTCAGTTTCAACCGTAATGGTGTCGATTTTTAGTTCATCAAGTTTCGAATAGATTTCCTTGAAGGTATGTTGGTTTTCTTTTGCCGATTGGTGAAGGCTCAAAACGTCCTGCCACAACTCCAGTTTTTCAATCGACAAATTCCGGATGGAATCGGTGAGGGTAGCATCACCATTGTTCTTCCCGCTAATTTCTCCAAGGCTTTGTATTTTGATGCTGATTTGTTTTTGTAGTGTGCTGTAATGTTTGAGATCTTTTTTGTTATTGGTTAAGATATATAACCGTACATCGTTTTCAAGGGCAGTAAGGTCGGCAGTGATATCTTTTATCAGGAAGAGTCTATTGTCGGGCCGCGCCTCCTGGTAGATGGACAAGACAATTTTCGAGAGACTTTTATAAGCAAAATATCCGGAAGTTACTACGGCAGCCCCTATAATGAAAGCCACTACTGTAATCTGAATCTCTATTTTAAATTTCGACATTTTACTTCTGAATCGATTGTTTTTATTAAACGATAAAAATAAGGGTTTGTTTTATGCGGTATTTTTCAAAAACTAAACAGCGGTTATTTTATTTCGGTATCATTCAAAACTTTAGCCGGGCGGTTATGGAATAAGTTATATCCCCGGTATAGCGATAGCCTCATGTTACGGCAAACTCTAAATTTGATTTACCTAACCTGGACAAGCAGGAAAAGTTTCACGCAAAGTACGCAAAGAAAAATCACGCAAAGATGTAGTTGAAACAGGTTAAATTTACTTTGCGGTCTTCGCGTGTCCCTGCTTGGCGGTCTTTGCGTGGAATAACTTACCAGAAAACGCAGGAATAGGTGGGATATGACGCTAATTCGGCCAGAAATCGGGCTTTATATTAATACCTCCAAATACAAGACAATCAACACATTCATTGTTAAGCCATCTAAAACCCGGACTCAAATACGCAGGCCACTGACTGGGAGGAATTTCACTTGGACCGAAACGCAATTCGGCGGGGGAACAATAGGTTGAAAATTCGAGGGGGAGGTTCGGAACATTCTGTACAAATATTCGTTTGCGCGAAACCGCTGCGACACCAAAAAACCCAAGCACCTCCTCATCGGGATGGGTGAGACTATGCACATTTCCTTTGATGGCCAGAGGTTGCTGTTCATAAAGCCCACCCTCATGAAATTCAAACCTCCGGAATAAGGAGTTTGCTTTAAAAGCGATCCATCATCACCATTTGGTTTTAACCAGATTTTCCGGTAGTAAAAATAAGGCATTTATGATTTTCAATCAGAACAACCAGGTTAAAGAATCACAAAATTAATCCCTCAGTGAGGTGTACGGATTACTGCTTACTCATAATGCAAAACATCCACAGGATTTGATGATGCAGCTTTGTAAGCATGATATACGATGGTAATTACCGCCACGATGAGCGCACTCATAATGGACAACACAAAGTATTTCCACGAAACTACAATGTGGTATGCAAAGTTTTCGAGTGACTTGTTCATCAGATACCATGCAATTGGTGTGGCAATGAGTCCGGCGATAAGAATGAGCTGCACAAAATCGATGGTTAATAACACCAGAATTCGGCTGATGGATCCGCCAAACACCTTTCGTATGCCTATTTCGCGATTTTTCTTTTCGATGGTCAATGCAGTAAGTCCATACAATCCCAAACATGAAATCACCAGCGAAAGCAAGGTAAACAGAGAGAAAATTTTAAAGGTATTTTCTTCACTTTTGTATTCATCGCGAATCCGGTCCTTGGCCATGTGATAATTAAAAGGAATTCCCTGAAAATAGTCATTCCAGATTTTCTCCATGGCAGCAATGGTTTGCTCCTTGTTAATTCCGTTGATTTTTACTGCCAGGTTATACGACATGTCGGGACGGATCATATACACAGCCGGCTCAATTTTTGAATGGATGGAATAGTAATGGTAATCTTCAATCACACCTATCACCTTCATACTGGTAACGGTGTCCAAAAACGGCATAAATTGTTTACCAATGGGATCGTCCCAACCCAGGAAGTTGACGGCTGCACGGTTCAAAATCACCGCATTGCTGTCGTCAAAGGCGTAATCCTTGCTAAAATTCCGGCCGGCTATGATGGGAATGTCCATCATATCGAAAAAATTATAATCAATATATCCATACCTCATTGTAATGCGCGTTTCGGTAGTATCGTCCACTGTTACTGACGATTGCGATCCGGCTACACCGTTGATATCACTCACAAAAGCCACATCTCTTACATCGGGAATCCGCTTGAATTCATTCTTTAAAAATTCAACACTGGTTTTGTCGTTTTTATCGTACAGTTTCACTGACATTACATTGGTATAATTGATGCCCATATCCTTGTTCAACGCATATTTATACTGATCGTAGATCACCGCAATGCTAAAAATCATGGCAATGGAAATCACAAACTGAAATATGACCAATGCCTTGGTAAGCCAGGCCGAAGAACCACCTTTGGAACCAGTGGTGCTTCTGAAAATAGACATTGGATTGAGTTTGCTCAGGTAAAATGCGGGATAAAACCCGGCCACCAAACTCACTAAAATAAGAATAATAACCAATCCGATGTTTAGTATCCAGTTGCCCAGAAAATCAAGTGAGAAATCGGTACCCAGCATTTGGTTAAAAGTGGGAAGCAACAATTCGGCCAATAACAAAGCTAATAAAATGGAGATAAAGGTAAGGATGGTCGATTCGCCTAAAAACTGGCCAATCAGGTTGATTCGTTCCGCCCCCATCACTTTCCGAAGGCCCACCTCTTTCGACCGTTTTACGGTTTGTGCGATGGCCATATTGATAAAGTTTACGCAGGCAAGCAGGATGATCAAAGCGGCAATAATCGAGAATACATACACCGTATTGATATTTCCCTGATTGTAATTCATAACCTGGAATTTTATGTGCCCCGATTTAAGGTGAATATCGCGCACCGGTTGCAAATACAGTTTCCATTGCCAGTGACTGTCCTCAACGTCCACGTGTTTTGAAACAAAATCAGGGAATTTTAAAGCCAGGGCACCCATATCAGTTCCTTTTCTGACACGCACATAGGTATCGATTGAATTGTTGTTCCACCCGTTAAGCCATGAATACTTAGTTTCCATGTTGGCAAATGGAATCAATGCTTCCATCCTCATACTCATCTGTTCGGGCATATTCTCCATCACGGCTGTAACCACAAAGGGTTTTCCGTTGATTTGAAACACCTTGCCCATGGCTTCTTCCACTGAACCGAACATTTTGGCGGCTACTTTCCGGGATGGCACGAACGAATTAAGTTCTTTCAACGCAGTTGCGGTATCGCCGGCTATAAGCTTTATCCCAAAAAGTTCAAAAGCCGATGGATCGATAAACAACACATGATTCTGGTCGAAGAACTGATCGTTGTATTGCAGGGGCTGACTTCCCCAAAACAGGACACGAACCGACTTTTCAACTTCCGGAAATTCGGTTACCAAACCATCACCCAACGGTCCCATGGTAACAGCCACATGCTGTTCGCCCACACCTGGTGCCTGTTGAATTTCAACACACCTGTACAACTGATCTGAATTGGGAATCTCTTCATTAAAGCCGGTTTCGTACTGAATATGGAGTGCAATCAACAGGAAAGCTGCAATACCTATGGACAATCCGATAATGTTAATGATGGAATAGGATAACTGTTTGCGGAGGTTTCTGATTCCAAGCTTTAAATAATTAAGTATCATTTGGCCGTTTTTTGTGTGGTCAGGTGTATGAATAATGATTCAAAACATATCAAATCCTGTGCTGAGTTTTTTAATACCATGTTTATCCGTGGATTATGAATCATAATGGAGCTAATGCACATAGGAAACCCGGTCAGAAATGCGCGTATTCTGTTCGGTTTCGGACATGCGATTTCTCAAAAACATTACTCGTAACCTCTGCAATTCAGCAAATATAGTTACCCCTGGCGATATTATATTTAGTCACTTGGTAAAATGGGAATTAAAAAATTAAAATGTCTATTAAAGAGTTACCAAAGACATAAAAAAAGCGGTGAACGAAACCACCAATGGAACAGAAAAGGAATTGGAAAAGCCAGATGTCGCCATAAAAAAAGCAGCGGTCTTTTAAACCCCTGCTTTCGTTTTTAAATTATTAAACAGGTATCTACCTGTTTTTCAGCTTCCCGGAAATAATTCCGGTTAATTCTTCCACTTTTACCCTGGTCTGCACCATCGAATCGCGTTCACGCAAGGTAACGGTGTTGTCGTCCATGGTCTGGTGGTCAACAGTGATGCAGAATGGCGTTCCGATGGCATCGTGACGGCGGTAGCGTTTGCCGATGGCGTCTTTTTCTTCGTAAAAACACATGAAATCCGGTTTCAAATTGTCCATGATCTCACTTGCCTTTTCAGGCAAACCGTCCTTTTTGGTCAATGGGAAAATGGCCACTTTGTAAGGAGCCAGGAATGGTGGGATTTTCATCACCACGCGTTCTGATCCGTCTTCCAGTTGCTCTTCGGTGTAGGCATTGCTCATGATGGCCAAAAACATGCGGTCGAGGCCGATACTGGTTTCCACCACGTAAGGCACGTAACTTTCGTTGAGTTCGGGATCGTGATACCGCAGCTTTTTCCCTGAGAATTTCTCGTGTGCGCTCAGGTCGAAATCGGTGCGGGAATGGATGCCTTCCAATTCTTTAAACCCAATAGGGAAATCGAATTCAATATCCGCGGCAGCATTGGCATAATGGGCCAGTTTATCATGGTCGTGGAAACGGTATTTGTCAGCTGAAATGCCCAACGAAAGGTGCCATTTCATGCGTTCTGCTTTCCAGTACTCGTACCACTTGATTTCCTGTCCGGGTTGAACAAAAAACTGCATTTCCATCTGTTCAAACTCTCTCATTCGAAAGATAAACTGGCGCGCAACAATCTCATTTCTAAATGCTTTACCTGTTTGGGCAATACCAAATGGAATTTTCATCCGACCTGTTTTTTGCACATTCAGGTAATTCACGAAGATACCCTGGGCGGTTTCGGGACGCAGGTAAATTTCTGTGGCGCCTTCGGCTACCGACCCCATGTTGGTGCTGAACATCAGGTTAAACTGCCGAACCTCGGTCCAGTTGCGCGATCCACTAACGGGGCATACAATTCCCAGATCTTCAATAATGGCCTTTACTGCAACCAGGTCCTCTCTTTCGAGTGCGGCGAAAAAGGTGGTCCTGATTTCGTCAATTTTCTTCTGATTTTCGAGTACCCGTTGGTTGGTTTCGCGGAATTGTTGTTCATCAAAACTATCACCAAAGCGTGACTGGGCTTTTTCAACTTCTTTGTCAATTTTGGCTTCAATTTTGGCCATGTGGTCTTCCACCAGCACATCGGCGCGGTAGCGTTTTTTTGAATCTTTGTTGTCGATAAGCGGATCGCTGAAAGCGTCCACGTGTCCAGAAGCCTTCCAGGTGGTGGGATGCATAAAAATGGCCGCATCGATACCCACAATGTTTTCGTGCATCTGCACCATGGATTTCCACCAATAATCGCGGATGTTCTTTTTTAGCTCCGATCCGTTTTGTCCGTAGTCGTAAACCGCACTCAACCCGTCGTAAATCTCACTCGACTGAAACACAAAACCATATTCCTTGGCATGTGCAATTATTTTCTTAAATAAATCTTCCTGATTTGCCATAGTTAATTTGTAAAAAAGTCCAATACATTGCCAAAGGTGCCGGTGGTGCGTTTGTATAACTCCGAGTACCCGCATTGGGTACACGAAATCACGGTAAACTTTTTGTTTTGCACATCAAAAATTTTGGCCAGTGGTCCGCCTACTGTTCGGATTTCGTCGGCTTCATATTGTTTGTTGCCACATTTGGCGCAGATGTATTCCTTTTGTTGCATGGTGAGTTGTAAAGGTGTTGTAAATTGATCATTTATTTTACTAAAACCGCTTTGGTGGCTGCTCCGGAATAGTAGGTGAGCGATCCTTTATAATTCCCGGTAATGGTTTTACCTTCATCCGAAACCATGTTCATGGTGATGTCAAAAATATCTTCCTCCTTTGCTATCGAAACAGTTCCGCTTTTAACGGTCGCCTGATTATCGGCTGTTTGGGTGGAGGGTTCGTAGTTTACAATCAAAAAACCATTCCCAAATTGTCCGGCAACGATGGTGTCGCTACAAGTGTACTCACCTGGTTCAAGTATATTTACTGAAGTTGAATACAACGTTACTCCGATAACATCGCCCCTGCCGGTAACCAGGCTGGCGGTATCACCCGAATTAACAATTTGCAATCCGGAGGACATCAGAATCAGGTCGATACCGTAAATACTATCTACCGTAGAACTATATCCCACGTTAACTCCATGCGTGAGGTTGTAGGTTTTGTTTAAGTAAGTAAACTGGCCTAAAATGGCGGGGTCGTTACTGTCCTTTTTACATCCGGCAAAGACGAAGATCAGCAAGGTTGCGGCAATGATGGTGATTTTTTTGAGGTTCATCATTTTGTGATTTGTAAGGGTTAAGGAAAAGTCGGGAAGCGCAAAGATTGCGCTTCCAGAAATATATTTATGCGCCCAGAGTGGCTACCATTACTGCTTTGATGGTATGCAAACGGTTTTCAGCTTCATCAAATACTACCGAAGCAGGCGATTCGAAAACGTCATCGGTTACTTCCATGCCGTCCACACCATATTTCTGGTAAATTTCTTCACCCATAATGGTTTCACGGTTGTGGAAAGCAGGCAGGCAATGCAGGAATTTTACTTTTGGATTGCCCGTTTTGGCTACCATTTCCTTGTTTACCTGATAAGGCATCATCATGTCGATGCGTTCTTTCCAAACGCTGTCGGGTTCGCCCATGCTTACCCATACGTCGGTGTACAGAAAGTCGACACCTTTTACGCCTTCTTCCACCTTATCGGTGAGGGTGATGGTAGCACCGGTTTCTTTTGCAATTTCGCGGCATTGAGCCACAAGAGCTTCTTCGGGCCACATTTTTTTAGGAGCTACGGCACGGAAATCCATTCCCATTTTAGCAGCACCTACCATCAGCGAATTGCCCATGTTGTTGCGGGCATCTCCACAATAGGCAAAACTTATCTGATGCAATGGTTTGTCAGAGTGTTCCATCATGGTGAGGAAGTCAGCCAGGATTTGTGTAGGATGAAATTCGTCGGTGAGACCATTCCAAACGGGTACACCTGCATATTTTCCCAATTCTTCCACAATGGTTTGTCCGAAACCACGGTATTCAATACCATCATACATGCGTCCCAGCACACGGGCGGTATCTTTCATCGATTCTTTTTTACCAATCTGTGAACCGGAAGGTCCCAGATAAGTGACTTTGGCTCCCTGATCGTAAGCGGCTGTTTCGAAGGCACAGCGGGTACGTGTGGAGGCTTTTTCGAAAATCAGCGCAATGTTTTTTCCTGTTAACCGGGGTTGTTCGGTACCGGCATATTTTGCCTTTTTCAGGTCAGCCGAAAGGTCGAGTAAAAACTTTATTTCCTTCGGGGAAAAATCCAGAAGCTTTAAAAAATTCCGATTTCTTAAATTGAATGCCATAGCTTATGCTTAAAGTGTTATTAAACAAAAAATGATAAAATACGCGGCAAAAGTAATCAAATTATCGCGAATTTTTTGGCGGGTAGTGTGTTTAAAACAAGGTTGATTTCAGTGGTTTTAATCCGGTGGAACTTATTAATTTTGCCGCCATGATAATAGTTGATGAAATCCTGGTATCGGATGCCCTGAAAGATACTTTTTTTGCCTGTAACCTGCATGCCTGTCATGGTGATTGTTGTGTGGAAGGCGACGCCGGAGCTCCTCTGGAAGAGAACGAAATTTCCATTCTGGAGGATTATCTGGATGATATAAAGCCCTATATGGATAAGGAAGGAATTCAGGTGGTAGAGAAAACGGGTGTTTTTGATTATGACATCGAAGGCGATTACGCCACTCCGTTGGTCAACGACCGGGCCTGTGCTTTTTTATACCAGGAAAACGAAATCCGGTATTGCGCCATCGAAAAAGCCTGGTCAGAGGGGAAAATACCCTTTCAGAAACCTGTATCCTGTCATTTGTATCCCATCCGGCTCGACAAAGTGGGAGACACAATAGCAGTAAATTATCACAAATGGAATATCTGTGCTCCCGCCCTGGTTGCCGGAAAAGCCAAAGGGGAACCCTTATATGTTTATTTAAAAGCACCACTGGTGAGGAAGTTTGGGGGTCAATGGTATGAGAAGCTGGTGCTGGCTATGAAGTAATATCCGACTGATTTTTAGAAACTGTCTTAAAATAGAATTAAGGTAGCTTGAGGTTGTACTCAGAAAAGACTCTGGAAAAAGGTTTGAGATCCTGCCACAGCGGTGGATTGTAGAAAGATCTTTTTCCTGGTTTGAAAGCTATCGCTGACTTGGTAAAGATTATTAGTAATCATACAGTAACCCGTCAAGTCAACTTATGGTACACCTCGCAATGATCAAACTAAGGCTTAACAGAATTAGAAATTAAAATTAGACAGTTTCTAATAAGGAAGTTATGCACTTTATAATAAACAAATAGCATGGCTGCACAACACCTTTTGACCAAATAAATTGTCATGATACTTGACAAATATTGTTTCATGATTTACATTTGCACTTCTAGATAAAGTAGAGAAATCCAAAAAAGCAAAATATACTGACTTTTTAATGGTTTTTGTAATTGATTAACATATTTACATACAACAATATAACCTAATCCAATCATTCATTTTAAACTAACAACCATGAGTACATTTAGAAAAACATCCTTATTAATTACGGCGTTTGCATTCATTTTCAGCCATTGTCTGGGACAAAACGAAGGTACACTAACAACAG
The DNA here is from genome assembly GCA_030690365.1 of Bacteroidales bacterium. Lineage (GTDB taxonomy): Bacteria > Bacteroidota > Bacteroidia > Bacteroidales > F082 > UBA6244. The sequence goes on along the minus strand of JAUYGX010000047.1, from coordinate 2,776 downwards.
ATGTTATGTTTCCGGATGTGTACCCTCAAATTGAGCTTCAAAAGGTCTATGCTGATTCTTATAGTGAGGCTTCATTAATTAAAAATGTGGTTCTCCCGGGAGAACTTGGAGGAGCCATACCAACAGATATTATATATCTTGAGGGGTATAATAAATTCTATGTTTATGGTAAGCGCAGGTTAATAGTAATTGATGCGATTACCAATACGGTAACAAAATCAATTGAAATTTCCTCGAATAGCCAGTATGAACCTGTAGAAAGAAACGGTGCTAATCAAGCCTGGCATGAAAGTCACCTGGTTTTGGCCGGTAATTTTGTATACTGTGCTACTGAGGAGTTCAAGATACTGAGAATTAATCCTGTTGATGATGCGATAGAAACTGTTGTTGAAACGCCAACAAATTTAAGCCTCGACAATTATTACAACAACATGATAATAAAGTATGATGCCAGAACCAACCGTATTTATTGGGTAATTTCGCAGTTTGACGGAGAATATAGTACTGTTTTAATCTATAATGCAAGCAACTTCCAGTTAATACAACAATTGGATTTAGATCACATAGATACATATGGTACCATCGAAGACATTGAAATAAATGAAACGCTGGATGAGTTTTATGTTGGTTGCAGTAAAGGTATAAGAAGATACAATGCCAATAATTTTCAATTGTTAGAGGTTATTGATGAAAATGGAGAGCAGAAAGGAGATTTACTGTACATAAATGAGAATGGTGTTCATTGTTTGTATTGCTTTCCAAGAACATGGGGAGAAGAAGATGCCCATATTTTCAAAATTGATTTTACAACCAATACTACTTCTTCATTTATTTCCCCGCTGCCAACGGAAACTGCTTGCTTCTATAATGAAAATACCAATGAAATATATGTAGGATTTTATCCTTCCGGTAACAACGAAAATAATGTGTTTGTTATTAATCCAATGGATAATTCAATTGAAACCGGAATAGCAACCCAAATGAATTCTGATCCCTACTGGAATTTTCCGATTGACTTTGCTTCCTATAATAATAAAGTAATTCTTTGTCAACGCAATGAAATTGTACTAATTGATGAGGATAATTTTAGTGTTGAGATGGTGGGAAATTCATTGGCAGAAAACAACATGTATTACAAGTGTGCGGTTTCGGCTAATCACGCCCTTGTAACCAGTCCGGGTGGTGGAAATGTTCAGGTAATAAATGCATCAAATTCCATTGAAGAAACCCTTGAAGTTGGTGCCTCCCTCTATTTCGGATGTTTTAATCCCGCTAAAAACAAAGCCTATTTTTATACCTATTTTAGTCCCACAGGTTTAATAGGCAAAAGCAAGGTTTATATTTATAACACTTTAACTGACGAGATCACTATAGTTGAAATGGGAAACAATATTTCGGATATGTTTGTTTATGCTCCGAACGAAGAAACCAACCGTGTATATGTTTCCACTTTTGAGGATACCTGGATTATTAAATCAATTGATGGGGAAACAGATGCTATTACGGAATCTGGTAATGGGAATTGGATATATTTGGATCCTGATCAGGGATATTGCTCATCCATGTTTTTAGCCCCAAATAACAAATTATACTGTATGGCCGGTTTGGATAATGAAGGTAGCCATGAGGCGGGCATTGAAATATTTGATGCGAATAATGATTTTGAACTTATAGAATTAAACAAGTTATCCGACATGCATGGACGACTTGGTGGCGAATTTTGCTACAATTCGTTTAATAACAAGGTTTATGCAGTTGCAAAAGACATGTTCCCATATTCAGTCTATGGAAAATTGGTGGAAATTGATGGAGAAACCGATGTTGTGACCTTTGAAAGCAATATAGGAAACAATCCCTGGCATATCGTATGCAGCCCGATAAAGAACAAAGTATATGTGCAACATGGCACCTCCACAACCAATCTTACCGTATTCGATTGTAACATTTCTTCAATAACAAGTGTTTCAGTCGGGTATCCTGTTTGGGATATTGAATACGACCCGGTAAGAGACTTGGTTTTTGCTCTTTACGCAGAAAGCGACACACACAAGCTGGGTATTGTGGACGACCTAAGTTTTTTCCCGGGGATGAAACTCCCGCTCAGCAGCTGTGCCATCGCCTATAACCCGGGCAATTCAAGTATTTATTCGTATGTTGCCCACAACAATGCTAATGACGAAGAAGCAGAGATGTGGGAATGTAAATTGGATTATTACGATGGTGTAAGTGTTGGGTTTTCATCTACCCAAATACCGTTGGGTGGCAAACATACCTATAAGTTCGATGGACATTTAGCCAACAACGATATTTTGTTTGACGAAAATTTAAACCAGATATATGTGGCAAACGGAGGCCACAGCAACATTAGTGTGATAGGTTTTGACCAGCAGGAGCCTTTGGTACTCCATAAAGGTTACAACTGGATCTCCGTCCCCCGCCACCTGCGTACCAACGGCAACACCACCCCCACTCCCACCGTGTTTAGCCAGGAAAAGGTAAGCCCGGGGTATGATTTTATCAATATCGACTATAACAATATTTCAATTGAAGACGGGGCAGGAACGCTAAGACCCGAATTTGCGCAGTGGGATAATGTGTATCATGAATGGCATTATCAATCAGGTGAGGCAAGCGTAATGAAAGACATTGTAAGCACCCGGGGTTATGTGATGAATGCCGAACCGGATGGCAATCGGGTATTGCTGTTGGAGGGTACGGTAGAAGATCCTGCTACGGAGATAGAATTGTATTGCAAAAAGGAAAACTGGATAGGTTA
>JAUYGX010000038.1 GCA_030690365.1 Bacteroidales bacterium | reverse complement strand
TCGACGCGAAGATCGAGCCGTATTATCGTGGTAATCAATACTGGGTGATCCTCAGCGAAACCTACCGGGACATTCGCCTCGTAGGCTTCCCGCCAAACAGCATCGGCAAGTTCGGCGGCGATACCGACAACTGGATGTGGCCCCGTCATACCGGCGACTTCTCTATCTTCCGCGTTTATACTGCCCCCGATGGATCTCCGGCTGATTATTCAGAAGACAATGTACCCTTAATTCCAAAACACTCTTTACCCGTTTCACTCGATCCCGTTAAGGAAAACGAATTTAGCATGATTTGGGGCTATCCCGGAACTACCGATCGCTATCTGACTTCTTCAGGAGTTGAATTCAACATGGAATATTACTATCCTCCTTTGATAGAGGTGTTTGGTGATAAATTGGCCATTTGGAAAGAGCACATGGATGCCAATCAAGAGGTGAAAATACAATATGCTTCCAATTATGCCATGATTGCCAACAGCTGGAAATATTTCATCGGACAGAAACGGGGAATCAAGAACCTGGATGTGTTTGGTGAAAAGAAAGCACAGGAAGAAGAACTGATGAATTGGGTAAATCAGGATCAGGCACGCAAGGAAAAATATGGCGATATGCTCAACGTGATTGATGCAGATTACCAACAAAAATCTGCGGGTATAAAACCCCTGATTATTGCCAGCACAACCGGGGTTGGTGGTGCCGACCTCATCAAAATTGCCCAGAATTTTTCGGGTTTGGGAAGCTTGATGGATAAGGTGAAAGAAGAAAAAGACAAGGAAAAAAGGGCTGCTAAAGAAACTCAGGTTAGCGAGGAAATTGCCTCACTAAAAGATGGTTTGGCCGAAACATACAAAGATTACAATGAGGCGACTGACAAAGATGTTTTTGCAAAGATGACGGAGCTTTATTTTACCAACGTTCCGGCAGATATGCAACCTGAATACCTGAAAAAGCTGATCGACAAGTTCAAGGGAAATTACGGGGAAGTAGCCAGCTATGTGTATGAAAAGTCATTCCTGTCGAACGAAACCAAAGCAAAGGCATTTCTCAACGACCCAAAAGCCAAGGAATATAAAAAAGATCCTGCTGTCATAATTGCTACCGATTATATGAATAAGCTTATGGCTGCCAGTCAGGCCTATCGCAAGGAAGGTGCCGATGTTGGAAAAGCCGAACGTCTTTTGGTACAGGCCATGCGTGAGATGTATCCCAACAAAAAGTTCTATCCAAATGCCAACTCTACCCTGCGTTTTAGCTATGGAAAAGTGATAGATTATTATCCTGCCGATGCAGTTCACTACGATTTTGTTACCTACCTGGATGGTGTGATGGAAAAAGAAGATCCAACCAACGATGAATTTATCGTGGATCCAAAATTAAAGGAACTCTACAACAAACAGGATTACGGCCCTTACGGACAGGATGGCCGTTTGGTAGTTTGTTTCCTGACCAACAACGATATCACAGGTGGTAATTCAGGTTCTCCGGTTATGAACGGCAAAGGTGAGTTGATTGGACTTGCTTTCGATGGAAACTGGGAAGCCATGAGTGGCGATATCGCCTTCAATAACCAGGTTCAGCGCACCATTTGTGTGGATGTACATTATGTGCTGTTTATCATCGATAAATTTGCTGGTGATACCCGGTTAATTGATGAATTGGATATTCGTAGATCAGTGCCACAGCCCATTCGCACCGAAATGGCTGCTCCTGAAACTGTTTCTCAGGTGAACTAAAAATAAATGTTTCAATCTGTGGAGCCACTGTCCGAAAGGATAGTGGCTTTTTTTAGGTAGGATAGTAAAGAAATTCATTATTCTTCTTGTTCCTTTTGAACTCCGAACGCTGATCAACGATTTAAGAATGTCGAAGGATTGATCCCACTTCTAAAATGATTTTTCGTAAACTATCTAACTCAGAATGACCGATATTCAATGTTTTTTTCAATGCTATCCGGTTAAATATTCTAAAAGGGCATGAGGGCTCACGCTTATAAACAACACATCTTTAATTGGCTGGAAAGTATTGAATTTTATTATTCATTTTAAACCAAGCATAGTATCCCTTAAAGTTGGCTTGATTCTGTTTGTTTGGGGTAAAACCCCTCCGAAAAAAAACCGCCGTTCTGGATTCAGAACGGCGGTTGAGCTAACTGCAAAATTATTCAGACTACTAAAATTATCATTCTTCAAGTGAATTAGTCACCATTGATAATGGCATCAAAATCTTCCTGGGTTAGGAATTGGGGTACATAAGTTACTCCCTGGAACCGCAATTGTGCCACAAATGCCCTGAGATGTGCTTCCGATCCTTTGGTTAAATTACCAAATACGGTGAGAATGGAATTGTTGGTGGACTGGTCCATGCGGTTCGTCAAATCAACAATATCCACTTCTTCGATGGTTGCGCCAACCGTTAAAGCTGAAATCAAGGATTCGCTGCCCTGAGCCAGGAGTTGATCGTATAACATCTGGAGATCGGGGTTGTTAAATTCTCCCGGATTAACCGATGCCGGATCTTCCAGATTAAAGAAGTTGATGAGGGTAAGCACCTGTGTGGTATGAATATTTTCACTTCTGGAGATAAAGTCAAAAACAGGTATATTCCACTGATTGAACAGATTAACGTACACATCATGGGCCATTTTTTCCTCTTCACGCATAAAAAGCAGAGCCGCTTCTTCATTATCAGTGATAACGTAAACCAGTGAGTCCATGCAGGTACCTCCACCGGCAGGAATGGTAGAATTGATGATGGCATCAAACTTTTCCTGGGTTAAAAACTGAGGAACATAGGTTATTCCCCTGAAAGCCAGTTGGGCATTAAAAGCCCTGAGGTGGTAGCCTGAAGCGCGCAACAGGTTTGTATACAGTGTTTTGATGGTATCAGAAGTCGTCTGGCTAAGGTATTCTTCCAGATCGAAAATGTCAACTTCTTCGATGGTGGCACCAACAATCAATCCGGCAATCAGCGAATCCTGGCCTTTCACAATCAAATCATCGTACAACGCCTGTAGGTCTACATTGCTGAATTTACCCGATTCCGGAAGTGCGGGGTCGGTTAAACCGTAAAAGTTAATTAATGCAAGTACCTGGTTTGTGTGGTAATCTTCGCTTTTGGCGATATTCTCAAAAACCGGGATATGATACAGGTCATTCAAAAATACATATACATCTCTTGCCAGTTTTTCTTCTTCGCGCATATAAATCAAGCCATCCAGGTCAGTCTGACTTGCTTCGTTGGTTTTCAGGTTTACGGTGTCGTTCAGGTTGGCGACAGCATCTTCTTTTTTATCGCATGAGGTAAATCCAAGTACAAGGATTGTAAATGCGATCAGCATCCGGTTTTTAATCATTACTCTTTTCATCTTGGTATATTTAGTGAATATTACTCTTGATAGCTTTTTCGTTCGCTATCTTTGATGATGCAATGATACGGCCGTGATCAGGTAAAACTGTTATGATATTTTACATAAATTGTATAAGATTTTATGATTTGTGTGAAAAAATAACAATAGAATCGGAGGGTCTAAAGGTGTTGGAATTGGCTATTTTGAGAGCCAAAATCAAGTGTAAATAAGATTGAAAAGGGGCCTTATTCTATCCTTAAAATTGGAATATTGATCTGATTATTAAAAATATACCGAATACAACCAGTGCAATTCCAGCCAATTTGTTAATCAGGATTAAGAACTTGTTTGTCGCGAAATTTTTAAAACGTGAGGCTGCAAAAGTTTTGATAATATCCGTGGAATAAACAATTGTAAGCGTTCCGGCAAAAAACAGGAATAAATCTATTTTTTGAGTTCCATAACGCGAAGTAATGCCCATGACGATGCTGATCCAAAATATCCATACAAACGGGTTGGCTGCATTTAATAGAAATCCTTTGCCAACATAGATCAAGGGGTGGGGCGATTTTATTTCGATATTCTGGTCCTCGGCTTCTTTTAATTGTGTTTTATGTTTATAGGTGAGGATTCCGAAAACGATCAACAATCCTCCGCCCACAATGCCCATGGTTTGGTAATGCGCGGGTTCGTGTAAAATACTGGTGGCCCCAAAAAGTGAAATCAGTACAATTAAAACGTCGTTGATAAAAATACCGGTAGCCAGCAACAATCCGGGCCAAAAACCACGGTGAATTCCAGTTTGAATCAATGCAAAGAAGGCCGGACCAAAGCCAAATAACAGGGCCAATGAAAACCCCAGGATAGTCCCTTCAAGAAATACAGACATCAATATATTTTTTCCTACTTATACCAGGCCGCGCTGTTTCAGGTAGTTATCCCATTCGTCGAAACGGGAATTCTTCAATACCCTTGGAAACTTATTTGCACTGCCTTCTTTTCCTTTTTCTTTCATGTAATCGTAAAAAACCTGTGTGGGCAGTACTTTTACAAAAACATCCTTAATGGCTTCCATGCGTTCGACGCGGTAATCGTCATTTAGATTCTTTAAATGGTTGTCAATTTTCTGGCGGGCTAAGTCTGCATCAAGCGGGTCGTCGGTACCTATGTACCAACGGTGCGCAAACAAGGAACCATGGCGTACTCCGGCTACTGTAAACTCTTTCACTTCTATATCCAGATCTTCCTGCATCAGCTCCACGGCTCTGTTCATATTTTCCTGCGACAGATGTTCGCCACAAATACTGATAAAATGCTTGGTGCGCCCGGTAATGACGATTTCCGACCGTTTTTTATCAATAAATTTAACTGTATCACCCAACAGATATCGCCAGGCACCTGCATTGGTGCTCATCAACAGGGCATATTCTTTTCCCAGTTCCACATCGCCAATCGAAAGTGCCTTCGGGCTTTCCCTCAGATTGCCCTCATCATCAAAATTTTCGGCATTAAACGGAACGAATTCGTAATAAATGCCATTGTTCAAAACCATTTCCATGCCTTCACCGTCGGCCCGGTTCTGATAGGCTACATAACCTTCGCTCGAAAGATACGACTCGTTGTACATCAGTGGTTTGGCCACAAGTTTTTCAAAACTTTTGACATAGGGTTTAAAGGAAACCCCGCTATGTACATACACTTTCAGGTTGGGCCAGATGTCGTGGATGGTTTTTAGATTGTACTCCTCAATGATGCGTTCCATCAAAATCTGCACCCATGCCGGTACTCCAACCAAAATACCGATGTCCCAGGTAGGTGCTTTTTTTACCATTTCATTGAGTTTGGTGGCCCAATCGCTGGTTTTGGAGATACGCCGCCCGGGTTTGTAAAAATGTTGAAACCAAAAGGGAATATTGCCGGCTGTAATCCCTGAAAGGTCGCCTTCGTAATAAGTTCCGTTATATTGCAAGTGGGTACTTCCGCCAATCATCAAAATTCCTTTTTCGTAAAAATCGTGCGGAAAATCGTATTTGGTGGCTGAAACCAGCTGTCGAAGTGTAGCTTGTTTGATTCCTTTGAGCATATCGGCCGTTACCGGGATGTATTTGCTAGAGGCTTCCGATGTTCCCGAACTCAATGCAAAATATTTTACTTTTCCGGGCCATGTAACGTAGGTTTCTCCATTCAAAGCCCTGTACCACCAACGTTTATACATCGATTGATAGTCGTGGACTGCCACTGAATTTTTAAATGCTTTTTCTACGTCGGGTGCATTCAGGAGTTTCGAGAATTTATAATGCTCGCCAATGGCAGTAAATTGTGCCTTACTCAACAGCTTAATCAATTCCTTCCGCTGAGCAATTACAGGATCCAATTTACTCAGCTCTTTTTCCACAGGCTTGCTGCGCAATTCAAAAGCCTTTTTAATGATACTTCCAAGTATAGGCATATCTTCACTATTAAAGAGGAGCAAAGGTATTAAAAAATGCGAAATCCCAACCTGCGTTCGTCCTGTAGTTGCCTGTTGCTTAGTCTGCGTTGAGAATGCGTTAGTTACGGACGATAACCCCTTTTTTTTCCAATTCTTCGGTTATAACCTGCAAGTGTTTGATTTCGGTTTTATCGAGGATAAAAGGATTGTTTTTTACGATGAGGAATTTGAGATTCGGTTTATCAAGCATTTTCCATGGAAAATAGGCAATTTGATTGCTTTGAATATCGAGTTCGTTGAGTGCGGGCATACCGGATAAGTCAGGGATATCGAACAACTGATTGTAACTGATGTCCAGAATTTCGATATTATTTAATGTGTTGATCCATTGCGGGAGGTATGCAATTTGATTGTGATGGACATACAGAAATGTAAGGTCTTTTAAGTTTCTCATGGTATCGGGCAATACTTTTAATTGGTTGAATGCCAGATAAAGTCGCTTAAGATGGGTCATGTTTCCCAATTCATTGGGTATGAATTGCAATTCGTTATAGTAGAGGTCAAGCTCCTGAAGTTGACTTAGTTGTGTAATGGCAAGAGGAATTTTTTTAAAATGATTGGAATAGAATATCAGGGTATTAAGACTGACTAACTGTGCAATAGAGGAAGGTACATCGACGAGTTGGTTTTTCCCAAGGTTGAGTTTTTTCACCCTTTTCAAATCACCAATGTTTTCAGGTAATCGGGTCAGGTGATTGCCGCCCATCTGCAAAATCACGATATTTTTCAAACGTCTAAAAGAGGCATTGGTCAGCTTTAAACGGTTATAATTTATATCGAGGTCGTTGAGGTTTTGCATTTTGCCCACCCATCGCGGAATGCGTTTTATTCGGTTGTTGTTGATGGTGAGTACTTTAAGGTTTGACAGTTTTTTAATGGAACGTGGTATTCGTTTCAAATTATTCTCAGATAAATTGAGATTGACAATAGAATCGTTTTTCTTAAAACGGATGCTTTTTATCTGGTTGTTCGTGAGTACAATGGATTTTAAATGGCGCGAATAACTGATGGTGGCGGGTACCTTTTTTAGTTGATTGTCGGAACCGTTGATTCTTGTTAAATGATTGTATATTTCGAGATCGGGGAGTGTTTCAAGATCCATCCCGGTAAATGAAAGGTGAGTGATTGTGTCAGGATCCGCCTGATTAAGTACTTTGAAGAAAGCATCCCTTTTCAATATGGCTTCCTGATGTCGTTCTCTCATCCAGGCTTGAAACGACGTGTCCATTTTGGCCAGTTGTGCCGTCGTCATCTTTGTTTCCTGGCTTCTGAGCAGCAACGAAAATGCTGTGGAGGCAATGAATATAAGTATAAATTTACAGGCTCTCATCCCATAGGTTTTAGGTAATAACGAAGGTTTTTAACTAATATTTTAGTTGGAGATGAAAAATTTCGTTTTGTCAGATAAAAACCAGAACTAATAAATCGTTACCTCCAAGTGTAAAAAAGACAGAAACGAACAGACTATTTGCCACTAGAAAAACAATGATAAATAAACAGCCAACGCACAAAACAGCACACCTGCCCGTCCGGCAGGCGGGTTTGCAAGCTCCGACACACAAGCCGAAGCTTCAGCTTGCAAAAGACCCGTTTCCTTGCCGCCGAGCAACAACCTGTTGATAATTTCCTGAATATATTATTGCTTTCAGATTGTTTTTTGTCTATTTTTGACAAATTTGTCAAGATAAAATATTCAAGAGCATGAGAGAAACATTTTGCGAATACATTCATAAACTTAGGCGTGAAAACGGGATGACCTTAACTAAACTTGCGGCTGCATTGGACATTGACCAATCTACTCTTTCAAAAATTGAAAATGGCAAAAGAAAAATTCCCGTTGAAATACTTCCTAAACTATCTTCTGTTTTTAATATTGATTTGAAAAATTTGGAACATGAATATTTTAGTGAAATAATTGCTGAAATAATTTTCCCGCAAGATGAACCGAATCAGCTATTAAAAGCTGCGGAAGAAAAAGCAAAATACATGAGAATTAAAAACCACCAACAAGGAACTATAAACTTTTAGCCATGATAAAATATTCAACAATTAGAGAAAAACTAAAAGTGGATAGTTTAAATGGGGATGCTGAAGATTTAGCTTATTTTACTCATTATTTACATAATCATAAGAATGGAGTATTTCAGTCTTATGAAAAACGAGCTAAAGATTACTACCAAACCATAAAGGACGAATTAAATATTGTTTCAGAACCAGAATTACAAGCAATGCTTCCAATAAAATGGGATATTCCTTTTCCGGCTCCCGAACAATCTGAATTTACATTTATTGACCTTTTTGCTGGAATCGGAGGTTTTAGAATTGCTTTACAAGAGCTTGGAGGGAATTGCGTTTTTTCTTCAGAATTTAACCATCATGCTCAAAGAGCATATGAATTAAATTTTGGAGAAGTTCCTTTCGGTGACATTACAAAACTAAATACAGACATAGTCCCCAAACATGATATTCTTTGTGCTGGATTTCCTTGTCAACCTTTTAGTATTTCTGGTAAAATGAAAGGATTTGAAGACACGAGAGGAACTCTGATTTACCACGTTTTTGAAATAATTGAAAAACATCAACCTAAAGTAGTTTTCCTTGAGAACGTAAAGCATTTAGTTTATCACGATAAAAAAAGAACTTTAGCCACTATCGTACAACATTTGGAAGAAATGGGATATGTAGTTTCAAAAAAAGTATTGAATGCTTCTGATTTTGGTGTTCCACAAAACAGAGAAAGAATTATTATAATTGGCCACAAAGAAAAAAGATTTGATTTTGGAAAAATCAAAAAAGAATCTAAACCTGTATTAAAAGATTTTTTGGACAAAGAAAATGAGTTTGAATTCTTAAATGAACCATTCACAATTTTGGAAGAGCCAAAAACGCAAGTATCAGGATTAATCTTCGCCGGTTATAGAAATAAAACGATTCGTAAGGCTGGCGTAAGACCAGGAACTGAACATTTATCAAGAGTACACAAACAACCGAATAGAATTTATTCAACCGCGGGGATTCATCCTGCATTGCCTTCGCAAGAATCTTCAGGGCGGTTTTGGATATGGCATGGGGGAGAAGTAAGAAAATTAACTATCCAAGAATGTTATAGAATAATGGGATTTCCTAATAAATTTGAATTACTAAATAATAAATCTGAGCTATATAAACAAATCGGAAATTCAGTTGCCATTCCGATGATTAAGGCTGTAGCAGAACAAATTAAAGTCCAACTTTTAAAATTGAAACAATAAATGGAACCAAACGATTTTCTTGAAAAGATATACAAAGAATCAATGCAAATTGTTGGTTCGGATGATACAATAAAATCTGATTTAAATAAAAACAACTGCTTATCTGCTTTACACATGTAATTTATTTTCCTTCCCTGTTAAAATTTTCAGAGGTACTGGTGCTGTTGTCATGGCCTGCTGCACAAGTCTATAGAAAACCTTTCCTCTGTAAGTTGACAATTTTCTATTGAATCGAAAAGCATACTCATCAAGATAAAATTCTAAGTGTTTAGATGATATCCTGCCTTGATGAGTCCCATTTATCCATCGCTTCAAAAGAGAATCAACCATATGCACATGTGGCAATAAATCATGTGCCTCGTGTCCACTACCGGATATTATTTTCTTTTCGTGAGTATAGTTCACCGAATCTGATAAACTATCATAGCCTCTCCATCCATCAGTTATTATTTTGCTCCCATGTTCGATGTTTTCTTCTATAAATTCCATCAAGTTCTTACCAGAGGCACTTTCTATGCACTTAAAACGTACTCGTCCTAATTGTTTGCCAAGACATTCTGTGGCCACTACTACTAACACCTTTTCAATACTACCTCTCCCAGTTTTACCTGTCCCATCTTCTTTTTGGCCTGATTCTTTACCTCCAATAAATGTCTCATCTACTTCCACATCACCTGTTAGTTTCTCCCGACCTGAACGAACCATCGCTCGCCTTAGTTTATGCAGCCAAGCCCATGCTGTTTCGTAACTTCCAAACCCCATAAAGTCCTTGAAGTTACTTGCACTAACTCCAGTCTTTTGCGCTGCAACCCACCACATAACATGAAACCAAACTAAGAGCGGTTTTCTGGTGCCATGAAAAATGGTTCCGGCAGTTATCGAGAGTTGATGTCCACAGTTACTACATTCAGCCACTTTCCGGATGTTGAGGTAATATTTAGTGGTATTACATTTAGGGCAACAGAAGCCATCTGGCCAACGAATAGAGAATAAATATTTCCAACAATCATCCTCCGATTTGAATCGATCAAGAAATTCTTGAAAATCTTTTGGGTAATCCTCAGCAACCATTTTTATGGTAAAGATATTAATTGTCTTAACATGAGCGAAGCAGATAAGCAGTCTTTATAATTTATTTGGGTTTAGCTTTTACATTCAGTTAATTGTTCAAACGTATTTCATTGCATTTAACTGCCTAATTAATTTGCCATTAAACCTGTAAGTGGAATATCGCTATCCTGCTCATTATCAGTAGAGGAATAGCTTTTCTACAGATTTCCTTAAAGAAATTGGTTAAATGGAGTTTTGTTCTAATAAAAGAGCCGTTTAATCTTTCCGGGAAATTAATATTATCGTAAAAATAGTTGGGTAAATCAGCTTCTTCAATTGGAACAGGAATTCGGTTCAGGCCAATGAAAAACAATAAAACAACTGGTTCTTCTTGGCGTGTGGACTTTGCTATATACAGCGTTAAATATAGCAATTCATTGATCCATCCTGGGTAAAATCCCCAATTTAAATCCCAACACATCCAATCTAAATATTTAGAATTAAACAGACCTATATGCCACCGATTGTATACTGATGAATATCATATATAAAAAAGGGGTAATAAAGGTACATGAATTAGATGATAAATAGGGCGTTACATGTAAATAAAATGGTAATTTAGAGCCATTCCGGATAACAGCTGGTTTTAGAATTAGCTGTCGCAGGAGTAATGGAACACGGGTGAACCGGATGGAACGGGTGGTCACAAATTTGTATGGCTCTTCGGTAGCAGGTTTGAACTTAAAAAATGGTTATCATTCCGACAGAGCGCAGCGACGAGGAATCCCCTGTGAACGTGGCAGATATACTCTTAATGAATGCATATGAAGATCGCTGATGCAAGAGTTAAAATTTAAAAACCATTCTTTGCGCCTAAGCGCCTTAGCGGTAAAATATCCACCGCAGAGACGCGGAGACGCAGAGAGAAGACCACCTTTGCGCCTTTGCGCCTTAGCGGTTAAAAACATTTTCTTTGCGCCTTTGCGCCTTAGCGGTAAAATATCCACCGCAGAGACGCGGAGACGCAGAGTTAAAACTTAAATCCATTTCTTTGCGCCTTTGCGCCTTAGCGGTAAAATATCCACCGCAGAGACGCGGAGACGCAGAGAGAAAACCACCTTTGCGCCTTTGCGCCTTTGCGCCTTAGCGGTGAAAAACATTTTCTTTGCGCCTTTGCACCTTCGCGGTAAACAACCCTACTTCATCCACTCAAACACCTGGTAGTGGTCGCCATTCATCCCCGACTTTGAATACACTTTTTGGGCATCGTGGTTGGTGCGATCCACATACAGCCGGATGCCGGCAAAGGAAGGATCTTCGTTTACCATAGCTTTCACCATTTCGTACAGGGCATGAAAAACGCCATGTTTACGGTATTCGGGAAGTACATATACCGATTGTATCCAAACCACCGTATTATCGCGCCAATCGCTCCACTCATAGGTGAGCAGCAGGCTTCCAACAACCTGCTCTCCTAAAGAAGCAACAATGTATTTTCCTTTGGCAGGATTGCGGTACACATTTAAAACTCCCTGTTGCACGGTTTCCGGATCCAGTGCCAGGTTTTCGGTTTCGAGGGCCATTTTAATTTGAAATCCGGCAATGACTTCTGCATCCTCTTCGTGTGACTGACGTATTTGAACCATCTTTTTATCTACTTTTGTGCCCACAAATATAACCATTCTCATTACAATGAGCGACCAGATTACCCACGAATGCGGCATTGCTTTAGTCCGGCTCTTAAAACCTCTGGAATACTACCTCGCCAAATACGGCACCTCCGTTTATGGCCTTCAAAAAATGCATCTGCTCATGCAGAAACAGCACAACCGGGGTCAGGATGGAGCAGGAATTGCCGAAATCAAACTCGATCTTCCTCCCGGTGAACGTTACATCAGTCGTGTACGCAACAATTCGGGAACACCCATCAAGGATTTATTCAACGATATCTACGATAAACTGCATCAGATCACCAAAGACAATCCATCGCGGTTAAATGATGTGAACTGGTTGAAACAACATGCTGATTTTACCGGAGAACTCTTTCTGGGTCACCTGCGATACGGCACCTTTGGTGGCAATTCAATCCGTCACCTGCACCCGTTGGTCAGGGCCAACAACTGGAAAACCCGCAACCTGGTGCTGGCGGGCAATTTTAACATGACCAACACCTCTGAGCTTTTTCAACAGCTGGTAGATCTGGGTCAGTTTCCGGTGGAAACCAGCGATACCATTACGGTACTTGAAAAAATAGGCCATTTTCTGGATGAAGAAAACGAACGTATCTACCGAAAATACAAAGAGCTGGGCCTTCAGAAAAAAGACATCACCGAATACATCACCAACAACATCGATATTGCAGGCTTCCTTCAGGAATCGGCCAAACGGTGGGATGGTGGTTATGTCATCAGCGGGTTGCTGGGCCATGGCGATGCTTTTGTAATGCGCGATCCCAATGGAATTCGTCCGGCTTTTTATTATATGGATGACGAAATTATTGTTGCCGCTTCCGAACGGCCCGTTATCCAGACGGTTCTTAATGTAAGCTGGGATCAGGTAAAGGAACTCACTCCCGGACATGCGCTGATCATTAAGAAAAGCGGCCACGTCACCCTGACGCCTTTTGTAGATCCGCAACCCGTGAAGGCCTGTTCGTTTGAACGGATTTATTTTTCGCGTGGTACGGATAAGGACATCTACCAGGAACGCAAGAAACTGGGATGGCTACTCACCCCCACCGTGCTTCAGGAAATTAACTACGATCTGAAGAACACCATCTTTTCTTACATCCCCAACACTGCCTCTGTGGCCTTTCAGGGCATGATGGACCACGTGCATCATTTTGCAGGAGAGCAGATCAAGGAAGCGCTGATTGCCGGAAAAGGCACCTGCAACAAGGAAAAATTGGATGAACTCTTTGCCTTTAAGCCCCGTGTGGAAGCCCTCGCGGTGAAAGATGTAAAACTCCGGACCTTTATCACCCAGGACAAACAACGCGACGACCTGGTTGGTCATGTGTACGACGTTACTTACGGAGTGGTGAAAAAAGGAATTGACACGCTGGTAGTACTCGACGACTCCATTGTTCGTGGTACCACACTGAAGCAGAGCATTATCCGTATCTTGGATCGCTTGAAACCCAAAAAGATTATTATTGCATCATCGGCACCTCAAATCAGGTATCCCGACTGTTACGGCATCGACATGGCCCGTCTGGGGGATTTTATTGCCTTTAAAGCCACCATCGAGCTGCTGAGAGAAACGCACCAGGAAAACATCATCAACGAGGTGTATAAAATATGCAAGGCCCAGGAACACCTTCCCAAGGAAGATGTCGTCAACCATGTGAAGGATATCTACCGTCCGTTTACGGCACGGCAGATTTCGGAAAAAATTGCACAACTGGTTACCGCACGCGACGTGAATGCTGAAGTCCAGGTGATTTACCAGAGCATCGAATCGTTGCACGAAGCCATCCCCAACCATACGGGTGATTGGTATTTTACAGGCGACTATCCCACTCCGGGTGGAAATAAAGTGGTGAACAAGGCCTTTATTAATTACATCGAAGGGGTAAACAAACGGGCTTATTAAGCCTTGTTGAGGTTATAGGTACTTTTATTACTTTTACTCCTTTATATCAGCGTTTATAACTCTTTTTTGGCAAGAGATTGAACAACGAAAAATTGTTAAACTAAATTGAACTCCATGATTGCTGCTGAACGTGGATACGACAGGTATTCTTTCCGACCGGGAGGAAGTCCGTATTTTGATTTAAAAGCGACACTACATCTGCTTATTACCGAAAAAAGATGGACAAGCCTTAAGTTGGCTGCCGAAGATATGCTGGCGGTGTATCCCCAATCGGCCATGGCATGGTTTTCGTTGGGATTGGCACAGTTGAAGCAGGGATTTTATACGGAGGCTGTAACCAACCTCAAAAAGGCACTTTACCACAATCCTGATATGGTTAGCGTCAGCTTTCAATTGGGCATTGCCAGTTATTATCAAAAAGAATATACCAAAGCCATTCTTTATTATGAAGAGGCCTTGCGGAAAGGGATGAATACCCATTATCTTCATTACAACATGGCCAATGCCTGGCTGAAGATTCACCACCACGATGCAGCTATCAAGGCCTATTTGCGTAGTTTATCCATTTGTCATGAGTTTACGCCGGCAGCTTACGGGTTGTTTCGTGTATATTTTGTAAAACACGATTATCAAAATGCTGTTTCCGCCCTTCGTCCGGTGATAAGTGATGAAAGACTGCCTCACTATTTGTTTGCGCAAGCGAAATTGCTTTACCAAAACGAGCCGGAAATCAATAACCACAAATTGCGTGAAGCGCATCGATTGCTCTCCTGCGCCATCGACCTGGATGCCGATTTTGCACAGGCCTACTACGAACGCGCCTATATAAACAGCAAACTCAACGATCTCAGTGGATTTGCCCGCGATAGAAACACGGCCTTTGGATTAAGTCCTCAACTGAGTCAAGGGCATGTTTTCAATCTGTTTTCATCGTATTATTTATAAAAATCACTTCACCTGGAATATTTAAGCCATGACATCCATTCTTGAACAAAAGGCCATTGCACAACTTCACACCCTTTTTCTGGTAGGAGGAACCGGCAGGTTTGTGGGGAAATCCACTTTTGCTGAAATGCTGATTAAAAAATTCTCTGCCGGCCATCCCATTGTAGCGCTTAAGATTTCCAATATCAAACCCGGCGATGGGGCCGTTCATGGATGGCATGGCGATCAACTGAAAGAGCCTTTTAAAATCGAAGAAGAGTTGGTAGCCGGCGATGACAAAGATACCCGGCGGTTTCTGGTGGCCGGAGCCAAACGGTCGTTTTTTATGCGTTCGTTTGAGGAATCGTTGCCGCAGGCCATGGAGGCCTTTTTTAAGTTGATCGATCAGGATACCTTGCTGGTGGCAGAGTCGAATACCTTGCGAAATCACATTCATCCCGGTGCTTTTATTATGGTGACCGATGCCTCGAAACCAGTTGACAAAAAGGAAGCCATCAACTTATTGGATCAGGCAGATCGGGTGTTTACCCGGCTCGATAAGGAGGAGTTTCAAGAGGTGATTGATGGGGTGAGCATCGGTGACAACGGCTGGACGATAGAACGCGGATTGTTATGATTTTTATGATGATCATGATTTTTTGAACCAATTTTTTTTTGTCATGTCGAGACCCAACTCCCCCGGAAAACCCCGATATTGATGCGGGGGGTGCACATAGTATGATGACAAAACCCAAAGCACCTTGCTGTCATTTCGAATCCGCCTTGGCGGAGAGAAATCCCCAAGGAATGAGCCTCTCTATTTTTTTTGCATTAATCTAATATACAATATTTTACCAAAAGTTGACATTGGTATATCAGTCTGAATCTGATGAGACATCTCAATACATCAAACTAATCTGGTTTAGTTGGGTATGATTGTGGGTAGATGAATCTTCAAATCCTGTCATGGATATCATGGTGCGACAACTCCGTTGTTGTATTGTTTTAATACTTCCAGTATGTCTTCATCTGATCTGATCATCTTTATTTTAGCGCTTATTAAAATCGAAAACCTGATAATTTAATCCCACTTGCAATTGAAGTGGGTTACAGTTTGAAAGATCACTTTTATAACTGTTGCCCGTATAGTATACCGAATTGAAATAATACTGACCGGAAACAGCCAAATACAACTGCCTGATTATCTTTATATCAACACCCAAATCAAAACCAATCAGCACTGTATTCATTTCTTCTGTTGATTTAAAATAGGCCCGATCCACAATTTCATACAATTTACCATCAAATGTTTCCGTATGAGAAATCAAAACTGTTTTTGAAAAATCACCAGCTATCAAATAATTGAATGATGGACCACCATGCAAGAACAATCTATTGACAATAAATTCGTAAGAAAAACTAACCGGCTTAATATTGTAGTATAAAATACTTGTGTTTCCATGGTTGGGATCAATTTCGCTTAAATAGAACGTAGTTGTCTCTTCAGTATCAATGTAGGTATCATAATCATATCTCCAATAACTCAATCCGGCGGAAGCAAACAATTTCCACCGTTCTGCAAATTTATAATCCAATACTACATCCACATAAAATCCCGGCTTTGTTTTCGTTTCTGAAAATGATTTGGCCCATATTAAGGGTGAAAGACTGTTTGCTGGCGTAATTAGACCCGGAACAATCAAACCATCGTTGGCTATGATTACATCATCTATAAAATCAGGAATAAAGGTTAAATTCGATCCGGCCTCAACTTTCAATTCCAGGTTCTGGGCATATACCGAAAGTCCAAATAAAAGTAAAAGTGTGAAAGTCAGTGTGAAGTTTTTCATATTTGATTTAGCTTTTGAGATTTCAACAATGACAAATATACCATTTTACTTAACAGTTTCATTTCTACCCACAAATAAAGAATTATTTAAAGGTACGTCTTCACAAAAAAACTGTTTTACAAATTTCAACTTGCTCTTTGGAAAAATCCGGCAAGGTTATGAACGCGGATTGTTATGATTTTTATGGTGATCATGATTTTTTGAACCATTTCATTTTTTTGTCATGTCGATATCAGCCTGAGGCTGATGATACATCTCCTACTTCATTGAAAACCAATCTTCCTACTGAATTTTAAACCTCACCAACCGCAAGGGATTTCCTTCGGCTTGTTTTAATGTTTGCAAACCATATACATACCCGTTGCGAAAAACCAATTTAGATGGTGTTATCGATAAATTATACTCATCACATTCAAAGCTGCTTTGGCAAACAAACTTCCCATTGTCCTGGTATATCCACACATTGAATTTATTGGCTCCCTCTTCTTTTGGGATTCCAAAAAACAGCAGGTTATCATCCGAATCCTTTAGGATGGTCGAAAAAACCGGAACAGGTATCGGCTCTTTAATCCTGGCCAAGTCTTCCTCCATTTGTTTGATTAATGATTCCTGAGCTTTTTTGTTTTCGGCGGGTGAAGCCCCGGAAACGAATTTTGGTTCTTTGATGCTTTTATAGCGTTCGATGGATTTCTTTTGAATTTCTTTTTGTTCATCCACTGATATATAATTGGTTGCCCATTCTATTTTATCTTTCGATAGTAGATTTCCCTCTAAATCGAAAATCAAAATTTCTCCGGTCGAAGATATTGCCACAACAAGTTGATTATGAACAAACTCGATCATGGGTGGTGCGCTAAGTCCCGTATTCTTTGTATAAGGCATTGTACTAAAATATATCCCGCCCGCTTTCCCGAATTGGTACGAATAATTAAATAATTTACAATGATTGTCTTCTTCGCAGCGATCGGTAAAATGCTCCCAAATAATTTTTTGTTCGTTCGTATTGTAATCAACAATGGCCACAAAATCCCTAAACCTGCTTTTCCAGATGGCCCAACCCACCACGGCTATTTTATTGTCAGCAAGCGGAATGATTTTTCTGTCGATATAATCGAGGGTGAGCGTTTTTACATAATTCCCATCAAAATCGAAACAGGTCATCTTCCCCATATCGTCCAAATCGGTAAAGAAGTTGTTGTTGATAATACCGGCAATGTTTTCGGTTGTTTTAAACTGCTTCCCGTCGTTATTATAAATTCCAAATTCTTTTTCAAAATGGCCGTCCGGATCGAATAACGTATAAAAATTTCTGTACGTATTGTTAACTACCGCAGAACCATCGGGCATAAATACAATCGATTTTCTGTTTCCCATGGGGGCGCCATATATCGTATCGTAATAGGTACTAAATACTTGAGTCCAGTTGTTATTTTGTGCGTACTCACTGTCGGGAACTAATTTAACAGTCCCTTTTTTATAAATATCCACAAGGTGCTGAGCCGACAACACTTGTACAACGGCGACACAGGCGATGGTGATGATTAACTTTTTCATGATATACATATTCGTTTAAATATAGGAAACATCTGTTTTTAATAATTACTCAAGTTGAAATTCTGTAACTTTTCCTTCAGCATCTATCACATTAATAATCAATTCCTGTTGCGAAATGGTGCGGTTAGCATCGTATTCGCTCTCGAAATTGTACTGAAAAAAGGCCTTTGTCTCCGTGGACTGTTTGTGAGTTTGAAACACGAAGAACACAAGAACAAGTATGCATGCAGCGGAGACTGAATAAATAACCCTTTTGAACTTAAGGTTGATGATCCTTTTATGTTGGGTTGGCCATTTAAATTCAGGAATCTCAACCTCTGTATTTTCTAGCAGATGAATGGCCCTTTTTACGTCTGAAGCCAATGTTCTTTGGATCTCCAATTTATTTGCACACGCTTCACAACCTAACAAGTGTTCCTGTATCAGGGTTTCCTCTGGCAAGGTGGTTTCCCCATCCATATATTTTTGGATTAATTCGTCACTAATACAATTCATAATTCAAATTTTTGAGTATTTCGTTCAGCTTTTTTAAACTTCTCGACAGCATTTTCCCGACCGAAGTAAAACGAACGTCGGCTATCTGAGCTATTTCTTTATACGTCAGCCCTTCGCTGTATAGTACCACCAGCTTTCTTTCGTCGGCCCCCAGCTTTGAAAGCGCAAGGTGTATCACATTTTTATCCTGTTGCTGTTCAAGCAGGTCATCCTGTGTTGAATAATTTTTGATGGCATCGATTTTAAAGTGTTTTTTCCTGCGGTTTGAATAGTCGATACACTTGTTGATTGTAGCCCTGATCAGCCAACTCTGCAGGTGTTCGACCGGATGTTTGTTTTGTGATTTTTGGTAGTAATAAACAAAAACCTCCTGAACAATGTCGCTAACCGCCTCACGGTCGTTTATCATCTTTTGCCCTACACAAAACATCTTCTGATAATTTTCTTTGTATATGATGTCGAAGTTATTCAATCGATAGGTTTTATATTAGTAAGTCTGTTTAGCGCATGCTTTTGTGACAGATGACGGTCTTTTTTTTACTTTATGAGATGGTGTACCTGAAGATATCAACCTTTATCATATCAAATTCAAAGGGAAATTAAAAAAAATCCAACTTCGGTTTTCTGATATTGCCATTTGAGATAAGCAAATTTTAATCAAAATCAGGACAGCATTAGTTTCTTCAAAACCAAATCAGAGCAATCCATATTAAAGATATATTTAGAAATGAAACAAAACCTTACAAAAAACGCCATAATATCTTAACCCCCAACGTCAAACCGATAAAATAATTTCCTAGATTTACCCCACCAAACACCCGATGATCCAATTACAAGAAGAAGACCGAAACCGATTTAACTGATTACAAACGGTTGAAAATGAATAATATAGTGATAATGAGATTAAATGAATAGCAGAATAAAGGTTAACAACAAAGGTTATGTAATAGGCATAACGACAATTGGGGGTGGGGATGCTGGCTGCAAGGCTAAGGGAAAAAAGGCCAAATACAAAATCGTAGAAAAGTTATTACCTTTGACACAAATATTAACTGTCATGGACTTACAGACACGAAAACTTAATTTAATTGAATACTTGATTGGACTTCAAGACGAAAAAATATTTCAAAGAATTGAAGACTCCATAAACAAGACTTTACAAACAACTAATCAACCTTTAAGACAGTTTACACAACAAGAATTAACTGACAGAGCACTGAAATCAAATGAAGATTATCAATTAGGAAAATTTCTAGACCAAGAAAAGTTAGAAAAGGAATCGAGTAATTGGTAATCTCATGAAAATTGTTTGGTCAGACTTTGCTGTTGAAATGCTAAGAGAAATCTTTATCTACCATAAAGAAATTGCAGGAAATAATATTGCAAGACGAATTAAAACAAAGATATTTAGTTCGACAAGACAGCTTAAACAACATCCGAACTCGGGACAAATCGAATCTGCTCTTGAAATTTTAAAGGAAGGACATAGATATTTAGTTATTGGGAATTACAAAGTTGTCTATAAAAAAGTAAATGAAGGTATTCTAATAACTGACATTTTCGACACGAGACAAGATCCTTCTAAAATCAATAATCCGAAAAGAAAGCCCAGCAGATAACAATACATATACTTTATGGCGGGGTTCTGCCTGAATATGAACATTTTAGCTCCACTTGTCTGCCGTAGGCATGAAATATAAATCATCGCGGACAGAAAGATTTGTCTTTCAATGTCCGCCACAAAGCATATGCTTCCCGTTGGCGGTAATTTTCAAAAAAAAGTGAATCCGCTTGAAATAATGAATTATTGTACTTATATTTGTACTTTATTTTGTACTAATAGAAAGAATCATGTTAACGACATCAATCTCAGATTTTAGAAAAGATATAAAAAAGTATCTTGACAACGTTACTCAAAACTTTGAAACCTTGATAATTAATCGAGGCAAAGACTCAGGAGTAGTTGTAATTTCACTTGAAGAATATAATTCTTTGAACGCCACTCAACATGAATTATCTTCCAAGACAAATGAAAGCAGACTCGACTCTGCAATAGAGAAATTAAAAAGTGGATCTTCCTTTCAACAAGAACTCATCATAGAATGAAGTACATTTTTGTCGATGAATCGTGGGAGGACTATTTATATTGGCAAAAGACCAATACAAAGACCTTGAAAAGAATAAATGACTTATTGAAAGATATTTCCAGACATCCTTTCAGTGGAATTGGGAAACCAGAACCTTTAAAACACAAATACCAAGGTTTCTGGTCGCGACGTATTGACAGTGAAAACAGACTTATTTACGCAGTTAAAGAAAATGAAATTCTTATAGCAAAATGCAGATTCCATTACGACTAAAAGAAAAAACCGGGGCTTACAATTCATATACTTTATGGCTGGTTTAGGTCTGAATATGTACGTTTTAGTTCCACTTGTCTGCCGTAGGCATGAAATATAAATCAGTGTGGGTAGAAAGATTTTTCTTTTGAAGTCCGCCACAATGCATATGCTTCCCGTTGGGCGTAAGTGTTAGTGAAAAACAATTGGCATAATACGGACTATTTATATATCTTTGCACGTATATAATTGTATCATGGACACAAAACTAACACTGAAACTTGACAAACTCGTCATCGACCAAGCGAAAGAATATGCATCAACTCAGAAACGCAGTCTTTCCAGAATCATTGAAACCTATTTAAAATCACTTA
This sequence comes from Bacteroidales bacterium, assembly GCA_030690365.1. Taxonomy (GTDB): domain Bacteria; phylum Bacteroidota; class Bacteroidia; order Bacteroidales; family F082; genus UBA6244. The sequence continues at coordinate 1,165 of JAUYGX010000038.1, read as the reverse complement.
TCAATCGCAAGAATTTAATCGATGAGGACGATATTAAAATCTCACCATTTGTAAAAAGCATGGTAACTGGAATCAACATTCCTGCTGACTTAGACTATAAAACTGAAATCTTAAATCATCTGGAAGAAAAACATAAATAGCAATGAGGTTATTTCTGGACACAAATGTAATGCTTGATCTTCTGGGTGAACGTGATCCGTTTTATGTTTCAGCAGCAAAAATTGCCACACTCGCCGACAAAAGATCACTTCAGATTATTGTTTCGGCATTATCTTATGCAACTATTAGCAATTTCCTGACTAAATACGATGGACTGGAAAAAACAAAAGATAAACTTAGAAAGTTCAAAGTAATCTCCGAAATATGTGAATTGGATGATGTAATTATTGAAAAAGGACTAAACTCGGATTTTTCAGACTTTGAAGATTCATTACAATATTTTAGCGCATTACGGGCAGAATGTGACATTATTATAACAAGAAACGGGAAAGACTTTAAGAAATCCGAAATACCTGTTATGACTCCTGACGAATTTCTAAATAGTATCAAAAAATAAACACCTGCTGGCGCAAGTTTGCAACTTGTACCCGTTTACCTTTCCGGAATACTGCAATAAAGCATTGCCCGATAAATCTTTGTATATTTGATTGTCTGATTCCAGTGTCATGAAAATAATTTTAGTTGCGGCATTTTTATTACTTACATCAGGGTTTGTAACAGCTCAAAAAGTATTCTCGGTAGAATATGCCAATCAGGCAGACGTCAAAGTATTTGTTGTGGAATATGAAAATCAGGCAGGCTGGAAAAGCAACAAGAAGAAAGATTTGATGTATTGAGACCCTATTGGGATGGATCGATATACCGCTCCAATTTTTACGATCCCCACACGGAGGTAGTTTCATGCCTCCTGCCTCCGTACCTCCATGCCTTCGGCAGGTAAATCGGCAGGTTCACCTACCGGAGGTAGGTAAACCGGCAGACAAGTGTAACTACGATGTGAAGTGTTTTTTGAAAATCTTTTCATGCCAGAATTAATGGGAAGGAATCTCAAGAGGAAATTTTGCCACAGGAGAATTGAAAACCACCAGGGTTTTGTTTTGGCCAGCCACAATAACCGATAAGAAGCACCCATCATTTATTGAAAACTCTATTACCAATTGCATAC
>JAUYGX010000037.1 GCA_030690365.1 Bacteroidales bacterium | reverse complement strand
GATTCAATAGAAAATTGTCAACTTACAGAGGAAAGGTTTTCTATAGACTTGTGCAGCAGGCCATGACAACAGCACCAGTACCTCTGAAAATTTTAACAGGGAAGGAAAATAAATTACATGTGTAAAGCAGATAAGCAGTTTACTTTTTTGTTCCAACTATCACTGCCAAACATAAAAGCCCCGAGTAAATCCTTGATTTTGGTGCGGATATCCCCTTTGGCCACATCATCGATGGTTAGAAAAACAGTGTTTTCCTCATCGAGTAACGAGGCTTCGTTTTGCGCAAAATAGCCGATCAATGTATTGTGTCCAATGGCCAGGTTTCCGGTAAACGAAGTTTGTCCCATCAAACATTTTACCATGGTGGATTTCCCTTCGCCATTCTTCCCGACGAAGGCAACCCTTTCGCCCCGTTGAATGTGAAGCGAAGCACCGGAAAACACAGTATGCTCGCCATAGGATTTGGCTACTTCTTCCAGCACCACCGGAAAAGCTCCCGATCGGGGAGAGGGAGGGAATTTTAATTTAAGGGCCGAGGTGTCGATTTCATCCACTTCAATTTCGGGTAGCTTTTCAAGCATCTTCACCCTGGATTGCACCTGGTTTGTTTTGGAATAGGTGCCTTTAAACCGATCGATAAATTCCTGGTTGTCAGCAATAAACTTTTGTTGTTCGGCAAATTGCTTCTGTTGCTGTTCGCGGCGTTCTTTTCTAAGCTGGAGGTAACTGGAGTAAGTCACTTTGTAATCGTAAATGCGACCCATGGTGATTTCGATGGTACGTGTAGTGATGTTGTCGACAAAAGCGCGGTCGTGTGAAATCACAATAACCGCTTTGGCACTGTTGATCAGAAACTCTTCAAACCACTGAATAGATTCGATGTCCATGTGGTTGGTGGGTTCATCCAGCAGGATCAGGTCGGGGTTTTGAAGCAGGATTTTGGCCAGCTCGATACGCATGCGCCATCCACCGCTGAACTCGTTGGTTGGTCGGTTGAAATCGGATCTTAAAAAACCTAGTCCCAACAGGATTTTTTCAATTTCGGCATCATAGTTAATCTCGCCAACGGAATAATAGGCTTCGCTGAGCGCGGATACTCTTTCAATCAATTCGTAGTATTCGGCTGATTCGTAATCTGTTCGGGTGGTCAACTGTTGGTTGAGTTCCTCCAGTTCCTGACCCATATTGAGCATGTGAGCAAACGCCTGTGAGGCTTCTTCGAACACCGTGCGGCTGTCAACTGTAAGCAAATGCTGGGGCAGATAGGCAACCACAGCTCCTGAAGGCATTGATATTTTGCCTCTTGAGGCCGTTTTTGCTCCGGCAATAATTTTAAGTAAAGTCGATTTTCCGGCACCATTTTTCCCCATCAGGGCAATGCGGTCCTTTTCGTTGATGGCGAAAGAAATATCCTTAAAAAGCGAAGTCCCGCCAAACTCTACTGTAAGTCCGTCAATTGAAATCATTCCTAAATTTTAATGAGGCGCAAAGATACTTTCTTTCGGTTCTGATGTGAATTATTTTTTTTCATCCGGAGAACTAACTCCCCAGGAAAAAGGGTGCACATGGTATGATGACAAAAACCAAAGAAAAAACCTGTCATTTCGATTTCCGATTGCTATCGGAATGCGCTGAGACTTGCCTACCGGCAGGCAGGAATCCCCCGGGAATTGATAACATCCATCTAATCTCTCTGGGAATGGTTCCCCGAAACTCTGCTTCGAAAAAGTGCTAAAAAAAAAGATCGGCTTTTATAGCATGATTTTTGCTATTTTTGGAAAGACATTAAAACAAAACGCCATGAAAAACTCAATGCTGATTTTACTGCTTATAGTAATCTTTATTTCATGTAAAAAAAATGATCCCCAATCAGTAATACATCCCGCTGTAATTAACGACTCCATTGATGTTAATTCAGACCATATAGTTGATTTTGTCATCCGCCAGACAGAAATTCAGACCGATGATTTTCCTTCCTCTGCAGGGAGTATCATCAACTCAATAGACCCCATAAATGGAAATCAGCTTCTTTACCGGGATCCTGTTGGATATTTATTTATGAGTTTAAACGACACCATCAAAAAACAGGATAATAACAACAAGGTATGGTTTGAATATGAAGCTGACATCATACACATCGACAGAATCTACGATAGTTGGGACCCATATTGGACTGTTATGTCCGAAACATTCCCTCCTTATTTCCTGGCATTCAAACTCATATCAAATCACCAGGAAGAAATCGGATGGTTGCAACTGGAATTTGATCTGGAAACTGGTGCCGTTTCAATCATCAAGGGTGTAATTACCAAATCAGATATATTAATCATTCAAAATTGAAGAGGATAGGATAAATTGTTTTTGTGCCCGGATTAATATTAACATTGGGATTAACTTTTTCGAATATTAAGTCAAAATTTCTTATAATGCCACGACAATTCTAATACGAGGTAGTTAATTGATTCATATGAATCAACCTAACACGCACCCATTATCCCGATATTTTTTCAATCTGAATTACCTCTACCTTTGCCGGATGTCGATCTCACAAAAAAATTTCCGGGAAATTCTGGATAAACTCAACATTGAACAGCTCAATCCCATGCAGGAAGAAGCGCAGTTGGTTATTGAATCCAATTCGGATATCGTTCTGCTTTCTCCCACCGGAACGGGCAAAACACTGGCTTTTCTTTTGCCGGTCATAGCCGGATTGGACGCCGGTTCCAACGAAGTGCAGGTGCTGATTTTGGTGCCATCCCGAGAATTGGCCATTCAAATTGAACAGGTCATCCGCGAAATGGGAACCGGATTTAAAACCAATGCCGTTTATGGTGGGAGGGCCGGATCACAGGATAAAATCGATTTAAAACACCGTCCCGCGATCCTGATTGGAACACCTGGCAGGGTGGCCGATCATTTTCGCAAGGAATCCTTTCCCACCGAACAGATTCACACCCTTATACTCGACGAATTTGATAAGTCGCTTGAAATCGGATTTGAATCGGAAATGATAGAAATCGTGGATTCGTTGCCCAACCTAAAAAAACGGATTCTGACTTCAGCCACCCAACGATCAGAAATTCCTGCTTTTGTCGGACTCCGAAATCCCGCGATCATTGATTATCTGCATGAAAAAATTTCAGATTTGACGGTCAAAACCATTCTTTCTCCCGGAAGGGATAAGCGGCCAACATTGGTGGATACCATTCATCACCTGGGAAACCAACCGGGCATTGTATTTTGCAATTTTAAGGATACCATTCAGGAAGTGAGCGACTTTCTTTCGGAGAATAACATCGGACATGGTTGCTTTCATGGAGGAATGGAGCAACAGGAAAGGGAACGATCGCTGATTAAATTTCGCAATGGGACCTATCAAATCATTGTCGCTACCGATCTTGCTGCCCGCGGGATAGATGTTCCTGAAATTAAATTCATCATCCATTATCAACTTCCCAAACACGATCACGAATTTATCCACCGAAATGGAAGAACGGCGCGCATGCACAGCGAAGGAACTGCTTTTGTATTGATTTCTGAAAAAGAATACCTGCCTGATTTTATTCGGCCAGACCATACTAGGGAGGGGCTTGTAAAACAAGATAAAGGTTACGTTCAACCGGTTTCAACATGGGAAACCCTCTATATCACGGGAGGCAGACGCGATAAAATTTCGAAAGGAGACATTGCCGGGTTGTTTCTTAAACAAGGTGGCCTCGAAAATGAGGAGTTGGGCTTAATCGAGATAAAACAGGATTGTGCTTTTGTGGCTGTAAAAGCCCAAAAGGCAGACGAAGTCATCCGGCTAACCAACAACAGTAAACTGAAGAAGAAAAAGGTAAGGGTAAGCCTTGTTTAATTCTATACCAGTATTTTAAGTCGTTATTTAATCTTTAAGCCACAGCTCAGGCAATGGTTTTCCCCCAATCCTAAATCCCAAATCATAAATCCTAAATCCTAAATCCCAAATCCTAAATCCTAAATCCTAAATCATAAATCATAAATCCTAAATCCTAAATCCTAAATCCCAAACCCTCAACAAATTACTCAGGTTTCTCCATCTTCGGAGGCCTCTTATCCATCACACCCCGTTTGTAAATGACCAGACCATTCAAAAAATTCCTCAATATCTGATCTTGCAATTCCTTGTATTTCGGGTGGTCGTTATTCCTGAAAAAAGCACCCAATTCACTTTTGGAGATTTTATAATCAACAAGTTGCAGTATTTCAATGATATCGTCGTCGCGTAACTTGAGTGCAACCCTTAACTTTTTGAGAATATCGTTGTTCGACAGTGCCATGGCTTTTATTTAGGGCGCAATTTACGCAAAGATGAGAAATAGTCATACAAAAAAATAATTGTTAATGGAGGCATGTGTTACGAGGTCATGTAATGTGTTAGCAGATAATAATCTAATTCTGGTATATCACGCCATTTCATGTCAGGGGTAGCCATTTCATTTCTTATAAAATAATTTAAGATAATAAATAATTAAATCACCTAATTATGATAACTATCATGGCCAATTAAAGAGGGTCAATCAACAAGGGTTGTACCTTTGCCAAAGTATTAACAAATCAGATTTATATAATTTTAAAATGAATCGTTCACTAATAAACTAACTACAATGTATATTAAATATTTAATCATCTTCTTGGTTGTAACTACTGCTATTTCTTGCGGTTCAGGCAATCAAGGTGCAGATACAGACAAAGGTACGGATCAAAAAGCCGGAGAAGCTACTGTTCATGACCCTATGAAGAACAAGGGAATTGGCCCTGTTAAAAACCTTGTGATAGCCAATGAAATTGATCTGGAGATGGCAGCGAAAGGCGAAGAAATCTACAACCTGAAATGCAAAGCCTGTCATAAACCCACTGAGAAATTTATCGGGCCGGCACCAAAGGGCGTTTTGGACAGAAGGACACCTGAATGGGTAATGAACATGATATTAAACCCGGAAATCATGATTAAAGAAGATCCTGATGCCAAAGCACTTTTAATTGAATACAACATGGCTCCCATGGCCAATCAGGGAATTACGGAGGAAGAAGCCCGGGCCATGCTCGAATATTTTAGAACCTTATAAACGAAAAGCCTTATGAAATATATAAATAAAATAAAGAGTGCTCTAACTCTTACAATAGTTGCCTTAATCACGGTGGGGATTTCCTCTTGTGGTCAACAGGCTAAAGATAGTGATGCATTCCGTAAGGGTGCCCTCAGCAGCGATGTTGCCTCCAGGGTCTATGTAGCTCCCGGGGAGTATGATGAATTTTACGCCTTTGTTTCAGGTGGGTTTAGCGGACAACTGGCGGTTTACGGACTTCCATCAGGACGTTTACTCAGGGTGATACCTGTTTTCTCGGTAGATCCTGAAAAAGCCTATGGTTTTAGTGAAGAAACCAAACCGATGTTGGAGACTTCCTTTGGTTTCCAGCCATGGGACGATGCCCATCATCCTGAACTTTCACAAACCGATGGCAATACGGATGGACGATGGTGTTTTATCAATGGCAACAACACCCCCCGAGTTGCGCGAATCGACCTCACTACTTTCGAAACGGCTGAAATTATCGAAATCCCGAATAGCGGTGGTAACCACTCATCGCCCTTTACAACAGAAAATACAGAATATGTGGTTGCAGGAACCCGATTTAGCGTTCCTTATCCGCAGCAGGATGTCGCCATCAATACCTATGCCGATAAATTTAAAGGGATGCTTTCCTTTATCAAAGTGAATCCGGAATCTGGTTTGATGAACATTGAATTTCAGGTATTGTTGCCTGCCTTCGATTACGACCTCGCCCATTCGGGAAAAGGCAAATCTCATGGATGGACTTTCTTTACTTCTTATAATACCGAAAAGGCAAGTACACTGCTTGAGGTGGGAGCTTCACAAAACGACAAAGACTTTATCGCCGCCATCAACTGGAAAAAGGCGGAAGAGTATCTGGCTCAGGGAAAAGGACATGACGTGCCGGCCGATTATCGGCACAATGTGTATGATGAAGCTACTCACATGGCTACGTCGAATCAAATGAACACGGTGAAGGTCCTCCTTCCGGAAGAATGTCCCGGATTGGTTTACTTTTTACCAACCCCCAAATCTCCTCATGGAATTGATGTAGACCCCACCGGTGAATACATCGTGGGCAACGGAAAACTATCCGCCGACCTCACGGTACACTCCTTCACCAACATGATAGCAGCCATCGATAACAAAGAGTATGACACCATCATCGAAGGAATACCTGTTCTGAAGTTTGACAAGGTTTTGGCCGGGACGGTTAAAGCTGCGGGCCTGGGACCATTGCATACCGAATTTGATGGCAGGGGCAATGGCTATACTTCTTTCTTTATCTCTTCGGAAATAGTCAAGTGGAAAGTGGGTACCTGGGAAGTACTCGACAGGGTTTCAACCTATTACTCAATCGGGCACCTGATGATTCCCGGGGGTGACAGTAAAAATCCGCAGGGGAAATACATGGTAGCCATGAACAAGATTACAAAAGACCGCTACCTCCCAACCGGTCCTGAGGTCACACAGTCGGCACAATTGTTTGATATTACCGGTGACAAGATGGAGTTGCTGCTCGATTTCCCAACCATCGGCGAACCTCATTATGCACAAGGTATTTCAGCTGACCGGATTGTTTCCAAATCGAAGAAAATATACAAACTCGAAGAAAATAACCATCCTTATGTGGCTAAAAGTGAAGATGCTACCAAGGTGGTGCGGGATGGTAAAGACGTGCATGTGTACATGACCATGATCCGCAGTCATTTTTCACCTGACAATATAGAGGGAATTAAAGTGGGCGATAAAGTATATTTTCATGTGACCAACCTGGAACAAGACTATGATGTCCCACATGGTTTTTCGGTTATGGGATTCGAAAATGCCGAAATTCTGGTGATGCCCGGCCAAACCGAAACCATTACCTGGGTACCTTCCAGGGTGGGCGTGTATCCATTCTATTGCACCGACTTCTGTTCTGCTTTACATCAGGAAATGCAGGGGTATATCAGGGTATCCGCTGCCAATTCCTCCACCGAACTGAAATGGTCGTTGGGAGAGTAAACGGGTTTTGCTTAAAAAGTCCGTAGAGGCGATTTTTGAAACATCCGGTGCTTTTTATCGGGTTTTCGGTAACTGATGCCAGGTGTTTTTAAAACCGGAGTCTTTCTATAGGGATTTATCATTAAGCCAACTTTCTGGCTGTAAGTTGGTTGTTAACCAATAAATACTTATCTCATGAAAAAATACGCAAGAGCGATCATGGTGATAGCAGCACTTACACTGGGATTGCTATTTGTTTTTCCCATGTGGAAGATTACATTGCTTGCACCTCAATATCCCACAGGCATTTCTATCGAAATTTTTGTCAACAACATCACCGGTGATATCTCTAACTTCAACATTATGAACCACTATGTGGGAATGAAGACCATTACCGTTAAAGGTTTCCCTGAACTCGCCTACATGCAATATATTGTATTGGCCATGATGGCAATTGGAATTGTGATTGGCCTGTTTGGAAAGAAATCCCATTTTTGGATATGGGCCGTATTGATGATCGCGTTTGGTACTGTAGGGCTGTATGATTTCTATATATGGGAGTACAATTATGGCCATACACTCGATCCGTCAGCCGCAATCAAAGTACCGGGTATGGCCTACCAACCACCCTTTATCGGGCGAAAAGAAATACTGAATTTTATTGCTTATTCCTTCCCTGCTTTGGGTGGATATGCCGTTGGTATTTCAATTTCTTTGGCAGGATTTGCTGCACTTATTAAACGTAAATAATTAGTCACCCAATTTAAGTTTTTAGTATGAAATTGATTGTTATATTGTTCGTTACAGCTTCCTTTTTCGGATGCAATTCGGGTATAAAACCAATAGAATATGGCCACGATGAGTGTTATTACTGTACCATGTCAATTGTTGAGCAACAATATGGAACCGAGTTGATTACCGATAAAGGAAAGATCAGGAAGTTCGATGCCGTGGAATGTATGGTGAACTTCATTCATAAAAACCCGGAATTGAAATACGATCACCTGGTTGTGAATGTGTTTGATAAACCGGGAGAACTTCTTGACGTCCATTCTTGTGTCTTTCTCCAATCTGAATCTTTGCCAAGCCCTATGGGAGCTAACCTAACCGCTTTTAGCACAAAAGAAAAAGCCATGGAAATGAAGCAAAAAGTAACAGGGGAACTTTACACATGGCAGGAACTCCTGGATAAGGAAAGTTTATGAACCGACCAAAAGGCCATTGTGATGATTCGTGCTTTCAGATGGGGCTGCTATTATTAATGACTTTTTACTCATTTTTTTGTGCTGCCGGTACGGTGAAGGTGGATCAAAACGGGAAGGTGAAAACCATTCACGAAGCGTTGGTGATGACCAGTCCGGGAGACACCGTTATGGTATTTGGAGGAAATTATTCAGAAGGAACCATCCTGATAGATAAACCACTCACACTCATCGGCATCGATCGTCCTATTATTGATGGTCATGACCGGGAATCTGACATCATCATCATCGCTTCCGATTCGGTTACCATTGACGGCTTTACCATTCAAAACGCAGGAACCAGCTACATTAAAGATCTTGCGGGAATCAGGGTTCGACGGAAAAATAGCTTCGTCATCCGAAACAACCACCTGATCAATACCATGTTCGGGATTTACCTGGAAAAGGCCAATGATGGGAAAATCGTTGACAATCAGGTAATAGGTCAGGCCATCGAAGAGGTTTCCTCTGGTAACGGGATTCATGCCTGGTATTGCAAAAACCTTTTCATATCGGGCAATACCATCGAAAGCCACCGCGATGGTATTTATTTTGAATTTGTTGAATCGAGTCAGCTTAAAGACAACATTAGCCGGAACAATTTGAGGTATGGATTGCATTTTATGTTTTCAAATAATGATGAATACACCAATAACCTCTTTGAGAAAAATGGGGCAGGGGTGGCGGTGATGTTTTCAAAAAACATTAACATGTACCACAACACGTTTACAAACAATTGGGGAAGTGCATCTTATGGATTGTTATTGAAAGAAATCTATGATGCCAGTATTGAAAGGAACATTTTTGATGGGAATACCATGGGAATAAAAGTCGACGGATCGACCAGGGTGACCTACCACAACAATAGCTTTGAGAACAATGGTTGGGCCATCAAGTTTGTGGGTGGCTCTTACGACAATAAAATCAATAACAACAATTTCATCTCCAACTCTTTCGATTTGGTACTAGAGAGTGCCCGAAACAACAATACCATCGATGGAAATTACTGGAGTTCATACACCGGCTACGACCTCGACAAGAACGGAATTGGCGACATCCCTTTTCGTCCGGTGAAATTGTTTAGCTACATTGTTTCACGCACCCCTGAGTCGATGGTGCTGTTGCGAAGTTTGTTTATCGACATCATTGATTTTTCTGAAAAGGTAAGACCCATGTTCACCCCTGAAAATGTGATGGACCATGCACCTCTTATGAATAAAGTAGTATACTAAAATGAGTCATATCATCCAAATTGCCAATCTATATAAGTCTTTTGGTAAAACAAAAGTCCTTCAGGGCATTGACCTGAATTTTGAAGAGTCGAAAATATCGGTGGTATTGGGACCGAACGGTTCCGGGAAAACAACCCTGATTAAATCCATTCTGGGCATGGTGATACCCGAGAGCGGATCCATCAAGGTAATGGGAAAGGAGATACAAAATCAATGGGCCTACCGTGAAAACATCAGCTATTTACCGCAGATTGCCAATTTCCCTGCCAACCTCACGGTGCAGGAGTTGGTTAATATGATTACCGACCTGCGGGGCAAAGCCGCTCGTGATGAGTCTGAGTTAATCAACGACTTTGGTCTTGGCCCTTTTATGAAAATCAGGTTGACGAACCTCTCGGGAGGAACCAAACAAAAAGTGAACATCCTGTTGGCCTTTATGTACGATTCTCCCATTATGATGCTGGATGAACCCACCAATGGACTTGATCCGGTAGCTCTCATACGCCTAAAAGCACTTATAAACAGAAAGAAAGCAGAAGGGAAGTCATTTTTAATAACCACCCACATCATGCAGTTGGTTGAAGAACTGGCAGATGAAATTGTCTTCCTCCTCGAAGGGTTGGTTTATTTTAAAGGAACCGTGGACTCGTTGAAAAAGACCTTTGATGAGCCCAACATTGAAAAGGCCATTGCCAAAATTTTATTAAAGAATAACATAGTTTAATCAGATGCTGAAAATCTTAAAATATTCATTTTTCGACCTCATCAGGAGCAAATGGAGTTATGTCTACTTTTTTTTCTATCTGGTGATTTCCTCCAGTTTGCTTTATTTAAGTGGTGACGTTTCTAAAGTCATTATCAGCCTGATGAATATCATCCTGATCCTGGTTCCGTTGATCGCCTCCATTTTTGGGGTGATGTATTATTATAATTCCAGGGAATTCACCGAATTGCTGCTGGCTCAACCCATTAAGCGCACCAACATTTTCCTTGGGCAGTACATCGGACTTGCCGTTTCCTTGTCGTCCAGTCTGCTGTTCGGGTTAGGAATCCCTTTTTTGGTCTTCGGCATTTTCAGGTCAGCCGAAATCTGGAATTTTATTATCCTGATTGTTACCGGGGTATTTCTCACGTTTATTTTTAGTGCCATTTCATTTTTGGTCGCCCTTAAAAACGAAAACCGGCTTAAAGGATTTGGAATTGTAATTTTTCTTTGGATGTTTATGGCCATAATCTACGATGGTCTCTTCCTGCTTTCGTTAATTGTTTTTAAAGAATATCCCCTTGAAACAATTTCTCTCACGCTTTCGATGCTCAATCCCATCGATCTATCCAGGATTCTCATCCTGTTAAAACTCGATATCTCTGCCCTCATGGGATATACAGGAGCCGTTTTTAGAAAGTTTTTCGGCACCAATACCGGGTCGTTGCTATCGACACTCATCCTGATCATGTGGACTGTTTTGCCGGTTTGGGCCATCGTCAGGGTGTCGAACAGGAAAAATTTTTAACCTGTTCCGGGGAACCTGAATGTACTGTTGAGATCATCATGTCTTTCATTTGGCTTAACCGGCTTCCTCTTCATTTTTTATTTTAAGATTACGATGATATCAACAATCAAATTGATATTGTTAACTTTACGTCTTGTTTGTAGAATATTTAAGACTTCATACCATGACGCATCTTTTAAAATCGCAAGAAGACCTGATCAATCCACATATTCGTGGATTGGGCATATCGGCTACGCTCGCTATCAATGCACGTTCAAAAGAGCTTATTGAACAAGGGAAAACCGTTTACAGGTTTGGGCTGGGACAGTCACCCTTTCCCGTTCCTGATTTGGTGGTTTCCGCGTTGAAGCTAAACGCCATTCAGAAGGACTATCTTCCGGTGCGGGGACTTCAACAGTTGAGGGAGGCGGTGGCTGATTTTCATCGACGAAAAGATGAGGTAGACATTCAGCCCGATTGTGTATTGATTGGTCCCGGTTCCAAGGAACTTGTGTTTTTACTTCAACTGGTTTTCAATGGAGAAATCATTGTGGTAAGTCCGGGCTGGGTATCCTATGTGCCACAGGCTAAAATCCTTAACAATGAACTGTCGTTTATACACAGTTCTTTTGAGGATAAATGGCAGCTAACACCTAAATTATTTAGTGATTTTCTGAAAAAAAGAAATCATCCTGACAAACCGGCGTTGATGATTTTGAATTACCCTGGCAATCCTGATGGCGTTTCGTTGACAAAAGAATCGCTGGTTGAAATTGCAGCATTGGCCAGAGCCCATAATATATTCATTCTTTCGGATGAAATTTACGGACAACTCGACCACAAGGGAAAGCATATTTCTCTGGCAAGATTGTATCCCGAAGGAACTATTATCAGCTCAGGACTCTCCAAGTGGTGCGGAGCCGGAGGATGGAGGCTGGGGACATTTGCTTTTCCAAAAAACATGAAATGGCTTTTGGATGGCATGGCCATAGTGGCCAGCGAAACCTATACATCGGTAAGCGCACCCATACAATACGCCGCAGTACAAGCTTTCAAGGGTGGCATTGAAATAGAGGAATACCTGTGGCAAGCCCGTAAGATACTTGCCGGACTGGGAAATGAATGTGTGAATATATTGCGGGCAGCCGGAGTTAAAGTGCATGATCCCGTTGGTGGGTTTTATCTCTTCCTCGATTTTTCAAATTTTTCTCAACACCTGCATGAAAGGGGCATCAATAACTCAAGCCAACTGTGTCTGCAATTGCTTGATGACACTGGTGTGGCACTGCTTCAGGGCAGCTCGTTTTACCGCCCTGTGGAGGAGCTTACCGTCCGCATGGCCTATGTAGATTTTGCGGGGCCACGTGCATTGGCTGCCGCCAGAACCATACCACTTCATGAACATCTCCCAGATGATTTTATTAAAACATATTGTCATAAGGTGATAAAAGGAGTTAAAGAAATGGTTCAATGGTTGACTAAATGATAGATTATCGGATGAGTGAGTAAAATGAAGTGCGAACCTGGCCGGGAATTAAAATTGAGTATACCTTTGCCATCAAACAGAGCATTTTGATGCTCAAAAACAGTTACCGACATGGGCTTTAAATCACTACAAATAAAACTGCCAACACTTTACAGGGATGAGGATATCAAAAAAGCCATCCGCAAACAAATGGGTGCAATGGATTTTTCGTTTGAAATAGAAAAGAAAAGCCTGGATGCCCGAAAGAAAAATGATATTCATTGGCAAATCAACCTGATCGTTTCTTCTGATCTTATAAAAGGCGAGGCTTATGTTCCGCCAGAACCTTTGTCCATCCCCTATAAAAAGCGGAACGAAAAAGTCATTGTGGTAGGAAGCGGTCCTGCGGGATTTTTTAGCGCACACGTGTTGCAACTGGCTGGATTTCAGGTAACCATCATCGAACGGGGATCGGAAGTGGAACACCGTACCAAAGCCATTCATCTCCTGGAAAGCAAAGGTGAGTTCACGGCCCAGAACAACTATGCCTTTGGCGAAGGAGGTGCCGGTACTTTTTCGGATGGAAAACTTACCTCGCGTTCCAAACATATCAGCGATGAAAGGCGTTTCATTCTGTCGGAATATGTAAAAGCAGGTGCGCCAGATGAAATTCTTTATATGGCTCATCCGCATGTAGGTACCGACAACCTGAAACTGGTGGTGGCAAACCTGAGGAGGCAGTTTATGGAAAATGGGGGTCAATTCCTTTTTAACACACAATTGGAAAAAATTTCCGTAAAGGGAAAACAAGTCGACAAGATTATGTGCAATACCGGAGAACTGGAAGCAGATCATATTGTGCTGGCCACAGGCCATTCGGCTTACGACACTTACCGTATGCTCATCAACAACGGCGTTCAGTTCGGAACCAAAAATTTTGCCATCGGTCACCGCATCGAGCATCCTCAAAAGCTAATCAACCTGGCACAGTGGGGCAAGGAAAGCCTTCCCGGTGTAAAAGCCGCCGAATACCGTCTGGCCACCAGGACCAAATCTGAAATACCCGTGTATACCTTTTGCATGTGTCCCGGTGGACAAGTGGTGCCTTCGGCAGCTTTTGAGCAAAAGAGTGTTGTGAATGGCATGAGTCATTATCACCGCAATGGTCCTTTTTCCAATGCAGGATGTGTGGTTGGGGTTCACCCGGATGACTTGCTGGGACACAAGGGCTCAGCCCTCGAAATTCTCGATTGGATGGATCAGCTTGAGGAAAGGTACTACAGATTTAACAATGGTTATGTGATACCAACCACCAGGGCCGTCGACTACATGAAAAAGAAGGAATCGAAAGAAGCCGGGCGCAGCAGTTATTCGCTGGGGATGCTGGCAGCACCGCTGTTTAACATGATCCCATCCTTTGTGAGCAATGCCCTGGCAGAAGGTCTGGCAGATTTCAGCAGAAAGCTGGCTGGTTTTGAAACCGGACTTTTAATGGGCCTCGAAAGCAAGACTTCATCTCCCATCCAGGTGGCCCGCGAAAAAGATGGCCTGTGTACCGGATTTACCAACCTGTATTTTGTTGGCGAAGGCAGCGGGTATGCAGGAGGCATCATTTCCAGTGCCGCCGATGGAGTAAAATGTGCATTAGCATTAAGTAATAAATAAAATAAACCTAAACCCATCAGTTATGAACCAAAAAGACTATTTATTGCGGGAAATTGAGAAAATAGGGACCTTGTTAAAGAGGTGCTTTAGCAAGATGACCGGGAGCGAAGAGAATCTTGCCATTCAATTGGATGTTGAATTTGAAGAAGACAAAGGCATGCTGCTTCATGAACTTGGGTTTGACATGAATCTGTTTTTAATGCTTGATGAAGCTGAATCAAAAAACTATTTGACTGAAATCAAGGGTTTTAATAGTCAGAATATTGAGTATTTAGCAGATATTCTGAGCTACATGGGTTTAAATAGCGATTCGCACATGACTACCGAATATCTAGTTAAGGCTTTGATGGTTTATGAGATATGCAGCTCATTGGACAAGACCTTTTCCTTCGACCGCGAGCAAAAAATAAGCCAAATAAAGGCAGCACTGTGAACGGGTACATAATCATCAATTCATCATATTTGCAGTAACCCGGTGTATAAAACAGAATTCATATGAAAAAAAACCTCACTTTATTTCATTGGTTACCAAGGGCATTAGGTGTTACGGCCATATTATTTATCAGCCTGTTCGCTTTGGATGCCTTTGATCCGGAATTGTCGTTGTGGCAACAATTAGCAGCTTTCCTGATCCACCTCATCCCTTCCTTTGTTTTGGGGATCATCCTTTTGGTTGCCTGGAAATGGGAATATATCGGTGGATTCATCTTTACCGTACTTGGTTTGGGATTGAGCCCGTGGGTCTATATGATGAATTACCAAATGAACCATTCCATCGGGATGAGTCTGGGTATTGTTTTAATGATCACCTTTCCGTTTATCGTGGTGGGCATCCTGTTTGTTTTAAGTCATTTTCTGAAAAAGAAAAATTGAATATTTCAGCACAGTAAGAATAACACAAATACTAATCATCACTAAAACCTACTAACAATGGATACCATACTACACAGGGCCGGAACCAGAGGGCACGAAAACCACGGTTGGCTCGACACGCATCACACATTTAGTTTTGCCGATTATCACAATTCGGACCGCATGAATTTTGGAGCCTTGCGGGTGCTGAACGACGACGTGATTGGTCCCGGCACCGGCTTTGGCCGACACCGGCACAACAATATGGAAATTATCTCCATTCCGCTGGAAGGCGATTTGGAACACAAAGACAGCATGGGAAATATAGCTGTAATCAAACAGGGCGATGTACAGGTGATGAGCGCCGGGAGTGGGATTTACCACAGTGAATTCAATGACAATGCCGATCGGGAGGCAAAATTTCTCCAAATATGGGTGTTCCCCAACAAAAATGAAGTCGAACCCCGCTACGATCAGATGACCCTTGATGCGGATCTTTTAAAAAATCAGCTTTATCAGATTCTCTCTCCCGATGCCGGCGATCAGGGCGTTTGGATCTATCAAAATGCCTGGTTTCATATGGGTGAACTTGACAAAGGGTTTGAGACCACCTACCGGTTCAAAGACAGCCAGAATGGAGTTTATGCTTTTGTAATTGAAGGGAATATAACCATCGAAGGCCAAACGCTCAATAAGCGTGATGGATTGGGAATATGGGAAACACCTGCCATACACATCAAGGCCGATAGCAATGCTACACTGCTGCTGATGGAAGTGCCCATGAGTGTGGAATAACTGAGATTTCGGCTTCCGGCGCTCTCAACGATGGTCTTGGACATGCGATTTTGATTTTGCAGTTCTTTTTGTTGGTGAGTTGGGATAAATTGCTAATTTAGTGGCCATTATTACAAAAGCCGATACAAATAAAAAAAACATACAATGAAACAGAAAACCACGAAGAGATTGAGTTACGATATAGTCGTTAAATCAGTCAATTACGAAGTAAAACACTTTAATATATAATAAACATAGCAATAATTGAGGCTATGCAGATGTTGTGCAAAATGCCAGAATAAAAACAATATTTAGTCAAGAGTAAGGATAAATCCATTTTCAGTTGTCTTATTATTGAAACCCTAAATACACACAAATGAAAAAGCTATTTTTTTTGCTAATAATATTGACATCGCTTTTTAGCTATAGTCAAATTAATGATCTGGAAAATGATTTTCATATGCCTCATCAAACTTTGGTTAGTCCAAAGGTAGATAACAATTTTGTCCTGGACTCAATAATCACAAAATTGGTACCTTCAGGCAACAGGATAACAGTCGCATACTATGATTATTATTTAAACGGAAACCAAAAAGTTTACGAACTCTATAGATACTATGGGGAAGAAGTAAAAGTTTCAAAGAAATATGAGTATGAATATGATGATGAAAACAGGATTACAAGTGTAGTTGAATATGGTCCTGCTTCAGATACCACTTTTATCAGAAAAAATAAATCCATAACCAATTGGTATAACAATGATTATTATAGCGAAAGGGTAAATTATTCCTATAATGGTACAGGATGGATTCCTATCACAAAAATACTCTCTCCCGATCTTGGTCAACCGAGTTACTTTACATCCTTTAATTTTAACTGGAATGTCTCAAGTACGGCTTGGGACACAGTTTCAAAAACAATTTCCTACATCAATGGATCAAATAGGGTATATGAAGCTTTTACTTATCAATTTAATCAAAGTGGGTGGATAACAACCAATAAAATTATCAGCACGTACACAAACAGTGATGATTTATTACTTGAAGAAAAATACAATACATATAATAATGGAAATTCATATGTATTAGATAGTTATGTTGAATACGAATACACATTAGAGGGACAGTTAACTTCCCGTCGCAACAGATGGGATATATATAATGGTTGGTATTATCTAGACAATTGGTTCTGGAATGATAATGGTAGCCTTGATCAATATGCTTATTTTACTTATTCTCCTCTTTACCCGGAATCACAAGGCGGAATTATATATAAGAACTATTATGACGAACAAGGATTACTTCACCATCGTAACTTATATAATTTTTATACCCATAATCATACAGCAACTGGCCATTATTACTATTCTGTTTTTACAGTAAATACCGAAGAAAAAGGTATTCCTGAAATAACTTGTTACCCCAATCCATTTTCCTCCTCAACAACCATAGAATACAATCTCTCACAGCCCAGAATAGTTGAAATATACATATACAATGAGTTTGGGGTGCTAGTTGAATATAATAGACAACAACAATCATCATCAGGAAAGCAGAAGATGACTTGGAAAACTAATGATTTGCCGTCGGGATTATATTATATTATTATTAAGGCTGGAAATAATCAGATGGTCTCACAGAAAGTTATTGTAGTTAAATAGAAGCAAGAGTATTATTAATTTCAAACCTGTTATAAAGTTAACATATTTTTAAAAACTAATAATACGATAAAGCACTTTGCATAACACTTCATCATACTTTATGGTGGGTTACGGTCTGATTATGTACATTTTAGTTCCACTTGTCTGCCCTGCCACCGGCAGGCAGGCGGTAGGCATGAAATATAAATCGGTGTGGCAAGAAAGATTTTTCTTTTGAAACTCCGATTCAGAGTATATGCACCTCCTTTAGCATCCACCATATGAAAACCACATCACTAATCATTTTTCTGCTCATTTTTGGTTTGTCAACCTCATTTGGCCAGACGAATTTTTATAACAGACTTGCAGATTCAGCAATAATTTTAACGAGACAAACCGTTATATATGACCCCGCTTATTTTAGTCTTGACTATCCGAACGGAGATGTTCCGTCAGACAAAGGTGTTTGTACGGACGTCGTCATTCGGACCTATAGAAAACTTGGTATTGACTTGCAAAAAGAAGTCCATGAAGACATGCGGCAAAATTTTGATAGATACCCAAATAACTGGGGTTCAACACATACTGACAAGAATATTGATCACAGACGCGTTCCCAACCTAATGACCTTTTTCACAAGACATGGAACTGTTTTGGAGAATTCAACAATCCCCGAAGATTATTCGGCGGGTGACATTGTTTGTTGGAATCTTGGTGGTTCTGTAACACATATTGGAATCGTTGTAAAAGAAAAGTCCACAGATGGAAGAAGAAATCTGGTGGTTCATAACATTGGATCAGGACAAGTGCTGGAAGACTGCTTGTTTAATTTTAAAATTATCGGACACTATAGGTATTAAAACTCATCGGATTTTACTTATTTAATTATTGGCGGGATTTGAAGTTAAATTTGTTACTAATATTGCCTTATTTCATTTGGTTGTTAATTGCAACCTCATTAAATGCTTATATTTTGTTTAAAAACTACTTCTTAATAAAATTAAGTTAAATGGCCTATTACAACTGGACAAAGATACTTAATACCAAGTCCGACAAAGAACTGGTTGAATTCTTTCGGAATAGTCATTTAGATACGGACGCCAAATTGGCTGCATTAGATGAAATGGAATGTCGAAAGATTGCCTCCAAAGTTTTAACTTCGCATTACAAAGAGCTTTATAACCATAGGAGTCAGCAAAAAATCGATAACAATAAAATAACTTTCAGAGAAATATCGTTGAAATACTCCCCACATGCAATTTTCTTTGTGAGCTTTATCATTTTTTTTCAATTTCTGGGCAGCCGATATTATAGCGTTGATAATTTTTTGCTTCCTCAATTAGTCATTTTTCTGACCATAGGTGTAGTATTGATTTTTAACTCCAGGATCAAAATACGGAAAATTCAAGAAAAAAGGAAAAAAGTTAATGAGAATATTGATCAGATCATTCTTAAAATAAAAACACACTCACATGAACCACAACGCTAAAATAGAACTCATAAAAGGTGATATCACCCGGGTAGAAGCGGACGCCATCGTCAATGCGGCCAACTCTTCGCTGATGGGTGGCGGTGGGGTGGATGGAGCCATTCACCGCGCAGGCGGTCCGGCCATTCTGGAGGATTGCCGGAAGATTGTTGCTGCCCGGAGCCGATGCGAAACCGGGATTGCCGTCATCACTACGGCCGGAAATCTGAAAGCCGGATTTGTTATTCATACTGTGGGGCCGGTCTGGCATGATGGAAATCAGGGTGAAGCAGAAAAACTGGCTTCCTGTTACCGGAATTCATTGAGGCTGGCCAGCGAAAATCAATGCAAAACCGTTGCTTTTCCATGCATCAGTACCGGCATTTACGGATATCCCAAAAAAGAAGCCGCGCAGATAGCGATTCAAACACTTTTACATTCGCTGGCTCAGTTCCCCGAAATTGAGAAAGTTATATTGGTGTCGTTCGACGATGAGAATTACCAGCATTTAAGTCATCAGTTAAATTTGATACAGTGATGGCCGGTATTATCAAATGGGGCATTCTTGGCACCGGCAAAATTGCCCATAAATTTGCTGCCGATCTGAGGCTTGTCCAACAGGCGGAACTGAGAGCGGTGGCCTCGCGCAGCATTGAAAAAGCAGCGCGTTTTGGAGCGGAATTCCATGCAGCAAAATATTACGGAACCTATTTGGAATTGGCTAACGACCCTGAAATTGATGTGGTGTATATCGCCACACCTCATGTATTCCATTGCGAAAACACCCTGATGTGCTTAAAGGCGGGCAAGTCCGTTTTATGCGAAAAGCCTTTGGGCATGAATGCACGCGAAGTCGGGGCTATGATCAGGGAATCAAAATCAAGCAATCTGTTTCTGATGGAAGCCTTATGGACGCGGTTTATCCCGGCCACGGAAAAATTAATTGAAGTCATTGAAAAAGGGGTGGTCGGCGAAATTACCAGACTGCAATCGGATTTTGGCTATGCGGCCGGATACGACCCCGAGAGCAGGTTATTTAATAAAAAACTGGGTGGCGGTGCGCTGTTGGACATCGGGCTTTACCCGGTTTATCTGAGTCTTTTGTTGATGGGGATGCCGGCAAGTATCAGGGCTTCTGCAATTCTTACCAAATCAGGGGTGGATGCGTCGTGTGTCATTCATTTTGGCTATGAGAATGGCACTCAAGCTGACCTCGAAGCTACGCTTCAGGAAAACATGCCCATCGAAGCACTCATCAAGGGAACCAAAGGCTCCATTAAAATGCACAAGCGATTTCATCATACCGAAAAACTCACTGTGACGGAGTTTGGTAAATCAGCGGAAATACTTAAAATACCTTATCGTGGAAACGGATATTTTCATGAAATCGAAGAGGTGATCAGCTGTATTCAAAACCATGAAATCCAAAGTTTGAAAATGCCACATTCGACGAGTATGGACCTGATCTCTACATTGGATAAAATCCGGAAAGAAATCGACCTGACCTACGAAGGTGATGATGGAGAATAAACAATGTAGGCTGGTTTTCAGTGACTTTGATTGCTCTCAAGTTACTGGTTCTTTCTGGGGAGACTTTGCGAAAAAGCTGTGCCACAGAGTTTCACAAAGAATACACAGAGTTTCACAAAGAGGATTTTAGTAATTGTTGATAGCCATTTTACTGATCACACCGTGGCTAAGTCCTGGTTTAGCACCTGTACCATCAGTTTGTACAGATACGGAAGTTCCTGCTTGAAGTGATTTGGTTTCTCGAAAAAATTTCTGAAAGGGGGATCCTTGTATGAATCTGAGAACGAATGTCGGGAGCATACAATAAAGGTGTACTTTTGCCGGCTGTCAAAATCCGGTTCGCAAAAGTCAGAGATTACAGATAAAGAACCGGAAATCAGTTAATTTACAAAAAGATCATCCATGAAGCGTGTTAACGAATATAAGAAATTGTTTGGTGTTGAGCAGGACATCGATCTTAACCAGCTAAAAACCACTTATCGGAACCTGGTGAAGGAGTGGCATCCGGATAAATTCCAGGCAGGGGATGAACTGGCCACAGAAGCTGAAGCAAAAAGCCGGCAGATCATTGATGGCTATCATTTTCTGGTAAGCATTGCCCCTGAAACCAGAGATGCAAGGCTGGCGGAATACAACATCACCACTTCCGAATCGGGAATCCTCGACTACTATCACAAAGGGTTGATGCTGGTGATTACCTTCCTCGACGGATCCACCTATGAATATTTTGGTGTGCCGAAAAGCGTTTTTACCAAATTCCACAATTCCGACAAGCAAATCAGGTTCGCCAAGAGGAATATTTTTAATTCCTACCTGTACCGAAAATCGAAAAGGGAACTTCAGGAAGCTTAATTTGCAGTTGATCGCGTAGGTAAATAAACTTCCTAAAATACAGGCTAATCACCAAAAAGACTTAACTGCGACCCTTGATCCTTGTTTTCCAATTCAAGGAGTTTCTTTTTCACTGGCAATCCGCCCGCATATCCAACCAACTTACCATTGCTGCCAATTATCCGGTGGCACGGCACAACGATTGAAATGGCATTTGCACCGTTGGCGGCGGCTACCGCACGGATGGCTTGCTCGTTGTTCAGTATTTTCGACAGGCCGAGGTAAGTTTCCGTTTTCCCGTAAGGGATCCTCAGAAGAGCCTCCCATACACTTTTTTGAAAGTCCGATCCTGCCAAAAGTAAGGGGAGGTCGAATTCAGTTCTTTCCTGTTTAAAATATTGACTGAGCTGATGTTTGGTTTCTTCCAGAACGGGGGAGTAGCCTTCGGTAAATTCGGCGTTTATAATGCTTTTCAACCGATTGTCGATGGCAGCGCGCATCTTGCGAAAACGCCAATCGCACAGACATAATTTTTCGTCATATGAACCCAGAATCAGTTCCCCCAACGGTGTTTTATAATGTTCAATGGTGATCGTCTTTTCCATATTCTTCCATTCTTTTTTGAGTGACGTACCGACCTATTTCAATCAGTTCCTCAGCTTTGTAAAAATCAAATGCGTTGCAGATGTGGTGTGAAATATTAATGACCAAATCAGGCGGATGTTTTTCCAATTTATGCATGGCAATCTGATGGGTCATAAAACCAATAGTATGGTTCAGGAGGTCGAAGTAGCCAAGTTTCTCCTCAACGGGTTGCTGATTTTCGGGTTGAAACTGGTTGTAGAACGCAAGGATTTTTTTCTGATAAATTTGGAGCATGGTCTCATTCTCCTCTTCCGATTTTGGTGGTTTCAATACGGGAACCTCCGCATTTACATCAACAACTATCAGCAAGTCGTCCTGAGTTCGTTTTACATGGTTGATGGGGATGTTGTTCATCACACCACCGTCCACCAGAAGGCCCTCTTCCGTTTTTATCGGAGTAAGTACCGTTGGAATGGATACAGAGGCACGTATGGCTTTATAAATGCTGCCCGTGTTAAAAACCACCTCCTTTTTGTTAATGATATCCACTGCAACCGCAGCATAAGGAATGTCAAGGTCTTCGATGTTTTTATCGGTGATAAACTCTTTCATCTTTTTGAAAACTTTATCTCCTTTAATAAATCCCTGACCACTCAGGGTAAAGTCAACTAAGTTAAATACCTTGAGGCGATCGAGGCTGCACAGCCACTTTTTGAGTTCTTCCATTTTACCCAGGGCAAAGGCTGCACCTACCAGGGCACCCATGGAAGTTCCTGCAATGGAAGTAATTTCAAAGCCCTGTTTCTCAAGTTCTTCTATTACACCAATGTGGGCAATCCCCCTGGCACCACCTCCCGATAAAACAAGCGCCGCTTTTTGTTTCATGTTAAAAACCAATCATTTTTAGTGGAAAATTCCGTTGAATCATCCCATGCATTCGCGAAATGAATGAACAAAAGTATCAAGATTATTCAGAACCCTGAGAACTTTTATTTGTATTTTTCGGTGCCTTGTTTTTAATGGGTCAGGGCTAAAGTTGACTCAGGTACAAAATTCCGTTTATTTTCCCGAAAGGTTATATACTGTCCCTGACTTGTTTCTTGCTTTCAGGCAAGGCATCCTCCTTAGTTTGCTCAATAGGTAAATGACTGCTTATGATATCTATTAAGTTGTTTATTAACAGTGGTTTTGAGATATAATCATTACATCCTGCCTCAAGTACTTTTTCCCTGTCTCCTTCTAACCCGAAAGCTGTTTGAGCAATAATAACTACCTGGCTATTGAATTCCCTGATTCTACGAGTGGCCTCATAGCCGTCCATTAAAGGCATTTTAATGTCCATTAAAATCAGGTCGATATCAGGATTATTTCTGCAAATTCGTATGGCTTCATCACCCGACTGAGTATGTAATATTTGGTGATGATACTTTTTGAGTGCAGTGGTGATCAGTAAATCTGAAACTTCATCGTCTTCAACAATTAATATCTTTAAGTTAAAATGCTGACCTACAGGAGGTGTGGTTCTTTGAGTTTCAACTTGTGTCAATTTGTTCCGAATCTCATTAGAATAGGGGATGGTGAAAAAGAATGTGGAACCAACAACTTCCTGATCATGGTTAAAGTTATTTTCAACCCAGATGCTACCTCCCAGCATTTCCACGTAGCTTTTCGAGATGGATAAGCCCAGTCCCGCTCCCTGTTCTGTATTTATATTCTGGGTACCCACTTGTATAAAGCGTTCAAAAACAGAGTTGAGTTTGTCTTTTGGAATCCCGATACCTGTATCTTTCACATAAAATTGTATCATTGATTCATGAATCAATGATACAATTTTATAACCAACTTCGATGGAGCCGGTATTGGTAAATTTGATGGCGTTTTTAACCAGGTTGGTCAAAATGGCGATGATTTTTTCGTGATCGGTTTTTATGATGTCCTTTTTGTCGGGCAACGATTTACGAATGGAGAATTGAATTTGTTTATTATCCATCTCCGGCTTGAAAAAAGTATAGATGTATTCGATTATTTCGTTGATAGATGTATCACTCAATACCACTTCCATGAGGCCGGATTCTATTTTTGAAATGTCGATAATATCATTGATAATATTGAGCATGCGGTGGCCGCTTCTTTTGATGATGTCAATATATTCCTGCTGCTTTTCTCCAGGCAAATCGGGCGATTTAAGCAAATCAGCAAACCCCATAATTCCGTTCATGGGAGTTCTGATTTCATGGCTCATGTTGACCAGAAAGGCCGATTTTAACCGATCGCTGTTTTCGGCTTTTATCCTGGCTTCTGATAGCTTATCCAATAACATACTACGCTCTATGTTTGTCTTTTTCAGCCGGTTTATATAAAAAAAGATAACACCACCCAGGACAAGCGTAATGGTCCCGGTCACCGAACCGACGATCAGATGCTCCGCATCAAAATAGGGTATTTCGGGGTGTAGGAAAGAATCGACGATGGCGTTGATATTTCCCATTATCATTACCAAGCCGATGTAAATCAGCATATTAATTGGCCAGGTTTGGTTGCCGGAGAATGGTTTTATATGTCGACTAATCATTGAGTAATGAATCCAAGTAATGATTTGGATGGGCTTTTTTTAATCGTTGTAAAGGTAATTAATAATTAATGCCTAGCAAATGCAATTACCTGTTTTTTTGGTTCATGGTAAAATGTAATTTTTTTTGCCGCAATACAGACTCTTATCTCCGGTTCTACTTCTCTGATTTATTAATTGTCTACAGAATCAGGGAAAGTTGGGTCTCAAAAAAACTCCTCACACAACAAACCAATACCATCCCGCCTTCAAAGAAACAACCATGTCATTTCGATTGAGACAGCCTGAGCGAAAGCGGTGGTTGACGAAAGAGAAATCTCCCAGAAAGGAAGATACACTTGTTCACTGAGGACTTGGTTTTGCCGAACTTACGTTTCTCATCAGTCTGGGGCTGATTTCGATATGACAGGTCGGTGCTTTGGGTTTTGTCATCATACAATGTGCCCCGATGGCCATCGGGGCTTTTTTCTGGGGTCTTTTTACTCGAAAAGACAGCATGGTTAAACTTGAACACAACCTATTTTTTATCCTTAACACTAAATACTAAAGCGGAGGAAAACACCTTGTTTTTTCGGATTTCCTGTGGGATTTTAACGGTTGTTGTTCCTAGTTTCGTATCCATCGACAGTTTGACGGGATAACCCAACATACTGATGTGTTGATTATTGACAATAAAACCATCCGGTATTTCCAGCTGGTCAGAAAGCATTTCACCTTCGGGTAGCAAATAGAACAGGTATCTGGTGGATCCATCTTTTGCCTGGGTGAAGCAGAAGTTGCCCGATTGGTATGGTTGCAGTGGAATTGTGTTGTAAATAGCTGCAGAATTTATTTCCATCCATTGGCTTATTTCTTCAAGCCGTTGACACACCTCGGGTACCAAATCGCCGGTTTTGTCGGGACCGATGCCCAACAAGAAATTACCGCCTTTGGCCACAATTTTTATCAGGGTTTGAATGGCCCACGTGGACGATTTATAATGTTCGGCGGGGCCTGTGGAATACCAATTGTCGCCGAGCGTAATGCAGCTTTCCCATGGATAACCGGGAATTTCTTCAGGAATTTGTTGTTCCGGTGTGCGGTAGTTTTCAAATTCCCCATGTACTGTCCGGTCAACAATCAGCAAACCTGGTTGATTGCTGCGTGCCATGGTGGCAATGGCAGGAATATTGACATCCTGAACCCACTGATTTTTACCAAGCCATGGTTTTGTCTCCGCTGTCAGCGAACCCGCCGGACGAACCCAGCCTCCATCCAGCCAGAGAATATCCACCTTTCCATAATCGCTCATCAGTTCTTCCAGTTGATTATAAGTGAACGATTGAAACCGGCTCCACCTTTCGGGATATTTTTCGGGATTGTAGTTCACATTGCGGTCTTGCGGTGGAAAATAGGGCCACCAGTAATCGTTGCTATGCCAGTCGGGTTTACTGAAATATACCCCGATGCCCATGTTTTGTTCGCGAAAAGCGTTGAAGACTTCTTTTGCAACATTGCTTTTAGGGTTTTGCGAAAACTTGCTTGCCTTGTCGGTGATTTTGTAATCGGTGTACTTGCTGTCGAACATACAAAATCCATCGTGGTGTTTGGTGGTAAATACCACATATTTCATCCCGGCTTTCTGGCAAGCATCGGCCCATTTTTGCGGATCAAACTTTTCAGGATAAAAGGATTCCCTGATTTTTTCATATTCATGAACATATTGACCATAGTCATCAGCATACGGGCCGCGCCTTTCGCACCACGACTCATCCTCCGGGCAAAGACTCCAGCTTTCCACCACACCCCACTGGCTGTAAGCACCCCAATGGATGATGACCCCGAATTTCCAATCCTGCCACTGGTTTAATTTTTCTTTTACCGCAGAGTCGGCTGGCCATATGTAGGGGAATTCTTCCTGTTGAGCCTTTAAATTTGAAATTCCTGCCCACAGAACCAGCAGCAAAATGGCAGATACTGTTGTGTTGATACTTTTCTTCATATTAATCAATTACTTTTAAAATAGCACGCTGTCTGATATCCTTTGAGGAGGCTCCGATCATCAAACGGAAATTACCCTGTTCCACTATCTTGTTGAGGTTGATGTCCAGCATCGAGAGCATACCGGGGTCGATAACAAACAGAACTTCCTTGGTTTCTCCCGGCAGGAGATGAATGCGTTGAAAACCCTTAAGCTCGGTAACCGGACGAACCACAGAGGCCAGTTCATCGTGCAGGTATAGCTGAACTACCTCATCTCCGGCCACTTTTCCTGAATTGGTAACCTTTACAGATACATATGTTGAATCGGTTGGTGAGATGCTGTTCGATCCCAGTTGTATGTCCGAATAATCAAAATTTGTATAGCTCAATCCATATCCAAATGGAAACAAAGGCTGACCTGTGAGGTTGTTGTAATCATCCCCGCGTCCGGTTGGCTTATGGTTGTAAACCAGAGGCAATTGTCCTTCAAAAACAGGAAAGGTGACGGGCAATCGTCCTGCCGGATTGTAATCGCCAAACAGCACATCAGCCACCGCGTTACCCCCTTCTTCACCCGGATACCAAACATCCAGAATTCCATCCACACGGTCGATCCATGGACTCATGGTGATGGCACTTCCACCAACCAGTACTACAATGGTGGGTTTGCCGGTTCCGGATACTCTTTTTATTAATTCTTCCTGCCTTCCCGGAAGGCCCAAATAGGCGCGGTCGCGAAACTCACCTTCTTCGATGCCCACAACCACGATCGCCAGGTCGCTTTCTGCGGCCAATGTTATTGCTTTGTCGATAGATTCGCTTTGATGATCTTGCACACCTACATTCCATACCAATCTGAACCATGCGTTTCCTGTTGGTTCGTAAAAGTCGATACGAATGTCGTATTCCTGTTCTTTTGTAAATTGAAAATCAGTTAGTTTGGTTTGCTTTGTCCGTTTTATCCAGTTGTCAATTGCCAGATTCCCATCGATATACAACCGGTAACCGTCATGCCCGTCAATACCGATTTTAAAGTTGCCACTTTCGGGCGATTTTAGTTTACCGGTCCAACGAACAGCGTAGAAATCATAGGACAGTTTTTCAGGATCGGGAGAAAACAACGTCCATTGAAACTGAATCTGTGGGTCGCATCGTGTAAAAACCGGTGAACCCGAAAAACTGACATTGTTGAAATATTCACCTTTCAACCCATCTTGTGTATTCTGGTCAATGATGCACGACAGGGCTTCCGAAGGAATTGTAATGTATTCAATGTTTTCGCGAAGGCATCCCGGATCATAGTTCACTTTTGTTGTATTTCCTACCTTGTTTTCAATTCCCTGAAGGATGCTCACTTTGCCGTTTCCGGGACCACTGTAACCTCCAGGCCGTGCTTCGTCTGCATCAGGACCAATTACAGCAATCGATTTAACGGATTTTGAAACAGGAAGAATATGGGCATCGTTTTTAAGCAGGACGATGGATTCCAGAGCAGCTTTTTTGGCCAGGGTCTTGTGTTGCGGATTACCGTTCCAAACAGTAGCCTGTTCCGGATTTACATAGGGATGCTCAAACAAACCAAGTTTGAATTTCATGCGCAACACACGTGCCACTGCACTGTCAATAGTCATTTGGTCGATGCGTCCATCATAAAACGATGGCGAAAAAAGCTTGTAATGGTCGAAATTGGTTTGAAAAATAACATCAAGTCCGTTGGAAATCGCCTGAGCAGATGCCTCCTCATAATCTGAAGCTGTAAAATGAAGCACATTGGCGCCACCGGTGGCACTTGCATCCGAAATAACAAACCCCTTAAATCCCCATTCATCTTTCAACAAATTATTAAGCAGCCAGTTATTGGCGGTACACGGCGAGCCGTCGTAGGAATTGTAGGAAGTCATCACCGAATTAGATCCTCCTTTATTGATGCAAGCCTCAAAGGGTGGGAGGATGATTTCGCGCAGGTAGCGCTCATTCCAATGTATTGGATAGCTGTCGCGACCACCATCACCTACGTTGGCAACAAAGTGTTTCGGTGTGGTGACAAGGCCTTTTTTTTCGAACTCAGATACATAGGCCACGCCCATTTGAGAAGTCAGAAACGGATCTTCTCCATATGTTTCCTCAGTACGGCCCCAACGAACATCGGTGGCTACGTTAACTACCGGAGATAAAATTTGCCGTATTCCACGGGTGCCACATTCCAAGGCAATGGCGTTGGCTACCTGATGCATTAAATTGGTGTCCCAGGAAGCTGCCAGACCAATTGCCTGGGGAAAAGCTGTGGCTCCCGTTCTGACCAATCCATGTAATGCCTCATCGAAGGGAATAATGGGGATGCCCAACCTGCTTTTCTCAATAAAATATTGTTGAATTTTGTTGATTTTAACGGCTGTAGCTGATGCTGAATTGCCGTCGCTATAAGTCAACATTTGCCCGGCTGCATCCTGGTTTTGCCCCACGGTATTTACCTGAAACCCAAAAATGCCGGTTTGGTATTTTGCAGTGTCACCGTTGATATCATCGGGAATCATAAACAACTGCCAGAATTTTTCCTCCTGCGTCATGCGCGATAACAAATCCTGTACCCTGACCTCAACATGAAGTTTCGGATCTTTATACTTCTGTGCATGAATACCGTTGAAAAGAATTGAAAACAAGAAAATAAGTCCGAACTGTTTTAAGCGCATTTAATTTTGATTTTAATCCTGTTTAAAAGCAATTATAATAGGTAAAATCCCGCAAGATTCACCAACTAAAGTGCATGAAATGGAATTCAGGCGTGCATGATGTCTGATATTAGCAAACCGAATTTTCCAGGTTGTTGTTTGTGGTAACACCCGCATTATATGACACCTCATATAGCTACTACGTTGGCTGATTATTTGTAAAAAAAAATCAGGATGTGAATGTCGCATCTATGGGATCCTTTTGGTTGAACAAATTTGTGTCGATTACTTTTTAACTGGTGAGGTAAACTTGAGGGCATAAACGGCCAAAACCACCATCACTAATACGATCACCAGCCAGAGCTCATCGATGGTGGCGGAGGCGAATGCCGAAATGATGAAAATGGATGAAATCGTTACAATCACCAGGTTTGTAATAGATCGAACTCCATTCTCTCGGTCTTTTTTTATCAAGGCGATCCCCGACCAAAAATAGGGGAACAGCAGCAACATCACCGAAATAGTTACAGTTATGCCGAATGCCGTTGCAATATTGCTTCCCATCAACATCAGGATAACTTCGATGATGGTCATGATAGCTCCGTTTATAACCAGTCCTTTGCTGTTGATTCCGTACTTATTGGTAAAGCTGTAGGCTTTGGGCAGGAAACCATTGTCGGCACTGGTTTTGGCAGCACTGGCTGAAGAAAGGTTCCAAACCAGGAAACTGGCCAGACACGCAATGGCCATGATAGCCGACACCACTTCGCCAACGATCGGTGAATTAAATATATGTTGCATGGATAGCGCAAAGGAGGCCGGAGCCGTCTGAATTTCTTTGGCAGTGAACATGCCTTCGATAACGGTAGTTGATGCAATATAAATGATGGCCACAATGATGAAACCAATGATGGTGGCCAGGGGAACGATCTTCTTAGGGTTTTGGATGTGCTCGTTGTTGGTAGCAACACTTTCAACACCAACAAAGGAGAAAATCAGGATGGCAAATCCAGACATAATGGCGGCTCCGGGACCTTTTCCGCTCACATTCCAGTTGGTTTTAAACACGGCTATATCAAAATCGAACCATCCGGCAAACGAGGTGATGATAACAGAAATCAACAAAAAAGTCACGGTAAGAGAAACCACCTTGGTGATGATTCCAACGCCACGCATGGAAAGCAGAACAAAAACCCAGATTAGCACGATGACGGTCACTCCCAGTGAAAATGAGCTGTTCAAAAACGGAAAAAACATTTCGAGGTAACCCAGTCCG
>JAUYGX010000029.1 GCA_030690365.1 Bacteroidales bacterium | reverse complement strand
AGATCAGAAACTAATAGTGATCCTAGGTATCCTGATGATGGATATATATCAGCCCAATCCAAAGATTCGGGGAGTTATCGGGACTTCTCATCAGTCAAAGGGAAACCATATTACTATAGGATATGTGCTGTCGGCGATAGTATATACTGTAGTAATGTAATTCAAATAACTCCGATTCATGACAATCCTGCTCCCAGTGCGGTGACTTTGTCCGGTACATATTCTAGTGAAAAAGTTGTCTTAACTTGGACTCAATCCAACGAAGCTGATTTCAGTTATTATAAGATTGCTTGGTCACAAACCGTGGCCGCACCGGCTTATCCGGCGGATGGTTATATCAAAGCAGAATCCACCAAGGAGAAATTAACCTATACAGATGAAGGTAGTAAGACTGGCACTCGTGGCAGTGAAGTGGATCTGAGTACAGGCACACACTATTTTACTATTTGTGTAGTTGATACTCAGAATCAAGTTGCCTGCAGTAATGCAGTGACAGTGATAAATGGGGTAGTTCAATAAAAATTTCAGAAAATTAAATAAGGCCCGACTTGCTTTCGCAGGTCGGGCCTTTTGTTTTGGGTTTAAGAACTATTTATACCTTATAACTTCATCGAGGCGGTTTGTGGAACCGATTTTGGGTTGTGATCAGTTGAATTCTGGAATTCGTCCGTTAACATACTCATTCCAGGATTCTTTATGATTGTCTGTTAGAACCATTTTGTAAAGGATTTCCATGATCCGGTCAAAGAAGATGGAAGTCGGTGGCATTTTGGGCATGGTCAGGGAGCCGTTAAGCAAAGCCCAACCCTGACCCTGATCGTTGATCGGTAGATACCAATTATCGGCATAGGATATGCGGCCAGAAGATGCCAAATGATCATACGTTAAGTCCGTATCATCGGTGATCAAATATCCAGCAATAATTTCTTCCAAGCGTATCGCTCGGGTAATCATTGGCAATAGGCTATACCGGTGGTTACGCAGGATCAATATCTGCACATTTCCGGAAGGTTGCTGGATTACCAGAACATCTAGGTTTTGATAGAGAAATTTAGCGGCTGCGGCCAGACAGCGGTTACCGGTTTCGTTGGTACGGCGGTCGATGCCCAGTACCTGGATTATTTCCCAGGGCTTGCAGTCCGGGTGCGGTTTGATAACTTTTGTTTTGATCTGTTTGATTATGTCGCAGGCGGACAGAAAATCGTGTTGGTAGTCTGCGTAGGCCGTAAATATCTCTACTACCCATTCATAAGCGATTTGTTGATCATCAGGATGATGGGCGGCAATTAGCGTACAGCATTCGAGGAGATCGAACAATTTTGAAGGGGACTGTTTTGATAGTGTGGCCAGCTTTTTCTTCAGCTGGTCGGTAAGCTGATCAAAGGTTATTTCATTTTTACCTTTTTTGGTTTCTGTCCGCCATTGCTGGAAAAATATTCCTCGACTTATTAAATCACGGAATTTAGGATTGCTGACTGGAAATTCGATCGAATCGGCAGGTGTTTCATGTTGGATATTTTTGACGAACGTTTGTTCATCGAAATAACAGTCCAGAAATACTTTAAGCCATTTTTCGATCCTGGCCGGCTTCCAACCGATGTGATTGAGCATACGAACACATTGTCCTAAGTCTAAGAGTGTATATTTGCCCGTACGATCTCCGGTACGGATTTTCTTCAACAGCAGTGAAACTTTGGGATGTCTTTCAATCCCAAGATGTTGGGCAATTAGGTCCGCCGAACACAGTTCGTTGTTTTTCCCTGGTCCGTGTTCATCGAATGGACCCTCACCGATACCGATAATTAACCAAACTATACGCCTGATTAATTTGACACTACCATTTTTTGTCTCGATTATAGCTTTTTTGATATTCAACCACACATGTTGTCCGAAGTTGCGAGCTAAATAGATTGCTACGAATTCATCTAGATGTGGTTCCAGATGAGTAATGATTTTTTCGATGCGTTGCGCTGCTGACATTCGATCCTCCAATTTTGGAGTTAAAGGTTTCCCGATGAAAATACACAGCCATTCAGCTGTATACCACCGGCGTTTTTTAAAGAGCGTTACCGTAAGATAACAGGTGATATTAACAGATAATTATTATTTTGTCAACCCCGCGGTCCTACATTCTACCCACAAGTGCAACATCCCTTAAAAAAAGACATCCCAGTCGATATAATGGATAATACTCAACTATTACCATTAACCAATAACGAGATGTCCTACAAACATATTACAGCCTCTCAGAGAAACGAGCTATC
>JAUYGX010000026.1 GCA_030690365.1 Bacteroidales bacterium | reverse complement strand
AGCTAAAAACATCAAAAACAAGAAAATCCAAAAACTCCAGGTATGATGTATCCGATTCAAGTGTCGTCTGTGACTGTGTTCAGGCATTTTGTAATCCTGCGTTTCCTTCTGATGCTGATTGTGTTCATTTTCACTCATGATAATCTATCCTTTTTTTAAATTCAATTTTCAGTAATCCCGATGAGGTAGTGCTATTATTTTCCCTTTTCCAATGCTGCCACTTTTGCTAAACGCCGGGTAAACCTTTCTTCAGCTTTGAAATCAGCTTTCAGGAATGCCTGAACCAATTCCCAGGCCATGGAAGTTCCAGTAACCCGGCCTCCCAGGCACATCACATTCATGTCATCATCTTCCACTCCCTGATGAGCGGAGAAGCAATCTGTGATCAGAGCTGCCCGGACACCGGGTACTTTGTTGGCAGCGAAGCAAGCTCCAACGCCACTACCACAGATAGCCAAACCACGGGTAATTTCGTCTTCTGAAACTGCTTTGGCCAGCGGAATCACAAAATCAGGGTAGTCATCATCATCGGTCAACTCCCATGCGCCGAAATCCTCGACCATATAACCGGCAAAAGTAAGTGCGGCCAGCAATTTTACCTTCAATTCAAAACCACCATGGTCGGCAGCTATACCAATGTGCATTGTTTCATAATCGTGCATATAATTCTCCTTTCTGTGTTCAATCGGGTTTCCATTTCCAGTTTCGTATTTCCGGCAGATCCTCGCCATTTTTATTAATATTTGTTCTGTGTTCAATAAGTTTTTCCTCCAGCATTAATTTCAGTTTAGCCGCATTGTCATTTATTTTTGGCAGACGATTAATTACATCTATTACCAGATGAAACCGGTCAAGATCGTTGAGCACCAGATTGTCAAAAAAAGTAGTTATGGTTCCTTCTTCTTTATAACCACGAACATGCATGTTCGCATGGTTAGTACGGCGATATGTAAGAAGATGTATAAGTTTTGGATAGCCGTGAAAAGCAAAAACAATAGGTTTATCTTTCGTAAACAAAGCATCGAATTCAGAATCAGTTAATCCGTGTGGGTGTTCTGTACTGGATTCAAGTTTCATAAGATCGACCACGTTAACCACCCTGATTTTCAGTTCAGGTAAATGTTCCCGAAGAATGGAAACTGCTGCCAGTGACTCAAGCGTTGGCACATCACCGCAACTGGCCATTACAACATCCGTCTGTGAGTCTTGATCATTACTTGCCCATTGCCAGATAAT